>CAYZXL010000013.1:0-106347 GCA_964482435.1 uncultured Verrucomicrobiota bacterium
AATCCAGAATGACCTCGTGACCGCAAACTCGGCGCAGCACCGCGGCGGCGGGCTGTACTGGTGTGACGCCACGCTGCGCAGCCTCACAATCACGCGAAACTCAGCCGAGGATTACGGCGGTGGAATGTCAGACTGCCACGGCGCCATGGGCAATTCCATCGTCTGGGGAAATTTCGCCCCCAACGGCCCCCAGATTTATAATTCCGCCACTCCGACATATTCCTGCATCCAGGACTGGACCGAAGGCGGCGAAGGAAACATCGCCCCGCCATCGGCGGGGTTCGTTGACGCCGACGGGCCCGATGACAACCCCGACACCTGGGAAGATAACAACTATCGCTTGCATGGTGATTCCCCATGCATTGACTCTGGGAAAAACGCAGACTGGATGATTGGCGCGGTTGACCTCGACGGCAATCCTCGCATCCTCTTCGGAGTCTCGTCCGCGACGGTGGACATGGGCGCGTACGAATACTACCCGTTCAAAATCACCAAAATCAGCAAGGACTCTGGCGGCACACCCAGCTTGACCTGGATCAGCCGCCCCGACGATTCCTACACCATCTGGTCATGCTCCGACCTCGCCGTCGGGTCCTGGATCGCGGTTGAAACTGTCCCCTCCCAGGGAACCGAGACCATTTGGGCTGACCAGGGCGCCACCGGGAAAATCAAGTTCTACAGAGTTGAAATGAAGTAGAAACAACACCAAGAAAAGAAACGGCTTATGAGAAACACATTCGCTCTGGCGACAGTAATCGTTGTGCTCTTTCTTTCAATCTATCTCCCAGGGTTGGCGGCCACATGGTATGTTGACGATTCGGTCTCGACTTCTGGCGACGGCAAATCCTGGGCGACCGCCTTCAAGAAGATTCAAGAAGGCATTGACGCCGCCGCCAATGGCGACACCGTCGTCGTCGCCGAGGGAACCTACGTCGAGAACGTCCAGTTCAACGGCAAGAACATTGTCCTCACCAGCACCGAGCCAACCAATATGCAGGTCATGGCCAACACCATCATTGACGGGAACGAAGCGGGTTCCGTTGTGACCTTCTCTGGCACCGAGGACGCGACCTGCTCTCTCGAAGGATTCACCATTCGCAACGGAAAAGCATACGTCGGCGCCGGAGTTGACGGTGGAACCGGCACCCACGCCACCATCCGCTATAACATCATCTTCGCAAATTGGGCTGATTCATTGGGCGGCGGGCTTGCTTACTGCCATGGGCTAATCGAATTGAACGGCATCGGCGGCAATTCCGCGATAAACTTCGACGGGGGCGGACTCAACGAGTGCTGCGGCACTATCCGGTACAACGTCATCTACGCCAACATGGCCCCCATGGGAGGAGGTCTGTCCGAGTGTTACGACGGCATGATCCACGGCAACGTTATCAGCAATAACGTCGCAGCCCTCGGCGGAGGCGCGTTCTCCGACTGCGGCGGGACCATCCAGAACAACACCATCTACGGCAATTCCGCCCGGTTCGGAGGCGGAGGCGCCCTCACCGGATGCGAGGGCACGTTCCAGAATAACCTCATCTACGGCAATTGGTGCCAGTTCGGAGGCGGCGGGGCTTTTAGCGGATGTGTCGGTCCATTCCTGAACAATGTCGTCGCCTTCAACTCTGCCGGCTGGGTGGGAGGCGGCGCCTTCGAGGGGTGCGAAGGACCATTCCTCAACAACACCATCTACGGAAACTCCTCCGGCTTTGAGGGAGGCGGTTTCTCCGGCTGCGGGGGGACCATCCAGAACTGCATCATCTGGGCGAACATTGCCCCCGAAGGAAACGAGCAGCTCTCGGATGCTCCGCTCCCGACGTACTCCTGCATTCAGGATTGGACCGAAGGCGGCGAGGGAAACATCTCCCTTGAACCGTCCTTCCTTGACCCGGAAGACATGAACTTCCGCCTTCTCCCATCCTCCCCATGCGTTGACGCCGGATTCAACGACCCGACCCTCCCCGCCATGGATTCCCTCGGCATGCACAGAATCATGTACGGCGGAAAAGGGCTGACAGCGGACATCGGAGCCTCTGAATACTACGTCAACACCCTTACCGCCGACTCCAACGGCGATGGCGTTTTGACCTGGAGCAGCCTCGCGGGCAAAAC
Source organism: uncultured Verrucomicrobiota bacterium (assembly GCA_964482435.1). Taxonomy (GTDB): domain Bacteria; phylum Auribacterota; class JABMQX01; order JABMQX01; family JABMQX01; genus CAYZXL01. The sequence goes on from CAYZXL010000013.1 coordinate 2,113, forward strand.
CTATTCAGTGCTTACTTCCAGCGACATGCTCACCTGGGAAGTCGCCGCCGAGGATGTCCCCTCCGCTGGCAACACCACAACCACCTGGACCGACACGACCGCTCCATTCCTCTCCCCGACCATTCGGATCCGGTATTACAGAGCTGTCGAGAAATAGGGGAGATACTGGTTGACATAACGTCTCTACCTTCTTACCATGGGCGCCGGCTGTAAATGGAACAACGTCCTGAATAGGCGTGAGGGCGGTGTCTCACGTCAGTGGGAGGGGAGATGACACCGTCCACATCACTGCCGAAATGGGGCCGCACAATGAACCTCAGAGCATTTCCCCGTGCCATGTCAGTCTTTCTTCTGGTATCTCTCAGCTCGGGCTTAACTGCGTCCGAATGGCACGTGGCGCCTCCGCCATTGGGGGACGACAGCAATCCCGGGACCAACGAGCTTCCCTTTGCCACCATTCAGCGCGGAATTTACGCGGCCTCCAGCGGCGACACCGTCATCGTGGCCCAGGGGACCTATCTCGACAACATCCAGTTCAACGGCAAAAACATCGTCCTCACCAGCACCGACCCCCTCAACGCGACCGTCGTCTCGAACACCATCATTGACGGCAACCAGGCCGGTTCCGTCGTCACGTTCTCCGGGACCGAGACTGAAGCCTGCATTCTCTCCGGCTTCGCCATCCAGAACGGCAACGCCGTTCTCGGCGGCGGAATCCTCGGGGGCCTGAGCTACCCTGATTACAGTCGCGCCACGATCCAGAACAACACGATAACGGGCAACTCCGCGGCAGTCGGGGGCGGGCTGTCTGATTGCGGCGGCACGATCCAGAACAACACGATAACGGACAACTCCGGCGGCGGGCTGGGTTGGTGCAACGGCACGATCCAGAACAACACGATAAGCGACAACTCGGCGGGATGGTTCGGCGGTGGGCTGAGCTACTGCAACGGCACGATCCAGAACAACACGATAACGAGCAACTCGGCGGAAGGGTACGGCGGCGGGCTGGCCTACTGCGACGGGACGATCCAGAACAACACGATAGCGGGAAACTCGGCGGGAGGGGACGGTGGCGGGCTTATCGGGTGCAACGGCGCGATCCAGAACAACACGATAAGCGGCAACTCGGCGGGATGGTCCGGCGGCGGGCTGGCCTACTGCGACGGGACGATCCAGAACAACACGATAACTGGCAGCTCGGCGGGAAGGGACGGTGGCGGGCTTATCGGGTGCAACGGCACGATCCAGAACAGCACGATAAGCGACAACTCGGCGGGATGGTCCGGCGGCGGGCTGCATGAATGCAGCGGCACGGTCGAGAACGACACGATAACGGGTAACGCGGCGAAGTGGTACGGCGGCGGGCTGGGCTGGTGCAGCGGCACGATCCGGAACTGCATTATATGGGGCAACAGAGCTCCGAGTGGCCCCCAGCTTTATGAGTCCAGTATCGCAACGTATTCTTGCATCGAGGGGTGGACCGGAGACTCCGAAAAGAGGAACATTTCGGAAGACCCCCGGTTCGTTGACCCCGACGGGCCAGATGACAGCCCCGACACCTGGGAAGATAACAACTATCGCCTGCAGGGTGATTCGCCCTGCATTGACTCCGGCAAAAACGCAGACTGGATGATTGGCGCGGTTGACCTCGACGGGAATCCGAGAATCTGGCGCGGGAGGGCTTCCTTGACGGTTGACATGGGGGCGTACGAGTTCGGCTCGTTTCCATTCAAGATTGCGGCTGTGGAGGCCCCCAGCGGCCAGGCGGAACTCACATGGAACAGCCGACCGGGGGATAACTACGTTGTGTGGTCGTGCGCTGACCTGCTGGCTCACCAATGGCTTGAGGAAGCAACCGTCCCCTCCGGCGGCGAATCAACCCTGTGGACTGATCCCGGCACGACTTCCCTGCGCAAGTTCTACCGAGTCGAACTGAGACCGTGACCGCATGGCGATGCTTTGGCGACGCAGCGAGGCAGACACGCGCGCATCCCAGAGCAGCCGTGCCGAGTTTCCGGCAGCGAGACGCCCTTGGCACAGCCCCGCCATGGCGGGGCGGCGTTACTTCAGTCCCCTCCCGCGGAAATACAGCCGCGCCCTTTTGTGTTGACGTGGCCCCATGCGCGCGCTAAATTGAACGCGCTTTCGGTCTCGGTAGAGCTTCTCTGCCGGGGTGAGGGAAAGCAGCAAACGGGTTGTCAGCAGGGAGGAGAAATGAGAACGCTTATGGGGACAATCCCCGGCGTGCTTTTCATCGCCGTATGCCAACTGGGAATTGGCGGTACATGGTACGTGGACGATTCGGTTTCTGCCTCCGGCGACGGGAAATCATGGGAAACCGCCTTCAAGAAGATTCAGGAGGGGATTGACGCCGCATCCGAGGCCGACACCGTCATCGTCGCCGAGGGAACCTACGTCGAGAACATCCACTTCATCAGCAAAAACATCATCCTCACCAGCAGCGATCCTCTCGATCCCAGTGTCGTGGCAAACACCATCATTGACGGTAATAAAGCCGGGTCCGTCGTCACCTTCTCCGGCACGGAAAAGGAGTCCTGTGTCCTGTCCGGCTTTACCATTCGGAACGGCAGCGCCGAGAACGGGGGCGGAATATGCGGCGGCTCGTGGGACAGGCACACTCGCGCGACAATACGCAACAACACAATTGCAGGCAACTCGGCCAAGAGGGGCGGCGGGCTTGGTTACTGCGCTGGGCTCATCAAGGACAATGCCATCGCCGGGAATTCCGCTGATTATGGGGGCGGGCTGTACGAGTGCGGCGGCACAATTGAGAACAATAGTATTGCCAACAATACCGCAAATAGCAACTCCCAGCCCTTCGGCGGCGGGTTAAATGGTTGCAGCGGCTTAATCCAGAACAATACTATCGCGGGAAATGCCGGGGCCGGCCTCGCTAACTGCGCCGGGACGATACAGAACAATAAAATTGCTCGGAACACTGGTGGTGGTGTGTATGGCTGTGGGGGCCTGATTCAAAACAATTTGGTCACTGAGAATTCATGGGACTGGGGTGGGGGAGGGCTGTGCGAATGCTCCGGCACGATTCAGAATAATACGATTGCGGGGAATCTCGGGGACGGGGTAGCGTTCTGCAAGGGCACAATTCGGAATTGCATCATCTGGGGAAATTCGCGCGAGGAGTTGATTGAGTCGAAACGAATCACCTTTTCGTGCATAGAGGGGTTGACGGAACCTGGCGCGGACAACATCAACCGGGACCCGCTTTTCGTTGACTCGGCGAACGGAGATTACCGCCTGCGCGCGGGCTCACCCTGCGTGGACTCCGGACTGGGTTATTACTGGTTCGCGTGGCCGCAACGGGACCTAAACGGGAATTGCCGCCTCGCAGGGAAACGCGTAGACATTGGCTGTTACGAGTTCGGGGCTTTTGCGGACTCAGACGGGGACCTCCTTTCGGACACGGATGAGTCGAAACAGGGAACGGACTTTCTCAAGGAAGACACTGACGACGACGGTCTTCGTGATGGCCTTGAGCTACTGCGCGGAAGCGACCCGCTCGCTCCAACTCCTCCGCGAATCGTTCACGTCCCTACAGGCGCCTCGAAGACACAGCAGTGGCTCTGCCTGGCTGTGGATGGCGACGAGATCGTGGTGTTACAGGGAATCTACCGCCAAAACCTTCAGTTTTGCGGGCCAGACGTCATCCTGCGTAGCTTGGACCCCGATGACCGGGGCACGGTGGCCGCCACGATCCTCGATGGGGGAGAAGTGGGATCGGTCGTGTCATTCCTTGGAACAGAGAGCGAAGCGTGCGTCCTGGCGGGCTTCACCATTCAAAATGGGAGGGCTATATCCGGTGCGGGAATTCTGGGCGGGATGTTGACAAATCACACACACGCAGCGATACGAAACAACGTGATTCGCGATAACGGGGCCAATACAAACGGTGGTGGACTGGCATACTGCGACGGTGTGATTGAGAACAACACCATTACGTACAACTGGGGTATCGAAGCTCTCAGCGGCGGCGGTCTTTGCGACTGCGATGGCGCGATACGCAATAACGCGATTTCGCACAATAATGCCTGGCACGGCGGTGGTCTGAGCGGCTGCGACGGCGCGATTGAGGAGAATGCCATCTCGGATAACGGGGCCCATCAGAATGGCGGAGGACTAAGCCGCTGCGACGGCAGGGTTCGCAATAATGTGATTTCTGGTAATGTTGCCCGCGATGGGGACGGGGGAGGCCTTTATTGGTGCGGCGGCACGATTGAGAACAACGTCATTTTCGGCAACTCCGCCTACGGGTACGGCGGAGGGCTCACTCTTTGCGCTGGCATCATCCGGAACAATCTTATCTCCGGCAACTCCGTCGTTGGAGACCCGTCCTCGGGAGCTGGTTTAGAGCGGTGCGGCGGGACGATCCTGAACAACACCATTTACGCAAACTCCTCGAAGGGCTGGGGAGGCGGCCTCGCTCACTGCGATGGCACGATTCGCAACTGCATCATCTGGGGGAACAGGGCGGACAACGGCGAGCAGCTCGACTGGTGCGCGATCCCTTCCTATTGCTGCATCTCCGCCTGGACTCAGGGCGGCCAGGGGAACATTTCTCCGAAAGCAGTCTTGCTTACTGACCCGGACGGCCCCGACAACGACCCGAGGACTTTCGACGACAACAACTATCGGCTTCTGCCTGATTCCCCGTGCATTGATTCTGGAGACAATTCGGCGCTTGATCCGTCGGGGCTTGACCTCGATAGGAATTTGAGGATCGCATTTGGGGGAAAATCCGTGACCGTGGACATGGGGGCGTACGAATACAATTCGGTGGCGCTGGCAGTGACTCAAATCGCCAGTAACGGGCCGGGGGAACTGCAGCTCGTCTGGAACAGCCAGCCCAACGACGCCTACACTATCTGGTCTTGCGTTGACCTGCTGGCGCCGGAATGGCTGGAGGAAGCAACCATCCCCTCCGGCGGCGAGACGACGGCATGGACCGACCCGGACACTTCCTCCCCTCGCAAGTTCTACCTAATCGAGCTGAGATGACAGCCCAAGCCGCCCGCTCCCCGCGAGACCGTGCCCGGAGGTCTCAACCTTCACGTGGAAAAACCTCGACCACCTGGCCCAAAACCCCAACCTCGACCCCTATGACCTCCTCTTCCAACAAAACCCGTCCCAACCCGCCCGTAACTGAGCCCTTACGTCAGCGCGGACATCTCTGGGCTCGCCCCCGTCAGATTTCTGTGTGTTACAGTTTCATTCATGGCTATCCTACCCCTCGGAAGGGAGAATCGTCGTTCCTGGGAGCGCGAAGTGCCCCTGGCAACTTGTTTCTTCGGAGAATCTCAAGGGCTTTGGGATTCCCTTTGGGATTTCTGGTTCGCAGACCAGCAAGCGCTTCTTGTCCGCTCACAATCGGTGGGAATTATCGCCGCGACGTCGAAGTGCCCGATAGGGAGACAGGAAAAAGGGCCAATGGTCCGAAGTCGAGACTTGCGGGGACACAGGCGGCGTCAAGAACAGGTGGGTCTGGTCTTACGCGGCCCGCCGACAGGTCCCGCCCTCTGCAACTTTTCGCGCAGCAGCTTAAAGCGCATCCTTTGCAGGGACGCTTCAACCTGGCGCAGTTTCCAATCCACTTGTTTGTATCTGAAGATTCGTGATGCGCTCGTCAAATCCTGCTTTTCCGACCTTTTCGGTCCGGTCAATGTATACGCCCTCCAACTTAATTATAGTTTCTTGCGACACCTCTTTGATGCCTCCTGCGTCTATAATCAGTATGTCCGTTGACTGCCCGACTCCCCCAGCCATCTCGGCCCTTTTCTTCGCCTCGAAAGCGATGTACAGAGCTTCGGTGAGGCAGAATTCTTTCGAGTACCTATACCATGCAAAAACAGTGTCTGCGTGCCTCTCTCCCATTCCTATACAACAGTACGACAGGGAGTCGAAACTTCTATATGTGCCTGGGTCTCCGATTCTAATAAGGTGGCCCTCCGAATCAACTCCTGCGAGCAACAGCGACAACCCTAATTCGTAATGTGAGATTGCCTCGCTGACGTTCATTACAGTCATGTCATGCAGGCTTTTCTGTTTGGTATGCCATTCCGCGAAGGACTTTATCCCTGTCCATGGCCTCAAGACCTCATCAACTATGTGTTTTTCTCTGATCTGTTGGAATACATCCTTCAAAGCTTCCGCCGTCTCCAGGATGGTATCCTTTCCCCTTGCTTCCCGCCGTGCTTGAACTATGAGGTCAGGCTCATGAACGGTGCCAGCAGTCAGAACAATCGCCTTTTCCGACAATTTCACTGCTTTCGTTCGCGGCTGCTCAAACGCCAAGGTCATGTCAGCAGTGCTGACCATTCTATCCGAAACAGTGATGACCTTTTGTCCCTTCTCGCATATCACTCCGACGATCTGTGTCATAGTACTGCCCCCTTATGCCAGAATGGTGCGATGATATCGCAGTTCGGCGTAGCCTTGTCAATATTTTTCGTCATGACAAGCTGGCTTGATGCTGGGTTGCCGTCTCACGCCTTGTATCTCCTCTAAACGCTCCTGCACCAGCGTTGATGCCGACCCTCTTCTCCAGGGGTGCTGCAACAAGCGAACTCACAGCACACCATGGCCTTCCGAGACTCTTAACGACGTCCTTGATTACGTGCCGAAGAAGCAAAATTCACACCGGCGTGCCGCAGCGGCTCGGCGATCGCCTCCACGCGGTACATGCCCCGAACGCAACGCCGCACGGCTTCGCTTCGAGAGACGCCCCATCGTTCGCAGAGAAAGCTGCTTCTCAGCCAGCCTCGATTTCGGTGACGACCTGCTCCTGTTCCTTCGGGTCGAGCTTGATGTAGCGGGCAGCGGCTCTCTTCTTCAAAGCTTTGTTGAACGACTCGGAGATGTTCATTCGGAGCACTGCGAAATCGTTCTTCAGGTCCTCTGCGAGGTCGCTGATTTTGAAATCAACCGGGTACTCGACCGTTGGCCTGAAGCCTTTCTTTCCCTCCCACAATCCCCAGATGACTCCGATTTCCGTCTCGGCCTGCTCGAGGTTCTTCGCCTTCTTGACGAGGTTCTGGTTCACCTGGTAGAGGTCGTAAGCCTTTGAGATTCCCGAAGCGCTCTGTGGCCTGTCCATCCCCCAGGTCGGGCCGAGGACCGCCAGCCGGTAGATTTGCGTTATCGCCGCATCAATGTTCTTCAGCAGATACTCGCCCGGCTCAACCGGCGGATAGATGTAATGGGGCGGGCGAGCCGCGTCTATCGGGTAAGTCAGGGCGTTGCCGGGGCCGATTTTTCTCCTCTTGATCCCCGGCATCTCCGGCATCGCAAGGATATTGAAGCACTGCCGGTACAGGAACTCGTCGTTCAAAGAGCACCAGTTGTAGATGGACCGGTTGACGGGGGCGATGTCCGAGAGAGCCGAAACCCCGAACCCCGGATACTTCCAGCTCTCCACGTTGAACACTATCACCGCCGGCACCCGCCGCAGGTTGTGCTCGTCACTCTCCATCAAATTCCCTTCTCCGTCGTGCAGAAACCATCTCTCCCTGGTCCACGTCCTGTAAGCGTACTCGTCGCCGTCGGTGTCGCTCGCTTTATAGAACGGGTCGGCCGCTGGTTCTCTCAGCTCCCTTATCCTCACCCACAGTAGATTTCCCTGCGAGTCCAAACGGAAATCCATAACCTCCCGCGGGTCAACCGCGACGAGGTACGGCCGTATCCCCTTCTCTTTCTCTTCGGCTTTCGACTTCAGCTCGCCGCTGAATCTCGGCTTGTCCACGACGACGAGCACCTGCCCGAAAATCTGCGCCGCAGGTGCCACCTGCTCCTGCATGAAAGTGTTCATGCTGTTCCCGCGCGCGTCCACGTCCGAAAGAAACCGCTCGTAATCCCGTTCGTCATCCCCTCGACGGTAAATCGAATTCGCCTTTCGGAAAATGTGGGCGACGTACGTGTCCACAACCGTCCGGCAGAAGTTGTAATAGTAGGACCGCTGAATCCTGTCCCTGAAATCCGACTCGTCCTCTTTCACGTGCCGGAAGAGGTAATTCGCCTTCAGATAGTCCTCTCCTCCCTCGTAGCTATCGAGGTAGAAATTCCACCACTGACAGAACTCCTCGTACATCCCATAGGTTCGCTCCACAAAACTCTCCACTGGTATTCTCCCTTCGTTTTTTTCACCGCAGAACACGCTGAGAGCGCAGAGAGAGCTTTTCGTCCGGGGCCCCGTTCCACTCACTTTGCCACTCCGCGACCTCTGCGACCTCTGCGGTTTTTCCTCTCTTTCATTGGCCAAAATAAGAGGCAGGCTGTCTTCTGCATGCTGGATACTGCAAACTGCAGACAGCCTGCCCTGTTCTCTTTTCAGCGGCCTGTCAGCGCCTACCGGCGTTCTCGACTATTTGGCAGTATTATAGCACGACGTCAACCATCTGTCAATAGGCACTCCCGAAAATTCTTGTACCGTCCTCGGACGTTTTTGCTGTAACATGAAATCAGAAAGGCTCTGACGGGGTACGGCCTCAGTCTTGGGAGCGACTCATCGCAGAGCACGCAGAGGGCGCAGAGGAATGTGAGACAGGATTAACAGGATTTTCAGGATTATCCGGTCTATCCTGTTATCCTGTCAAAATCCTGGCTTCCTCTCTGCGAGTTCTGACCCACGTAAGCGAGGCATTAGTTGACGGGCGACTTTACATCGGGGGAGTGGCAGGAATGGCTGAAAACAAACTCTACTACGGCGATAACCTCGACATTCTTCGGCGCTACGTGAGCGACGAATCGGTGGACCTCATTTACCTCGACCCGCCGTTCAAGAGCAACCAGGATTACAACGTCCTGTTTCGGGAGCAGAACGGCTCACGGTCGAAAGCGCAGATAAAAGCCTTCGAGGACACCTGGCGCTGGGACCGCGAAGCAGCCGAAGCCTACCAGGAGGTAGTCGAGAAAGGGCCGGATAACGTTTCCAGGGCGATGCAGGCTTTCAGGACGCTCCTCGGTCAAAACGACATGCTTGCCTACCTCTCCATGATGGCGCCGCGCCTTCTTGAGCTGCGCCGAGTCCTGAAAAGTAGCGGTTCAATTTACCTTCACTGCGATTCCACGGCGAGCGCTCACCTGAGGCTCCTCTTGGACGCTGTCTTCGGCCCTGCGAGCTTCCGGAATGACATCGTGTGGAAGCGCACGCCCTTTGCCGGCAGCAGCAAGGCAAGGGCCAAACAGTTCCCAAGATGCCACGATGCCATCTTTTTTTACTCGAAAACGGATGCGTATTATTACTCGCCGTGCTTTCTCGCTTACGAGGAGCGGTACTTTCGGAGGTTCCGGAACCCCGACAATGATCCCCGCGGCCCCTATCAGAGCGTCCTGCTGAAGACCTATTCCGCGGAGACCTTCGAGAGGCTCAAGGCGGATAACCGACTCGTCGCGCCCAAGACGGCCGGCGCTCGGTGGAGATACAAGCAGTTTCTCAATGAGTTGAGGGGCCGCCAGGTGGCAGACATATGGACAGACATCAACGCGATCAATCCCGTCGCCAGGGAACGGCTCGGTTACCCGACGCAGAAGCCGGAGGCGCTTCTCGAACGCATCATCAAGGCGAGCAGCAACGAGGGGGACTTGGTCCTGGACCCGTTCTGCGGTTGTGGAACCACCATCGCGGTCGCTCAGCGCCTCAAACGGCGCTGGATAGGAATTGATATCACCCACCTGGCAGTTGCCCTCATCAAGCACCGCCTTCGGGACGCCTTCGGGACGCGAGTTGCCTACGAGGTTGTGGGCGAGCCTGTCTCCGTTCCGGATGCGGAGGTTCTGGCGAAACAGGACCCCTACCAATTCCAGTGGTGGGCCCTCGGTTTAGTCGGCGCCAGACCGGCGGAGCAGAAGAAAGGGGCAGACAGGGGCATTGACGGCAGGCTCTATTTCCACGACGAAGCGAAAGGGGGAAAGACCAAGCAGATTGTGCTCCAGGTCAAGGCCGGGCACGTGACGGTCGCGCACGTCCGCGACCTGCGCGGCGTTGTGGAGCGGGAGGAAGCAGACATCGGCGTCCTCATCACGCTCGAGGAGCCAACCCCGGCAATGCGAACCGAAGCCTCCTCCGCGGGCTTTTACGAATCGCCCGGTTGGGGAAAACGGTATCCGCGCGTCCAAATCCTCACTATTGCTGAGATGCTTTCCGGAAAGGGAATAGACTACCCGCCCTCGAGAGAAGTCAACGTAACCTTCAACAAAGCCCCCAGGGCCAATTGCGAAGTGGGAGAACAAACTACTCTCCCCGGACTCGAATAGTGCCCCCGTTCACCCCGCGCATTCAGCTCGCCCGGGCTATTCAATATCCACCAGCAACATATCCTGAGTGGCAATGTGCTGGTATCCTCTTTCAAAGAAGTCCGTTATCTCCTCCTCCGCGAAATCGCTGTTCTCCTCGGCAAGCGTATTGATGTCAACCTCCACTGCGAGGCCCCGGTCGTCCTGCGGGTCATCCGTTTTCCTCATCGGTCTCAACCTCAACCACCGGTTGATGTTGAACCGCCCCATCTGCTCCTTGTTGAGGACATGTAAATGAAGCTCGTGGGGGTCCTGAAAACGGTCGTCCTTCAAGTACTTCTCCCGAATGTGGAGATTCGCGCTTCCTTCAAGAACTTTGAACAGATGCACCACCAGCCCCAGCCGCCACACCCTCGTCGGATTCTTTTTCTTCAGGTACTCCGCAAGCTGCCTTATCATCCCGGAGAACTCATCCCAGATGACCCCGATGGCCTCCGGCTTCCCTTTGCTCCCATCGAACGCCAGGTCCACCCTCTCGACAGAGACTTTGCACTGATACTTCTTGGCCCTGTCCGTCAACACAATCCTCGGCACGTTTGGCGGGGCATTCGGCGGCACGGGAAAAACCCCGGGCTGCCCGTCAAAAGCCCCTCCCGCCGCACGCCGGATTGCCTGCGCCACTCCGAGGGCGTCGGAAAGGTCCAGTCCGCGGATGAATATCCCCGCCTGAATCGAAACGGGTGTAAACTCTTCAATTCTCGCTGCCATTTTCTCCTTGCCCGAAGGTTGCCGATTAACACTCCTATTATCGCAGATGATTGCCTGGCAGTCAACTGCCGTCTCCGCAGCCATCGCGCAACTCGCTTTTTTGGGGTCAAAACCGGGGATGTTTGGGCACTCGCGAGGGACGCGGGTCGTGGGGGAGATTCGTATTGCGAAAAAAACTCCTTGACTTTGGGCTGAGGCGAGCGCATCAATATAAATGTTAAGGTATGCTGAGGTGGTCTTGTACTAACTCCCGAAGTAAAGGGGGTGCACAAATGAAAAGGGGAAAAGTCAGGAAGGCGGCGATCAGTGTTTCTAACCGCGAGCGCACTTCTCGTTCTGCAACTGAGTGGGGGGGGGAGACTTACGGCGAGCGGTTCTAATCAGGAGGTGAGCGAGGGGACTGTCTCTTCTCGCGTGATCGCACAGCCCTGGCCCGGACAACGCGAGATACCGAGAAAGGAGTGATAACCATGTCCTTCACCAAAGTTGGTCTCGCCATGCTCAGTGTCCTCCTTGCTGGCACGCCGCGGCTGTTGCGCTGCGCTGAATGGTATGTTGATGGCTCCGTCCCCGAATCCGGCGACGGGAAAACCTGGGGGACGGCTTTCAAGAAGATACAGGAAGGCATAGACGCGGCCTCGGAAGGCGATGCGGTCATCGTCGCCCAGGGGACCTACATGCCCATCTGGTTCAAAGGAAAGAACATCGCGGTCCGGAGCACAGATCCGCTGGACCCGGGGGTCGTCGCGAGCACAGTTATCGACGCCGGCGGATACGGCGCGGTGGCCTTCTCCGGGACGGAGGGAGAAAGCTGCGTCCTCTCGGGCTTCACCATTCAGAATGCGAGCGGGTCAGATGGCGCGATCTCCGGGCGTCACTGGGGTGGGGTCGCCCGCGCGACGATCGAGAATAACGTCATCAGAGACAACACCAGCTTAGGTGTCGCCTTTTGTGACGGCATAATCCAGAACAACATCATCAAGGATAACACTTGGGCTGGTGTTGCTTACTGCAACGGGATAATCCGGAACAACACCATCTCCCGCAACTCCGGGGCCGGGCTATATCAATGCAACGCGATTATCCAGGGGAACGTAGTCTCCTTCTCCTACTCGGGAGGTGGGGTGTCTGAGTGCATCGGGACCATAGAGAACAACGTCATAACTGACAACCGTGCGGACTGCGCCGGCGGCGGACTGTCCAACTCGGACGGGATAATTCGCAACAACGCGATCGTTGGTAACAGAGCCCCTATCGGCGGGGGACTATGGTTGTGCGGCGGTATCATCGAGGGGAACATCATCTGCGGCAACCAAGCATCGGGGGGCTGCAGGATCAACACGAAGGAGCGGGCCCAGGGAGGCGGGCTGGCTTGGTGCGCAGGCAGGATCCGCAACAATATCGTTTTCGGTAACAGGGCCGACTACTACGGCGGCGGACTGTATGACTGCGACGCCATCCTTGAGAACAACACGATTTGCTTCAACCAGGCCCAAGAAGGGGGCGGCCTCCATGGGTGCCAGGCGGAGATTCGCAACTGCATCATTTGGGGCAACAAGGCCTTCTCGGCGCTCTACGGGCCTCAGCTTTATCTGTCGGATCAGCCAACCTATTCGTGCATCCAGGACTGGACGGGGGCAGGGGAGGGGAACATTGCAGAAGACCCGCAATTCGTTGATCCCGACGGCCCGGACAACAAGCTGTGGACATACGAAGATAACGATTTCCGCCTTCTGCCGGGTTCGCCGTGCATTGATGCGGGCAGGAACGAGGACTGGATGTGGACCGCGGTTGACCTGAGCGGAAATCACCGGGTGCTCTACAGCGGGCATTCCTTCACCGTTGACTTGGGAGCGTACGAGTATTTCATCCCCGAGCTGAAACTGGGACCAAGCCCCAATGAGGCCACATTCACCTGGAGCTCCCTCGCCGACAAAGCCTATTCCATCCTCTACACCGACGACCTTCTCACCTGGCATCTCGCCATCGCCAACTTTCCCTCCTCCGGAAACCAAACGACCTCCTGGGTTGACGACGGCTCCCTCAGCGGCCTTCCTCCTTCCCTGGTCCCTCGTCGCTTTTACCGCACTCTGGAGAATCCGTGACGGCTCGAGAGCCGTTGATAACCCCAGAGAACGCTGAGAGCACAGAGAGGGGGGCACCGTACGCATCCGCAAAGGGGGCAGCGCTGACAAACAGCGTACGTTCTCACGGCGGGGAAACCCTCTGCGGTCAGCCGCCCCGCAGATAGTCCATCTTGCACGCGTGCCCTGCCGTCTTTGCCACCTGAAGCCCGATCGCCCGCGCTATAACCCTATCATCCCGGCAGCCAGCTTGCGCCCCGGTCCCTCCTTTGTCATCGTAAACGTAGGTCAGGCATTCCCTCACGAAGTTCTCGTCGTGGACGACCATGAGACCCTCGCGGATAGCCTCATCAAGGCCGTCTATCATGACAGGCTTCGAGCGGCTGTTCGTGTCCCACCCCGGAAACACACGGCTTGTCGCGCCGTCGTAGCTCCGGTAGTGGTAGATGCAGGGATAGTGCAACTGATTCCTCAGCGTGTTCAGGACGCTGTGCCCGTGGTTGTTTCGCTCGACCGCCAGAAGCGCATCGTTGTATTCGTGGCACAGGTCCGCGCATTTCCTCCCAAACACGTGAGGCGGCCATCGCCCGTACAACTCCGCCACCTCCTCCCACGACTCCTTGTCGAGAACTATGCAGCAATCCGCATCTCCCTCGGGCAGCCCTTCCGCGCAGTCCGCCCCGGCAACGTACTCCCTGCCTGGAAGTGGCTTTTTCCATATCCTCAGTTGCCCCGAGTCTCGCACCTCCATCGGCTTGTTCCCTTCGAGCCGGGTCAGCAACCGCTTCAGTATCTCGGTATCGAAAACGGGTCTCCCCGACGCCAGAAACGCTTCCGTGTCGTTCGCCGGAAACTCCTGCGGGAATTTTCCTCTCAGTTCCCTTTTCCTCTCCTTCATCCACCTGATTTGCTCTGGCGAAAGCGAATATGCCGCCTGAAGGACCTTTTCCTCTTCCGAAAGCTCCAGTACTTCTCCCTCCGGGGTCTCCAGGCGATAGGTCTCGTCGGCATGCCACGGGAAGAAGTGCGCTTTGAACCGGCTGTCCCCGCGTTTCGCTCTCTCCCATTCGTCCCGGAAATCGTTGAACCCGTTCGCCGTGGACTCGATGCAGATTTTTCCGCCCTCGCGCAGCGCCTGCATCGCCCCCATCTTTATCTTCTCCGGTTTCGGAAAGAACGCGTATTCCGACAGGTGGAGGTTGTCTATGTCCTTTCCTCTCCCAAACTCGTAATTCCCTGCCGTTCCGACGGCATACCTCGAATTCAATTGCTTCCCGAAAGGCGTCTCCGTGAAAACCAGCTCCCGCCGGTTGTTCCGCTTGACCTTGGGCTTCAGGAAATCCGGCAGCCGTTCGAAGAAGAGTTTCACCCGTTCGAACAACTCTATCGTCGTGTCCAGATCGTGAGCAACAACCGTTGTGTTCGTGTTCGGAACGAAAATCGTGTCGTGAAAGAACTCCGCTCCCTTGTATGTCGAAATTCCGACCTTTCTCGCTTTCAAGACGATGTCAAACCGCGTCTTCTCCCTGTGGTACAACCGCTGCACGGGATTGAGGCTCAGCGTTTCCAGTTTTCGCTCCCTGTTCACAATCCACAGCCACTTCTCCGCAAAGTAGAGAAAATCGCCTCTGCACCTCTCCCAGTCCTCTCTCCCTTCGTCACCCATCGTACCTTTGTATTCTGTTTTCATTCGCCGTAGCCGGAAATTCACCGCCGAGGGCGCAGAGAACGCAGAGAAAGAAACTCCTTCCGCTTCACCGACACATCGCCCGTCCGCTGCAGAGTCTGCGCCCCCTTACCAGTCGGTGGCCGAGCAGGCCGACCCGTTGTCCGCTTGAACAGCCTCCCGAGCCATCGCATCCCGGCAGTGCTGCCTCCGATAAGTTCGCTTGCATAATTGATTTGATTCGACGGGATAAACAGGATTTGGTGTGTTGCCTGCCCGGCCAAGGCTCTAGCCCCGCCGGTGGGCGGGGTATCCGGATAATCCTGTTCATCCTGTCTAAAAAATCACCACCGCTTCCGCTGCACACGCACCCTACGTATGAACAGCGGGATCAGCCCCATAGACGCACTGTCCGGCCTGTCCTGCTGGGTTTCTGCTCTTGATGGCGCTGAAAGGCGTACCGCGAATCCGCTCGCGCGACCCGCCGCGCTGTGGAGTCTCGCGTAACGTTCGCCAGAGCCACAAGCGCCCGCCCCGTCGAAAGCCACCCCGTCGCCTTCGCCCGCCTTGCCAGCGCTCGCCTCCTCGCCAACTGTGATTTACCGGCAGCCCAGCCGTAAAGACCTCTTTTCGGATGGAACCATTTCCTCGCTCTTCTTCGTGCCATTCTTCCGCTACCTCCGTTTTTGTGTCAGTGCTCTTCATCAAGCAGTCCGCAGTCCCGCTGGCTGCCGCCGACTCAGTGGGAATCCGCGTTTCACCTACGAATCATCCCCGTGCTCTTTTCTCGCACAAACTCCAATGCGATTCCTTCGCCCGAAAACACAAAAAGGGCAGAACCTCCCAGAACGGGAGAATCCTGCCCTGTTCTATTCTCAGTGGCAGTTACAGGCGATTGTTGAGCTCGACAGCCACAAGCCCGACCCTTGTCACCACTTTGGCAAAATCATACCATAAGCCCTACAATATGTCAATAAAGGCGCACCAAGCGCAACCTGCCGGAAAAAGTACGCAGCCCTATTGACAAATTGGGACTTCATGGTATGATTATACTGTCATCCCTGTGAGACCGGTGTTTCACGGGCCCCAAGCTCCGGTGGGCTTGGGCTTTTTCATTTTGGAGGGTGGTCATACAGTCACGCGGCCGGCCCAGTGGAAGTGAACGAGCCTCGTGGGTCACCCGTGCGTTTCTATCCCCGCTGTAAGCGTCACCCGAGTTCCCCATGCCTGGCCAACAAACCTCAGGCTGCTCTCCCAAGCAATTTGTCCACGAGAAAGCCCGCTGCCAGCAGGATGCCGACTAACAAATGCAGAGCGATGGTTGCGGCATTCGCCGGGAGGAGGTCGGGAGGATTGGCATAGTGTCGCCTTGAGACGGCGATGGCCTTGTACGCGATGGGAGTGGACAGAAACACCGCCAGGCAGAAAATCGGAAAGACTCTCACAACGACCATCGCTACCACGAAAGCATAGGTAAGCGCAACAAGGGACTGGTACACGACAATCGCCTTCTCTCTCCCCAGCGAGACGACGAGCGTTCGCTTCCCCACGGCCCTGTCGGCTTCATAGTCCGGGAACTCGTTGATTAGCAAAACGAGCATGATAAGAATCCCCACCGGCACGGAAGCCGCTACGACAACCAGATCGAACGAGAAAGTCTGAATCCAATATGAGCCTATCACCGTCAGCGGCCCGAATCCGAACCCGACCGCAAACTCTCCCAGCGTGCGGTATCCGATGCGCACTGGTGAAGCCGTGTAAAAGAACCCGCACACGATTCCGGTCAGACCGAAGAGAATCACCGCCAGATGCCTCGTCACTGCGAACAGACAAGCCCCTAATATCGTTGCCCCACCAAAGCACAGAAGCGCCGCATACAGGATATGCTTCGCGGCAATCTGCCCATCCTGTATGACTCTACTTCCCCCGCTGAACGGAGAGAAATTCCGATTTGCCGCGTCGTTTCCGCTGAGGTGGTCGTAATAATCGTTGGTCAGGTTCGTTCCGAGGTGGGCTAAAGCCACCGTCGCCAGAGCCAGGACGAAATAAATCAGATTGAATGAGCCCGTCCGATACCATGCCACCGCCGTCCCAAGAATCACCGGCACAAACGTCGCCGTCAGAAACGGCAGCCTCGCCGCCCTTATCCAGATTTTCGTTCTTTCGAGGGTTGAGGACAAAGCGCCCATCGCGAGATTGCTCCTCCTCAGAAATATGCTGTCGCCAACTTGGCTTTACGGTCCCGCGTCCTTCAAACAATATTACTCCCTTGCCCTGAACCCCGCAACCACGCGGCTGAGATGCACTGGTCGGCGTCTCGCCCACGGAAGAGCATGAGCAATATGCCCGTGCCACTACAAAACTCGGTGCGCTCTTTCGTGAACCCCTTCCTGATTCTCTGTGTTCTCAGCGGTTCGCTCCTCCCCGAACGAACGCCTTACGCCGTCGGGCAAAAAACGTTTGACTTTTCTCGACGAAGCGTCTATTCGTTTGATGTGTCGGCGCGGCGCAGGCGATTCGTCGGTTGCCTTTTTCTTAATGAGGGCAAGGGCTGTTTTCGTCGGAAGGTCGCGGAGGCGCTGCTTGGTTTCTGCAGGCGCCGCTGGGTGAGTCTGCCGTGAAAATAAGCGCTGCGCGGTGACCATTCGGACGGGAACTCTTTCTCGCAAAGCCGCCAAGGACGCAAAGGAGCAAGCCCCGTGAATCCCGGCGTCTTAGCGTCTTGGCGAGAGAAAAGATGGTTGATGGAAGGATTTTCAT
The DNA here is from genome assembly GCA_964482435.1 of uncultured Verrucomicrobiota bacterium. Classification (GTDB taxonomy): domain Bacteria; phylum Auribacterota; class JABMQX01; order JABMQX01; family JABMQX01; genus CAYZXL01. The sequence continues at coordinate 19,657 of CAYZXL010000013.1, forward strand.
GGTCTCCGGGTGAGCGAAGTTCATGACGGACTGCCTTGAAATCGCCTGCGGCGGTCTGACAGCAATCGCTCTCACTTTCAAGGCGGGATTTGATGATTACGCGGATTCGAGGGAAACTTCTTCAGGCAGGATTGACCAGCATCGTCGTTGACGTTGGCGGTGTGGGGTACGAGATTCTCGTCTCGTTGGCGACTCATGGCAGGCTTCCGCGCGAGGGCGCCGAGGTCGAGGTTCTCACGCACCTTCACCACAAGGACGACACGATGGTCCTTTTCGGCTTCATGACGGAAGACGAGCGAGAGCTTTTCCGAATGCTCATCGGAATCCCCGGCATCGGCCCGAAAAGCGCCATCGGGATGCTCAGCGGGATGTCCGTCGAGGATTTCAAGGCTGCCATTGCCCGTGGGGACGAGAAGATGCTCAAGACCGTTCCCGGCGTCGGCTCTAAGATTGCCTCTCGTCTCATCGTCGAGTTGAAAGAGAGAATTGGCCTTGCTCCGGCGTATCAGGCTTTCTCCAGGGAGCTCGAGCCGACCGAGGAGCAGAAGCGGCTTTACGACGCGGTTCTCGCCCTCGTCAAACTCGGCTATACTCAAGCCGCCGCCCAGAAGGCTTTGAAGAGAGTGCTGGAGGAGACGAAGGAGAAAGGCACCCTCGAGGAACTTGTCAAGAAGGCTCTGAAGTATGTCTGAAAGGTTCGTTACCTCAACCCTTAAACGGAGGGACGTCCAGCTTGATGTATCTCTCAGGCCCCAGTCCTGGGACGATTTCGGCGGCGGCGGCAAACTGAAAGAGAGATTCCAGATATTCATCAAGGCGGCTCGTGATAGAAGCGAACCCCTCGACCACACGCTGCTTTCGGGTCCGCCCGGTCTCGGGAAGACCACGCTTGCTTACATTATCGCCCGCGAAATGGAGGTCAACATAACGTCCACCTCCGGCCCAGTAATCGAAAGGCCGGGCGACCTCGCCGGCCTCCTCACCAATTTGCAGCACGGGGACATTTTGTTCGTGGATGAAGTCCACAGGCTCAGCCGCGTCGTCGAGGAATACCTTTATCCGGCAATGGAAGATTTCAAGCTTGACATCGTCATAGACTCCGGCCCAAGCGCGCGCTCTATCCGCCTCAACCTGAAGAAATTCACCCTCATCGGCGCCACCACCCGAGTCGGTCTTCTCACCGCCCCGTTGCGGTCTCGCTTCGGCATGGCTGTCCGCCTCGACTTCTATTCCGCCGACGAGTTGAAAGAAATTGTTCGGCGTTCAGCGCGAATCCTCAACGTCGAGCTGGATGAGACTGGTGCTCAGGAAATCGCGAGAAGGTCCCGCGGCACGCCCCGAATCGCCAATACCCTCCTCAAGAGAATCAGGGACTACGCGCAGATTGAGGCGAACAACTTCATCACCACCGAAGTCGCCGACCGCGCCCTGAAGATGCTCGGCATTGACGAAGAAGGCCTCGACGACATGGATAAACGCATCATCGAGACCGTTGTTTGTAAGTTCTCCGGCGGGCCAGTTGGCGTCAATACCATCGCTGTCGCCGTCAGCGAAGAAGCGGAGACCATCGAGGAGGTTTACGAACCTTATCTTATACAGAGAGGATTCCTGAAGAGAACACGCAGAGGCAGAGTCGCCACAGACCTCGCCTACAAGCACCTCGGCATCGCGCCGCAAGCACAGCAGAAGGAGCTTTTCTGAAACCGGGAACTGCCTGGGACGAATCATCCTATTTGCGGCGGGAAGGGTTCCCGATGCAAGGGGTGACGGCGGATGCCGGGGCGGGCTTATTGTCTTCGCTGCCGTGCAAACCATGAACATTCTTCTTCACATCTGCTGCGGACCGTGCGCGACATTTCCTGCAAAAGCTCTTCTGGACGGCGGGCATCGCATCACCGGGTTTTTCTACAATCCCAACATCCATCCCTACACGGAATTCACTAAAAGGCTTGAAGCCGTCAAGAAATACGCCGAACAGGTCGCCCTCCCGATGATTTATCACGACGAGTACGACCTACGCAGCTTTTTGCGGGAGGTTCTGTTCAGGGAAGACGTACGCTGCCGGTTCTGCTATCGGATGCGCCTCCTGCGAACGGCGGCCGTTGCCAGAAGCGGTCAGTTCGACGCCTTCGCTTCCACCCTTCTGGTCAGTCCTCAGCAGGACCACGAGCTGATTAAATCCATTGCTGAGCAGCTCGCCGGAGAGGTCGGCGTTCAGTTTTTCTACCAGGATTTCAGGGCGGGCTATCGGCAAAGCCACGAGCTATCGAAGGCGCACGACCTCTATCGTCAGTCCTATTGCGGCTGCATTTTCAGCGAGTACGAGAGATACGCGGGCAAGAAGCATCCCCGTGGCGCCTCTTCCTCGGAAGGCGTCTGAATTGCGCAGGATGCGCGGTAAACGGACAAAACAGGGAAGGCTTATCGAGCAGACCGTGGCTCCTCAGCCCATCAATCGTCGCGTTGGTCGGTGCCAGGCCATGATGAACAATAAGTTGCGGATTGTTATCGCAGGACTCCTTCTGGTTGGCGGGTGCGTTCCGCCGGAAAGACCGCCATCCGGCCGCGCGATACGAGTTGCGGTTCTCCGGGAAGCCAGCGGCCTCACGCTCTCTTCGCAAAGCGTCTTGACGGTGAGCGATGGCTCCTCGGGGAGAGTGCTTCAGACTTCAAGGCATGGGGCCCCCGTGACCTTTACCTCCTCGTCCCGTGGCATCAGCGTCGCCGGAAGAACCCACTCCGCCCGGAGCCTCCTCGTTAAGAGCACCTCCAACAAAATCTCCCTCAACGGCAAAACCTACCCCGGCACTTTCCAAATCCTCCAGCGCGCCAGCGGCCTCCTCGCCGTCAATCTCGTTGACCTCGACACATACCTGAAAGTTGTCGTCCCTTCCGAGATGCTCCCGACATGGCCCAAAGAAGCCCTGAAAGCCCAGGCGGTAGTCTGCCGGTCCCTGGTCCTTTTCCATGCGCTGCGCAACAACCCCAGGGACTACGACATCACTTCCGACACCCTGGTTTACAACCCTGACAAGCGCGACCCCCGAACCGACAGAGCCGTTGACGCCACGAAGAACATCGTCCTTTTCTATCGCGGCAAGCTCCTCCTTTCTTACTTCTGCACTTCCTGCGGCGGATTCACCGAATACGCCGTCAATGTTTGGGAACCCGAAGGGCAGTTCCCTCCTCCCGTCGAATGTCCCTTGTGTCGAGACGCTTCTGGTTACCGATGGCGTGCGACCATCGCCCTGCCCGACCTCCAGCGCAAGCTCCGCTCGGCGGGCATCGCCTCCGGCCGCTCCATTGCCGTCTACAAGAGGAGCACTTCCGCCGGGAGGATAACAGCCCTGAGAATCCGCACCGACGACGGAGACAAGGTTTTCGGAATCAACCGCTTCCGAATGACCATGGGACCGGACCTCATCCGAAGCGGCTTTTTCCAAATGGAGCTGAAAGGCGGCTCAATTTCATTCACCGGCCGCGGTTGGGGGCACGGCGTTGGTATGTGTCAGAGAGGGGCAAAAGTCCTCGCCGAACGTGGCGAGTCGTTTGAATCCATCTTAGAGTTCTACTTCCCCGGCGCCCGGACGAGGAAACTGAGATGGTAAATTTCCCCACTGCCGGTCGTTGTGAGGGACTGAGCGGAACGCCCCTCATAGAGGCGTCGCGTTGTAATGGCATTAACGGAAATGGCTTACGACACGTGCGGTGGTGCTGGCTCTTCTTCTTCATCCTGCGGTGGTACAAATTTTGCTCGCTGCGCAGTATCCCGCTCCGAGGAATCCCTGTAAAAAACACTTGAATGGCCGCGAAAACGTGGTATTTTATTTAGTGGATGTTAGAGATTTGTTTGTGGTAGGCTAAAAGGCGCATAACGAAAACGGACCGGCCGCTTTCCGTGAGACCGTTTCGCCAGGTTTAGGTAACTGCAATCATCCATTTCTTCCATTGCGCGTTCGGCTCACGGGAAGAACGGCAGGCACGTTCGATCCCAAGAAATCCACCAGCGGCGCGACGCCACGCGGCAAGAGCGGGCACCTCAACCCGAGGCGCGGGAGGTGTAGGTGTTTCTTGGGATATTTTGTTCACCGGGGGAAGCCCCCGGGGAGCCGAGGGAGGTGAGGTCGAATGGAGTTCAGCCGACCGGCAAAAAAAGGTTTCACGCTCATTGAGCTGCTCGTGGTCATCGGGATAATCGGTGTGCTTGCGGCGATTCTTCTGCCGACATTGCAGACCGCCCGGGAGAAGGCTCGCACCTCCAAATGCCAGAGCAACCTCCACCAGATTGGCGTCGCCTTGCAGCAATATACCACCGACTTTCAGGGCCTCTTGCCTCACGATGATGACAAGATACCTCCGAATAGCTGCTGGTTCTTTTTGATAGACCCCTATCTCCAGACTCGCGGGCTTGAGCCTATCGAGATAAACGAAGTTAAAATGTGCCCCGGCGTCGCTAAAGGCAAGGGGGTCCGAGCCGAGGGCTATAAGATGAACAGCCAGCTCGAAAAGCAGGGGGAGCCTTTCCGGAACATCGGCACAATCGCTCTACCATCCGCTACTGTCGCGGTCTTTGACGGGCAGACTGGTGGGCCGAGGAGAAAGTTCAAAGGAAAAGACGAAGATTTTACCGCCAGACACCAGGGAGGCGGGAACATCCTCTTTCTCGACTGGCATGTCAAATGGTATTCGCGCGCTAACGCCAAGTCGGATAGCAAGAGCGAGAACCCGAAAATCATCTGGAATCCAGAGGGAGAGACTGGTACCGGTCATTGATGTTGGGGGCCCCTTGGGCATGAGACCCGTTAGGCGCTGAGTGCAAGACCTGGCTCGAGGGCTAGTTCGGGAGAACGCAGAGTCAAAAGGAGGCAGAAACGGTTCCCGGCGGCAAGGAGGATAAACGTTCTGACTGTGGAGGCCGGTAAAAGGCCCCGAACAATTTGTATCTTCGGGCTGGGGAAGCCCCCGCGGAACCGAGGGAGGTGAGGTCGAATGAAGTTCAGGCGACCGGCAAAAAAAGGTTTCACGCTCATTGAGCTGCTCGTGGTCATCGGGATAATCGGTGTGCTTGCGGCGATTCTTCTGCCGACATTGCAGACCGCCCGGGAGAAGGCTCGCACCTCGAAATGCCAGAGCAACCTCCATCAGATTGGTCTGGCGTTGCAGCAATATACCACCGACTTTCAGGGTCTTTTGCCTCATGAGGATGACAAGAACCCTCCCGACAGTTGCTGGTTCTTTCTCTTAGACCCATATCTCCAGACGCGTGGGCTTGAGGAGATCGAGATAAACGAGGTTAAAATGTGCCCCGGCGTCGCTAAAAGCAAGGAGGTCCGAGCGGAGGGGTACAAGATGAACTCCCAGCTCGAAACAACCGACGAGCCTTTCCGGAACATCGGCACAATCGCTCTGCCTTCGGCTACTGTCGGAATCTTCGACGGGCAAACCGGCGGGGCAGCATTGAAGTTCAAGGGAAAAGACGAAGATTTTTCGACGAGACACCACGGAGGCGGGAACATCCTCTTTCTGGACTGGCACGTCAAATGGTACTCAGAGAGCAACGTCAGGTCGGACGCAAAAACCGAAAACCCGAAAATCATCTGGAACCCCGACGGAAAGGATGACGGCGATATTTGATATTGGGGGGCCCCTCGGGCGTAAGACCCGTTAGGCGCTGAGTGCAGGACCCGGCTCGAGCGCCAGCCCCGGGGGAAAGGAGAACAGGATGTCAACCACATTTGAGAGAAGCGAAAAGAAGTACTTGCCCGCAAGCAGCCGATACCACCTTACTCTCGACACCGTCAAGAAGTTCGTCCCCGTTTACATGTTCACCAAGGACCAGCCCGTAACCCACCTCCGCACTGTTTACTTCGACAACGACACCTTCGACACCTACTACGCCTGGCTCAACCGCGAGCCTGTCCGGTACAAGGTGCGGTACAGGGAGTACGGTTACGACGGGAAGTTTCCCGATGAAGTCTGGATAGAGCTGAAAATCAGGAATCACTCCATTTCCCAGAAGAAGAGGTTTAAGATAAGGCGCGAGCACCTCGATAAGTTTCTGTCCGGCCAGGATGTCCTGAAAGAAGTCCTCAAGGAAAACAGGAAGAGCCCCGACGTAATGAATGCCTATACCGCCATCCAGGGCTACATCATGTCGAACCGCCTCAAACCCATGCTCACCATCGAGTATGAGAGGGTTTCCTTCCAGCCCTCCGAGGACAGCGATGTCAGGATCACCCTGGACAAGGATATCGTCATGCGAAATCTTGTGACCGGCCGGGCCACCAAACACGATTGCGTCGTCCTGGAGACCAAAGTCTCCGGCCCCCGAACCCCCTTATGGCTCACCGACTTGATTGAGGAACTGGGCACCACAAGGGACGTGCGGTTCTCAAAATTCGCCTTAGGCATTCGGAGCCTTTTCCTTGGACAACCGGAAGCGTGTGTGAGCAAACCCCGCGAAGCGTGTGCTCCGCGGAAAGTTTCTCCGGCCACTGCGTGAACCGCTCGGAAAGGATGAATCCCTTTCGACTTGTGCCCGGAATAAGGGAGTCAGGTTTGTCAAACCAGAAGGTTCTCCCGAATCGCTTCGCATTAGCGGCCTTTTTTGCTTGCTCCCTCGCTGTGTTCCTCGCCATATCGGTTGTCTTGCCGGCTGCCGCCACCTTAGCCCGGGTGACCCTGGGTTCCGCTGCCAATGATGCTGGCGCCAACACTCTCAGCAAGGCACTGAAGGATGTTGCCCAGAAACCCCCGGATGCCTGGAACGTGGTTGTCCTCAAACTCGCCCTGGCCGCCGTCCTCGGCCTGATCCTTGCCCTTGCTTATTCGGTCTCTTTCACCGGGAAGAAGAAAAAGTACACTCCGTTCTTGATGCAGACGCAGATTCTTCTCTGCGTCGGAGGCGCCCTGGTCTGGATCATCGTCGGCAACAATATTGCCCGAGCGTTCGGCATCGGCGGTGTGTTGGCCTTCATCAGATTCAGAACGCCCCTGCGCAACCCCAAAGATACGGTGGTCGTTTTCCTCTCCACGCTTGCAGGGATGGCCTGCGGCCTGGGCCTCTACCATGTTGCTCTCATAGCGACGGCCTTCGTCAGCCTCGTCCTTTTAGGGATTTACGCCTTCAGCCCCGGCGGCAAGAAAGGGGATTCCAAGCCCGAGTAGCATCACGACGACCGCGATCTATCTGCACACCGACCCAAAGCATCGGCGAGAGGCGGCAGCGAAGCTGAAACCGCCCACAGCGGAAAAACCAGAGGAAAACACTATCCCTTTGACCCAAACGCAGAAATATCTGGATAGTCTCTGCATAACTTTCGCTGTGGTTTTTCCGCTCTTTAGATTGACAATTCGTCGGGGATTTGCTAAGATTTTGTCAGAAAACAGGGCGCAAGAGAGAACAGAGGTGGGCCTATGAACCAGGGCGAGGATAAAGCGAAAGCACCCGGTTACTCTTGTACCGAACAAGATTTGTTCCCGTCTTGCACTCAGGCGAACAGACTCAAAGATGGAGATAACGGCTTTCCGTGTGGGAACCAGGGACGCAACACAGCCGTCAAAAAGATTGAAAAAAGGTTGAAAAAAGGTTGAAATTTTCTTGACAGGTTCCCACCGGCATGCGATATGCTCATTCAAGAGCTTAGTCATGCGATTTAAGCCGACTCGTGTCTCTGTTGTTGCTCTGGTGTTTTCGCAGCGGAATATCTGGAAGGCAAGATGCAGGTTTCCTGGACGATTTCCGTAACGAGCAACAAAAGAGGCAACTGAACAGCAGATAATTGCCAGAAAGTAGATAGTAGAGAACGCTCGAAATGCGCCCAACATCGGACAAGGTTATCAACAAGTGTCTGCTTCTGGTTGGATTTCAAGCCCTACCATTTCAAGGCAAGTTGAAGCTCCAAAAATTCGTCTTTCTGTGCGAAAATGAACTAATCAACAAGAGATTGAGAGGGTTCAGTTATAGTTTCTTCAAGTATGACTATGGGCCTTTCTCCGCCCAATTAGCCGAAGATCACAAGGAACTTGGCCAAGTCGGTTTGGTTACAGGAGCTTCATTGTCCGGGCGGGGAGATGTTCTGGCTGATACTTTCCGCAAAACGCTCCGAAGAAATGCGACTGGCCAAAAGATTCTGTACGTGATTGAGAAAATGCGGAAGCAGTACGGAAACTCGGACGGCCTTGCTCTCAGGAACATAGTGTACGGCACGACCGTATCGTGCTACCCAATGAATAAGCCGATGGTTGTTAAGGACATTCCAAAGTTCCGAGACATTTTCGTGCCTGAGTGGACGGCCGATTTGTTCAAAGAATCTCTTAAACTTGAGGAAGATGACCTGGAGTCTCTTGAGCTTTCACTCTCAAGGAGTGAGGAACAGCTCGTTAATATGAGGAAGCCGTCCAGCCCGGAATTTGAAAAGACCTTCCTGAGTGTATAGCGCCAAGTACTCTCAACTCTTTGAAGAAATAATCTCCAGCACAAAGAAGAAGGATATTCATTTCGTCGGAGGGATCAAGGAAGGAGTACAAAAGCTCCTTCTTAGTCCTTACAACAACGATAGCTGGCTCAAACACGAGTATGCAGGGAAACACAAAAAATATGTTGCTGGGCCATCGGGTTACCGGATTATTTTTGCCATTTGTGAGGAATGTATAAGAAGAGGAGATCAAAAACTCAACCAGTGTACTTCATGCCCTGGCACGGAGAGGAAGGTAGTTGTCTTCTTTGATGCTTTTCGGCGCAGCGAAGGTTATGATTGAAATCTGATCGAAATTTCCAAACGCGACCAATCTGAGAAAGTCCACCCCGCGAATCCCGCCTTCCCAAAGTCCCACTATTGGCCAGAAACGTCGGTCTCAGACGTGCCACAGGGATAACCGATTTCTGCTCTCGAAGTCCCTCCAACTCCAGTAACTCATCTTCCAAGCCAGCACCCAGAACAATCGAGAACTCAAGCAAAGGCACGCCCAAACGAATACCTTGCGAGACGCCAAGCAGCGGTTACTCGACGAGGGAAGGTGTAGGGATTCGGGACTACAGCACGGGGGATTTTTTGGGGTGTGGCTGTGTTTCCGCGGTAGTGGGTGGATGAATCCTTTGTTCGAGAAGCCCCGCTTTGTGTGCCACGATTGCGCAGCCGCAGCCCTCGGCAGGTTCCCGGCGACAAAAGCCGAATCAAGCTGTATAATCAGCCACCATCAATGCAGTTTTGCCGGAGACAGGAGCCAATCGGCTGGCTCGACAGTCCTCGACGATTTTCGTTCGGGAGATGGCATGATTTTGAGACGAACAACCTCGGCGGCGCTTGCGGCATTCGCCGCGATCACCTTTTCAGCCCACAGTGCGACGTTCTATGCAGACCAGTCAGTTCCCTCTTCTGGCGATGGCACCTCCTGGGCGACGGCTTTCAAAAGCATTCAGGAGGGAATCAATGCCGCCCAAAATGGCGACGAGGTTATTGCGGCCGTGGGGACCTACATTGAGACCCTTGACTTCACGGGCAAAAATATCACCGTCCGCTCCACAGACCCAGCGGCCCCGGGCGTTGTCGCCATGACGGTTATTGAGCCGACATTGCTGGAGGGAGTGAGATTTCGGTCTTCCGAGAGCCGGGCGGCGGTCATTGCGGGTTTTACGATCACGTCCGGTCATGTGGGCATATCCTGCGTTTGGTCATCGCCCACGATTCGAAACAACGTCATTGTGTCCAATACCTCGCCCTTTGATGTGGGGGGTGGCGTTTCGTGCTACTACTCATCTCCCCTTATCGAGGACAACATCATCGCCTCCAACACCGCGCCTGGCGGCGCCGCGATTGCCTGCGAGGGGGCAGAACCGGTCATCGCGAACAATCTCATCATCGGGAATGGAACTGACATAGACGGCGGGGGGATTCTGTGCGTGGATTGTTCGGCGACCATCGCGCGGAACCGAATCATCGCCAACTCCGCTCAGGGGAACGGCGGCGGCATCTGTTGCCTGGGGTCTCGCGCCGAAATCCTCAATAACTTGATTTGCTCCAACGTGGCCAACTCCATGGGCGGCGGAGTCTGGTCCGAGTCGTCGGTTCTACGCGTCGTGGGCAACACCATAGCCAACAATTCCTCGCAGGGAGGGGGTGCCGGGGGCATTCAGTTTGTCAAGTCCTCGGGAGATATTGTCAACTGCATCTTGTGGGGGAACGGCGACGAGCTCTCCGGCACACGAGCGAGCTACACCTGCATCGAGGACGATGAGCCGGACGACCAGGGCGAAGGTAACATGCACGACAATCCCGGTTTTGACGACCCTGATGGGGCCGACAACGTACTGGGAACGGCGGACGATGACTATCGTTTTTCGGGAGAGTCTCCTTGCGTGGATAAGGGGTCGTTCTCCGCCGCCGTCGAGCTTTCCATCGTGGCACAGGGCCTCGGTTTTTCGCTTTCCTGGGCGCCGGGTCCGGACATTCTCGGCCAGGCCAGGGTTTCGGGGAACGCGCCAGACATGGGATGTATTGAGTATCAGAGCGCCACGCCGGTCTATCTACTCGAAACCTCGCCCGACCTCGAAGAATGGTCAACGGCCTATGAGGGGCCGGGCACGCGTTTCTTCTTTCCAGCGGATTCCGGAAGGGCCTTCTTCAGGGTCTCAGCCCTCGAGCCATGGCGCGCCAATGTCATGACGCACAACGCCGGCGACAACCAGGAGGACCTCGACCTTCTCTGGAACGACATGGCCAGCGGGTGTGTGCGGGCGTTTTTCTTCGAGCAGAACTGCGACGACGCGATGGGGAACGGCAACGCCACAGGGGCGAACCTCACGTATGATGTGGGCATCCGATATTACCCGCAGGGAACGATGCTGCGGGACTTCGCAGCGAACTTCAACGGCGACACGAGTTACGTCAAGATCGGGAATGCTGCGGATATACAGAGCCTGACGGAGTTGACCATCGCCTTCTGGACGTATTGCCGGAGCGACGGCGAGGGGGACGCCGGGAAGGTTCTCTCGAAGACAGAGAATACGCGCTTCGAGACGACATACGACAACGGAACCTATGTCGGCCTCTACGCGAAAATCGCTTGCGACGGCACCCCGGCGGAGTCCTTCAAGAACTACCGCCTTGGGGAAACTAAGTGGCATCATGTCGCATTCACGTACAGTCAGACGGGCGACCGGAAAATTCACATCTTCATTGATGGCACGGAGGTAACTGGCTACAACACCCAGATAGCGAGCGCAGGCAACCGCGTCGGGGACGCGGGAGAGAGTGGGTTCATCGGGAATGATAGCGGCGCAACCCGGGGTTACGACGGCTTGATAACGACGTTTCTGATTTACAACCGAGTCCTGAGCGCCGACGAGCTCAAATGGCTCGCGGGCGTGGGAGACCTGCAGGCGATGACATGGGAGTTGAGGGCGCAGATAGACGCGACAAAGGTCTCTCACGGGATGATAGGCTTTCGGTCCGACGATGAGTTCGCGGCTTTCTACAACGCCCTGCCGGTTTTCCGGTCCAAAGCCGTGAAGCCGACCCTGGCGATTAACGTGGGGCTTGTCGGCGACCCCTACGGGCGCATGACATTGGCCCAAATCTGGGACTTTGTGAACATCGGCGGCGAAATCATCTCCCACTCGATGAATCACCTCGACCCTATCACACAGAATGAGACCGACCTGCGGTATAATTTTTCGGAATCGAGGCGGTGGCTTGAGGCGGAATTCGGGATGCCGGTGAGATACTACTGCTGGCCCGACAACGCTCCACATGCCGCCTACCGGGCCATCTGTGCCGAGTATTACGATGCCGCCTGTGACGGGTCCGTTTCTTACCTTCCGGAGATTCCGATGTTGCACCTGGGCCATCACAACACCATTACGGGCTCCGGCATCTTAGAGGCGATGAAAGCCATTGTTGATGACGCCTATACCAACAACCGCTACAGGATTTTTCTGTACCATGACCAGATGACCCCCGAGATGCTCTCGGAGCTGAGCGAGCTGATTGACTACATCAGGGCGAAGCCAGTGCCCATCGTCACGTTCGGCGAGGCCGTCGCCAACATGAAGTTCATCCCGCCGAAGCCGCTCTATCGCGTGTACTCCGTCCGGTTGAAGAACATCCACGCCAGCGCCGCAAAACAGTTCTACCAGGTCAAGACGCTCGTCGCGGGCGATTATACGGTCTCCTTCCGGGCGTACAAGGACGGCACGCCGGTTACCTCTGCCGACGTGCTTCCTTTGGCGCGCGCCGCCGGGTCGCCGAGCCAGGTCAGGTCCCTGAGCTACCAGGACATGGGGGGCGGGATGTACTTCTGCTCGGGGAGGTTCACAGCCACGGCGGGCGAGTGGGATGTTGGCCTCGAGGTCGGGCCGGGCAGGACGCTGTTCGTGAACCTCCTGGCCTGCCGCCGGGCCGGGGACTGACGCCGTTTAGGGACCGCGGAGGCGACCGATGGGTGCTGTGCATACCGGGCGTAGGCGATGCACAGGAGGGTGCATTTTTGTAGTTGCGTTGCACCTTGTGTGGTGTTAATATGATTTCACAAGTGATGGCGTTGGCGAAAGGGCACATGTCTTTACTCATCTTCGTGGAGGCAAGAGGGGTGTTGTTGTGCGCTGACGCCCCTGTTCCTCCCCGGTGCGAAGGAGCAACCTCAGCGTTCACCAGGGGGAATACAGTTTGTTGAGAAGCATGACCGCTTTCGGCAGGGGCCAATCGCCTGGCGAAAAAGAGGGTTTTCTCGCCGAAATCCACTCCGTCAACAGCAGGCGGCTGGAGATAGTCGTAACCCTTCCGGGCGAACTCACGGAATTTGACCCCCCTCTGCGCAAACTTATTGCCAGCGTGGTCTCGCGCGGGAGGATCGGTGTTTTCATTTCCTGTCAGCCAGCTTACGAGCGGGGGCGAGCTTTCCGCGTGGACGGCGCTGTTGCCAGGGAGCTGAAAAGGGCTTACGACGAACTGAAGAAGCTCCTCGGTTACAGCGGCGAGGTTGATTTTTCGGTCATAGCGTCCCGTGCGGAACTTGTTGTTCCCGAGAGCCCATCCAGGGACTCTGAGAAGCGCTGGGAGGCAATTCGCTCGGCGGTTGAGGCGGCTCTTTGCCAACTGGTTGCCATGAAGGAAGCCGAGGGTAAAAACCTGATGGACGCTTTCGACGAAAGCCTCGCGGAACTCGACAAAATCGTTGAAGGCATCGAAAAAGCAGTCCCGGCTTCCCTCGACAGGCACCTTGACCGGTTGAAGTCCAGAGTCCGCGAAGTCGCTTCGGAGCTTCCCGACAACCAGGAAAGAATCCTGCGAGAGATTGTCATCCTCGCTGACAAGCTGGACGTGTCGGAAGAGATAGCGAGACTCAAGAGCCACATCGAGCAGTTCCGCGCTATAATGAACGACGACAAGCCCTGCGGCCGGACGATGGATTTCCTCGTGCAGGAGATGAACAGAGAAATCAATACCATTGGCTCGAAAGCCGATGATTTGCTCACCTCAAGGATGGTTGTGCGCGCGAAGGCAGACCTCGAAAAAATCCGAGAGCAGAGTCAAAACATCGAATGACCTGACCGACCCGACGAGGCCGTCGGAATTCGCCGCGCGCGAAGGCTGGATTTCACCGCATGGAGGATTCTGGATGGTAGATATCACAAACGAGAAGCCCCTGGCGAGAATCGGCAATGCCTTCATCCTATCAATTGTTCTTTCAGAACGGGTGAAGGAGCTCCGTCAGGGCGCCGCGCCGGTCATCGAGACCAACTCCAAGAACCCGACCGAGATCGCGATGCAGGAAATCCTTGCCGGGAGAATAACATATAAGCTGCCGGAAAAAGAGGCATGAACGATAGGCCGTTCTCAGATAAGAGGATTGTTCTGGGAATTACCGGCTCCATAGCCGCGTACAAGGCGTGCGAACTTGTGCGAAGACTCAAAGACGCCGGCGCGGAGGTCAAGGTCGTCATGACCGAAAACGCCAGCAAGTTCATCGGAGAAAATACGCTCCTGTCGCTCTCGGGTAACAAGGTCGTGACGAACATGTTCCCCTCGGATGAGGAATGGATGCCAGACCACATTTCGCTTGCCGGCTGGGCCGATCTTATTCTCATTGCCCCGGCGACGGCAAACATTCTTGGAAAGGCAGCCTCCGGCATAGCCGATGACGTCCTCTCTACGACGATTCTCTGCGCCCGCTGCAAAGTTGTATTCGCGCCGGCAATGAATTCCGCCATGTACGAAAACCCGATTGTCCAGGAGAACATTGCGAAGCTGCGAAGACTCGGATACGAGTTCGTGGAGCCGGAAGCGGGGTTCCTTGCCTGCGGGGAGGAGGGGGTCGGAAGACTTGCGGACATAAGCACGATCCTTGAGAAGTTGAAAGCCAGCCTGGAGACAAGGAAGTAAAGGAGGCTCTCCCTTGAAAAGAAGACTTACTGAGGAAGAGAGACTCAACTACCTTCGGCGTCTTAGGGCGCTTGAGAAACATCTCGTCCTGCCGGCGCGGGTGGCCGTGCTCGTTGCGTGTCTTATCATCCTCTGGCCGATAATGGCGGGCGCAGTCATCGTCGAGAAGGAACTCGCCCTCTTCAAGTGGTCGGCCGTCGCGTACGCCGCCCTCTGCGTTGCCTACTGGGTTTACCTGTTCAAGCTCGCCGACAAGCCCTGGAGCCACACTCTCCTCAAAACCGCTGTCTTCGCCTCCGCACTGACGGACACTATTTTCCTTGGCCTGCTGTTCAACGCTGCCAAGACCGAGACTCTTCAGCAACTCTGGCTCCTCTTTGGACCGGAAGCCAGCCTGTTCTGGGCGTTCTGTGCTCTCATCGTGAGAAGCACGCTGCTTTTCACAGAGGCCGGCCTCCAGACCGTGCTTAGCTTCGCCTCCATCGTTGGTTACGTCGCGCCGCAGGTCTTCGCTTTTCCGAGCCTCGGGCTGCGGGACTTCAGCGACGTGGGGGCGAGGGAGCTCCTGTTCAGGGTTATCGTTCTTGTTCTCGTAACCATTTGCAGCTCAGCCATTTACAGCTTGAGACAGAGGCGCCAGCGGGAACTCGATGAGGCACGTGAGCGGACCATACGTTCTCACCGGCTGGACATGGCAGGGATGCTCGCAGCCCAGGTCGCTCACGAGCTCAAGAACCCTCTCTCGATCATGACGAATGCAGCCTTTCTTCTGAAAAAGTCTAAGCAGGGCTTGGACCCGAAGGCATGCGAGCAGGTTGACATAATTCAGGAGGAAGTCAACAGAGCCGATCAGATCGTGAGGGAGCTTCTTGGGTACGGCAAACTGGCGCAAGCCCGGATTGAAGCCGTGGCGGTAAACGATTCGCTTGAGGACAGTCTCGTCGCGCTCAAAAACGAGATCGAGTCGCGAAAAATAGAAGTAAACAGGCACTATTCGTTCGACATGCCATACCTGTTCATTGACGCGACACAGATTCGCCAGGTTTTCACGAATCTTTTGCTAAACGCGTGCGAGGCCATTCTGGACGGAGGCAGCGTGACCGTCACCACAAACTACACCACTGATGGCTTCATAGAGGTGTTTGTCGCTGACACTGGCAAAGGCATAGAGCCTCAGCTGGTCCACGATATTTTCAAGCCCTTTTTCACCACGAAGGAAAAAGGCACCGGAATGGGCCTCTCAATAGTGCAGAGCGTTGTTCGGGCTTACGGCGGCGACATTGCAGTCGAGAGTGAGCTGGGCAAGGGCACGACTTTTCGCGTCCGATTCCCGACGAGAATGGCGACGCAGCTACGCGAGTCAAAATCGCAAGGAAACGAATCACCGATGAAGGCGGCTCTCAAAACCATCGGGGCCTGAATCTCATGATGGGCGGGGTCTAAGGCAGTCATGGACAAAGAAAGAATCCTGGTCGTAGATGACGAAAAAGACATGAGGCGGACCCTCCAGGCGATCCTCGAGGACGAGGGGTACGAGGTGCTCCTCGCCGGAGATGGCCAGCAGGCGCTGAACCTCTGCGACTCATCCGTCAGCGTCGTGGTGACGGACGCAAAGATGCCGACTATGGACGGCACGGAGCTTCTTCGCCAGCTCAAGCGGCTCTACCCGGACATGCCCGTGATCATGATAACCGCCTTTGACACCTCCAGCCTTGCCGTCGAGGCAATGAAGGCAGGGGCTTACGATTACTTTCCGAAACCCTTCGACCCGGACCGGATCCTCCTCGTGCTGAAAAAAATCATTCAGCACCAGCGTGTCCTGAAGGAAAACATCCGGCTCAAGGGGCAGCTCGCCGGACGGTTCGACGTCAAGAACATCGTCGGCGAAAGCCCCCAGATGCAGGAAATCATCGAGCTCGTTACAACCGTTGCCGCTACGACTTCCTCCGTCCTCATCGAAGGAGAAAGCGGGACTGGAAAAGAGCTCGTTGCCCGGGCGCTCCATTACCTCAGCCCAAGACGGAACGATCCCTTTGTAACCGTCAACTGCGCCGCCATCCCGGAAACGCTTCTTGAGGCGGAGCTTTTCGGGTTCAGAAAGGGTAGCTTTACGGATGCCATCCGGGACAAGAAGGGGAGATTTGAAGAAGCTGACCGAGGGACGCTTTTCCTCGACGAGATCGGTGACATGAGCCTCGCTCTCCAGGCGAAAATCCTGCGGGTTCTGCAGGAAAGAGAATTCACCAAGATTGGCGACGAGAGAGCAATCCGCGTGGAGGTGAGGATAATCGCCGCCACCAACAAGAACCTCCCGGAGGAAATCCGAGCGGGACGATTCCGCGAAGACCTCTACTATCGGGTCAACGTCATCAATATCAAGATTCCTTCGCTGTCCGAACGGATCGAGGACCTGCCCCTTTTGGTTGCGTTCTTCCTTAAGCGATTCAACTTCGAAATGGGGAGGCATATTCAGGGAGTGTCGGAGGAGGGAATGGCCCTCCTGAAAGCTCACTCCTGGCCGGGCAATATCCGCGAACTTGAGAACGTCATGGAGCGTGCCCTCATCCTGACGAAAGGCGACATGATTGAGTCCGACACCATCCGGAAGAGCCTCTCGCCACCTGCCATGCCCGAGCACGGCCTCGACGGCTTCATAGAGCGGTTCTTTCAGGGCAAGGACGCTTACGCTGAGGCAGTTGAGGCGTTCGAGCGGAAACTGATTGAGAAGGCTTTTCTTCGGGGCGGCGGCCTTCTTTCCAAAGCCGCCAGACAACTCAATATCAGCAGGCACGCACTGCGATACCGGATGCAAAAGCTGGGGTTGCGCGAAGCTCAGGCGGACGACGAGACCGACCAGGACAGTCGTCCCCGAGCGGGATGACGGGCAGGTGTCTTCGCCGAGTTTGATCCCTGTCAACTTGGAGTGCGGTGGCACCAGCCTAATCAGACTTTCTTTCCGATGAAATGAAGGAACTCGGCGCGCGTTGAGGCTCTTGTCCTGAAAGCTCCAAGCATCTCGCTCGTTACTACGAAAGCGTTCTGTTTCTCGACGCCTCTCATCGCCATGCACAGGTGCAGTGCCTCTATGACGACCGCGACTCCCCACGGGCTGAGTTGTTCGTTGAGGGAGTTGGCGATTTGCCGGGTGAGACGCTCCTGGAGCTGGAGCCGCCGGCTGAATACCTCGACAATCCTGGGAAGCTTGCTCAGTCCTATGACGCGCCGGCGGGGGATGTAGGCGATGTGGCATTTGCCGTAGAAGGGGAGGAGATGGTGCTCGCACAAACTGAACAGGTCTATGTCCCGCAGGACAATCATCTCGTCATAGTCCTGCTCGAAGATAGCTCCATTGACAATGTCCTCGATTTTCTGCCTGTAACCGTTCGTGAGGAAACGCAGCGACTTTTCGACACGTTCCGGGGTTTTAAGGAGCCCATCGCGGCTGGGGTCTTCTCCGAGTTTGACGAGGAGTTCTTCGATGAGCTTTGCTATTGAGCGGTCATTTTTGTCTGACATCGGTTTTCCTTAAGGTGCTGCGAATGCTTTTGGCTTGCCGGACAACGGTCGAGTGGAAAACAGGCCAAGCTGTTCAGCGTTGCGGATGTTCCACGTGGAACTTTTCCGCCGCGTCCGGTTAGCTTGTCCCTGAAAGCCCTTCGTAGAGGCTCGCGACCTTGTCCTCGTTCTTGGCTATGACGACAGTGCATTTGGCCCTTCGCATGATTCGCTCTTTCTCGTCAAAGTAGGACTCTCGGCGGCTCAAGTGTGGCTCAAGCTCGTTGAGGACAAGGACTTCCGCTTGGAGTTCGTCGGCCCTCCTCAGGACTTCGACATTGACTTCGCCGGTGAGAATTTGTGTATCGCACTGAACGCCTTTTGCCCTGGCGAGCTGTTCGACATAGCTCAAGTATCGCTTGCCGTCCTGCTGGAGGTCGTACTCGTAATCGAAGGCCTCCTCCTTGACGAAGATTCGTGCTTTAATGAGGTCTGCGAGGACTTTCGTGTCAACCACGTAAATCGCGGTGAGCGACCTGGAAAGCGATTTAGCAAGGAAGACCGCGTACTGGGCAGCGGTTATGCAGGTATCGGAGCCGTCTATGTAAACAAGGATACCCCCTTTGATGGGTGGCGAATCATGGGACTGCACGCTCGACCCTCCTTCTCATAAGATAGTTCTTCACTAATTTCATCGTGAAGAAGGACTGCCGCTCCATTTCGTCTAAAACGTCGGAAACGAACCTGAGACTCTCTTCCAGGTCAGGGATAGCGATTTTTTCCAGGGCATTAACTCTGCGAATGGTCTTCTTGACCTCGCGGGCGAGGAGGACTAAGGAAGCCTTCGTCTCGACAAGGGATGCGAGGGCCTTGAAAACATCGCGGAATCTATGGGTAACCTCGTCGGCCCAGAAGGTTGTTTCTGCGGGACTGTAACTCGGAAACGGCTCGCTTATGGAAATGTTCACGGTCGGAAGACCTACGCCCATTACGCGACGAGTAGAGATGTCCAAGCGGGTCTGGAGGGTGACGCCAAGAGCGGTCTCGGCGACCTTCTCCCTTCCCATTCGGACAATGGCTTTCTGAAGAGACTCAAATGCCGCGAGGAGGACATTATCTGTCTGCTCTTGTGCGTTCCTCGCGCGGTCCATTAACGCAAGGAGCTCGGTGACAAGGATATCCTTTTTCTGCTCGAGGAGTTGGTGTCCCTCACGGACGAAGGAGTGCTCCGTCTTCAATCTGAGGAGATTGGTTTTGGTTGGGGCGACTCCGTATCTTGCCATAAGTCCTTCAGGCTTAGCTGATTGTAGAAGACAGGCGCCAGTAAGGCGTTCGCCCTGGCGCGGTCTTCAGGTGCTGGCTGGCCGGGGGCCGGTCAACTGCGGTTATTGAGGACCGGCGATGAGAAGGCGCTCACCTGGGGATCACGCAGCCGGCTCCCGGCTCTCGCCAGGGTAATGTCTCTGCAACTCCTCCTCTGTGACTCTCGTAAGCTCGTCCTCCGGGAGTATGGAAATGACCTCCCAGCCGAGGTCGAGCGTTTGTTGGATGGACCTATCCTCGTACTGGCCCTGTGCTAAGAAACGATGCTCGAACGCCTCGCCGAATTCAAGGTATTTGTGATCGAGGGGAGTCAACTCCTCCTCGCCGATGACGGAGGCGAGGGCACGTACCTCCTTGACACGGGAATACGCCGCAAATAGCTGGCTGGCGATGTGGGCATGGTCCTCGCGGGTCATTCCCTCTCCGATGCCGTCCTTCATGAGCCTCGAGAGAGACGGAAGACCTGCTATCGGCGGATAGACCGCTTTCTGATGGAGCTCTCGCTCGAGGACAATCTGCCCCTCGGTGATGTAGCCTGTCAGGTCGGGGACAGGATGGGTGATGTCGTCGTTGGCCATGGTGAGGATGGGCATTTGAGTAATGGAGCCCGGGAGGCCCTGAATCATACCCGCTCTTTCGTAAACGCTTGCCAGGTCGCTATATAGGTAACCAGGGTATCCCTTTCTGCTTGGTATCTCGCTACGTGCCGTGGAAATCTCCCGGAGGGCCTCGCAGTAGTTGGACATGTCCGTGAGGATTACAAGGACGTGCATGTTTTCGTCGAAGGCAAGGAACTCAGCGACGGTCAGGGCGGTTCGCGGGGTGAGGAGCCTCTCGATGGAGGGATCATCGGCCAGGTTGAGGAATAGGACTACATTTTCGAGGACACCGGTGCGCTCGAAACTCTCCATGAAGAACCTTGCGACGTCGAATTTGATTCCCATTGCGGCAAAGACTACGGCAAAGCCAGCGTCCTCGCCGACAATCTTCGCCTGGCGGGCAATCTGCGCGGCAATCTCGTTGTGGGGGAGGCCGCTGCCGGAAAAGATGGGGAGCTTCTGCCCGCGGATGAGGGTGTTCATGCCGTCAATTGCGGAAAGGCCGGTCTGGATGAATTTTCGCGGATAGTTTCTGGCGGTGGGGTTGATGGGGAGGCCGTTGACGTCCCGCCTGTCGTCTGAGATCGGCGAGGGAAGGCCGTCGAGGGGGCGTCCGGCGCCATTGAAAACTCTGCCGAGGAGGTCTCTTGTCACGCCGATCTCGAGGGGTTTGCCCTTGAAGCGAACGCGAGTATCCCTGAGGGAAAGGCCAGAGGTTCCCTCAAACACCTGAACGACTGTGAATCGGTCGCCTGTCTCGAGGATAAGCCCATGGCGGAGGTCGCCGCTGGGCTGGACGATCTCCACAACTTCGTTGTAGCCGGCGCCGGGAATGTCCTGAAGGATAATCAACGGCCCGACAATCTCGGACAATCCTATGTACTCACGGCCTTCAAGTGCGAGGTGTCTCTGGGGATTGCTCATAAACCGCTCCCATCTGGTCAAGAGCACGGTCCAACTTCCGCTGAATCTCGTCGAGAATCGCAGGACGGTCGTTGGGCGCGGCGGATTTCATCCGGATGACCTCCGGAAGGACTTTCAAGCGTTTCAGGCGAACCATTGTGGCGCCCTTCTTAATATTGGCCGCGCCCTTCCGGTAGAATGTGAGGATGATTGCAAGCATCTTCATCTGCTTCTGGGGGACAGAGTACATATCCACCGGGTCGAAAGCGCTCTGCTGGAGGAAAGCGTTCTTCAACAACGCACACGTTTCAAGGATTATTTTCTGGCTGTCCGGGAGAACATCGGGACCGACGAGCTTGACGACGTGCTGGAGCCTCGCCTCTCGCTGGAGAAGCTCCATGACCTCGTTTCGCATGGAAAGCCAGTCCTCGGAAACGGAGTCGTGCCACCATTTAGCGACGTCCTGTGTGTACTCGCTGTAGCTGTCGAGCCAACCGATGGCAGGATAGTGGCGTGCGTTGGCGAGCTGCCTGTCGAGGGCCCAAAAGCAGCGAACGAACCTCTTTGTATGCTGGGTGACCGGCTCGGAGAAATCTCCGCCCGGCGGCGAGACGGAACCAATCGTCGTTACTGAGCCGACTTTGTCGCTGTGAGTCCGCACCATTCCCGCGCGTTCGTAGAATTCGGCGAGTCTTGTGGGCAGGTATGCCGGAAAACCCTCGTCGGCGGGCATCTCCTCCATCCTTCCGGAGAGTTCTCGGAGGGCTTCCGCCCACCGGGAAGTGGAGTCAGCCATGACGGCGACGTGGTATCCCATGTCCCTGTAGTATTCGGCGAGAGTTATGCCGGTATAGATGCTTGCCTCTCGGGCGGCGACGGGCATGTTGGAGGTATTGGCGATGATGATGGAGCGCTGCATCATGGACTTTCCGGACCGTGGGTCCGTCAGCTTCGGGAAGTCAATGAGCATGTCCGTTATCTCGTTGCCCCTTTCACCGCAGCCGATGAACAGGATGATGTCGGCGTCGCACCATTTGGCGAGGGAATGCTGGATGATGGTCTTGCCAGTACCGAATCCGCCTGGCACGGCGACGGCCCCTCCTTTTGCGATGGGGAAGAGAACGTCAATCGAGCGAAGGCCCGTAAGCAGAGGCGTCGAGAGGGCCAGTTTCTCTTTGTAAGGACGGTGCTTGCGAACCGGCCAGCGGTGGCAGAGCCGGATTTCTGTGGATTTTCCTCTTGATGCGACAGAGGCGATGACCTCCTCGAGCGTGTACTCCCGCTCGGGGGCAATCCGCTCCAGTTTCCCGCCGATGTCGGGTGGCAGCATGACCCGGTGCTCGATGACCTCGGTTTCCTGAACCGTCCCGATGATTTGCCCCGGTGTCAAATCCTGCCCGGGTGAGACGGTTGGCCGAAAACGCCACTTTTTTTCATGGTCGAGGGGGGCGACGTGGACACCTTTCTGGATGTACTGGTTGGAAGTGTCGCGGATGACCTCGAGGCGCCGCTGAACGCCATCGAAGATAGTGCCGAGAAGACCAGGCCCCAGCTCCACGGAAAGGGGCATTCCGGAGCCCCAGACCTCCTGGCCGGGTCTCAGTCCGGTGGTGTCCTCGTAAACCTGGGTAGTGGCCATGTCGCCGTGAAGGCGGATGATTTCGCCGATGAGGCGGTTTGGGCCGACCTCGACAAGTTCGGCCATTTGAGCGTCGCGCACACCTTCAATCTCGACGACTGGTCCTACGACGCGTTTGATTTTTCCTATGATTTTCTTTTGCAAGGTTCTATTCGCTATGCTCTTGTTGTGGACGTTGCTCAGGAACGCTCGCGGCGAGCCTCGGGCGCGCAACTGGCGTCTTTCGTCACGTTTTCTTTTGCGGAGCCTGCCCGGAGGCGCCTGGAGCTGCTGCGTTCTGTCGTTGTGTCCCCGCCTCCTCATGTTTTCCTTTTTCTGCGAACACCTCCCTGGCGACAATTGCCCTCAGCTCGTCAGCGAGCCTTTCCATCCTCGCATCAATGGTGTTATCGAAGAGCACAGTCCTCTTTGTGGAATAGACGCGCACGCCGCCACCATCGGGGAGGATATCGTCGGAAATGGTCAGTTCGGCTTTTCTGCCGCCCGTGCGGGCGACGAGCTGCTCTATCTCCCGAAGAAATTGGGGGGTGAAGAAACGCCTGTCCTCGAGTCCCGGTGCCAGGATGCATTTCTCTTCTCCGAGGGCGATGATTCCTTCCACGGAGAGCTGTTTCAGGGAGTCGGCGTACTGTTTTGTCCCGCGCATCTCCTTCAAGCTTGCTCTGACTCTCGCAAGGACTTCCTCAACTATTTCGCCCTGAACCCGAAGGATCGTCTTCCTCATATCGAGGGATACGCCCGCCATGGTTCGTGCCTCGACGCTTTTCACCTGGCCCTGGGCGGCCTGGTGGATTTGCCGCGCTGCCTGCACGGCCTCCTTCTCGGCCTCTTCGCCCCTTCTGGCTGCGGAAAGCTCGGCTTTTCCGAGGATCCTCCGGACTTCTTCCTGTGCGTCCTTGCTTATCTGCTCGCAGAAAGCGCGAACGGAGACGGAGGCGTTGCCAGCAGTCAGCTTGACGGCCTCACTGGGGCGAGGGGTCAGGTGCACCTTTTCGGGGCGTTCATGTGAGTTGAAATCCCAGGTTGATTCGGGCATGCTCTCCTCAAATGGTTATTCCAATTGCCTCCGTGATAATCTCCGACGGCGATTTTCTCGTCGGCATAGGCCCGGAGCTATCGGCGATCTCGACGACGAACGGGAAATTCCTCTTTTCGATGAATGCCTTCAGCTCCGGGCGAATAGTCTCAGCCACTCTCTCGGTCAAGACGACGACGCTGACGTCGGTGTCCTGAACGGCCTTCAAGAACAGCTCTCTTGTCTCCGGCACACCTTTTGGGACGTGCCCACGGATTCCTACAAACCGGAATCCGAGGACGGTATCTTCGTCGCCTATGAGAAACAGTTTCGCCATAGATTTCTGCCTGCTCTGCGGGCTTTCGATGCTGCGGGCGTGCATCGCGCAGTTATATGGCGCGGAGAACCGGCAGCCTCAGAATCATTATTGCGATGATTAGCCCGTAGATTGCGATTCCTTCCGCCAGACCTACGAAGATCAAAGCTCGGCCTGCCATCTCGGGTCGTTCGGCTATTGTGCCGAGGGCTGCCGCACCAACGTAGCCGACGGCAATCCCTGCCCCCAGCGAACCGACGCCCGTGCAGATAGCTGCCGCGAGAAGGCCCATTCCGGCAACCCGCGCCGATTCCGGGGTGTAGGCTTTCTCCGCGGCTTCGCCAGACGCCCCTTTGCTGGCCACCTGAGCCGCCTTCACGGAAATGCAGGTTAAGACAGCGGCACAGAGGGCGAAAACAAGGAGGACCGATGCTTTGATGATGACCTTGTGCCACTTAGTCAGCTTCGTTTTCTTCTTCATTCAGTGCCCCCTTCATCTCGAGATTTGTGAAATCTCCTTCGGATTTGAGAAAGCATGTTGTTGGCGACGGACGCGCCCGAAAATCACGGAGCGCTCCCTGAGAGTTTCATCGGCGTAAAGGCTGTTCCGCCGACCTGAAAGAACTTTCCGAAGAATTCGTAGTACTCCAGCCTGAGTGCCTGGACGCAAACGACCAGCCCTTCAAGGGCCATCATCCCGGCGTTGCCGAGAATGTGGACGAGGATCGGCAGTCCTGGCCCCCCTCCTTTCACGACCTCCGCGAGACTGAACACGGCGATAAAAAGAGCCGCGTGGGCTATGGCGAATGCCGCAACCCTCACGAAAGAGATAGTATTGGACAGAAATGTGAGGAAGGCCTCAACATATGTGCCGATGGTTGCGGCGAGGGATTTGCGGACATAAGCGCCTATGCCCTCTTCGGGATGCCTCGAGGCCGGATGAACGAGCTTCTCTATCGGCCTTTTCAGGAATGAGGCGACGAGCGGCATGACGATGAGAACGCCAATAATCGCAGGGCTAATGCCGGTTTCCGAAAGGAATTGCATCACGGCCCAGACGGCAAACCAGTAGAAGGCGACACCCATAAGCCCGGTCCGGTCAAGAAATGCGGCAGCCCAGTCCTTCTTTGTAATGGCAGCGATGGCATTGAAGAGCATTCCGATGCTTAGCAAGCCGATTCCGAAATAGAGCGCCAAGGCCAGAAATGAACCGACCCTCCCAAGAGGCTCAAAGCCGCGGTACGGAAGAATTCTTACAGTGCCGGGGACGCTGCCAAACCCGAAGACGCTTCCATACAGGAATCCGAAGAGGGTTGCCGAGCATCCACACCAGATGAAAAGCTCCGCGATTCTGCGGATTGACTGGCTCAACTTCTTGTGGCGTGCAACCAGCAGGCCCAAGATTGCCATCAGGAGTCCCTGCCCAACGTCGCCGAACATAGCTCCGTACATCAAAAGAAACGTCGGGGCGACAACGACTGTTGGGTCAATGGAGGTGTACGTCGGCCGGCCGTAACTTGAGACGAGCATCTCGAATGGTTTAAGCGCTCTCGGGTTCTCAAAAAGCACCGGCACGTCCACTTTTCCGCCGCGTTGCGACAGCATTGCCTCGGCGCTCTGCTCCTCGATGAGGCAGCGGTTCTCACAGGCTCTCTTGATTGCTTCTATGACATCCGCGCGGCTGCGGCGAGGTGTCCAGGCGGAGATGAGATAGGTTCTGGCGGTCTTTCGGAAGCGGCTCTTGGCCTGGCTCTTGAGCCGCTGCAAACTCACCTGGGAGAGGATGCGCTTAAGAGCTGGGAGGTTGGCATCTCTGCACTTCGCAATTCTGGATTCGGCTGCGTTGATTTCCTCTTCGGCCAGGCGAATTCGCTCCGCGAGCTGAGCCATCATTTCGTCAGAAGGCGCCTCTTTCGCCTCGGGGATGGGGAAGCGTTCCAGGCCGGTCTCCTGGATAGCCCTCTGGAGAGTGTCCCTATCCTTTTTCAGGACGATGACCATGACCACGGCGGTTCCCTTCTCCTCGGCGAAGGTCAAGACCACGTTCGGGACGCTGGCGAGGAGCCGGTTTAATGTGTCGAGGTTCTTCTCAGGGAGGCGTCCTGTAACGACCTCAAGGAGTGTGTAGCCCGAGCGGATGTCAATACCGAACTTCGCCCAGGCGTCGAGGGGGAGTTGTCGTCGGGTCTGCTGAAGAGCCGCCAGGTTTTGCCTGGCTGCATCCCTCGCAGCGACGACGGACTTGACTTCCTGACTTATTTCCTCGATGTTCTTTTTGGCCTCATCCGGGTGAAACGGCTGAAAAGCAAGGGATTCGTTGACTATCTCGGGGCCGATGCTAAGCCTCTCGGTGACGGATCGAGCCAAGTTCTCAATCTCGGCGAGGACTTGCGACTGCTCGTCGGGAGCCGCCTGAAGCCCTTGCTGCTCCGTCCACGGCTCAAGGTCAGTAACGCTTGCGACCTGGACAAGACCGCTCCTTATCATTTCGGTTGTGGCGCGGTCAACGTCCGAGTCGAAAACCAGGACGTTCAACTGAACCATTCTCGCAGGCCTTAGCATGGGGGACTATTCCTTGCTCAACGCTCCGATTCACGAATTTCAATCGCGCCAGCCGCTGTTTCGGTAACTCACGGCTGCCACGGGTCATACGCGAACGAGGTTGCTGGCAATTTCCTCCGGGGGACGATCAAAAGCCTTTGCATTGAGGAGCGTTATTATGTTCGAGACCTCCAATTTCTTTAATCTGAGGTAAGCAATGGCTGTTCCTATGGTGAAGGGAAAGCCGCCGAGTGCCTTGCGGAGCTCTCTGGCGTAGGTTTCGCGCAAGAAGCCCTCCAGCAGATGAAGGGCTTGCACCTCCTTGACCGTTCGTAAAGCGTGGGGAACCGTGCCGTACACGCCAGTCAGAAGAGCGGACATCACTGATGCATAATCCCGACCCGGGTAAGCCTCTCTGACGAGCTCCTCCTTGACTTTGGAACCGCCGGGTATCATCAGCTCCATGACATCGGCGAGACCGAGGTTGTAATACCGCTTGGAACGAAGAATGGAATTGATGTTCAGGATGTCTATTTCGATGCCTATGAGCTTTGAGGCTATTCTTCTGTCAGGGGGCGAGAGGTCCTGGATGGCCGCCCATGTCGCCTCGTAAAGCTCCCTGTCAAGGGCGACCTCGAGATAGAAAAGAGAGTCCGTCCGCTTGTATTTGTCGCGTGCATCGCCGAGGGGCTTGCGGTACGGCGTGTCGCCGAGGAGGACGATGATTTCTTCGATGGTCTCTGCCTGAAGGATTGCGTCAACGGGGATTTCATTGGATATATAGCCCCGGTAAACGAATTCGCTGCCCTCCTTTGCCTTCCACACTCGCAAGATGACCTTGAGGTTTTCAACCTCGAAATGCCGCATCAGCTCCTCGATGAAGTGCCTGACTTCTCCCTTTGAATGAGCCGCGACTTCCCGGTGGCTGAGTATCAACTGCTCGACAAGCGCCGCCTCGGCACGCGGGATGTCCTGAGCCGATAGCGCAGTTTGGAAGCTCGCGGCATATTCGGTTTGACGGAGGGCGCCGAGGAGGGTGGCGAGGTCGGCAGTTCGGGCAAGTTGCTCGTACAGTTGGGGCGAGATAAGCTTGCTGAGCTTAGCTCTGAGTCTGGCGTTCAAATAGGCGTAGGTTGCAAGTGCTGACATCTTAGTATCTTATGGCAATGAGAGCGCCCGAAAAGCCCCTTCGCCCCCTACGATTCCGGCTGAAGGAGGCGATTCAGGCACTTCTCTACGGCTGCATCTATCTGCTTTTTTCGTGCTTCTTTCAGCTCCCTGGCGCGCTGTGCCGCCTCCTGAAGCATTTCGCTTCGGCGGCGCTCTGCGGCTTTGGTGGCTTCCTCAATTATTCGGCGGCTTTCCTCCTTGGCCTGGGACTTCTTCTCCTCTATCAAGACCCTGGCTTTCGCGTCAGCGTCGGCAATGAGGCGGCTGGCTTCTTCGTGAGCCCTGGCGATCTCGCGGCTGGCTTCCTCTTCGGTTTTCAGGATTTCCTCGACTGCCTCTTTCAAGGTGGAACCTCCACCCTTTGCCCTATGGACTCGTCCTGGGGCGCGGGGACGAACTCATGTTTCTGAGGAATTTTGAGACTTCCGAGATTATGTCCTTCGCCGGGACGCGCACTTGCTCCATAGAATCCCGGTCTCTCAAGGTGACGGTGTCGTCCTCGAGCGTCTGAAAATCAACCGTCACGCAGCAGGGAGTTCCGACCTCATCCTGCCGGCGGTATCGTCTGCCGATGGCGCCGACGTCGTCATAGAACGTTGTGTAGGATTCGCGGAGAGTTTTCTCGAGTTCCGATGCTCTCTCAACCAGAGGCGACTTCTTCAGGAGCGGGAAGACGCCGACTTTTATCGGGGCCGTCTTGGGCGAAAAGCGGAGAACAACTCGCTCCGGCTCCTCGTCATAGGCGTCCACTAAAAGAGTCAGGAGAATCCTGTCTACCCCCGCCGAAGACTCTATCACGTGAGGGATGAACGACTCGCCCGACTTCTCGTCGTGATAAGTGAGGTTTTTCCCGCTGAACTTCGCGTGCTGGGAGAGGTCGAAATCCTGCCTGTCCGCTATTCCCTCCAGTTCCTGCCAGCCGAAGGGGAAATTGTATTCGACATCCACGCATTTTTTCGCGTAGTGGGCGAGTTCTTCCGGGCGGTGCTCCCGGGTTTGGAGGTTCTCTTCCCTGATCCCCACGTCCTTGTACCACTTCATTCTCTCGCCTACCCAGAACTCGAACCACTCCTTGTTCCCGTTTGGCGCGATGAAGAACTCCAACTCCATCTGCTCGAATTCACGGGACCGGAACGTGTAGTTGCGAGGATTGATTTCGTTTCGGAAGGCTTTCCCGATTTGAGCGATTCCGAAAGGTAGTTTCTGCCGGGAATCGTTCAGAACGTTTGGGAATTGGACGAAGATGCCCTGGGCGGTCTCCGGCCGGAGGTAGATTGTGGATGCTTTGTCCTCGACGGCTCCGAGGAAAGTTTTGAACATCAGCTCGAATGAACGCTGCTCGGTCAAGTCCCCTCCGCACTCCGGGCACTTGCCTCCTGCGACCTCGTCTGCCCGGAAGCGCTTCTTGCACGACTTGCAGTCCACCATCGGGTCGTAGAAGCTGTCCACGTGCCCGGAGGCCTTCCAGACGTCCGGGTGCATAAGGATGCTGGCGTCCATCCCGACGACGTTGGTGCGGGAGAGAACGATGTCCCTCCACCAAAGCTCCTTGATGTTTCGTTTCAGCTCGACGCCAAGGGGCCCGTAGTCCCAGCAGCCGTTTATCCCTCCATAGATTTCGCTGCTGGGGTATATGAACCCTCTTCTCTTACACAGAGAAACCAATTTCTTCATTTCCATAGAGAATTCTGCTCCTGATGATTAACCTGTGTCCGGGCACGCTTGGCCGCCACAACAAAGCGCGCGACACCACCACAGACCTGCAACCGCGGATGAGTCTCCGCAGCACCGAGTGGCGGGGCTTCGATCTGTGTCTGCGCTTCAGGACGCTGCTTGCCAGCGTGCGCAAGTTACTAAGATAACAGACGTTCCGCGCCCTGTCAAAGCATTTGACGCCGTCAGCGTATGGCCTCGATCTTTGGAGGGACCTACCGCAGAGAACACAGAGGCCGCACAGGAATGTCAGAGGCGATTGACAGGATTTTGAGGATTATCCGGTCCGTCCTGTTATCCTGTCGAACTCTTGGCTTCTTTTCTGCGCCCCCTGCCGCCCGTAACCGAGGCCATACCCGTGAACCGGGCAGCCGGAGGCGTCGGCGAACAGGCCGCACTCTCAGGGTCCCTCCGCATCGCGCCGGCCGCCGAAAATCCGTTGCGGTTCGAGCGCGGATCGGGTATAAACGATTCGCCAACGACGCTTCTGTCGGACCGAAATGTCCGGGTCTTGCAGGCTGTTCACACGGTGGGCCAGTAGCTCAGTCGGTCAGAGCGGCGGACTCATAATCCGTTGGTCGTAGGTTCGAGTCCTACCTGGCCCATTTTTCTTTTGCGCGTACTCCGAGGCCTTGCCGGATGGGATCTTCTGTCCTCGTTCGGGTTCGGGCGTAGCGCCGTACCGGGGGCAGCCGATGCCGCCGACGCTGATGAGCAGACCGCGCCTCAGGCAAAGTCCGGGGTTGTTCCGCACGTTCAACTGCTGGCGGTCTACTTCTCGCGCATGATTGAACACGGGAGCCACAGCGTGCCGCCGCACCCGGCTACCCGGACGCGGAGGCGGGTCATCGAGCGACGAAGATGGTTACGATGCAGGTCACGCCTGTTGTCACGGTGCGCGCTTGCTCTCGAGCAGGAAAAGAGTTGTGGGGAGTTGTTACGCGGTTTCGGTATGATGGGGAGTTGACAGAATCCCGTCTGGTCTCTTGACGAGAGACAATCTGAAATCGAGGATTTTTCCATGGGCAAGGACAACAAGTGGAAGAGTTTGGCCGCAGCGATAGTGCTTGCCGGGTTCCTGTGGGCGGTGACCCGCTCAACCGTGGCGGAGACCGGGAGCAATTCTGGGGGAACACCAGCTCCAAGAAAAGTGTTCCGGGCGGGGGCTCATGCGATAGACATCACGCCGAGGAAGTTTCCGGTAATCGTGAACGGCGGGTTTCAGGAGCAGAGAGCAGAGCGCGCATATGATCCGCTCCATGCGCGCTGCCTGGTGCTCGACGACGGAAGTGTTCGGCTGGCGATTGTGGTCGTGGACAACTGCTTGATGCCGCGAGAGCTTCTCGATGAAGCGAAGGAGCTTGCTCATCGCGCTACAGGAATTCCCACGGACTGGATGCTCGTTTCCGCGACGCACACACACTCGGCGCCCTCAGTCATGGGTGCTCTCGGCACCGACGCTGATGCGGAGTACAGCCAGCTTCTCCCCGGGTTGATCGCGAAGGGAATCGAGGAGGCTGTGAAGAACCTTGTTCCTGCGAAGGTCGGTTGGGCTGTAGTTCAGGACACAGAGCATACTCATTGCCGCCGCTGGATTCTTCGCCCGGACAGAATCCGGACGGACCCGTTTGGTCAAGCCAGCGTTCGGGCGATGATGCACCCTGGACATCAAAACCCGGACTTTCTCGGACCGGCTGGTCCGGTTGATCCGAACCTGTCCCTGGTGTCGGTGCAGTGGCGCGAGGGGGCGCCCATCGCGGTCTTAGCGAACTACTCGATGCATTACTTTGGCTCGCCAGCGTTGTCGGCGGACTATTACGGCCGGTTTGCTGAGAAATTCAAGCAGATGATTGGTGCGGAGAGCACAAGCCCGCCGTTCGTGGGAATCATGTCGCAGGGGACGAGTGGCGACCTGCAATGGATGGATTACGGTGAGCCTCCGTCGCAGAAAAGCATGGAC
Source organism: uncultured Verrucomicrobiota bacterium (assembly GCA_964482435.1). Taxonomy (GTDB): domain Bacteria; phylum Auribacterota; class JABMQX01; order JABMQX01; family JABMQX01; genus CAYZXL01. The sequence continues at coordinate 50,712 of CAYZXL010000013.1, forward strand.
TCGTTCGCGGAAGAGACCGCGCGTGTCGCTCTGGAAGGGTACAAGAAGATCGAGTATCGGGATTGGGTGCCGCTTGAGATGCGCGAGACACAGCTCAGGCTCGGCCTTCGGCTTCCGGACAAAGCGCGCGTTGAGTGGGCGAAACGCACCGTCGCTGAAATGGGCGACCGAAAGCCAAAAACGTTGCCGGAGATTTATGCGCGGGAGCAATTGCTTCTCCTCGAGCATCCGACGAGGGAGCTGAAGATTCAGGCGCTGCGAATCGGAGACTTGGGAATTGCGGCGATTCCGTGCGAGGTCTTCGGCATCACTGGACTGAAAATCAAAGCCCAAAGTCCACTCGTCCCAACGTTCGTGATTGAGCTGGCGAACGGGGCGGAAGGGTACATTCCCCCGCCAGAGCAGCACAAGCTTGGGGGATACACCACCTGGCCGGCGCGCACGGCCGGGCTGGAGGTGAACGCCGAGCCCGGAATCGTCGAGACGGTGCTGGGATTGTTAGAGGAGGTTTCCGGTCGGTCTCGACGGGCGGTGCTTGAGATGCACGGTCCATACGCGATGGCGGTTCTTCGTTCAAAACCGGTTGCCTACTGGCGGATGGGCGAGTTCGGAGGACATCGCGCTGTGGACTGCACGCGGAACAGCGATGGCGAATACGAGGACGGGATTGCCTTCTACCTCGAAGGCCCGGCGTCGGCGAACGTCTCCGGTGAGGGGCAGGTCAACAGGTGTCCGCACTTTGCCGGCGGGCGAATGAAGGCAATGCTCGATAACCTCGGCAACACCTACAGCGTCGAGCTGTGGTTCTACAATTGTCTGCCGGCCAATGCGAGACCTGTCACTGGATACATCTTTTCACGAGGTGCGGACGGCGCCGAGGACGCGCCGGGCGACCATCTCGCAATTGGCGGAACGCACGGTCAGACCGGGAGGTTGGTTTTCTTCAATGGCAACGTCTTGAACCAGGTCCTTTCGGGAACGACGGAAATTCCGGTGAAGACCTGGAATCACGTCGTCATAGTCCGCGATGGGAAGAAGGTGATCGTCTATCTGAACGGTCAGTTGAAGCCGGAAATCTCCGGCGAGGCGGAAATTGGATTTCCGTCGGGCGTAAAGCAGGTTTTCCTTGGCGGCCGGAACGACAACTTCGCCAATTTTGAAGGGAAGATAGACGAGGTTGCCATCTACGATCACGCTTTATCTGCGCAGCAAGCGTTCGAGCACTACAGGGCGGCGGCCGTGACAGGGATAGGCCGATGGGAGCGGTGATGTCCGAGTGCGTGAAGAGCAGGCGAGCTGAATTGTCGGGTCCTGCAGCGCTCATTCGTGGAGGGCGGCGGAGTCACTTGAAGGGCGAGAGAGGGTGCGAAAGGCTGAGAGACTACTGATGAGCATCAGGGAGACGGAGAGGTGGCTGACTTCAAGCGCCAGGCCGGGCATCTACCTGCACGGGACGCAAGGCATCGGCAGGAAGCGGCGCAAAAGGTGTCCGTGCCTGGGGGGACAAGCCAGACGAGAGGATGATACGGCTTGAAAGATAATTGTTCTGGTTGAAGCAATCAGAGTGGATACAGGAGGGCAGGATGAAATTCTTTATCCCACTCGTCAGGGACGACCAGGTGGCGGAAGAAGTGCTCGACGGGACCAAGAAGCACCTTAAGGAGATGGGACTGGTGGTTGGGGATAGGAGAACATTCAGAATCAGACATAAACACGAGGGGAAAGACTGCGTGGTCGAGGTCGGACAACCGCACCCGGTAACGGGAGAGATTGTCGTTGCGATTCTGGAGTCTCCCGTCATGAATCTTTTCTTGGTCTGTACCCCTAACCGAGGGGTACAAAGAGGCGAGCCTATACTTGTTGGGCATAAGAACGCTTCGTCAGTGACGGATTTTGAATAGGCCGTGCAAAAGAGCACGAAATTCGCCTGATGTGGTGAGATTTGCTGTGGGGGCAACCTTGCCTTTGGCGGGTGTGGCTGTATTTAAGGGGTAGAGCTTGTAGAGGTGGCCCCGCCGTCTCGGCGGCAGACCGGAGTGCCTATGGGCCTCGGCACCGGGGGCAGGACGCGCTGCCGCCAATGGCCGGACAAGATGCCAGGGGTAGGTGCGGGTCCAGGCGCGGGGCGCTGGCAACTCTGGTGCAATCGCCGGGTGCACGCGCGCTCAAGTAGAGGGATGCCGCCCTCTGGTTCATTTCTTGACAATTTGTCGGGCATTTGCTAAAGTTTTGTCAACGGGTTGCCGAAGGGCCGGCAAAGGCCCCGACAAGCTGTGTTCGGCGGAGGAACCGGCGATGACACCTTGCCGTTGAAGCGGTCGGAAGAAGGTCGAGGAAAAACGCTTGACAACGGTGCTTTGGCACCTAATATGTTTAGTCGCAGGCGGGAAAAGAAAGCCAACAGTCAAACCAATGACGGTTTGCGAGAGGTATGCGTATGAACAACGAGAAATCTGCAAAACGCGCGCAAAATTACTCGTTTGAAGCAAACGTTCAGAAGCTTATGGGAAAAGCGTGGGATAAACTCTCGGAACAAGAGAAAGAGACTATACACGAATTGAGCGAGTGTAAAAAGGGCGGCGGGCCTCCCCCACCCGACGAAAGATAAAACCCAACCTTGTGATCTATTATCTGATTGACGCTTCGGTTGCAGCCGAGTTTTATCGGCCTCCGGCTTCACTGAAGCCCGAACACCTCGAACTTCAGGAACGTATTGTCGCGCAGAAGTACTCCAAGAACGCTCTGCTGTACATCCCCGCTTTCTGCATTCCAGAAGTCTTTAACACTTTCGCCAAATGGTGGATTCGACAAGAATCCGTTTTTGCTTCGCAAGAGCAATATGAAAAAACCTGTAAGCTCTTCGGCGTCCACATCCACGACAGAGAGCTATTTTACTCGTACGACCTTACTCGTTATCACAATCTGCGTTGTCATTCAATTTTTCCGGTGGAGCACAGGTTCAAGACGGAATTTGATGTTACTGGTTTGCCCAAGACTGCGAAAGCCGGCGAATTAGACAAGAAACTCAAAGAACTCGACCAGTACGACCATGTGGGGAAGCATTATCTTAGCGCTTTTGACATTCTGATCATTGCAATGGGAATGGAACTCGAAATGTTACTCGGCAAAAAGGTTCACCTTCTGACAAATGATGAACGTCTTGCAAAGATATGCCAGGTCAAACCGGAATTCCCCAAGTCTCACTATTGGAGGAAGTTGTTAAGTTCCCAACTGCCTCGGACTAATTGCCGCCATCTTCCTTCGTAGCTCATCTCAAGTCAATCAGGACACCCAGCGCCAGAATACTGGAGAACGGGTGCGGCTACTTTTCAGTGGCATTTCAAGCCGCCTCCCTTTGCTGTTGTCTGAGGCGGCGTTTGTGCCACAGGGTGATGGATTGTCTTGTGGAATCCCAGAGGGTGGAAAAGCTCGCGTCCCTCAGAGCGCATCGCACGCGTAAGACCTGCTCTGCTCCTCTTTTGCTCCACCGCATCCCGGACTGTTTGCAGCGGGCCTGCACCAGCACCTTACAGTCCGCCTCCACCTCCCCGCTTCCTATTGGCAGCCTGAGCTCACGATACCGCGGGTAGTCCACTCGATCCCGGTTGTTGGTGAGATAGGTGATCAGCTCGTGCTTGGCTTGTCGTTTGCTCTCGGACCGGACGACCAATTTCTCGACTTCGTCCAGCCCCCGGTATACCTTCCCCTCTTTCATGGTCTGACGCATTTGGGCTGCCCACTGCCGGCTCTCCTCGGTCCCTTCCCCGAACACCTCGTTGGCGCACTTGCTGACGTGCTCGGACAGGTGATACCAGTCGAGGGTCTGCACGGCATCCGGGAAGTGCAACTCCGCGATGGCCCGGATCCAATGACTCCCGTCGCTCAGGAAAGCCCTCCGCGACGCTTGCCGGTACCCGTGCTGGCAGGCCTTGCGCCAAAGGTCCGCCCCGAAACGCTCCACGTCTGCGAAGCGGGCAATGCTGCTCTTTCGCTTCCTCCCCTTCTCCTCACTGCACACCGTCCCCACCCGCACCTCGTGCCAGTCCCCATCGGCGTGAACCATCGTCCCGTCCGCAAAAACGCAGCAGCGCTCCGGGGCTTGCTCGGATGCCCGAAGGGGAATCACCTTCCCCCTCAGCCCTGCCTCTGCTTCTTCGTCGTCCCGCTCCAGCCAGAACTCACCCACCATCTGCGTCAACTTCTCAACAAACCTTTTGCTGACCTGGATCCCATGATCACGCCGCAGGTGCTCCGCCGCCTGTTCGTACGGCCTTTCTCCAGCTTCTTGCACCACCACTCGCCCCGCCTCAGGGCTTATCGCCAGTCCTCCCACCGTCACCTCCTCGTCCAGAGGGAAAAAAAGACTTCCCGCACTCCTCGCACCACCAGCGTTTCCTTTTCACCACCACCTCCCCACCCTTGCACACGACCTGCTTATCCCTCTGCTCCTTCTGACGCATCTTCCCCCCGCAGTGCGGACACAACGGCCTCGACGAATCGTCCTTTGCCCCGTCACACCAACTCTGCAGTAACTTCGCCTGCAACTCCTCCGTCGCTTCCACTACAGCCCTTTCCACCTCCCGGAATGCTCGCAGAGAGTCGGGCATCTTCGCCGACACCCTCTCCACCATCTCTAAGGCGCCTTTGCGCAGCTCCTCCTTCAGTCGCTCTTTATCCATTTCCGACTACTCCTTTCCTTGCCCAACTCTTCGCTTCCGCAAAAACATCATACTCCCCACCTCCAAATCCGCCACTGAAAAGTAGCCACACCCTAACGAAGTCCTCGTGAAAAAGCTCTGTGATTTCTTCACCATTCGGCGCTTTTTGAAGTCCGCTCACCGGTCCACCACGCCCGACAAGTCCTGACTGCATTGGGAATCGCCGACCTGAAGCCCCCAGGCTCCACAAGGCACAACAACTGTGCTCCCACACCTCAAAAAGCCCCCGGGATGACAAATTGAAAATCGGCCCTTTGGAAACCGACGAGTTACGACAACAACCGCCAAGCGTTCGCCAAGGCGCTTACCATCGGAAGAATCGGTATGGGTCATCCCATTCTTCCGGTTGGTCGAGATAGAGGCCATCCAGCCAGCGTCTTTCCGATTTAGCAGCGTCCACGGGATGGTGAAAGCGGTCCAGAAGCGGCGTGGACCCGGCGACTCCCATGTTCGCCAGCAAGCGAGAAACGAGGAAGGACGCTCGCCGGTAGGTCCGCTTGAGATTGGACTGCTTGCTGCCGTCAAACTGCCAGGGTGCGAGTTGGCAAAAAACGACGTTCGCGTTCTGCGCCCTGGCCAGGACGCCATCGCCGATGACCGTGGCGCCTCTAGAGACGAGGGGCAGTTCCCGCGGGTCGCGGTTGTGGACATCCGCCGGCCCCACTCCCGCCAGCAGAGAGTTCGCGCCAAACGGCTCGAAAAAGGAGGCGATGTGTTCCTGTTTCCTCATGCGGACCTCGAAGGGCAAGAACCCGTTCGCATCCTGCTCGTCGAGCCCGAGGGCCAGCAGGTTGCCGCCCCCTTTCAGGAAATCGGCGATGGCGGCCGGATTTCCGGCAAGCTTCTCCCCGCCACCGGATCCCACCACGAGGACCTCGTCGGCAGGCAGCTTCCCGCCCTCGTAGGTACCCAGGGAGACGCCTGCGAATTCCAGATGCTTCTTTCCGGCAGCATCGCCGACATAGACGGCATTCCGGCTCGGAGCCGGCTTCCAGACCGACACGTACTGGAGTATGTTCCGTGCGAGCGTCTCCGCCGCTGGCTCGGTCTCGGTCCGCCCGGTCACGTCCATCTGGCAGAAGATTACTATACCCTTGCCTTCACGGTTCTCCATGAGCGGGCTGTACTGAAGACTGTAGCCGCCGTCGAGGATCGGCAGGAAATCGCCCCGTGCGGGCTTCTCGATGAGAACGGAGGCGACGTTGCCGCGGTTGCCGCAGCGCCACAACCGCGTGACCGGTATGTCGCACCACTGGACGGTCGTACCATAACGGGGCCGCATTTCGTACTTGAGCCGCGACGGCAGAATCGTCGCCTCGCCTCGCCAGTCGCGCAGATGCTCGGCAGTGATTCCGGTTAGAAGGGGATGATCAGGCACCCGCACGAAGACTTGCCTCAACCCGTACTCCTCCACGCGGAACCCGAATCGCTTCTCCAGAACATCCGGTGTCTGCTCAAACATAAGCACCCTTAGACCGTCGCGTACGCGGCTGATGTCAGGCGCCGGTTCCCCGACCGTGAGCGCGGCCTTGCCCACAATGAGGATGTCATACCCGGACAAATCAGTGCTGGCCTCCACGGGTTGGTATTGGACGTCCATCCCGTTCAATAGCTTCTCGGTCTCACCTTTGGGGTCGAACAGCGCGACCTTCGCGACCAGATGAGGAGCCTGTGGGCGCGGCATGACGTTGATTGAGAAGGAGTCCGTCTGGGGCTCGCCATTGCTGAACGTGACGGTCATGCTGAGTTCGTACTTGCCGGGCGCGAGCGTCGTTGGCAATTCGAATCGCAGCGGGATGCGTTCTTGCTGGCCCGTCGCTACAGTGACCTTGTTCTTGCCGACGACGGACTGAGGCAGCCCGAACGACCACTCGCATTCGCACTTCACGGTTTCGCGGGAGTTATTGATGATGATGACCTGTTTCTCGACCGTCTCACCAGGGTAGAAATTGTGGTCTTTGCTGGTGAATCGAGCGGGCTTGCCGCCGATGTAAGCCAGCAGCGGTTGGTTGTTGCGGATCAGGGCCTGGGCGGCAGCCGTAGCGATCCAGTCGGAGCGCTCGAAGGCCAGGTCCATCCGTTCGTACCGCTGCTCCAGGTAGTCCGGACTGAAGCCTGGCCGCTGAAGGTTCTCCCAATCCACCTGGAATTGCTTGCGGCTCCTGTCCACACCATCGCGTAACTTCCAGAAATGCTCGTGCTCCCACGGGGAGATGGCGGACACTCCCCAGGTGCGAAAGGCCCGCCAGTTGTCCGTCAGGTACATGGCAAACACGGGGTATCGTTCGTCGAAACGGCTCGAATCCACCGCGAAGGGATAATCCCAACGGTGCCACAGATTGCCGGCTCGGAACTGCCTGGCCTCCCAGCGCAGATTTGCCTTCTCCGGCTCGCTGATCTGAAACGCCTGGTCCCCGAAGAACTGCGCATTCCACTCAGCGAGACAGAATTCCCACGGCACCATGGCGCTGCCGAATTCGCGCTGCCCTTTGTACCACCCGCGGTACATCGTCCAGTCCCACGTAAACGGCGCGCCGTATTCACAGGTGAACACTGGCTTGACGCCCTCCATAGCCCAGTGCTCGAACCAGTCGGACATCTCCTGAATCGGGACGAAGTTCGGGTAGAAATTTATCGCGTGCATCGAGCCGAGGTTGCCCGAAGCGTGATGATAAACGATGCGGCCTGGGTCCAGGTGTTTCACGATTGCCTCGGCCCGCAGCGCCTGCTTTGCGTTCCTCAAGGCCCACGTGTCGCGAGCATCCTGGATGCCGTCTATCATGTCCGGGTTCATGTCCTCGTTGTAGCCCGTGGCGTTGTGGCTCATGGAATACATCACGACTGAAGGGTGGTTCTGCGCGGCGCGCACGTAGAACTCCGCGTGGCGGGCATAGCCGTTGTTCTCATCCGCGTCGGGGGCCTGCCAATCGTAGTGGCTGAAATGCGGCTGGGAAAACGATACGAGCATCCCCACGTCATCCGCTGCCCTCAGGACCTCCTCAAAACCCAGATGCGAGCCAGGCTCGCAGCCGTAGTTGTGAGTATAGACGAAGTTGATTCCAAAACTCTTGAGGCGCTCCAGGCTCTCGCGGGCGGCCTCGTAGTTGGCCTGCGCCGCGCCGACCTCGGCGTTGTCAAGCGGCACCGCGGAGAGAAAGATGCGAGTGCCGTTGAGGAAGAAGTCCCGGCCTTCGATCCAGAGCTCGCGGAACCCGAAGCGCACGGTCCAGCCGGTGTCCAGCACGTTTCCCGCGGCGTCCAGAAGCGAGACCTCAAGGTCGTATGTGTTTTGAGGCGTGTGGATGTCCCAGAGCTTATCGGGCATCCATTCTTGTGTGGACGCGATGCGGCCCTCTTTGAGATCGCTCCCCTGGAATCCCCGGCTCGCAAGTTCCTTGATGCTGCGGCCGTCCTTCGTGATCCGCGCACGAAAGGCGTACTGTGCATTCGCTGCCAGGCCCTCGAGCGCCACGTCGAACGTGAACTCCTGCGTGCGCACCGACGTGTCCACCCTCACGTCGGCGATCCGCGGCCCAGGCGGCGTGCTTACTAAGTAAACGTCGCCACACAAACCCCGCCGAGCTACCGAACCCTTGACTTCTCTGGCGGAAGCGGTGTCGGTGTAGGAGAGCATGACGCCCTTCAGCGGCATGGCTACCACGAGCAAACTGAGCCTGTGGGTGCCGCCAGGATGGCACATCAAGGTGAGATCCACCTCGCCTCCCGGAAACCGGATTTCGTCCGCCCTCCTGCCATCCACGAATACAGCCGCGTAGGAATTCAGATACTCGATGCAGACGGCAATGCGGCGGCCGGCCCAATGGCTGGGGATCGTAATCTCCCGCTCGTACCAGGCCGCAGTGATACCGCCCAGCCTCTGATTCCTCCAGCTCGGATGAGCGTAAACCGTCTGGCTCTCTTTCTGCATGTAATCGGTGATGCCGGGCCAGCACCCTGGGACCTTGAAATAGCCCCAATTCCACGCGGGCGCCTGTTCCGATTGCGCTTCCGCCGGCTGCCACCGCCAAAGCCCGTTGATGCAGACCCGCTCGCGGACAGGCGTAGTCTCATGATATGCCTTGTTCAGGTCCCACACAGCCTTCACACCCAACGGCAAGGCCACGGCGGATTGTTCCGCGGCGATTCCCGGGTGCACAGTTGCCTCGACGAACAAAATAACTGTCAGGACCATCAACTTTTTCATGTCTTGCTCCTTTTCAGCAGTGCTGGAATGCTCCGGCACGCCCTTGCCGGATGAGTCGCCTCATTTGCCACAGTCACCTCTTGTCTCTGCGGAACTCGCGAAGGCACTCCTGCGCGAGAGGGAAGGTCTGGCTCCGGGGCCTCTTGTCCAGGCAGTAGGTGACTACGCCATCGCACTTGCCGTCCTTCCAAGCTTGCAGGGAGACGCGGAGCCACTCGGCAATGCGTTCAGGCGTCGCTGGGTCGCCGTGGCGCAGGCGAAACTCGTCTTCGGCGCCCGCCGTCATGGAGACGAAGGGAATGTGAAAACGCCGTTGGCCCATCTTCGCCTGGCCGCCGAAACCCACCTCGAATGCCCCTTGCCGGGCCACCTCCCACTTCCGCGGCTCGGCCAGGTCGGCTACAGGCCGCAGATTCTCCGCGCGCAACTCGCTCAGATGCCAGCGCACGCCGAAGTTGCTCACCCCCTTCTTATCAAGAAGCCGAAACGCCAGCGTGATGTTGGTTTTGCCGCGCACGTGTGGGGTCACGTCCACAGTGATGTTCCGCCCGGTGAGCGGTCCCCCCGCCACGTCCTCTTCCCACACGACTGTTCCATCCACGAGCAGTTGCTTAAAGTGGTAGCCGGCGGTTTCCGCCGTGAAATCGTCTCGCTCGCGGAAGTGGAGCACGTATCGGTCGCCGGGCAGCACTTTGGCGGACTGACCGGCCATCACGAAATCGCCCGTGCGCGAGGGCGTGCCCCACGGGTAACCGAGTTCGCCAGGCGGAACGACGACCGCGTCGTTAAGAATGGCCCACGTCCACTCGATCTCGTCGCGGTCCTGCAAATAAGCCACGACCACGCCGTCAATCACCTCGCGGTAGTCCTCCACGAACTTGGCTCGCAGTTCGTTGAGGTACATCAGCGGCAGGAAGGCCAATCGCGGGTTGATCGGCTTGGACCGCCTCTGAAGGTCACGCAGATAGTCAGGCGTGAAAAACTCGTGGTTGGCATAGAAATCGTCTATCACCCACGCTGTCAGGTTGGGGTGGGACAGCGAGAGCCGCGCGATTTCCTCAGCCCAGCGCGGGTAGTCCAGCCGGAACGGCTCCGAATACTGGCTGCCGTACCTCGGCGGGCTTTCCGACGGGGGCACCAGATAAACCCAGACCTCGATGCCCGCTTGGGCTGCCTTGGGCAGGAACACCTTCAAGTCATCCCAGTCCGTGGCCGCGTGCCAGACGAGCCAGTAGTACGTGGTGACGCCTAATTCCTTCAGGCGCGTCACCATCGCGTCAGTGTCCACGCGGCCGTCCGCGCGGCGGAGTTCGGAGTTGTAGTCAGCAAAGTGGCGTGGGAAAAGCCCCTGAGCCAGCGACGGCTTCTCGCCTTGTGGTTCAACTGGCCGGAGCGCGGGGGCGCCCAGCAAGCCCAGCAGAATCATCGCAGGAAGAAAAGTGGTTCGCATCTGCATGGTCAGAAATCCAAGAGGTCCTTCCGGGTTTTCCGCGTTGCTTGCGGAATTTGGGGTCGCGCGGGCGGTTAGCCCGCGAAAAGCCGGGAAACAATCTAATCAATCTCGCGGACAATTAAAATCACAATTTCGGACTAATGGGTTAGTCAGGGGCGCACGGGCGTTGCGGAGGTCCGAAGTTGTCGGTGGCACGGGAGTGCAGCCCTTTTCGAGTGCGGCAGCGGCAGGTGCCGCTTTGTTTCGCCGAAGCGCGGCTTCGGCGCCCACAGAGTATTCGCCGCGCGGAGCACACAGGACACAAAGGCGGCAACGCCGCAGGGAAACCAGAACTCTCCGCGCTCTCTCTGTGCGCCGTGGTTACCAGAAAACCGGGAGCTTCCCTCTCTGAGATGCAAGCTGAAGCTGCGCTTCAGCACTCCACAGGCGCAGTCCCGTTTCTCCCCCGCCCATAACTACTAAGGAGATACCGAGTAATTTTCAATCTTCTTGACATGGGTGGCTGGGCGGCGTAGCTTTTCCGCGTAGGGGGAGCAGCACCCGAAGCGATGTTCCGTCCTCCCCTCATACGGGGAGCCGGGGTGCGGGCCCCTGCCACTCACTCATGAATGAGGGAGTTCTGCCGTGGCATTTCGGTTGTGGCGTGCACTCTTTCTTGCACTTTGTTGCGGTTTGCCTCTTTTCGTCGGAACATCCCTCGGCACGGAGCCGGTGTTGCCCGTTGGGCCCTCCCCCAGGGCACTGGACGTTCCACACTTTCCCGATCGTGTGCATGCCTTTGTCTGGCGCAACTGGAACGTCATCGAGGCAGACCGTCTTGCCAGAGTGCTGGATACCTCGCTTGACAACGTGATTGCTGTGGCCGAGTCCATGGGGCTGCCGCCCCGGCCGCAGGTCTCGCCCGAACACAAGAAGCGCGGCTACATCACTATCGTGCGGCGGAACTGGCATCTTCTGCCTTATGACCATCTTCTGGTGTTGCTCGATATGTCAGCCGAACGCCTCGCCTATTGTCTCCGTGAGGACGATTTCCTGTTCATAAAACTTGGATCGCTAAAGCCGTCGTGCCCGCGGCTGCGTTACTCGCCGCCCTCGGAGTCTGCTCGGAGGCGTGCTGCCGAAATCAAACGTATCGTTGAAGAAAACTTCGGCGAGGACATACAAAAAGAAGGCGAGCCTCGATTCGGTTTCGTGCGGAAGCTCACTGAGCCGCTGGGGGAGCATCTGCGACCCCACCTGGAGGGCGGGTCGGTCTTCAGCCTGCGGTTCATCTACTCCTACTTCGGTTCTTACGGCGACCCCCTGGCAAATCCAGGGTTGGACCCTTATCCCGACGGACTCTTGCAGCGTCTCGCCGACCTGGGCGTCAATGGCATCTGGTTGCACGCTGTTCTGTACACCCTTGCGCCAAGCGAGACCTTCCCCGAATTCGGCGTCGGCCACGAAATCCGGCTGGCGAACCTCCGCGCCCTCGTTCAACGAGCAAAACGCTATGGGGTTGCAGTCTATCTCTACATGAACGAGCCTCGTGCGATGCCTGCGGGCTTTTTCGGAAAGAAGCCCGATATGAAAGGCGTGCGGGAAGGCGACCACTTTGCCGTGTGCACGTCCTCTCCGGAGGTCAGGGAATGGATTAGTGGCGCACTTTGCCACATTTTCAAGAATGTCCCCGACCTGGGCGGCGTCTTTACCATCACTGCGTCCGAGAACCTCACCAATTGCGCCTCGCACGGGCGGTCCCAGGAGTGTCCCCGGTGCAAGGAGCGAAGTCCTGCCGACATTATTGCCGAAGTCAACGCCGCCATCGAAGAGGGCGTCCACCGAGGCAACCCAAAGGCGCACGTCATCGTCTGGGACTGGGGCTGGAACGATGAATGGGCTTCTGAAGTAATCGGCAGGTTGCCGAAGTCAGTGTGGCTGATGTCGGTCAGCGAATGGTCGCTCCCTATCAAGCGAGGGGGCGTTGAAACCGCCGTCGGGGAATACTCTCTGTCGGCCGTCGGGCCGGGGCCACGCGCCACAAAGCATTGGAGCCTGGCTAAGCAAGCGGGACTCAGAACCGTTGCCAAGGTTCAGTTCAACAACACCTGGGAGCTTTCCGCCATCCCGTACTTGCCGGTGATGGACCTTGTCGCCGAGCACTGCAGCAACCTTGCCAGCGCGGGAGTGGACGGTCTGATGCTGAGCTGGACGCTGGGCGGGTATCCTTCGCCGAACCTGGAGGTCGCTCAACTTTTCAACCAGGCGCCGCTGCCGAAGAGAGAAGTGGTCCTCGACGCTGTTGCCCGCGAGCGATTCGGCGCCGACGGCGCTCTTCACGCTCGAAAGGCCTGGACGGCTTTCAGCAATGCCTTCAGGGAGTTTCCGTTCCATGTCGGCGTCCTTTACACGGCTCCGATGCAATACGGCCCATCGAACCTTCTCCACATGACTCCAACCGGATATGCAGCAAGCATGGTCGGCTTCCCATACGACGACGTGAACGGCTGGCGGGGGCCCTACCCGGCGGACGTCTTCGCTGAGCAATTTGCAAAGGTGGCTTCTGGCTGGAAAGGGGGGCTTCCCGAGATGGAAGAAGCGGCTCGGAAAGCTCCGCGGGACAAAGCCGCCGACGCACAAGCGGAGTACCGATTTGCCAGAGCGGCACAATTCCACTTCCAAAGCGTGGTTAATCAGGTCCGCTTCACGGTCGCGCGCAACGCTCTGCTCGACAAGAGTAAGGCCCTTGATGGAGACCAGCGCTCTGCCCTGATCGAGGAGATGCGGCAGGCGGCCCAAAACGAAATAGAAGTTGCCCGCGGCTTGTTCACCCTTGCCATGGAGGATTCGCGCATCGGATTCGAAGCTTCAAACCATTACTATTACCTGCCCATTGACCTCGTGGAGAAAGTCATCAACTGTCGGTACATCCTGGACTGCCTGTTGCCCGGCATGAAGTAGCCCACTGTCGGCTCGGGGGTTACTTTCCTGAGCGACAACTGGCCTGCCGCATTCGCTGATATTGTGAACGGCAAGCCGTTCGGGGGGTACATCCTGAGGAGGATTGCATGGGTGAGATGAACGACGCCATCGAACGCATTTCAGCCGCCGAAGAGCAGTTTGAGCGACTAAGACGGACTTCAGGGTTCTTTATCGGTCCGTCGGTGTTCCTTATTCTGTTTTTGATCCCGATGCGAGGGCTGTCGCCTCAGGCTCACACATTAGCAGCGATTCTGGGGCTGGTGGTGGTCTGGTGGATGACCGAACCAATACCCATACCTGTAACGGCTCTCATTGGCGCCAGTCTGTCAGTGGTCCTCGGGGTCGAAAATGTCAAGAAAGTGTTCGCGCCCTTTGCAGACCCGATTGTGTTTCTATTCATCGGGAGTTTCATTCTTGCTCAGGGGATAAGGGTTCATCGCCTGGATAAGAGATTTGCTCTCTCTATTCTTGGCTTACCGTGGGTGGGATGCAGTAGCTCGAGGGTTCTTTTTGCCTTTGGGTTACTCGCAGTGCTTGTTTCGATGTGGGTGAGTAATACTGCGACAACTGCGATGCTCTTTCCCATCGGCCTGGGTATCCTCAACGCAATAGCCCACCTTCATTCGAGACATCCATCTGAGTTGAAGTACTCGACCGGGATGATGCTCATGACGGCGTACGGTGCATCGGTCGGCGGGATTGGCACGCCAGTGGGAACGCCGCCCAACCTCATCGGGATTGGAATGATTGGGAAACTGTTAGGAATCAGAATATCTTTCTTCCAATGGATGATGCTGGCGCTGCCTTTGTTAGTGGTGATGTACGGGGGGTTGTTCCTTTTGCTCAACCGTCTCTTTCCTTCGGAGTTCAAACAGCTCGAGGGAGTCGCAGATTACGTGACGAGAGAGCGGGCGGCCATGGGGAAAATGTCGAAGGGGGAGAGGAACGTCCTCACAGCCTTTTTGTTCACGGTCTCCCTGTGGGTCCTCCCGGGGATATTGGCGCTAATCTTCGGGAGCGGTTCACCTCCCTGCGTGTGGTGCGAGTCGCACGTTCCGGAAGGCATAGTCGCAATAGTGGGAGCCTCTCTCCTCTTCTTTTTGCCTGTGAACCGGAAGGAGCGAATCTTTACCATTTCGTGGAAAGAGGCGGTAGAGATTGACTGGGGGACCATAATTCTTTTCGGTGGTGGTCTATCGCTCGGCAACCTCATGTTCACCACCGGGCTTGCTGATGCCGTTGGCAAAGGGGTTTTGGAGCTTACGGGCGCCAGGACACTCCTTGCCGTTACCGCGGTTGCCACAGGACTGGGGATATTGACGAGTGAGCTCACATCGAATACTGCGTCGGCCAACATGGTGATCCCGATAATGATTTCTTTGGCGTTGGCTGCCAGGGTCAACCCTCTCCCCCCTGCGTTAGGTGCCTGCATTGGCGCAAGCTATGGGTTTATGCTGCCGGTCTCGACCCCACCCAACGCCATCGTCTATGGGTCGGGACTTGTGCCCATCACGAAAATGATAAGGTCGGGATTGCTTTTTGACATACTGGGGTTCCTCCTGATTGTCTTTGGAGTCTCTCTCCTCTCTCCGATCATCGGTTTGTCATCCTGAAAATCCTCCGACTTCCAGACGCCCCGGAGAACCGAAGCGCCACTTACGAGCGCTCCCTGACCTTCAGGGACATTCGGCACAAATTCCGGAGGACCCTGACAGCATGGCGCCGTCGTCGAGCACAAGGGCGTTTCCGGCACAAAATCAACTGTGCCAGTGAACTTTCCCGAAAAAGACAGGAACTGTGGAGTACGGCGAGTCACTCCAGGAAATGCGGGCTTTCAAGGTAAAGGAGACTCTGCTGCAGGGTATTTCTTCGGTGTTCCTGATGGGCGCCAGTCCCGTGCGCGGTATAATGCCGGGCAGATCAGGTGACAAGGAAATTGAAAAAGGTCAACTGGCCCCAACCTGCTCGGAGTCGTGCACTGGACAATGTTATCAGCAACTGAGGCGAATCGTCGGTACTTTCGGCAAGCCTATCAGACAGGAGAACATGGGTGGTCGGCGGACAAGCCTTCCCCCTATTCGGTCGGATTTCTGAAACGATTGACACGGCTGGTTCCGGGTGGCATGTTGCTGGACGTCGGCTGTGGGGAAGGCCGTCACTCCTTCGCTGCAGCCCGGCTCGGTTTCCGGGTAACAGCCATTGATTCCGAGCCTCTGGCGCTGAGGCGTGCACATCAGTATGCGAGGATCAAGCATATCAGGGGAATCCAATTCCGCGAGGCAGATGTTTTTGCCCTTCCATTTCCGGATTCGTGCTTTGATGTTCTCCTCGACTACGGCTGCCTTCATCACCAGAGAAAGTCCGATTGGTCGGCTTACAAAGCGAGCCTGTTGCGAGTTCTGAAGCCGCAAGGTTTTTACGTCCTCTGCGTTTTCAGCCCGAGGTTTCTGTTCTTTCGCGGGACACGGAGGCGTTGGCATATTGCTTATGGGGCCTATCGGCGGTGCTTGACGAAAATGGATATCATCGGACTATTTGGCCGGGAATTAGAGGTCATCGCAATCACCGAGGAAAAGGGCAAAGGTGGCGGCTTCTGGCACGCGCTTATGAAACGTCGTGCTGAGGCCCTTTCGATGTGAGCTTCTTGGCGAAGCATTCGAGCTGACCTGGTCGGGAAAGGACAAAGGTCATAACGTCTTTGGGGTGTCATCAATTCTCGCCTGCTCAGTCCTCTGGGTTCTTGTGAGGGGGCCTGCGGGCAGACAATTGCGTCAAGAAAAAGGAGGTGCCATACGATGACTTCACGTATGAATCGCCGCGTTTTCCTGCGAACTGCAACGTTTGCCGGAACATCGCTCCTGGTGCTCCGCGACAGCCGCTCGGCATGGAGCTACCAGTCAAACGAGAAACTCAACATCGCCATAGTGGGCGCCGGCGAGCGCGGGACGTATCATGCGAGAACCATCCTCACGGGCAGCCAGAACTTAGTGGCGATTTGTGATGCGAACCGAAACCGCCCGGCAGAGCTGGCAAGGATTCCCGCTGAGGTATCCAGGTACCAGGACTTTCGCAAAATGCTCGATGAGATGGACCGTCGAATTGATGCAGTCCTCGTGGCGACGACGGATCATAATCACGCTGTGGTCAGTGCAGCAGCCATGAAACGGGGCAAACACGTCTATTGCGAGAAACCGCTCACTCACGACGTCGCCGAGGCCCGCACAGTGCGCCAGATCGCCAGGCAGCAGAAAGTGGCCACGCAAATGGGCAATCAGGGGATGGCCAGTGACTCGTTCCGCCGCACGCTGGAGCTGATTCAGGAAGGGTCCGTGGGCGAGGTCCGCGAGGTGCACGCGTGGTACGTGTTCGGCGGGTCCGGTCCGCGCGAGGTGCCCAAGGAGAGCGTGCCGGTGCCCGAGTATCTTGATTGGGATGTCTGGCTTGGCCCGGCTCGGTTCCGTCCCTACCACCCGCTCTGGGTAAGCAGCGCGTATGGTTGGCGGGATTTCGGCACAGGGTGCCTGGGGGGCGGCGGCTCGCACTCGGTCAACCTGGCATTCAAGGCTCTCAAGCTCGGTGCTTTGTGGGAGGCTGGCGCTGAAGGCAAGGCAAACATCCGCGTCGAGGCAGAGCCTTCGGAACGGTGCATCGAGTCCTTTCCCCGCTGGGAGATTCTCCGCTTCGACTTTCCGGCGCGGGGGCCGCTTCCGCCGGTTCGGTTCCATTGGTACAATGCCCCGGAGCCGGAGCTCCAGCGTATGGGAATCTGGCAGCGGCTGGAAAAAATCGCCGGCCGGTCGCTGGAATGGAAAGATGGAAGCTGGACGCCCCGCTCTGGCTCGTTGCTCGTGGGGAGCAAAGGCGTAGTACATACTAACGCCCACAACTCGAGTTGCGCCGTGTTGCCCGAGGGCGACTTCCCCGATTCCGGCGGGCCGCCTCGCAAACTGCCTCATGTCGAGAGCCACCACGAAGAGTGGTTCAAAGCCTGCAAGGGTGGCGGGGGTACTTTGTCCAATTTCGACCACGCCGGCCCCGCGATAGAGCTGCTCCTGGTGGGTAACGTGGCGACCCTGGTCGGCCAGACGCTTGAATTCGACCCGGTGGCCTGCAAGATCGTCAACAACGCGGAGGCCGATGCCCTGTTGCGCCCGAAGTACCGGGAAGGCTGGTCACTGTGAGCTGCGTGCGAACCTTGCTCTCTGCGGCCAGAGCGCGTGCGACGCTGAGCAAGTGAGCGGCGGCGGCTTCATCGCGCGCTTCTAAAAAAGTAAGCGTAGTAGGACAGTTCTCATCCACGTTTCGTGATTGCGCGGTGCCTCACGAACAAATCGCAAACGCGGTGAACCAGTGTGAAAATGGGAAAGCACACGTTTGCAGCCACTCTGATCGGCGTTTCGTTTCTGTCTGTTGTGCCATGCGAGGGGATTGCCTGGGCCGACGACCCTTCTCCTTGCTTCGAGATCTCCCCCAGGGAGGCCCTCATTGACGAGGGAGTCAGGATTCATCTCGTGAACCTCAAGCCCAGCCAGCGAGTGACCGTCCGCGCGGTCGCAATGGTCTCCGGGATTGGAGTGTTGAGGTCTCAGTCCGAGATCGTCGCCGACCTGCAAGGCAAAGCAGACGTCGCCGCCCCGTCGGACGACGAGGGGAGAAGCGGCAAGGCGGCGCCGCTTCGAATCCTCTGGTCTATGAGGCCCAAGTCTAATGGCACCGCGTTTGTCCCCACCCAGGGAAGGTTGCTTGATCCTTTGCTCGTGACTTTGACGGCGACCGCGGACGGGAAAGAGATTTGCACGGGCGCTCTGAAGCGGTTGTTGGTGTCCCCGGAAGTGCTTCAGACGCCGGTGCGCGACCGTGGCTTGGCGGGGACGTTCTTCCGCCCCGGCTGCAAGGAGCGGTATCCGGGTGTCCTTGTGCTTGGCGGTTCCGAAGGGGGCTTGGACGAAGTGCGCGCTGCTCTCCTGGCGTCGCGCGGCTATGCGGTCCTTGCTCTGGCGTATTTCAGCTATGAACATTTGCCCAAGAGCCTGGTCCATATCCCCTTGGAGTACTTCGAAACGGCGCTGATGTGGCTGAAGGACCAAGAGAGTGTTCAGGGCAATAACCTGGGGGTCGTGGGAACGTCGCGCGGCGGCGAACTTGCCCTGTTGCTGGGGGCTACATTCCCTCAGATCAAGGCCGTGGTGGCTTACGCGCCGAGTCACGTGGTCTGGGAGGGGATACCCGGCGGTTCGGAGCATGGCGCGGAGCTTCGCGCCGCCTGGACGTATCGGGGCGGACCGGTTCCATTCATGTCCGAGCCGCTCGACCCGGACCAGAGAAAGAAGGCCCTCGCGCCTGACTCGGCCGTGTACACGCCGCTCTTTGTCCTGCGCCTGAAGAACGCCGATGCCGCTCAGCGGGCTGCCATCCAGGTGGAGAACATCCAGGGGCCGGTTCTCCTCGTATCGGGCACGGCGGACAAGCTCTGGCCGGCAACCCACATGGCCGACATGGCCATGAAGCGGCTCGCCGAGCACAAGCATCTCTATCCGGACAAGCATCTTCGCTACGAAGACTGCGGACACAATATCTGGCACCCTGGCCTGCCGGTGCCGCCGAGCCGATCCAAGCACCCGCTCGGGGAGGTAGAATTAGAGCTGGGAGGAACTCCGGAGGGGACTGCTTTCGCCGCCTGGGATTCCTGGCACCGGGTGCTCCAGTTTCTGCACGAGAACCTCTCGCAGAAGGAATAGACAAGTGATGGGCCTAACAAGATGGCAAGCTTTCACACCATGCGGCGCGACAAGCTGTGAAGCCCAGCAATGCGTCGAGTGCGTGGGAACGATGCGAGTTAGCCTGTTCGTGACGCAATGCAGCCGTGGGGCCGTCGCCTGACCACGCTGACGACCCGGATCACCATGCGCGAGGCACTCAAGGAATACGACCCAGGGCTGTTCCGGCGCTTGACTTCGCCGCCACGAGCAAAATAAGCTGCCAAGATGAAAAGCGACAGCAAACAAACGCTCCGTTTGCCGCGAAGCCTTAAAAAACCGAATTCCCATGATTGCCCTTCCGAGGAGAGAACCATGAATTCCCGTTCATTCAGCCGCCGCGATTTTCTGAAGACTGCCGGTCTGGCCGCCGCTACCCTGCCGGGAGAGCGTATCCTGGCGATGGGTGGCGGGGCCGAGGAGGGCCTGCTGTCTGTAAATCCAGAGCCGCTCTTTGACCTTTCCCCCTATCTGTACATGCAGTTCATGGAGCCGCTTGGTGTGACGGACACGTCCGTGGATGCGGCCTGGGATTTCATCAAGGACGACTGGAGGGAAGACGTGGTCGAGATCGCTAAAGTGCTTTCCCCCGCGCTTATCCGCTGGGGCGGGTGCTTCATCTCGTACTACCGCTGGATGGAAGGCGTTGGGCCGAGGGACCGACGCAAGCCGATGTACAACCTTCTCTGGGGCGGCATTTACAACAACCAGGTCGGCACCCACGAGTTCGTGGATTTCTGCCGCCGAGTGGGCGCCGATCCGCTCATCGCCGTGAACTTCGAATCGGACGGACGGCCCTACTGGGCGGTCTCGCCCAAAGGGGGCGACATCCGCTCCGGTAACGCGCAGGAGGCGCGGGAGTGGGTCGCCTATTGCAACGACCCCGGCAACGCGGAGCGAATTGCGCACGGCCGGAAAGAACCCTACAACGTGAAGTTGTGGCAGATCGGGAACGAGACTTCTTACGATAGCGGTTTCGATTGTGAGACGGCAGCCGTCAAGACCGTCCAGTTTGCGAAAGCCATGCGCGAGGCGGACCCCGACATCCAGCTCATCGCCTGGGGCGAGGGGGACTGGGCTGGGAGAATGTGCGAGGTGGCCGGGGAGGAGATTCAGTACGTCGCCTTCCATAACGGCTTCGGCCCGGGGGGAGACGATTCGCCGCTGCGGGGCATCGAGTACCGGAAGGACCCGGACCGCACCTGGGAGTACCTTATGCGCGCCAGGAAGTTGCAGGAGGAGAAGATTCGGGACATGCGGGAGCGGGTCAAGAAATACGGCATCCCCCTGGCGATGACGGAATGCCACTTCGGGCTCCCTGGGCGCAACCGGAATGAGGTTCTGTCCACATGGGCGGCAGGCGTGGCCTACGCTGCGGTGCTTAACGTCCATGAGCGGAACGGTGACGTGCTCAAGGTTGCCACGCTGGCCGATTTTTGCGGCACCCGCTGGCAGAACAACGCGGTGATGATTCCTGTTCCGAGCGGCCAGCCCTTCATGATGCCGGTGGCAATGGCCATGAGCCTCTACCGCCGGCACACCGGCGAGAAGGCCGTGAATGTGACCGCTGCGCCCGACGGCCTGGATGTCGTGGCGAGCCGCACGGGCGACAGGATTTTCCTCCACGTTCTCAACACGCAGCGCACTCGCTCGGCCAAGGCGCGCTTCAAGGTGGACGGCATGAGAATAGCGTCGGGTCGCGTCTTCTGGTTCGCATTGGATCCCGAGTTCGAGGTCTTCGAATACTGTCGTGAGCACACCTTTCCGCAGGAGACCGACCTTCAGCCCGGCCAGGCCTGGGTCTTTCCCCCGGCATCTGTCACCGCGGTAGAGCTGACCGTTGCCCCCGCTCGGTAAGCCAATTCACAACTTCGGGAACGTATGGGGGCCAGGGGAAACACTCCTTGGCGGGGCGACAGGACGGACAGAACCCCGCCGGGGAGCCGGAGACAGGTCCGGGCGGTCGCGAAATCGTGCCCAAAGATGCATGATGGAACTTATAAGCTGTAATGCGTGGCACCGGCTTCGGTCGGTTCTGTGGCGCGGGCGCGTTCCTGGACCCGCCGGCTTCAGCCGGGGGTAGGTTATATGCGCGGTCTCTCAAGGAGCCGGCTTTAGCCGGGCTTCTCGATAAAAGGATTCATCCATGGCGCTGCACGTTTTTCACGACATTTGCTTGCACGTAACCTGGCATACAAAGAACAACCTGCCCTTGCTCAAAGGGGACGTGGAGCAAACCGTGCACGAATTCCTTCGCCGTCGCTGCATTTAGACGAAAGGGGTGTACCTCCACGGAATCGGCGGAACTGAAAACCACCTCCACGTCGCGCTGAGCATCGAGCCGTTCGTTAATATCAGCGACCTGATCGGCGACCTCAAAGGGGCATCGGCGAGGGAGATCAACAGGCGGAAAGGGCGGAAGGCGCTCGCTTGGCAGCGCGGGCTTGGCGTCCTCAGTTTCGGCAGAAAGAATCTGCCGTTCGTGGTGGACTACGTTGCGAACCAGAAAGAGCACCACGTCAAGGGCACCATCCACGAGCGGCTCGAACGAACCAGCCGCGACGAGGATGGCGGCTAAAGCCCCTTATCGAGAAGCCCGGCTAAAGCCGGCTCCGGATTCCGCGCATGGCAGGCCAACCACGGGCTAAAGCCCGTGGCTACAAATGTGCGCCGGCTAAAGCCCGGCGGAACAGGAGTTTGACCCCGCACGACCTTGCACCACAGGCTGTGCGTGCGTCTGGTAGCCAGCGATTGGGTAAACTGCCTCGGGCACGGAGGGAAAAACCGACGGCTGAAGTCTCTGATCGAGAAGGCGGGCGGGAGGGAAAACGGGGCGACCACGCCCGCCGAGCAGATTCATGACCTGCCCGTCGGATGAACACGCACGGGGCCCCCTTCTCGAGACGGTGACGCGATGGACAGGATGCCGGAGAAGCAGACGAATCCGGATTACACTGTAATCCTGTCCGAAAATGCGCGATGGAACTTACGAGCAACGGCACTTAGGTCGGACTCTTCATACGGGTTAGTGGTTCTCCACCGAGGAAGAAGGAGGCGCCATGAACTTGAAGGCGTTCGTTCTCAGTCTCGCATGGGTTGTTTCCGCTTCCGGCATAACGCCGGACGATGGGGCCCGGATCAAGTACTCGAACCAGAGCTTCGTCTGCCTGGACGTCGGCGAGACGTACGTTTACAGGCTCAAGTGCGGGCAGGAACGGCGCATCCGCCTCCAGGCCGTGACGGAATACCCCGACAGCGTCATGGGATTGATGCGGCGGGCGGAGGTGCTCGTCGAGGTTGACGGAGCGCCCGTCAAGCTCGTGTGCGAGCCGTACGTCATGCCAACCGAAGTCGCGGGGCTTCGGATTCAGGCCGACACGACCAGCCGCTGGATGGACCTCCCGAAACGGGTTCAGTTTTCCCTGTGGGACGCCTCGGACCCAATAGTGGACACCGACCTGTTTGTGTTTCCGCTCGCCGGTTACGGTCTTTTCTCCCAGGGCACGCAGGGGTACAACGAGCCTGTGCACCTTGGGCACAGGGACGGCGATCCTGCGGGGCAGCAGTTCTATCACAACTACGGCTTTGACATGGCCGGGTTCGAGGGCCGCGACGAGGTTATCGCCTGCGTAGACGGCAGCGTAGTCGCCTTGTATCCGGACATGGGAACGCTAATCCTCGAGGACGACCGGGGGATTCTCTTCGAGTACGGCCACATGGACAAGATTTTCCCGGAGATCAAGGAGGGGCTTGCGGTGAAGCGCGGCCGGAAGCTCGGCTTTCTCGGGCGAAAGGGTGCTTCGGGCAACTTCTCCCACCTGCACGTCGGGGTGTACCTCTCAAAGGCCGATTTCGAGGCGCAGCTCGGCTGCTGCAACCTGAACCTTTACCCCTGGATAGTGGAAGCCTTCTGCAAATCCTCCGGCCGAACTCTCTTCGCCGTAGCCCGGCCCCACAAGGCGGTCCGCACAGGTGAGGTCGTCCGGTTCGATGGAACAAGATCACTCGCGTACGGTTCGAAGATAAAGACCTTTCGCTGGGAGTTCCACGATGGGACCTCTGTGTATAGTGCCCGGGCGGAGAAGGTGTATAACCGCCCCGGCACGTACATGGCCGCCCTATGGGTGGAAGACGAAAAGGGCTCGCGAGACGTGGACTTCTGCAAAGTGAAGGTCTATTCCGGGGAAAAAGCCGAGGATGTCATGCCCATCCTTTTCCTGACCTACTCGCCTTCCCGGGACGTCCGTGTCGGCCAGGCTGTGTACTTTCGGGGCTGGCCCCAGGGAGCCGAATCCAGCGCCATCCGCCTCGATTTCGGAGACGGGACGGTCGTCGAGAACTATGCACCCTATTCCGAGGTCAGCCACTCTTTTCAGAAGCGAGGGATTCACGTTGTGACCGCCACGACAACCGCGGCAGGACTCAGGGTGACGCAGAAAGTGAAAGTGACTGTGGAACGGTAGCGCCAGAACAGGCTCACGTCTCAACCTTCTCGCTGGCCGCAGCCGCGACCCTGGCGGGCCAGGCGCAGAGTCCTTTCGTCGGCATGGCGAGTTGAGTTTCTCTCAAGTCGTTAGCCGCGAGCAGACCCGCCGCCGGACATGAGCTGAGTTCGAAAGGTCCGAACGACCAAGCACAGGCTCTCTGGAAAGCGTGCAGCCTATCACTCGTACAGCAGGGGCTTGGTCTTCCAGTCCTTGTCCTTGTCGTGTCCGTACTCCGTTACACGCGGCCGGCGCTCGCGCAGCCGCACGGATTCGATGCCGAGGTAATATCCCTGTGAGAGCGGATTCTTGCCGACACACTCCAGTCGCAGCCGGTACTCACCCGGATCGGGCCAGAAGTCCAGCAAGTGAACCTCGCGCGAGCCAATATCCTTGCTGTACAAGTCTATCACACCGCCGAGCTTGATGCCGTTCAGATAGGCTTGATACTTCCCAAAATCGTTGCTCTGGGTAAGAACCAGCAACAAGCGTTTAGGCTCCTTCTTTTTCACCTCGAACGGGATCTCCACCCACGCATTCCCCTGCTGCTCCGGCGTGTACAGCAATTGCTCCTGTTCATACAATCCGAGCTTCTGCGCGACCGCCTTGCCTGCGCCGTGATATTTGTCGTCCGTGTAGTCCCTGGCCCAGATGATGGAGTCAAGATTCAGAAGACTTCGCTCTTTGGCATGCGGCGCACGAGCGGAGAAAGTGGGCTTGCCCGTTTGATACCAGAACGCCACGGAGGAGTAATCATCCTGCCGCTCGTTCCAGCTATTGCTCTTGTAGTCCGGATTCTCGTCTGGCGACATCCAGCCGAAATGCTCGATGGTGACGCGAATGCTCTTCTCAAAAACGAGGGGGTCCTGCAAGTGCCAACGATACGCACAGGTGTGGCTGCCGACAATCCCCCACTGGTCGAAATACGGCACGCCGAAATAAGGTGTGCTCGTCGTCTTCAGCCCCCATGCAGACAGGAAATAGTCCTCGGTCCCTGTGCCCCAGATTGATGCTTCCTTCTCACCGTTGATATAGACCTTCTCATCGCCCTCGCCGAACCAGGCGGGGCTGCGCGTCCGCACGCTGAGCACCGTCCCCACATAATGCCCCTTCCCATTCGTGTCGAGGATCAGATAGTCCTTGCCCTGCTCAACCGGGTACTCCTGCCGATACTGCGCGTAGAAGTAGGGTGTATTCTCCGGAAGCGATTCTTTTTTAATCCAATCAATGTTGTAGTACAGCAGGCTGATGGGTTTGGCACTCTGGTTGACGATCTCAATCCGCGCGTGTTTGCGAAACGGCATATGCCAGAAGCAATTGTACGAGTCGGCGTCCTCGACTATGACAGGCAGCGAGATCACCTCGCTTCGCTTGCCAAACCCACAGGTGAAGAAGTCTCCGACCGGCGCTTCCACGGCCGGACGCTCGTCGCCGTCCCAGTACATCCTCAGCAGCATCTCCTGGTGGTTTGCCGATCCCTCTTTCGCCCACGGGTGCGGCTCGGGTTCCAGAAACGTCACCCAGATATGGGTAATTACGCCCGGTCCCTCCCGGTCCATCAGGACCTTTGTGTCACCCGGCTCGACGTTCTTGTTGTCCCAGTTGCCGTTCGGATCGGGCTTGCCCAGTGGATCGAACTTGCCGTCGGGTCCAATCCGATGCGTCGAGCTTTCGCGCATGCTCCGACCTTCCATCGGTCGGGCCAGGTCGCCAAGAAAAGAGGCCTCTATCACCCCCACACTTATCCCGGCGAGCACCCACGCTATCAAGGCCACCTTCAATCGAGGCACACTCATGATTCGACCCTCCTTTTAACTGAGATTTTGCTGTGAACTCATGAACGGTCCTCCTGCACGCTGCGACTTCAACAATACCATAGTGCTCCATTCGATTTCCATCGCCCCGGCCAGTGAATGGAGCTGTTTTTCCATCGGAGTCCGTCACCCTCCCCGGGCCACTGGTCTTTTGCTGTTCAGGGTCGTTGCCGGATCGGTTAAAATGAAAGAGGC
Source organism: uncultured Verrucomicrobiota bacterium (assembly GCA_964482435.1). Lineage (GTDB taxonomy): Bacteria > Auribacterota > JABMQX01 > JABMQX01 > JABMQX01 > CAYZXL01. Next base: position 76,297 of record CAYZXL010000013.1, read on the forward strand.
CGCGTACAGCGCGTTTACTGGAGGTGCGCTGGTGTAGAATGTGTCGGACATTGCTCCGGGACAGCTTCAAATTGTCGGCCGGGAAATCGTCGAGAGCAAAAGCTACGCCTTGTTCGGTTGGACGCCGGAAAGGAGGTCGCAAGGATGTTTGGGACAATCAGAAGTCATCTGCAAGAACAACTGACCCAGATCGAAGAAAGCGGGCTTTACAAGAAGGAGCGGGTCATTATCAGCCCGCAGCGGGCGAAGATCACTGTCGAGGCTGGAAGAGAAACCGGCGAAGTATTGAACATGTGTGCCAACAACTACCTTGGGCTGGCAAACCACCCGGAACTGATCCGAGCAGCGAAGGAAGGCTTAGACCGTTGGGGGTACGGTTTGGCTTCCGTTCGATTCATCTGCGGGACTCAACTGATCCATAAGCGTCTTGAGGACAAGCTCTCCGAGTTTCTCGGCACGGACGATACAATCCTTTATACATCCTGTTTCGACGCCAACGGAGGACTGTTTGAGACCTTGCTCTCCGAGGAAGATTGCGTGATAAGCGACGAACTCAATCACGCCAGCATCATAGACGGCGTTCGATTGTGCAAGGCGAATCGCCTGCGCTATCGAACCGGCGACATGGGTGACCTGGAGAGGCGCCTCAAGGAGGCGCAGGACGCGCGCTTCCGCATGATTGCCACGGACGGTGTGTTTTCGATGGATGGGACGGTTGCGAAATTGCGCGAGATGTGTGATTTGGCTGAGAAATACGATGCCCTGGTCATGGTGGATGACTCGCATGGGGTAGGCGTCCTGGGAAACCGCGGCCGGGGCACTCATGAGCACTGCGGCGTTATGGGACGGGTTGACATCATTACTGGAACACTGGGTAAAGCTCTTGGGGGCGCCAGCGGCGGCTATACCAGCGGACGAAAGGAGATTATTGATATGCTCCGTCAACGTTCGCGCCCGTATCTATTTTCCAATACCCTTGCGCCGGCGATCGTTGCGGCATCGCTCAAGGGGTTAGACCTCCTGATGACCTCGGCTGACCTGAGAAGGCGCCTTATGGAGAACACGCGATATTTCCGCGAGAAAATGACGGAGTGCGGGTTCGAGATTAAGCCGGGCGAGCATCCGATTGTCCCCATCATGCTGGGTGATGCTGTGCTCGCGCAAAAGACGGCGGCACGCATTCTGGATAAAGGCGTTTACGTCATCGGATTCTTCTACCCGGTCGTCCCGAAGGGCGCTGCCCGAATCCGAGTCCAGGTATCCGCCGCCCACTCACGTGAAGACCTTGATTTCGCCGTGGAGGCTTTCAGGGAAGTGAAGGGTGAGCTCGGTATATAGAGCGAAAGGACATACCATGAACAAGACAATGAAGGCCCTTGTGAAGAAGAGGGCGGAACCAGGGCTCTGGCTTGAGGAGGTTCCCGTCCCCGAAATCGGCATCAATGATGTGCTCATCAAAATCCATAAGACGGCAATTTGTGGCACCGACGTGCATATCTGGAACTGGGACGCCTGGTCGCAGAAAACCATCTCAACGCCCATGACCATCGGTCACGAGTTCGCGGGGACCGTCGCGGCCGTCGGGAGCAACGTGACGGACCTGCAAATCGGCGACGTTGTTTCTGGCGAAGGTCATGTCGTTTGTGGTCAGTGCCGAAACTGTCTTGCAGGTAGAAGACACCTCTGCATGAGAACCAGCAGCGTCGGAGTCCAGCGAGCGGGCGCCTTTGCCGAGTACCTGCGAATTCCCATTACAAACGTCTGGCACGCCAACCCGGACATCCCGATGGAAATTCTCGCGATTTTCGACCCTTTTGGGAACGCCACTCATTCCGCCCTTTCCTTCAGGGTGCTTGGCGAAGACGTTCTGATCACGGGCGCCGGTCCCATCGGCTGCATGGCCGCCGCCATCGTGAAGCACGCCGGGGCACGGTATATCGTCGTGACAGACCTCAATCCATATCGTCTCGAGCTGGCAAAGAAGATGGGTGCGACCCTTACCCTCGACGTGAGAGAAGCGCGGCGGCTTAAGGATGTGCAGAAGGAACTTGGCATGAAGGAAGGCTTCGACATAGGGCTTGAGATGTCGGGCAGCGGAGAAGCCTTCAAGGAAATGCTCGCCAACATGTGCCACGGAGGAAGGATCGCCCTGCTGGGCATTCCCACAGCGGAGCTTGCCATTGACTGGAACATTATCATTTTCAACATGCTCACGATCAAGGGAATCTACGGCCGCGAGATGTATGAGACCTGGTACATGATGCAGTCCATGATTCAAACCGGGCTGAATATTGCTCCCGTGATCACCCACCGGTTCCATTACACGGAATTCGAGAAGGCCTTTGAGGTTATGCGCTCAGGTCAGTCGGGCAAAGTGGTCATGGATTGGGTGGAGTGAATCGTGAAGCGGAGTGCTCGCCGGAATGGCTGTGGGACCACGACCCAGCACAAGGGCGGCGACGAGATGAATCCAGACGAGGAAATAGTCAAGGCCATCGGTCGCAGGACCTTCAAAGAAAGCCTCAGGATTCGTGGGACGTTTCGTGAGAGGTTTAAGCTCGCAACCACACTCCTGAAGTGGGCGGTGAGAAATGAGCAGACCGGGGTGAGACTTCTCCATTTCATTGACGTCTTGCCGACGCTGAGCAATGAGGGTGTCGTTTAGCATCAGGTGGAAGAGTGTGAGCGTCGGGTGAAGACACACCGAGGCCGGCGCAGATTTTGAGATTTGGGGCATCGCGCTTGACACCGCTCGAGGGTTTGGCATAATGAGAACTGGGTGGAACGACATAGCGATTTCCGAGGGAGGACTCGGGTTTTTGGGGCCTCACGAATGGCCGACCGAGAGCGCCGTTGCGAATCGCTTTACGAGCTCAGAAACGGGTATCGTGCGCACGGAGAGCCGGCGCCTTTCTCTCTTCGGATTCGGTTTGCGAGAACCAAAACCCCTCGATATCCAGCAGAGGATGCTTCAACCGGCCGTCAAAGAAGCCCTCGGCGAGGGCGGCTGCGACACCCGGGCGATCCAGGAATTGCCCGGGCACAGAGGCGTCAGCACGACGATGACCTACACTCATGTGCTCAGCAAGGGAGGCCACGGCGTTCGCAGCCCGAACGATGCGCTTGGAGGCTTGAAGGAGGTTTTGTGGTGATCGGCATAAGACGCCACGATAACAAGTATCAAGAGACGCAACTTGCTGAGCCTACGGGGATTGTCGGAGCCGCGTTCGCTGGTTCAACCGCGTGTTACAAGGCTCAGAAGCCGATGTTTCGCATATTATGCGGATCAATCTAATGAATGTCAGGCTGAAGAAAGGAGATCATCATGAAAAGCAAAAGTATGTGGTTCCTCGCTCTCGGTATCGCAGTCGTATCAACTGGGCTGCTGTCGTCCGGGATCTATGCAGATCCATCGGAACAGCAAGTTCTTGGGGCCGCGAAACTGGCGAACGAGGTCTACACAGACCCCAAAGGCTACTTCAAGATTAGGCCTCCCGCTGGGTGGGCTGTCGAGGAGTATGCGGCGGATCCCCGGGGCAAAGTGAACTTCAATTGCACCGAAGGGGGCAGGAAGGCGCAGCTCAAGGTGATTGGTGCAGCAAGTCCGTTTGCAGACTTTGACGAACTCTTCCAAGGCGCCGAGAACGCTAGGGAGCGCCTTCGTGCGCGCGTGGGCGGAACGCACAGTGTCGAGACAACCACACTCCTCGGCCAGAAGGCCGCCCTGAGTCTGACTTCGTTGGCAAACGGCTTCAAACAGTACCTGGTGGAACTGATTGCGGGAGGCAACCAGTACGCTTTGGCTTTCGGTACTGCCGACCAGGAGGTGTACGAAAAGTACCTGCCTCTGGCAAAGGCGAGCATGGAGACGCTTGAACCCTTGCCGAAAGCAGCGAAGCCCGAGGATGCGCGTGCTCACACAATTGCGTCAAAGATTCGGTTGGCACAAGTTCATATGCAGATCGGCCGCAAAGACTGGGCGTTGACCGCGATCAACGAGGGCCTTGCCATCGATCCGAAAAACCAACAACTCCTCCGACTCAAGAAAGAAGCCGAGTCGACTCAGAAGCCGACCGAAGAGCCGGCCTTGGCGAAAGAAGCATACACCGACCCGAAAGGGTTCTTCAAAATCATCCCTCCGCAGGGTTGGCAGAAGCAAGAGTACCCGCAGGACCCTCGCGGCAAAGTTGCCTTCATCGCCCCAGTAAGCCAGACAGACCTGCGTGTCTTGGCGAAGGCGGTGGACATTCCCGACTACGAGACCCTGATTCGGAATCTCAAGGACAAGGAAAAGCAATTGGGGGTGGAGATGAACATCGAGCCGACGGTGTTCAACCGTATGCCTGCCGTGAAGCGTCTCGCCACTATTACCATGCAGGGAGTCACGCTGAAGTTCCTTTGGATTGACCTCCTGATAGATGGCGTTTCGCATAACATCCAATACTCAGCACCGCCCAGTCTCTTCGAAAAGCATCGAGACACGGCATGGAAGAGTATGCTGACATACCAACCACTCAAGCGCGGCAAGCCGGCATCACCAGAGGAAGCGCGTAGACATGAAGCGGCAAAATGGATTCGACTCGCTAAGATAGCCCTTGAAATGGGAAACACACAGGCCGCCAAGGACGCGGTCGCTGCAGGGCTCGAAGTGGACCCTGAGAACACGGAACTAAAACAGATGAAGGCCGACTTGGAGAAGAAGTAGACTGCCGAACAACCGGCTGCAGCGGACAGCGTTGCGCCGCCGCTGAGCCGGAGCGTTCGGCGCTCGAATGAATGCTCAAGCGAAGGGATGATGCACCGATGAAGAAAGGGGCGACTGTTCGGTGGCAGTGGCTTCGGTTCATGTATCTGTACACAGTCGTTGGGGCGGGCGGGTTCGGCCTGGGTACCCTCGCGATGCCTGCGACGGTGAAGGCGGCCTTCCGATGGCCGGGAGAAGAACCGATCGCGCTGGGCATAGTCGGGAGCGTGTATCTTGCCTTCGGAATTCTTTCCATTTTTGGACTGCGGGACCCACTGAAGTTCGTCCCCGTCCTGCTCCTCCAGTTGTGCTACAAGGTGGCGTTCTTCGTGGGAGTTGCTGCTCCGCTGCTCGTGTCAGGGCGTTTTCCAGCCTACGCGGTTGTGACAGCGGTGATCTTCGCGACATATATCGTCGGCGATCTGATTGCGATACCCTTTTCATACATGCTCACCAGCCGCAAGAGCCCCGGTGCCGCCGAACAAGGTACTGGAGGCGACAAATGACAGCGCGCCGACCCCCGCCCTGCGCTTGCGCTCCTCTCACGGGTCCCGCCAAAGGCCGGATGCCACTATTACACAACCTCGCCCGGAACGGCACGCATGTTGACATGCATCAGGAGGGAAAAGTATCATGCGAAAAGAGACTGCTTGAGAAAGACGATCTGATTCGGTCCTTCTGTGGAACGTATGGAGGCGCCGATGGCGAGAGACCGCTTGTCACGCTCTGCGAAAGCAGCGTTGCGGGAGAGAGTCAAAGAACTGACCTGTCTTTACGAGATGGCCCAGATTGCGGCAAAGCCGGGAATTTCGTTGAATGAGATTCTTGAGGGCATCGTTGAGCTCCTTCCGCCAGCCTGGCAGCATCCGGAAGTCACCGCAGCAAGAATTATTCTCGATGGGCGCAGCTACATGACCCACGATTTTTGTCGGTCGCCCCAGACGCAGAGGGCCGATATTGTTGTGGGAGAGAGACAACGCGGCGCCCTGGAAGTGGTCTATCTGGAGGAAAGGCCGGAGCTCGACGAGGGGCCGTTTCTTAAGGAGGAGCGAAACCTTATTGATGCCTTAGCCAGGCAGATAGCTTCAATAGTCGAACGAAGAGAGGCCGAGGAGGATAAATCCAAACTCAGGGAGCAGTTGCGACACGCCGACCGTTTAGCGACCATTGGGCTGCTGGCCTCTGGTATTGCTCACGAGCTGAACGAACCTTTAGGCAGCGTCCTGGGCTTCGCACAGCTTGCCAGGAAATCCAGAGGCCTCCCTGAATCGGCAAAGCAGGATATTGAAAAAATAGAGTCCGCATCTTTGCGCGCCAGAGAGGTTATCAAGAAGCTTCTGATATTCGCCCGGCAAACACCACCGGAGAAGACGCAAGTCAGCTTGAATCGTGTTGTCGAGGAAGCATTGGACTTCTTAGGAGGGCGGTGCCTCGAGGGCGGAATAGAAGTCGAATGCTCGCTCGCCTCGGACTTGCCGGAGATAAAAGCGGACCCAGGGCAACTCAACCAGGTTCTGGTGAATCTCGTTGTCAATGCCCTGCAAGCAATGCCGGAGGGAGGCAAGCTGACGGTTCGCACCGAGGCTTGCGGCGACCATGTGTCCCTCATCGTGGAAGATACCGGCACGGGCATGACCGATGAGGTTCTTCAGCAGCTATTCGTTCCGTTCTTTACGACTAAGGACGTTGGCCAGGGAACGGGCCTGGGCTTGCCCGTTGTTCACGGAATCGTCTCCTCACATGGGGGGACGATCCACGTCGAAAGTAAGGTGGGCGCTGGCACACGCTTTGAGATTCGGCTGCCAGCGCATACGCCGGAAAGCCCGAAGGATAACGGCTAACATGTCATCTTTGCCTGAGAAAGAACGCATTCTGGTCGTGGACGATTGCCCCAGCACCCTGGAAGTGGTCGAGCGGAACCTCACAGCGGAGGGATACCAGGTCTTCACATCTCCCGGTGTCGCCGAGGCGGTTGAGGTCCTCGAAGGAGTGAAGGTTGATTTGGTGATCACCGACCTGAAGATGCCCAAAATCGGCGGGCTTGACCTCGTCCGCCACGTCAGGGAAAACTTCAAAGACACCGAAGTCATGATGATCACCGCCTACCCGTCAATCGAAGGAGCTGTCGAGGCGGTCAAAACCGGGGCGGAGGAGTACCTCGCGGTTCCTTTCACCGACAAGGAACTGTTGTCTGCGGTGAGGCGGGCACTCGATAAACTGGGTTTGCGAAAATACGGCTGGGGTGCCTCTTCCGAGACCGTTTCCATGCGCCATGGTTTTATTGCCGAGTCGGAAGCGATGCGCAGGGTCTTCGGCGCCATCACCAAGGCGGCATCCACCTCCGCCACAGCACTCATTACCGGCGAGAGCGGGACCGGCAAAGAGCTCGTCGCCAGGGCCATTCACTATGGCAGCGGACGCTCTTCCGCTCCGTTTGTCGCCGTCAATTGCGGGGGCATTCCCGAGGGGCTGCTTGAAAGCGAGCTTTTCGGACACCTCAAGGGAGCTTTCACAGGAGCGACCGAGTCGCGCGCCGGGTTCTTTCATGCCGCGGACAACGGCAGCATCTTCCTGGACGAGGTCAGCGAGATGAGCCTGTCCATGCAGGTCAAACTCCTTCGCGTCCTCGAAGACAAAGAGATATGCATGGTCGGATCGAATCGGACGCAGAAAGTGGACGTGAGGATTTTAGCCGCGACGAACAAGCATTTGCCGACTCTGGTGAAAAAGGGGACGTTCCGCGAGGACCTTTTTTACCGCCTCAACGTCATCACAATAACCATCCCCCCTCTGCGGGAGAGGGGAGACGACACCTTGCTGTTAGCCCGCCACTTTGCGACCAAGTTCTCAAAAGAACTGGGCAAACCCCCATTTCGCTTTTCCGATAATGCGTTACAGGTTCTCAGAAGCTACGATTGGCCCGGAAACGTCAGAGAACTCGAAAACGTGATACAGCGTCTCGTAGTCATGACCGACGGAGACCTCATCGAGGTGCCGGACCTCCCGGCTCTCATGCGCTTCTCAGCCCTCCAGGAAAGGGGTTTCACAAGAACCCTCGCCGAAGTCGAACGCGAGTACGTTCACAACGTCCTATCGAGCGTGAACGGCAATAAGACTCGCGCCGCGCAGATTCTCGGAATAGACCGCAAGACTTTGCGAGAAAAGCTCAAGGACATGGGAACATAGCTTGCCCCGAGTCCTGGCGCTGGAGAGATTCTCCCCGGCGGTTCAAATTTCCCCGCCCCGCATCTGCCTCGATGGCGACGCCATCCCGTCACCTTGTCTCATTCAGACCCAGTGCCATTTCTCGCCGCTACTTGTTGCACCCCTTTGGGTTAGCCCACCGTTCACTCGCTCTCACTCCGGTTTCGCCTCCGTAAGATGCCCACCCTTTCCCGCCATGGCATAGCCCTTGCACCCTTCCTCCCCGCTGACAGTCAAAAAATGCAGAGCGAGGAAACCGCTGTGACAGGAAACGCAAAATACCACGGTCTATGCTCGACGTGCACGCATCCGCCAAACTGCACGTTTCCAAAAGACCCCAACAGACCAGTGCTCCACTGCGAGGAGTACGACGGCTACGAACCTCCTCGCGCGAGGACTTCCGGCGAGGGGGCGGTCGTGCTTCGCCCGTCGCCCACTGACAACGAGGATTTAACTAAACTCATGGGCTTGTGCTGCAATTGTGAGAACCGTTACGACTGCGCCTGTCCAAAGCCCGAAGGGGGCATCTGGCATTGTGAGGAGTACCAATAGGATGAAACACACCATCGCTGCCTCACCCAAGGAAGACACCCGTATGGAAGAAGACATGGACTCAAAGAATGTTCTGAGAATCCTCGAGAAGCACAACGACGACCAGGGCGCGCTTATCTCGATTCTTGAGGAGGTCCAGTCAGAGTATGGTTACCTTCCCGAACGGGCGCTGCGAACCGTAGCCGCAGTCTCCGGCCGGTCGCTGATTGATGTATATGGCGTCGCAACGTTCTACCGCTCGTTCAGGTTGCAGCCACGAGGCAAGCACCTCATATGCGCCTGCCTGGGCACGGCCTGCCACGTACGCGGCGCACCGGCGGTTTTGGAGGAGTTCGAGCGGCAGCTCGGAATCCGCTCCGGCGAAACCACGCCCGACGGAGAGTTCACTTTAGAGACGGTGAACTGCCTGGGTGCTTGCGCGGTGGGGCCAATCGTCGTTGCGGACGGCCATTACTTCCCGAACGTCAACGCCCTACAGGTCCTGAAAGTCCTGGAGATGGCCCGGTCCGGATTGGATACCCTCGAGGCGCCGGCCACGGCCGCTTCGGACAGATGAGGAACGGGGCCTCCAATGGGACGACTGAATTCTGTGGCTCATTTTGAAGCTTTCCAGGGGCGACTCCTCGGCGAGCGGGATTCCAACATACCCACCATAGTCATTCCTGCGGGCACCTGCGGCCAGGCCAGCGGCGCCAATGACCTTATTCGCATAACAAAAGAGCAGATTCGAAAAAGGGGGTTGAAGGGCAGGATTTCTCTTCGTGTCACCGGCTGTCATGGCTTCTGCCAGGCGGAACCTTCCGTGCTCGTGGAGCCGGGGCGGACGTTTTATCCGAGGGTCGAGCCGGACGCCATGGCGCAAATCGTCGCGGCTGTGGCAAGGGGAGAGGTTCTCGAAGAATTTCTTTTCAGAGACCCGGAGACGGGCACACCCCTCCGCAGCCAGGACGAGTTGCCCTTCTTCAAGAAGCAGGTTCGGACAATTCTCTCTCGCAATGAGAAAGTTGACCCGCTTCGCATCGAAAGCTACGTCGAGAATGGCGGATATTCCGCACTCGTGAAGGTCCTCGAACGCAACGACCCTGAATGGCTGCTGGAACAGGTGAAGGCTTCCGGCTTACGCGGGCGGGGCGGCGCCGGGTTTCCCACGGGACTCAAATGGGAGATGTTGGCCAGACAATCGAACGGTCGCGGCAAGTTTCTTGTCTGCAACGCGGACGAAGGCGATCCCGGCGCCTACATGGACCGCAGCGTGCTGGAGGGAAATCCCCATGGCATTATCGAGGGAATGATTATCGGCGCGTTTGCGACCGGGGCTACGCAGGGGGTCATCTATGTCCGAAATGAATACCCACTGGCCATCAAGCACGTAAGCATTGCTCTCGAGCACGCTCAAGACCTTGGCCTGTTGGGCGAAAACATTCTCGGAACCGGATTTTCCTTTGATGTCAGGATGGTCAGGGGTGCCGGCGCATTCGTCTGCGGAGAGGAGACGGCCCTTATGCGGTCTATCGAGGGGAAGATGCCAGAGCCGCGCCAGCGACCTCCTTTTCCGGTGCAAAAAGGTGTTGACGGCAAGCCTACGGCTATCAACAACGTGGAAACCTGGGCGAACATTCCCATCATCATCGAGCGGGGTGCGCGAGCCTTCGCCAGGATTGGAACCAGAAACAACTCCGGTACAAAGATTTTTAGCCTCGTCGGGAAAATCAAGAATACCGGCCTGGTTGAAATCCCGATGGGCATCCCCATCAAGGACATTGTCTATGACATCGGCGGTGGGGCCGTCGGCGAGGCCCCGATCAAGGCTGTTCAAACCGGAGGGCCGTCCGGCGGCTGCATTCCCGCTGACCGGTTTGAGCTTCCGATTGACTACGATAGTCTGAGCGAGGCGGGGTCAATGATGGGGTCGGGCGGGATGATCGTCATGGACGAAAACACCTGCATGGTGGACATCGCCAGGTACTTCACGAAATTTCTCAAAGACGAGTCGTGCGGCAAGTGCTTCACCTGCCGCAAGGGGACGCAGAGGATGTTCGAGATCCTCGACGACATCTCCGCAGGCAGGGGAACACGAGACCAGCTCGACCTTCTCGACGAACTTGCCCGCGTGATCAAAGACACGACAATGTGCGGTCTGGGGCAGACAGCCCCCAATCCTGTTCTTTCCACCCTGCGATATTTTCGGGATGAATATCTGGAGCACGTCGAGGGCAGGCGCTGCCCGGCAGGGGTGTGCAAGGAACTGATTACCTATTTCATCAGCGAAGAGTGCGTGGGATGTCAGGCTTGCGTACGTGCCTGCCCGGCAGACGCCATCAAGGGCGAAAAGAAGCAGCAGCACGTTATTGATACTGAACTGTGCATCAAATGCGGGACGTGCAGAACGGTGTGCAAGGTCGCCGCGGTTGAAGTCATATAGCGCGGACCACGAAGAACGCGTCCTGCCGGCGCCGGAAGGGTCGGCAGGTAGGTGATACGGAGGAAGCCGTGAGGCCGATGGTCAAAGTCATCATCAACGGACTGCCTGTTTCGGTCGAAGAAGGAACAACGCTCCTGGAAGCGGCAAGGTTCATGGGATTTCCTGTTCCGACCCTCTGCCACATGGATGGGTTGTCCCCCTACGGAGCGTGCCGGCTGTGCGTCGTAGAAATTGGAGAGGGGCCGAGCACAAAACTCGTCTCGTCATGCACCTACCCGGCTGTGGAGGGACTCAAGGTCCGCACAGCTTCAAAACGGGTCGTCCGGGCACGAAAAATTGTCCTGGAGCTCTTGCTCGGTTCCTGTCCGCAGTCCAAGACCATCCAGGACTTGGCCGCGGCCCATGGCGTCCACCAGCAGCGCTTCAAGCAGGAGCACGAGGATTGCATCCTGTGCGGCTTATGCGTTCGGATGTGCGAAGAGCAGATGATGGCAAAAGCCATCGGCTTTCGCAGCCGGGGCGACAAAAGAAGCATCGGCACACCGTTTGACGTGCAGTCGGAAGTCTGCCGCCTTTGCGGTGGCTGCATGTTCGTCTGCCCGGCGTGCCAACTTCGGTGCACCTACGCCGAACCGGAGAAGGCGGTCTGTGGCGGGTGTGAAAACATTTCGCCTCCTTGCGTCGAGAAGGAAAAGTTCCGTGATTTGATGTGCTATATGGACCCTTGTGTCGCATGTGAGATAGAGAAGAACCTGTGAAGATAAGGAGTGTGAGCAAATGACAGTGACGCTTTCCAGAATAAACGCCTCAGCGGCAACTCTGACAAAAAACAGGACCGACGGTTCCGTCGTCCCCGCCTCCGGGATGTGCGTCACCTGCGTGGACGGCTGCATCGGCATGTGCGAGATAGGGAAGTCTGCATACCGGGGGCACGAGGTCATCTATCCGCAGCCCTTCGGGGTGGTAACCACCGCCGCCGAGAAAACCTACCCCCTCGATTATTCGCACTTCAGCATCATGGGGACAGCCGTGGGAGCCCACGGCATCGAGCCGGACAGCGATAAAGCTATCTTCCCGGCAGTCAACCTCGAAGTTGCGCTTGGCCACGATAAGCGGCTGAAGTTCCGTTATCCCTGGATCCTCTCCGCGATGGGCTCTACGGACATCGCCAGGAACAACTGGGAAGGTCTGGCAATCGGCTCCGCCCTGGCAGGCACCGGTCTGACCATTGGCGAGAACGTTGTGGGTATGGACCCACAGTCCGTTATCAGGAACGGCCGAGTCGTTGACACCGTTGACCTGAAGCGCCGCGTCAAGCTCTACAAGAGCCATCAGCGAGATGGTTACGGCGCCATCGTCTTGCAGGCGAACATCGAGGATACCCGGCTCGGCGTCCAGGAATATGCCATTAACGAGCTTGGGGTGGAGTGCGTCGAACTCAAGTGGGGGCAAGGCGCCAAAGACATCGGCGGCGAAGTCAAAATCAGGGACTTGAAAAAGGCTCAGCTCCTGTACGAGCGTGGGTACATAGTTCTTCCAAACCCGACCGACCCTATCGTGATTAAGTCCTTTCAACGGGGCGCCTTCCGGGAATTTGAGAGGCATTCCAGGGTGGGAATGGTCACCGAGGAATCATTTGCCAGAAGGGTGGAGGAGCTGCGACGCGCCGGGGCAAAGCACATTTTTCTCAAAACCGGCGCCTATCGGCCTGCGGACCTCGCCCGGGCGGTCCTGTTTGCCTCTCGCTACAAGCTCGATGTTCTGACCGTTGACGGGGCAGGAGGTGGCACTGGTATGAGCCCATGGCGCATGATGAACGAGTGGGGGGTGCCGCCCGTTGAGCTGCACTCCCTTCTCTATAAGTACGCCAAACGGCTTGCCGAAAAGGGCGAATATCTGCCGGCGCTCGCGGTAGCAGGCGGGTTCGCATTCGAGGACCAAATCTTCAAAGGACTTGCCCTCGGCGCTCCGTTCGTGAGACTTATCGGCATGGCGCGCGCTCCCATTGCCGCTGCAATGGTCGGTAAGACAATCGGCCTCGCCATCAGCAACGGCCAGGTCCCCGTCTATATCGAGCGGTTTGGCAGCTCCATAGACGAGATTTTCGTCACCGCAGCCGCCTTGAGAGAGGAGTTGGGGGACGACGAATTCGAGAAGCTACCCACCGGCGCCATCGGCCTTTACACGTACTACGAGCGTCTTGCGCAAGGGCTGCGCCAGCTCATGGCCGGCAGCCGGAAGTTTGCTCTTGAGCATCTGTCGCGGGACGATATCGCATCCCTTACCCCTGAAGCGGCAAAGGTGAGCGGCATCCCTTACGTTATGGATGTGGATCAGACCGAGGTTGAGGAAATTCTCGAAGGCTGACCTCTCCAAAAAAATGCCCACCAGTTGGAAAAGGGCTTCCTGTCGCTTCGGCGCGGGATAAGTGCCATCCGAGCAATCCCCCCCTGCAAAGGCGAATGCCGCCGTCGTGCTCGGACTACTCCACGGAGCAGGCACTTCCTTCCGAATCGCCCCCATTACAGCCCCCCGGTCGCCGTAGCGCGATTTAAGCTCTTATTCACTTTCCATTGTGATAGCTCTCACTACCCTGAAAATAGCCGCTACACGGCCTGCGGGGACTCTCTCGCAAAGCCGCGAAGGACGCAAAGGAGCAAGCCCGTGAACTCCTGGCGTCTTTGCGCCTTGGCGAGAAAAAACGGGCCCCATAGGGGCATTTTCATGGTCTCCGGGTGTGCGAAGCTCATGAAAGACTGTGGTATGATTTGCTCGCGACCCGTGGGAATCGCGGGGGGACTTTGGATTTCACGATGCGTGACAAATTGACGCAGTCGCGGGGTGGCCGCGAAAAAACCCAACATTTCCGCCGCAAAAGTCACTCACCTCTTAGATAAAGGTCTCAGAGCGGAAAGGTGCTGTGCAACAGGAATTGACCACGCTTCTTCTTCGGGCTAAGAGCGGTAGCGAAGAGGCTTTCTCCGACCTGGTGCAGAGATTGGAGGGCAGGGTTTACCGAGGCGCGCTCGCCCTCACAGCCAATACCGACGATGCCAGAGATTTGACACAGGAAACATTCATCAGAGCCTACCTGGGAGTCGGTCGCTTCAGGGAGAAGTGCTCGCCGTTTACCTGGGTTTACGGCATCCTCTTAAACGTGTTCCGAGAGTGGCTCAGGCAGAACAGCAAGCTGAGGGTTGTGAGTCTCGACGCCGCTTCGGCAAAGGATGATGCGTGGAATTGGAGTGAAATTGAGCCACAAGCCCCCGACCTGCCTCCTGGCGAAACCAGGGAGACGGTGACGCTCATCTACTGGGCCATATCTCGCCTACCAGGCAAGCAACGAATGGCCATTGTGATGCGATATCTGGAGGACATGTCCTACGGAGAGATTGCAGGGGCAATGCGATGCTCCATCGGAACCGTGAAATCTCAGATTCATGACGCAAGGGTGAGGCTGGACAATGAGCTCAGTGCTCAAGGCATCCTGCTCGGCCGGAAACTTCGCCCGGATGAACCAAAGGCTTGAACGATTTTAAGGAAGAAGGGAAGAAAAGATGAGTAGGAAGTGCGGGAAGTTCGCAAAACATCTGTCGGCCTATATTGACGGGGAATTGAGTCCGCCGATAAGGGCGGCCGTCGAGAAGCACCTGGCCACTTGCAGCGATTGCGCCGAAAAGCTCAGCCGATGGACCATGCTGTCGCAGAGGACCGCCGCGGGGGTGAAGGCCGTCGCGGATTCCAGCAGCCCGCCCCCGGGCATTCCGGCAAGGGTGATGGCTGAGGCGCGAGCACGGCGAACCCAGTTGCGAACTGTCCGCGCCTTCAGGAGGCTTGCCGTTGGCGCCGCGGTCGCTTTGGTCGCGGTTCTGGCCGGAGGCGCCATGTTGTTCAGTGCAATGCGGCACGAGGAACGAACGTTGAAAAGACTGGTCGCTCACCAGGAGGATGCTCTTTCCCGCGCGCAAAAGCAGCTCGCTGAAGCTCAGGAAAGACACGAAAAAGCCATTTCCGCCTTGCACTTTCGGATGGGCGAATTGCTCGAACGAGTTGAACGGTTTTCGCCACGGACAGTTTCGATTCCAACGCAAGCCGATAACCTCTAAGCGGTTTTTTTGGCAGGCGGAGCGGACGACAAGCATCCCCGCTCGCCCGAGAGAACAAATAGGAGATCTAAAGATGAGCGCAAGAAAAGCATTGATTGGTCTTGCCATGCTTGGGATTTTCCTGGGCACTGCCACAGCGGGCGAAGAGTACCGCTTCGTGAAAATGTGGCCGGAATCGCCCAGGGGATGGTGTTTCTACAACCCGAGAGGCATAGCCCTTGATAAGGCGGGAAATGTCTTCATCGTGGACGCCGGCAACCATCGGATAAAGAAGTTCGATTCCAAGGGCAGGTTGCTGACTCAATGGGGAAGCGCCGGCAAGGGCGAGGGCAAATTTGTAAACCCGTGGATCATAGAGGTTGACAGCTCAGGCGTAGTCTATGTTGGGGACTGGGACCCGAAGGACCGCCGAATGCAGAAGTTCACATCGGATGGACAGTTCATAGGCGAGTGGAAAAGCGAGGCACTCAAAGCCGGGCCACTCGGCGACTTCGCTCTGGACTCCCACGGAAACCTTTTTCTCGTCGAGTACGGGGGCTCCCGGGTCGGAAAGTTTACACCGGATGGAAAACTGGTTACCGAGTGGGGAAGGAAAGGCGATGGCGACGGGGAATTCTCGACAGCTTCTGGCCTGGCGGTGGATGCGTCGGACAACGTGTACGTCGTGGACACACGGAATCACCGTGTTCAGAAGTTCGACTCAACGGGAAAGTTCCTCACGAAATGGGGATCTTTCGGTGACAGCGAGGGCCTCTTTTATCGGCCGGTAGCCATAGCCTTTAGCCCGTCGGGAGATGTTTACGTTGCCTCCTCCCATGCCATTCAGAGGTTCACTCCCGAAGGGAAATTCCTTGCCAGGTGGGAGACATCTCGCAGGTTTAATCACCTTGGGCACATCGCCGTGGATTCTTCCGGCAAGGTTTACCTGACAGCCTCTCCCCAGGATTGCGTGGACGTATTCGACCCGGACGGGAATCTCATAGAGACGTGGGGAAGCACCAGTGCCAGCCCCGGCAAGTTTGACGAGCCTGTGGGCATCGCCGCGGGTCCGTCGAACCAGGTCGTCGTCGCCGATACCGGCTGGCAGTTCTTCTGGACACGGGCAACCGGGCGGCTCGTGCAGAGTTTCGATTCGGACGGAAGATTGCTGGCCAGTTGGGGCGGGTGTTATTACCCCGGCTCCTCGGGCGGTCTGGCCATAGATGGCTCTGGCAACATTTACACGATTGCCTCAGGCCGGGTGCGGAAGTTCGACGCGGACGGAACACTGGTTGCAGCATGGCGAGAGGAAGGGAGCGGTGGCCTCCAACTCGGCCTGGAGAGTGCTCCCCCCGATGTAGCCGCTGACGCGTCCGGCAACGTGTACGTCGCGGACGTAGTCAACCATCGCGTCCAGAAGCTCGGCTCCGATGGCAGACTTCTGACAAAATGGGGAAGCGAGGGTACTGGCGACGGCCAGTTTACCGATATGACGCTGATAGCTCTGGACAAATCCGGCGACATATGCGTTGCGGACAGGCTGGGACCGGGAGAAATCCGAATTCAGAAGTTCAGGCCCGACGGTCAGTTCGTGACCAGGTGGACAGTCCCATGTAAACACATCGTGGCTATGGACCTCTCCGACAATGCTTACAGTTTATCTCCAGGGCACACCGACGGGGTCATCCAGAAGTACGACTCCAACGGCAAGTTAGCAGCCAGCTTCGGCAAACCTGGTCGGGCCGACGATGAACTTGGCGACGTTTCGGTCATGTGCGTGGACGCATCAGGGAACATCTACGCCCCGGAATCTGCGGCCAAGGGCTCCGTCAAGAAATTCAGCTCAGACGGGAAATTCATAGGCAAGTGGACGTGGGAGTCGCCCTCCGAGTGGTTCGCCCCTGCCAGGATCGCAGTGGACAAGGCGGGGATGGTGTATGTGGCAGACCGGACAAGTGTGTGGATTCTGAAACTAAATCCCGAGGGAAAGGTCGCGGGAAAACTCCTTCTGGAGGCACTGGCGGCAGAAGGAAAATTTCACAACCCTGGGGGCGTGGCAGTGGACGCTTCCGGGAATATCTACGTGGTTGATAACGTTGATGTTGAGTGGGGCAGCTTTCCCATTCAGAAATTCGGCTCTAAGGGAGAGTTCATTATGCAGTGGGGAAGGTATGGCGCGGCCGAAGGCGACTTTAAACATCCGGTGTCAATAGCTCTGGACAAGTCGGGCAACATGTACATCACCGACAAGAAGAGTCACTGCGTCCAGAAGTTTGATGCCCAGGGCAAGCTCATCAAGGAGTGGGGGAGCAAGGGCAAGGAGGATGGGCAGTTCGACAGCCCGGAAGGAATTGCCGTGGACAAGGCGGGGAATGTTTACGTCTGCGACAGGCAGAATTGCCGCATCCAGAAGTTTGACTCCGACGGGAAGTTCCTCGCAAAGTGGGGGAAAGAGGGGAGCGGCGACGGCGAGTTTCATTTCCCGGCGGCGGTCGCTCTCGACAAAGAGGGCAACGTCTATGTCGCCGACACCGACAACCACCGCGTCCAGAAGCTCACGCCCGAAGGGAAGTTCCTGACCGGGTGGGGCGGGTTTGGAGAGGACCCGGGGCAGCTCAACGTCCCTCTGGGCATCGCCGTGGACGCCTCCGGTAACGTTTACGTCAGCGACAGCCACAACCACCGCATCCAGAAATTCGCCCCGATCGTATCCCAAGCTGGCGGCAGTTGAATCTCTTTTTGAGATTGTATTGCGCCGCACACTCGGGGCGATGCGCGGATTGTACAGCAGTTTTTTCAGACATTGGACAAATCCGCTGCTCTCGGCGCCAGGGACAGGGCACAATGCCAGGGCAACGAGTCTGCTTCAGGCTCTCGTTTTGTGGCAGCGCTGCGTTGGCAATCCGGACGCAGCCTACTTCAGTTCCTTGACCTTGATATTGCGAAACCAGATCGGGGCGCCGGCGTGTTTGCCCTGGAGGCCGATTTTTCCTTTCGTCGGTTGCTTGCAGAGCGGCTTGCTCAGCCACGCCGGGATCTCGGACCCGTCGGGATTGGTCTTGGCGGAAGTCCACTTGCTCATGTCCATCGAAACGACGTGCTCGCCGTTAAGCACCACATCAATCTTCTGGCCGACGCACTTTATCGTGAAGCGGTTCCATTCGCCAGGCTTCTTGACCATGCTCTTCGACGGAGCAAGATGACCGAAGATGGCTGCACAATGCCATGTCGCGGGTGACTTCGCCCACTGCTCCGCGTAGTCGTCGGCGATCTGAATCTCCACCGAATTAGGAATCCAGTCCTTCGTATCGGCGCAATAGACAATAACGCCGCTATTAGTGCCGGGTGCAGTTTTGAATTCCAGGTCCAGAATGAAGTTGGCGTAATCCTTGGTTGTCCAGATTGCTTGGTCCTCGGTCGCCGTGAGCACTCCCTCTGTCACTGACCAAACGCCCTCTGGCTTCGCCGCATTCGAGAGGTCTGCTGCAAAAAGACTCTGCCAGCCGGTCGTGTCGGGGTGAGTCAACGCGGGAACACTCTTCGGCTCCTCGGCCGCGCCGCACCGCTGGTGCACTGTTAGAATGCCAAGCACCACAACAACACAAACCAGATGCCAACGTCTTACTTTTGCCCTACAGCTTGCCATTTTCGTTTCCTCCCTCATCAGCCGAATCCCGTATGGTTGTCTTTTGTCCGACGCCTTCGCGGCAGTCTCGGCTCCTGCCAGGCAGAGAAGACATCTGCAAATCAGACCCACGCCATCGTGGGCCAATCTGACCAACGTGGCAATATTTACCACTGCCTCCCGTTAATCTCAACAATAAAAGGCCGAGTTGGGTATGGCCTCAGTTACGGGCGGCGGGGGTCCCTCGGAAGCGCGCGACCGGGAAAGGGCACCCGGAATGGGGAAACCCCGGGGGAAACGCGCTGCCTTCCCTCGGGGCCTCTCCCCCGCCCGAGAGTAAGGGGTTACCCGAGATAGTAATCCCTCAGTCACGGAGAGACTCACCGCAGAGCAGGCAGAGGGCGCAGAGGAACGTGGGACAGGATTAACTGGATTTTCAGGATTATCCGGTCCATCCTGTCATCCTGTCGAAATCGTGGCTTCCTTTCTGCCACGTCTGCCGCCCGTAACCGAGGGGATACCCGAAATAATGGTCTCAGCTTGACGCAACAAGCCGATACCGCTATGGTTGTGACAAGGACATCTCTTTATTGCGAGCATTTTATGCAGCACTCGACGCATTGTCCGGGGTGTTACGCGGGCCAATACAATCAACGTTGCTCAGCCTGGAAGCGACGATAGGACTCATTTAATCTGTGACTTCCAATATGCAGTCACTCATCAGCACGAATCTGCCGAGCAATTTACAGAAGAGCCTGCTAATCGGCGTCGCCATTGGGTTTGCCCTGGTGACTCTCGGTTGGATACTGGTTCCCGCAACTCCATTACTAAGCGTCGTTGCGGCTATCGCAGTTCTGTTCATGTACGGATTGGCCGCTGGCTTATGTCCGCCCTTTATTCACCGGATTAACGCACGAATCCTTCGCTGGGCCAGTCTCTTCGGCCTGGTCGCTGGAGGCGTCTTCGCAAGTGAAATCGTGTTGGAGTACGTTATCCTCCCCGCTGACAACAGTTTGACGAGCCTGCTGGAGTTCGGCACTGTCTTCAGTTTGCATTTCCTGTCGGGCTTGGTTGTTGCATACCGCACGAAGAGTCTCCAACACGCTATCCTGACTTCGGGTATGAGCGCTGTCATCAGTTCGCTCATCTGGCTCATCACATTGTTGACGGTTTTGTATGCGTTTCACGGAACACCGCAACAGGCGCAAATCTTTTGCGCTGAAGGAAACTACGAAGATTTTGCCAGGAGCGGGATGAGCGATTTCGATGTCTTCATTATGGAGGATTTTATGGGGGCAACATTCTTTCATCTGTTGCTTGGCCCATTCGTAGCGATAGCGATGGGTGCTTTAGGTGGGTTACTGGGGAAAGGGATTGCCTATCTACGGAAACGTTAGGGCTGCCCAACAAAATGCTCCGACCGGTCGTTCGGCATAAAGGAGGAAACGATGAAAGCCTTGCTGAGAGCGGCTGCTGAGCGGGACGAGAGTAACTCGCATGCCAAGCAGGCGCCGATGAAGGCAGTTGCTTCTGCGGTACGCGGAGGGAGCGCCATGCGCCTCTTCTTCCTGACGGCAGTAGTGGGCCTGCTGCTGATGGGCGATAACCTTCTCGCTCTTGAGGCTGTGGGCACGATCCGGAAAATCGAGGTCGAGAAGAGCGTTCTGCACATCCATGCGAACGGGCGGGATCGTATCGTCGCGATCGCCGGGGATGTCAAGGTCCTGGGCAACGACGGCAAGCCGCTGCTGAAGGGCCTGAAATCGAAGGAACTCAGGGAAGGTGTCGAGGTGACGATCTCCGTCGCCAGAGGAGACACGGGTCCCGTTGTGCGAGGGATCCGCCTTGGCAGCCATGTCGCCGTGAGAAGTGTGGTGGAGGGCGGCAAGCCCTCGTTCGGCCTGAAGCCGCTCACTGAGATGACGGCAGAGGACAGATACAAGGGGGAAGACGGCGGCCTCTATGGCGGCGGGAGGAACGAACCGCCTGCCGCACATCAGGAGGCAGCAAAAAAGCAGACCAAGAGAATCGTTCCCCTCGATGCGAATGGCAACCCGTCAAAGGACGGCAAGATCGGCCTGGTGTCGCTCAGCATGTCCAACGCGACGCAGGAGTACTCGCTCTTCAAGCAGGTCGCCGACAAGGACCCACAGAAGTCGCCGCTGGTGGTTATTGTGGACTGCGCCCAGGGAGGCCAGGCCATGGCGGAGTGGGCTGATCCCACGGCTCGGGCGTGGGCCGAAGCGGACCGGCGGTTAGCGCAAGCCAAGGTCAGCCCCAAACAGGTTCAGGTCGTCTGGGTCAAGCTCGCCAACAAGGGCCCGCGCGGCGACCTCGCCGAGCACGGCAGGAGACTCCAGAAGGACACGTTGGCCGTTCTGCACAATGCCAGGGCACGCTTTCCGAACCTGTACATCGCCTACCTCAGCAGCCGCATCTATGGCGGGTATGCCAGCACCCCGCTGAACCCCGAGCCGTATGCCTACGAGGGGGCCTTTGCCGTCCGCTGGCTGATCCAGGACCAGATTAAGGGCGACCCGGACCTGCAGTACGACGATGCGAACGGCACAGGCAAGGCCCCTCTCCTGCTCTGGGGGCCCTACCTCTGGGCGGATGGAACCACGCCGCGAAAGAGCGACCATCTGATCTGGGAGCGGGGGGATCTGGCGGGCGACGGCACCCACCCCAGCCAGAGCGGCCGTCAGAAAGTCGCGGAGATGCTGCTGAAGTTCTTCAAAGAAGATGCTCTCGCCAGCATGTGGTTCGTGAAGAAACCGCATTGATCAGCTCCACGAAACGAGGGGGCTAAACCGTTTTTTGCTCTCCACCGAATAGCACTGCGTTGACACTGCTCGAGTGAGAACGGGAGAGGCTTAGCGCTTCTGTTTTTCGTCGCTTGCAGCGGTTTTTTCAGGTTTTCCTTTCCGGTAACGAGCAATCTCCTGCTGAAAAGCATAGTACCCTGGCTTCCTGGCTCCGTCCTCGTATCGTAGCCCAAGCGAAGTGAGGAACTTCATAAATCGCTCATGCTTCAATAGCGCCGGGTCCAGGTATCCCTTGAGCGCCCGTTTTGTTCCCTCGTACGGCCAATCCTTGGCCGAAAGCCAGGACACCGCGAGAATCTTGTCTTCTTTTCCTCGAAGCCAGCCAAAAAGCGATTCGATGAACTGAGCCTGAAGCTCCGGGGAGGAGTCGAGCGCTGGATGCGTAGCACATCCAACCTCTGTAATAAGCAATTTCTTTTCACCAACGATGCGGATCGCCTCATCGAGAGTCCTGCGGAAATACTTAGGACTGGTTTTGTCCAGTGCCTCAGCCGTTGGGGATTTGGCAAAGACACTGCACGGAGTGTAGAACGTAATCGCCAGGTGGTCGCAGTACGGTGCAACGGCCTTCCAGAACTTTTCTCTGCTATCCTCTACAAGCACGACCCCGACCCTTACATTCGGCCTTGACCTCCGTATGACTTCCGCACCGCGCTTGAAGAACTGCACATAATCCTGCCACTCGTCGTGGTGCCTGCCGAAATAGTTGTTCACTTCGTTCCCTATGTTCAGAAAGTCAATGTAGTCTCCGTATCGCGGCAGGAATGTCTCCAGGTACTTCTCCCAGCGCTCAAGCAAATAGGGGTCATTGAATCGCTTATCTTTGAGGTACGCCGGGAGATGTTTTTGGTCCATGTGAACGTTCGTGAAGGTGACGGAGACCTTGTATCTCCATTTCTTCAACTGCTTGAGATGCGCCAGGAACTTGTCTTCACGAACGGACTGTGGCCAGGCATACTGGTTCGGTTCTGGCTCAATCCACTGGCTCGTCTCGTGGATGAAGTTGAGTCCCAATTCCTTCGCCATTCGCTGTTCTTCCTGGTTTCGATAGCCGGGAACGCGGTCAAGACCGATGGGAATCCTGGGAATCTCTTCAGCCGAAAGGATTGCGACTCCACAGATGATCATTGCCTCGGGCAGCAACGACATGCTGGACACCAGAAATGAGAAAACACGTCTCGAAAGACCCATACCGTCAACTCCGCTGGTAGTTATGGAACCATAAACATGGCGGATGCGCGGGGGAAAAAACTACGTTCACCGCCATAGGCCAAGCTATTCGGAAGATCCTCTCCGTGGCATCCGCCGAAGGAAAGAAGACAAACGAGAGCTGCCGGCGCTTTCTCGTTGTGTCTCAGGGCGCCGCACGGGACAAAGAGCGCATTCCTTCCTTGAACGTAGCCCCCAGTTCGTACGCTCCCAAATCGGGCAGGCCCGCCACAGACCGCTGTGCCAGGCTCAAGGGGGGCAGGTAGCACCGGTCAACAGTCAACCTGTGCTTCACACCGTCGCCATTCACATACTCCAGGTCGCCAGTCCCACGGTGCACGCAGGGCGAACCCGACCTGAGTCGAAAGTCCCGTTTCTGCCCATCAACGAATCCCGGATCGGCGCCTGAGGTCCCCTCAGCGGACCCCTCCAGGAACGTGCCGCCAGCGGGAATCCAATTGCTGCTCCCCGTTACAAATAGCGGTCTTTTCGCCGCAAGAAATATCCGATTCCTAACGAAAAACGTTAGCGCTGTCGCTACCCGGGGTTTCATTCTGCGCGCTCCTCTACTCCCGAAAAGCGTGAGTTCCGGTTACCAGACCCGGCATGCCCCCGCACAAAAAGGCCAGGCGCACGGTCTCGGCTATCTCCTCCTCAGTGGCGCCTTGCGAACGAGCACGGTCAGCCAGCGCCTTGACTCCCGCTGGGTGGCCAAGTATCGCATCGCCAAACATGCTCATGAGGGTCTTGATTCTCGCCGGGAGTGCGCCATTCTTGCCTGCGAACTCCTGGAGAGAATTCATTTGCTCCAACAACTCCGGATCGCCCCTTTCCAGCGCCTCGACGAAAAATGGCTTGTCCATCCTCTTCTCCTTTCACCAATTGTTCCCACCGGGATGGCCTCGACGTCCAAAACTTCCTGTCCTGCCCCGGCCCGCCCGAACTTCAAACTCGCTGTTATCGTCGCGCCGGGCACAGCCTGTCGGACGAGACCCACGGCTGCTTTATGACAGGGTTTCGCGTGCCGTTTCAGATTCCTTTTGCGTTGGGAGCAACTATACAGCGAAATTGCACCCGCTTCAACATCAGGCGCGCGCGGGTGCGCCTGAGCCTCCCCCAGGGCTGCACCCTGGGCTACACTATGTCGCCCTTACAGGGCTTTCGGACACCGTGTCAGCGAATTAGCTCAAGGAATGCAGTTGACGCATGCTTTTGGGCGCGGCATTCTGTTATGGGAAATCGTGTTGCGGTTACGAACCGCGTTGGAATGCATGGCGAGAGATGAAAGATGAAAACTGTATGGCGATCAGTCAAAATCAGCGCAGCTGCGATTGTCGTCTTGTCGCTGCTCGCAGTCGCTCGACTCGCAGCGCTATCCGTACGAAATGCGAAGCTCGGTGCTCTATTCCAGGGCCCTTTGGAAATCTGCACCAGACAGGAACCCTCCTACTACCGTCGCGTTGAGTACGATCTATCGGAGTATTTGAGAATGGGGGAGGAGAAGGAGGAGGCGGAGTCCTCCTTAAAAAGTTCAGAGTTTGCGACCGGCTCCGGGCAAGGGGAAATCCCCTGGGTGGATGGCGAGGACCGCGAGGAGGTCAATGCGGCCTTGCGGAAGGGTGCGGAGCAGAGTTCGGTGGACGCAACGACGGGCGCTACAGCGGTCGCTCGGCTTCGTTCGCCCTCCGTGTATCGGGACCGCCGCCCTTTTCAGTCTCTGCAAATCGTTTATCCTCAGGATGGCTCTCTCTTTCCGCCGAATCTGTGCGCTCCGTCCGTGGAATGGGAGGACCCTCGCAATAATCTCTGGCAGGTATCCGTCAAAGTCGGTGAGGATGGCGAGACGGCAACGTTTGTTACCACAAGCAAGACGTGGCGTTTCCCCTCGAAGGTCTGGGAGCGAGTCCGGCGGGATGCCGTGACGCGTGACGCGAAAGTGCAGGTCAAGGGGGTTAAACTGAACAAGGCGGGAGAAAGAACGGGGCCGGTCCAGGCCTCCGAGATGGTCCGCTTCAGGATATCACGGGACCCGGCGGACAGCTATATTGTTTACCGGCTCGTCGCACCTCCTTTTAGCTCCTCCAAGACCCCCGATCTTTTTGTGCGTGATATTCGGAAAGAGGAACCGAGAGTTTTCCTTTCAGCACGCCGGAAGTACTGCGTCAATTGTCACTGCTTTTCCTCCAAACAGGGCAACACGGGTAAACTCAGCCTACAGGTACGAAGTCTGGCCGCGGTCGGCCAGAAGCTGCCTGTGTATCTTGGTGTTTACGACATTGACCGACATAGTGGGTACAGAGTTCAGCTTCCTTTCCAGATTCAGATGACCACGTTTATGGACTGGTCGCCCGATCACGAGAGACTTGCTTTCTCCGCCAATCAGAAGATCGTCGCGTTAGAGCCTATCCTCTATGAGACCCAACTGGCGGCGATGTCTACTTCTGATATCGCTATCTGTGACCTAACTCGAAACGAAGCTTATCTTCTCCCGGGAGCATCGGACCCGAACATACTGGAAATTTACCCTCGATGGTCTCCGGACGGAAGTCGGATTGTTTTTTCGCGGAGTCCCGTCGGGTCTCACCCGGCGAACGTTCATTTCGACCTGTACGTCGTCCCGGTTGACGGCGCCAAACAGAGTGTAGCTCAACCCATCGAGGACGCAGCAGACAATGGACGCAGCAATTACTTTCCCCGTTTTTCCGCCGACGGCAAGTGGTTTTCATTTTGCCAGTGTGACGGTGGAGACCTCATACGGTCCTCGAGCGACATCTATCTCAAGGCGGGCGACCTGAAGGGGCCGGCTCATCGGCTCGAGTGCAACGCGCCGTATGCTGCGGATTCCTGGCACAGTTGGAGTTCTAACAGCCGCTGGCTAGTTTGGGCTTCCAAGCGAGATGGGGGTATCTACGCTTACCTGTACTTGACTCACATAGATGAAGCGGGACACGCCTCGCCTGCGATACGCGTCCCAATGAAGAAAAAGCCCCATGCGAGTTTCAATGTCCCCGAGTTTGTCGCACAAGACCCGGGCATTCGAGAGGCCGGTTTGTTCGACGCGATACGGGTGGAACAAGAGCCTCGCATCGTCAGAGAGAGAAAAGGCAGCCCAGGTTAGCACGATGTCCAGGAATCGAAAGGGGAGGAAGTCTCGCTCAGGGGTCTCTCCACGCGTTGGGCGCGTGGCAACAGCCTCCGGGCCAGAAAAAACGCGGGGCCGCCCCTGGCTCATGGTTGTTCTGCTGGCAGGCATCCTCCTTTCGGCCATCTACTCGGTCTCTTTGTTCTCCCGGACCCTCATTACTCACGATGACAGCATTCTCCGACTGCCGGTTCTTTCTCACGTGCGCAATGTCCCCCACATCATTTCGCGCGATTTCACCCTGTTCACCTCCGGGCAGTTTCGCCCTTTGAGCTATGTCCTCGTCGCTGTTGCGCGCACTTTCGTCGCTGCGGAGAGTGTTCTTTTCTGGCACGTCTGGCTTTTGGCTTTCCACTTTGTGAACACTCTTTTGGTGTTCGGCATTGCCCGGCACTTTTCCCCGCGACCGGCAGTGGCACTGACGGCGGGAGCCGTGTTTGGTCTCCACCCCCTTTGCACCGTAATTGTCAACGATATCAATCAGTTTTATATGCTTCTGGGGCTGACCCTATCTCTTGGGTCTTTGAAAGCGTACCTGTCGTTCTCACGAAGCCACAGCAAGACTCTCTATTCGGTGGCAGTTGGTCTTCTCGTTCTGGCTGTCCTGACCGCAAGGCCGGCCCTCTGGTTGGGTCTCACTCTGCTTGTCTATGAACTCCTTTACGAGCGGTCCAGGATCAGGCGAACGTTGCTTCGCCTGTGGCCTTTCGCTTTGATCCCTCTGTCCCTCTTCCCCTTGTGGCTGTGGTGCACCCCACACCCTCTTCATTACCTATACGTCATCGCACGCAAGGGATCGTTCTGGCGTGGTCTGTTTTCGGTGACCGGGGCCACAAGGCAATATGCTGGCGGTCTCCTGCTGACGCGAGGAGTGCCCAGTGTTCTCCATGAGACGGTTGAGAAGATTTTCTTATGGAGTGACGCCAGGTTCCTCGTCTGGGCAGGGGTTAATCTGGTGCTTGTTGTGGGAGCGGCACTGGCCCTTGCCAGAAGGCAGTGGGCAGCGCTGGGCATCCTTTTCATATTCATCGTCATGATTCCATACGCGTCGGTGGCGTACAACCGTGTGGTTGACTATGTGTCCTGGTCCTATCTTTACTTTCCGGTAGCCGGTCTGGCGTTGTTCGCTGCCGGGGTGTACGAACTTCTTCTCCGCGCCCGACGCCGCCACCTGAGACTGGGGTTTCAAGTGGCGTTCCTTGCATTATTCCTATTCCTCGCGGGACGATCCGTCCAACTCAACCTTTATACACGGTCCCCCTTGAGCTATTGGACGCATGTATTGCAGCTCAACCAGGAGAGCCAAACGGCTGCGTACGAGTTGGGGAAAGCTTACCTCGCAAGAGGTCAGTTGCCCCTCGCCTTGCACTGGTTTTTTGCCCCTATGGTGACCGATTTGGAATCCCCCTGTTTGGCTATGGCCCGGTACTACCGTGAGCAGGGCAATCTGCTCGCTTCCGCCGTACACCTCGGGTTTGGTCTTATGGACAAGAAGGAAGGAGTTCTTCTCGAGGATTACTGCTACGCGGCCGGAGAGCTTCTGTTAGCAGCGGGGGCCCTGGACCACGCAGAAAAGAACTTCGGCAGCGTATTGATGGTAAACCCCTTCAATGTCGCCGCCATGACTCGACTGGCTCGAGTGTGGTTTCTCAAGGGGTTTATCGTCGAAGCTGACCGCATCCTGGACCGCGCTCGCGAGCTGGCGCCCAACGACAACAACGTCGCTAAGATGCAGGAGGAACTCCGCGAAAAGGAACGGGCCTGGCAAGACAATCAGCCGCAGTTAACAATCACTCCCCCGAGCCCTCAGTTTCTCCGATACATATTGGGTCAGGTCTGCCCGCCAAGCCTTCGACGCGAAATCGTCGCCCTCAGCGACAGAGCCGACCCCAACGACGCCGTGATTCAACTCGAAGCCGTGATATGCCTTATCGAAGATAAAGAATACGAAGCGGCAGCCCGCAAAGCCCCGATGGTGCATTCCTGCCTTCCCGGGAATGCTTACGCGTGTGCGGCGGTGTCCCGGGCTTATGCCTACGCAGGCTACGTTGAGCCGGCCATACAATGGGGGCGCCGTGCCGTTTCGCTGGATACCCAAAGCGAATTGGCGCTGGGGAGCCTGGCTTTCGCCCTCGCGCTCCAGGAAAAGCCTGACGCCACGAGCCGGGAGCTTATGAACGCCATAGCACAACATCCGACCTCCGCATCCGTGTTTTACTACAAGCTGGGGTTGCAGAAAAGGACGACATCGAACAACAAGGAAGCTGCAGAGCTGTTTGAGAAAGCCCTCCAGGCCCAGCCCAACGACGCCAAGGCTCTGCAAGCTCTCGGCGAAACCCTGCTTGCCCTCAACGAATTTGAGCAAGCAACTAAGGTTCTGCAAAAGGCCGTGGCCGTGAACCCCGGCGATGCCAAAACCTACGGAAACCTCGGATACGCTCTCTTGAACCAGGGCAAAAACGCCGAAGGAGCCGACGCTCTCAAAACAGCGATCGAGCTCGATCCGGAAAGCGCCGTTTACCACAGCGACCTGGCAGTATGCCTGGCAAGGCTGAACAGGGAGCCGGAAGCAGTACAGGAATTCCGCCGCGCCATCGAGTTAGACCCGCATTCTGCGAATGCCCATCACAAGCTGGCCAATACTCTCGTCAGCGTCGGGAAACTATCTGAGGCTGTCGCAGAATACCGCGAGGTTATCAGGATTGTGCCTGCCCAGCACTACGTCCACTTCAACCTGGGCACGGTTCTTCGTAGGCTGGGCAAGCTCGAAGAAGCCATCAACGAGTTCCATGAAGAAATCCGGCACAATCCCAAGTTCGCGGACGCGTATGTCAGGCTTGCCATGCTTTACCGCGAGAAGGGGGAGTACAATCTCGCGCAGGATGTGGTCAAGCGTGCCGACAGGTTCGGCATCAAAATTGACCCCGTCACTTTGGAACCTCTGGGGACAGTTCGTCCCAACGAGAAAAAATGAGTTATCGGCGTGTCTCGGTGAGCCACTTGTTCTCGCGAGATTGTCGAGGGAGTCGGCATACCAGATATAGCAAGGCCACGGGGCGTCCAGTTGTTCCCCTCCTTGCCACATGCTCCACTTCATGACCGCCTCTCAGACAAGCGCGGCAAAAAAAGGGGTGCTCGCCCCTGCGCGCGGGTGTCGGCGAGCAACTCTGGAGACTCCTGGCAGACGAGGTACCACCTTGTGTCAAAGTTCTTACGCTCAGACCCGATTCCTCCGATGGAAGAGTGCCCCTCCCTTATAACCTGGACTTTAGCGCGGATGACAGGGTTCTTGCGTCCGGAAACAGCACTGGTTCGATTTCCACCTGGGACGCCAAGACGGGAAACCTGCTAAGCTCCTTCAACCATTCTTACTCTGTGGTGATCGCGCTCTGCTTTTCACCGACAAAAGAAGGGTTGTTGGCTTACGCGGCTGAGGACCGAACCATCAGGCTTTACGACTTCGTGACTGGGCGGGAGGTCCGCTGTTTTGGAGGCCAACCCCATATAGTCCAGTCCTTGGCGTTCAGTCTGGACGGGCGTTTCCTTGCATCTGGGGACCGGCATTCGGGCATCAGACTCTGGGACACGACTTGGCTGAGCATGAGAGCAACCATTGCGCTCGATAACCTGGGCCGAGTGGTAACGCACCTCCAGTTCGGTGCGACTGAAAAGAATACGCTCCTGTGTTGGACGGAAAATGGTCGTCTGTGGGTCAGGGACGCTCGCGACCTGAAGCCGATCAAGGAGTACGCGCCCACGGGTGTCGTCAACTTACTCTGTGCCATCAGTCCCACGGGCCGGCAGCTTGCTGTTGTTACGAGGACGGGCAACCTGGGAGTATGGGATATTGCAGAGGAAAAAGAGATTGAGCTTGCAGCTCACGGGGCAGGACTTCCTTCGTTCCGGCGCCTTTCATTCAGCAGAGGCGAAGAAATGGTCGCCAGCGCAGGTGAGGACATGACGGTGAGGCTGTGGGACGTGCGCAACCGCAGGGAAGCAATAAGCTTGCCCGCCGCCCCTGATGAGCCGATTTGCCTGGCGTTCAATCACTCGTCATCCAAGCTCGCTGTCGGTCTTACAAACGGCACGATCCTACTTTACGATTTCTTGTCCCCGTAGCGGCCATACGCCCTGAGAGGTTACAGGGCGATTGCCCGGGGCTTTCGCCTCCCCGCCCGCCAGAGCGTCGCCCTGACGAGCAGAAGAGTCAATGCTTCCGCTGCGGTCCTTCTCGCTGAAGTCC
>CAYZXL010000014.1:0-104344 GCA_964482435.1 uncultured Verrucomicrobiota bacterium
CCGGTCAGGACCGGAAGGTAGCAGCCGTAAGCAATTCCTCCATGTGCCGTGAGGCTACCTGAAAGGAGCAGACTCTCCTGGGAAACCGGCTGTCCGCGGAGCCGATTGAGGGTGCGCGGCCGAACTATAATTTGGGGAACCAACTGGTTGGTCTGACGCACAATATGGAATAATGTTCGACTCGAGGAGGAGATGGAGAAAATGACCGTGGCGGAGAGGATCCTTCAGCAGATCAGCGCGTTGCCGCAGCACTTGCAGGTTGAGGTGCTCGACTTCGTCGAATATCTTGAATCGAAAGTAGGGCGAGAGAGGACGGCTGGTGACGACGCGGCCTGGCGGGCCATGTCTCTTTCTGAGGCGATGCGCGGCATGGAGTCGGAACCGTCCCCTTACTCCGCGGACGATCTCAGGGAGCAGTTCACGTGATTCACGAGGGGCAGGTTGTTCTTCTGCGCTTTCCGCAGACCGACCAGGCGGCCGCGAAGCTTCGTCCCGCGCTGGTGATCCGAAAACTTCCAGGGCCGCACCGCGATTGGCTGATTTGCATGGTGTCGTCGCAACTGACTCAGGCGGTTCCGGAGTTCGATGAGGTTGTAGGGAGCGCTGATTTTGACTTTGTCGCGTCCGGTCTAAAGACACCGAGCGTGATCCGCATTAGCAGGCTCGCCGTGGTTGAGGAAGAGGTTCTCCTGGGAGCAATCGGTGAAGTTTCGGCCGATCGTGTTTCCCGGATCAAGCGCCGGCTGTCTCAATGGATCGGGCATTCGGAAGGAGCCGACCCTCATGGGAAACCGTCTGTGACCGGAGCCGATTGAGGGTGCGCGGCCGATACGGTGTTTCTAGTCTCTGGATAGGAGGACCAATATGAGGCTGGGGCTGATGCCGGTGCTGATCGCTCTGCTGCTGCTGACCGGATGCCTGGAGCCGCCGCTTCTGCGCGCGCGCCTGCAGACCGCGGAGGAACTCCACCAGGAATACCAGGACAAGGAGAGGGTGAGGAAGCAGGAGCAGGAAGCGGCAGCGAGGAGGAAGAGGGAGGCGGAAAAGCCTTACGGCGTGTGGGGCGGCGCGGGCAAATGGGCCACGCTGGCGGAGAAGCGCCAAGCCTTCAAAGAGGAGGTAGAGCGCGTGCAGTACTGGTACGAGCAGGGCGAGTACTCGCGTCGGCAACGGGACGAAATCTTGGCGCGCCTTGAGCGCGAGTACGACATGTACGTCGACGAGGTTCTGCGCTAGCAAGCACGAGGCGGTGTCGCACGCTGAGGGGCCCAGGAGCCGCCCGCTTCCCGGTGCCCCGTGGTTCGCGCGGCGACGGGCTCTGGCCGGCACCGGGGCCGGGTGAAACGGGCGGCAAGCCGCGGTCAAGCGCTTCGGAGCCACTGTTTCTCAGGCGCCCCGCCTGTTCTGCCTCCGGTGGGGACCAGGGGGCGCCTTTCCTAGCGCGACCGGTGGATCGTCATGGGCAGGATGCCCATGCCACACGGGATGCGGGCCGATTGTTTCAACAGGAAGTAACCGCGGAGAACGCGGAAAGAGAAATAGGAAGTGGCGAAGGGAGAAGGTTCGTATCAAGTTTTGGCGAGGAAGTGGAGGCCACAGACCTTTGAGGAGGTCGTGGGGCAGGAGGGGACTGTCCAGGCGCTGAAAAATGCCGTCAAGATGGGGCGGATTGCCCATGCTTATCTTTTTTCTGGCCCGCGAGGAATCGGCAAAACTACAATCGCGCGCCTCCTGTCGAAGGCCCTCAATTGCCAGAAAGGGCCGACCCCGGATTTCTGTGGCGCGTGCGCGCCATGCCGGGAGATAACGTCGGGGATCAGCGTGGACGTGTTAGAGATTGATGGAGCTTCTAACCGCGGGATTGATGATGTAAAACAACTCCGCGAGCACGTGCGGTTCATGCCGAGCGGCAGCCGGTTCAAGATATACATCATTGATGAAGTTCACATGCTCACCCGAGAGGCCTTCAACGCCCTTCTCAAGACGCTTGAAGAGCCGCCGGGGCACGTGAAGTTCATCTTCGCAACGACCGAGCCGCACAAGATGCCCGCGACGATTCTCTCCCGGTGCCAGCGGTTTGAGCTGCGGCGGATTCCCATGGAGAAGATTGTGGCGAGGCTGAGGAAGATTTCGGAGGCGGAGGGAGCCGAGGTCGAGGACGAGGCGCTGGTCGCCATTGCACGGCGAGCGGAAGGAGCGATGCGCGACGCGGAGTCCATCCTCGACCAGGTGATTTCATTCTGTGGGAAGAAGGTTGATGCCCAGAGCGTTACGTCGCTTTTGGGCCTCGTCGGGACGGAGACCTTTTACCAGATAGACAGGGCGATCATCGAGGGGAACGTCGAAGCAGTTTTGAGGATTGCGGCGAAAATTTCCAGCGAAGGAAAGCACGTTCAGCATTTTGTTGATGAGTTAATCGAGCACTACCGGCAGCTCTTGATAACGAAAGCGACTGCCGAACCCGGGAAGATACTGGAGGTCTCCGCCGACGAGCTGAGAAGGCTTTCGGAGATGGCGGCGAATTTCTCCGAGGAGCAGTTGATTCACGGGATTGACATTCTGGCAGAAGCGCAGATGAAACTTGCGAATCCGGGGTCGCAGCAGATTGTCTTAGAGGTGGCGCTGGTGGAGCTTGTTCGGTCGAGAGACCGAGTCTCGATTGATACCCTGATTAGGAAATTGGATGAGGTGCAGGCGAGGGGCGGCGGGGTTTTTCCGCTGGAAGGCGTCGGGGTTCATGCGAAGGAAACGGATCAGTCGGACCTTTTCTCGTCGGTGTCTGGAACCGGAGCGGTGAAAGAGTCGCCGTTGACGACACTTTCGGAGAAAGACGCGAGGGATTTCACGACGGTGTGGAACAGGGCGATGGAGGCTCTGGGGCAGCTCCGGCCGAGCCTGAAGGAGAATCTTGCGTTCGGGCGGGTTGTCAATTTTGAAAACGGAGTTCTGACGCTGGGTTTCGACCCAGGTCATTCGTTTCACAGGAACCGCGTCGCGGAGGAAGAGAGCCGGAGGATGGTGGAGGGTGTTGTCAGTGAGAAGTGGGGGAATAAAGTCCGCGTCGAGGTCGAGGAGACGACGGGGCGAGTAGCAGAGGCGCCGCCGACGGAGAAGGTCGAGCAGATACCGGTCGTGAAGAAGGCTCAGGAGATTTTCGGTGGGAGGATTGTCAAGCGAGGGAGATAAGAGATGGGAACCGGATTCGGGAAGTTGATGAAGCAAGCGAAGATGATGAAGGAGCAACTCGTGAAGACCGAGGAGGTGCTGGGCAACCAACTCGCGGAAGGTTCTGCCGGGGGAGGCGCGGTGAAGGCTGTCGTGAGGGGAGACGAGAGGCTCGTCGGGATTAAGATAGACCCGGAGGTGGTGAAATCGGGGGACGTTGAGATGCTTGAGGACTTGATTGTCAGCGCCGTAAATCAGGGCCTGGAGAAAATCGCCAGCCTTCATAAAGAGGAGCTCGACAAAATGACCGGGGGGTTGAAGGCACTGGGAACCCCGGAATTCTTGAAGAAGCTTGGGCTGTGAGGTCGAGGCCCGGTTCTCTTGCTTGGGAGCGAAGGGATGGAATTTCCAAAGAGTCTGCAATCGTTGATAGCGGAATTCAAGAAGCTTCCGGGCGTCGGCGAGAAGAGCGCCAGGAGGTACGCGTTTCATCTTCTCGATTCGGGCGAAGCCGGGATGAAAGGAATGGAAGAGGCGATTCGGGCTGTCGCGACGAAGGTTCGGCGGTGCGAGAAGTGCGGTGCTCTTTCGGAAGGAGCGACTTGTAGCATTTGCTCCGATGAGAGGCGAGACCACAGGTTGGTTTGTGTGGTCGAGAATTTCAAGGATGTCTTCCGGATCGAGGAGACAAAGCAGTTCAATGGAGTCTATCACGTGCTCGGGGGATTGATTTCGCCCCTGGAAGGAATCGGGCCGGAGGCGCTGAGGATTGGTGGGCTTGTCGCGCGGGTGAAGGCGGGTGGAGTCGAGGAAGTTCTCCTTGCGACCGGCTCGTCGGTCGAAGGGGATGCCACGTGCCTGTACATCGTGGAAGTTCTGAGGCCGTTCGGCGTGAGAATTACGCGGCTCGCGGCGGGGTTGCCCGTCGGGACAGACCTCGAATTTGCGGACGCAAATACCCTTGGCCGGGCGCTCGCCGGCAGGACGACTTTCACCTCGCCAGAAGAAAGCCGGCCAGGGTAGCCGGGGTACCTGCCGCGTGGACACCTCTTTGCGGACGAGAGACATATGAGGCAAATTGCTGTAATTGCAGTTGGCGTGGTTGCTCTGCTTGTGGGCTGTGGGAAGCCAAGCCAAAGGCCCACGCGGAGCAGGGAGGTCGACCATTTCGGGCAGGTTGTCGCGGGGGCGGATCGGCTTCGCGTTCGGTCGGGAGGCTCGTGCCATCGGGATGTAGCGCTGGAGACGACGCTGTGTGAACTTGCGGGAAAGGAAAGGGTGTCGGACTTCGTGAGGCGCCTCAAGGTGGCGGAATTTGGCGCGGAATGCAAATGCTGCGGAGATCCGACGTTTGAGTTTTATCGCGGGAAGCGACTTCTTGCGATGGTGAGTTTTCATCACGGGACGCATTTGCGCTGGCGGCAAGGTTGGCCGGGAGATGCCTACCTGACCGATGCGTCGCGCGATTGGCTCCTGAACTGGCTTGCGCAGCGTGGCGTTACAGAACCGGAGAAGGAAGTTGAATCCTCGCGCCAAAGGCGAGGATAAGTCTGACAAGATTCACAGGATGGTCAGGATTTGGAAGGGAGAGCACGAAAGTGTGGGTGGTCCGCGGCTTTGTCCAGATAGTGGCTGCGGATGACCGAAACTCGCAAGACTGAAAAGGGCACAAACAAGATTCGCAGAATCCGGTGTATGCTGTTCATCCTGTCTGGAAGAACCACGTGATTGAATCTATGAGTCGCGGCACTAAGGAGATGGTAAGACAAGGAGAGAGACGAATGGCAAAATTCTTTTTTCTGATTGCGCTATGCGGCATGTTGGCTGCTGGCGGTGCGTTAGCAGTGGAGAAGCTGAGCCAGTTCACGGAGAAGGCGCCCGATTTGGCTGAGACCACGAAGCCAGCGATTGAGTCGGCGGCGTTCAAAGACCTTGTGCAGATGTTCAAGAAGAAGCGAATCTCGTTGCGATTCCTGACCGACGGCGCCTGTACAGCGAAGTTCGTGAACGCGAAGGATAAGAAGGAATATTCTCTGACGGCGGTGCCGATGGCGTCGAATTTCCCCGAGGCGGCGCCGCCGCTGGCGATTTTGATCGTCTCCGACGGGAAAGAGTTCCGCGCCGGGTGGCTTCAGGCGGGGCGGGATGCCAGGGGGACAGTTACGTGCGCCTTGCTTACGGTGCGTGGGAAGCTCGTCGCCCACGCCGACACGGTTGAGATGCTGAAGGAGCCGTCGCTGCCACTGGAAAGAGGGAAGGCGGCAATTTCGATTGCGAAGAATCCCGAAGGGGATCAGAGGATTCTTGTCCTGTGCCGCAGCCCATACGCCGCGAAGAAGGAAGGGGAGATGGAATCCAGCGCCGTGATTTTCTACTCCGGGGACCTCGTGTGGGCGAAGTTTGCCCCTTCTCAAAAGGAAGCAGCCAAGTAGCGCGGGGAGGATAAAAGGAGCATAGGGGTCTGTGCGCTTTTTGGGGTGGCGGGCTGTTCTTGTGTTTCGTCCTTCCTCAATCCTTTTTCGTCTGGTAGAATTATATAAGCGGTAATCGAGAGCACTCGACGACGTTGGCCGTGTGTCTTCCGGAAGTTCCGGCGAGAGCTCGTAGAGCAATGTGCACTCAAGGAAGGTCGTCAGGGCTGGCGTGCGCTGTCGACTGGTCGTATCGAGCGTAGCACGGCCCGAGCGGTTCTCACGTAGACGTGGCGCTCCGGAGCCCTCGTGGCAGAGTTTCTTGGGTCACGCTGAACAAAGGGTGAGAGTGAAGCGATGGGATGGCTCCTCAGACTGATAGTGCTGATGGGGATGACGGCGGGCTTGGTCAGGTTCGCCCTCAGCAAGGCACTCTATCACTTTCTGCTCGTCCTTGCGTTCGCGTGTTCCTGGGTTTTGTTGGACACCGAATTCTTTTCCTGGGCCCCTTCGATTCTGCGATGGGGAACCTGGGCGGTGGCCCTCGCGTCTATCATCGTATACGAGTACTTGGACAGAAAGCGCAATCCGCAGCGATGGCGCGACCAGCCGGGCCCCGCGGCGAAATGGCTTTGCTTTGCGGCTGTCTGCGGGGTGGTGCTGGCCGCAGTGCGGCTCGCCCATCGCCCCCCGATGCACCTGGTCGTGTTAGGTGCCATAACCGCCCTCGGGGTCGGGTACTCTGCACTAACGAGTGGGTTGCGAGTGAAGGACGTAGCATTCTTCGGGGTGCTCGCGCTGGGCTTTTGTGTGATGGCGCTGTTCGTGCCGCCAGAGTTACATGAGCTGGCCATGATCCTCACATTCGTAGGGGCCGTTGGCGCGTCCATTGTGACTCATCATCTGTACGTCAGGTTGGGCCATGAGCGAAGAGAAAGGCAAAGGTAGTTTCCTGGACCCGAAGGTGTTGATGACGCTTTCGGGGATGGAGCTGAAGGCCCGAATGGTCGTGGAGGGAGTGGTTTCGGGTCTCCACAAAAGCCCCTACCAGGGGTTCAGCGTCGAGTTTGCGGAGCATCGTGAGTACACGCAGGGTGACGAAATCAAGCACATTGACTGGCGTGTGTTCGGCAAATCGGATAGGTTGTACGTCAAGCGGTACGAGGAAGAGACGAACCTCAGGTGCTATATCCTTCTGGACTCGAGCGGCTCGATGGGCTATCGGTCGGACGGGATGTCGAAGTTAGAATACGGGGCGCACCTTGCGGCTGCGCTGACTTATTTGATGCTGAGGCAGCAGGACGCGGTGGGGCTGGTGACGTTCGACGAAGCGATTCAGAGATACATTCCGCCGAGGAACAGCCCCCAGCATCTGAAGATTATCCTGGAGGAACTGGAGAGGCTCAAGCCGGGAAACAGGACTAAGGTCTCGAACATTTTTCACGACCTGGCGGAACGGGTTCGGCGAAGGGGTCTGGTCATCGTCCTGTCGGACCTGTTTGACAACCCGGACGAGGTCTTAGTGAGCCTCCAGCATTTTCGGCACAAGAAACACGAGGTGATTGTCTTTCATCTGCTCGACCCGTACGAGCTGACGTTCCCGTTCGAGCGCGTAACATTGTTTCGCGGAATGGAGGACGGGCGGCGTGTCCTGACGGAGCCGAGCGCTTTGAGGAAGAAGTACCTGGCGCAGTTGAGGGCGTTCACCGAGAAGTTGAAGAAAGGATGTCGCGACAACCGAATTGACTATTTCCAGATTAACACCCAGGAGAATTTCGGCCGTGCATTGACGCGCTACCTCGGAACGAGACGGCGGTGACCCTCGACATTTCCCCGCGCGAGCAATAGGAAGATGTTCAGTGTAGCCTTCTTCAATCGCTACCTTCTATGGGGCCTTTTTGGGGCCGCGATACCGATCCTGATCCATCTGTTCCACAGAAGACGATTCAGGACGGTGGCGTGGGCTGCGATGGAGTTTCTTGTCTCGTCGAGCAAGCTGACGGCCAGGCGGTTAAAGGTCATGCAGGCGATTCTCTTGCTGACCAGGATGGGAATTGTCTCTCTCCTGGCTCTGGGGGTGGCGAGGCCGTATTTCACGGGCGAATTCTTTGGCGGAGCCCTGGCAAGGTCAAAAAGCTCCGCGGTTTTCATTCTGGACAACTCCTACAGCATGGGATTGAAGGAGGGGGAGAAGACGAGCTTTGACGTGGCGAAGGAGGTGACCGCGAAAATCGTCTCGGGTTTTGCCCGGGGAGATTCGTTGACTTATGCGCTGATGGCGGAGCAGCCGACAGTGGTGACGGAGGGAAATCCCTTGCCGGAGAAGGTCAAGAAGCTTATCGAAAACTCGGAGCTTTCCGACGAGACGACGGATATTCTGGCATCCTTGACGAAAGGGCTCGAGATCCTCGATTTGGAGAAGAATACGCGGAAAGAGCTTTTTCTCATCACGGATTGTCAGAAAAGCGCGTGGGATGCGGCGAACCGAGAAGGATGGCGGAAGCTCGACCAGCTTCTCGCGCGGGCGAAGGTGAAGCCGAGGATTTTCGTGGTTGATGTCTCGAGGCGAGCCGGGGAAAACGTGACGGCCGCCTGGGCGGAGTTGCCTTCGTTCCCGTGCGGAGTGGGGAAGAGGTATATGGTGGAGGTTGGTGCGATAACCTCCGCGGAGAAGCCCGCGGCGAGGCCGATTTTCACGTTGTTTCTCGACGATGAGAAGAAGGAAGTGGCGAGGGCGGAAGGGAGTGAATTCAAGAACCTCGTCTCGACGGGGCGGCTGATTTTTTCGGTGGACTCGCCGGGCTTCCACTGGCGGAGAGTCGCAGTTCAGACGGATTGTCTGGAGA
This sequence comes from uncultured Verrucomicrobiota bacterium, assembly GCA_964482435.1. Classification (GTDB taxonomy): domain Bacteria; phylum Auribacterota; class JABMQX01; order JABMQX01; family JABMQX01; genus CAYZXL01. The sequence continues at coordinate 8,423 of CAYZXL010000014.1, forward strand.
CCGACAACTCGCGCTATTTCAGTTTCGAGGCAAGGCAGTCCGTTCGGATTCTTTGTGTTGACGGCGTCGGGTCGGAGGACCGGTTTGAGAGCGGGATAGGCTATCTGGCGTATGCGTTTGCCCCGGAGAAAGGGCTGGAGGGAATCGAGGCGGCGTCGAATATCCTTGACCCTAACGTCGTCAGTTTGCAGAAGTCCCTCGAGGAGGAACTGGCGAGGTACGACATCGTCGCGCTATACAACGTGCCTGCAATCTCGCCGAGAATGTACGAGGAGCTGAGCAATTTCGTGAGAAGTAGTGGCGGACTGATGATTTTTCTCGGAGATAAAGTTGACCCCGTAGAGTACGCGGCGAGGTACGCGTCGTCGGAGAAATCGTTTCTTCCATGCGCTATTGGCTCAGCGAAAGGCGCCGTCCCCACGGGGGACGCGAAGGAGGTGGCGGAGGTTTACAGGATTTCGGAAGTTGATTTCGGGCATCGAGCGATGGCCGCATTCAAGGACGCGGCGGGTGGTGACCTGACGACGGCGAAATTCTACCGGTTCTTCTCACTGGAACCGGACAAGGGCGACCCGGACGTGCGAGTTCTGGCGAGGTTTTCAGATGGTTCGCCATATCTGGTGGAGAAGAAGTTCGGTCGCGGGCGGACGATTCTGTTCGCGTCGAGCTGCGATTTGAAGTGGTCGAATATGGCCCTGAGGCCGGCCTTCCTTCCGCTGCTTCATCGGCTTGCATATTATCTCGCGAGCGGCTTCGGCGAAAGGTACAACCTGACGGTTGGTGAGAAGATCGTGCAAAGCGTAAGGCCGGAAGCCGCGACCTCTCCGGCGAGCATCACTGATCCCGCGGGCCAGTCTTTCAGGGTGATTGTCAAGAAGGACGAGGCAGGTGGGAGCGAGCCGACCGTCGTTTTCGAGGATACGAGCAGGGCAGGGATTTATGCGCTGAGGACGACGGAAAGCTCAGCACGGGACGCTAACAGCGCAGGCGAGACCGTGAGGTATTTCGCCCTAAACGTTGACACGGCGGAAAGCGACCTTTCGGTTCTCGACGAGAAAGCAATTCGGAGGCAGATGCCCTGGGAGGAATTGAAGTATCTGAGAGGGGAAGGAGCCGCTGAAGCCATCGAACGAATCAGGCACGGAAAGGAAATATGGAGATTCTTGATCGTCGGGACAATCTGTCTGCTGTTGCTGGAATCCCTTCTGGCCCGGAAGATTGATAAAGGGTGAGAGGCGCAAGGCTCGGATAGCCGAGCGCGAAAAGACCGATAGCGAAAGGCCGCTCCGCTCGGCGCGGAACGCAATCAAGAGAAGATGAATCAGTCAGTCTGGTGCAACAACTTTAGCCTCGTTGCCGAAAGGCAGAACGGAGGGCTTGTCATCGGGACGCCCATGGGGCTGGTGATGTTTGTTGTCCTGATGACTATTGCCGCGATAGCGGTTCTGTTTTTCTACGGGCAAGACCTGAGGACGAAGCAGGTTAAGCACAGGGTCATGCTGTGGGGGCTGAGGGTCCTTGGGCTGGCGTGTCTGGCGATGGTTCTCCTTGAGCCGACGATGGCGTGGAAGAGAACCGTACCGGAAGAGGCGAGCATCGCGGTGCTTCTCGATGCTTCGGCAAGCATGGGATTGACCGACAAGCTGCGCGACCCCAAAACCCGATTTGCCATGGCTAAATTGCACGATCTGTTGACCGATGACCAGCTTCAGCAGGCACTAAGCGGCAAGCCGGAAGACCAGATTTTGACGGAGCAGCAGAGCAAACAGGTTGACGGCCTGACCCGGATGGCGGTGGCGCTCGATCTGCTTCGCTCGAGGGAAGGGGATTTGCTGAGGAGATTGGCGACGAGGTTCAATGTCAAGGCGCTTCGGTTCGGCCTGGACGTGGCGGAGATGTCAAGCGTATCCGCTGGTCCGGCACCGGACAAGAGAATTGTGATGGAGGAGGACAAAGGCGGTGCCAGGACGGACATATCGGCGGCCCTGAAAGCGGTTGAGAAATTGACCGCAAGCGAAAGGGTCGTGGGGACGCTATTGATAACGGACGGCGACTGGAATTCCGGCGGAGACCCGCAAATCGCGGCGGAGAAACTGGGTGCGGAGGGAATTCCGGTTTTCTGCGTCGGGATGGGAAATCCCGATGAGGTGCGGGACATCGAGGTAGCGGACGTGAAGGTCAAAAAGTCGGTTTACTTGAAAGACACCGTGGCGGTTGCGGCGGAGGTGAAATGGAGCGGGTACGAGGACGTAACTATCGCAATTGCTCTCCGGCAGGGCGAGGAAGTCCTCCAGGAAAAGAAGCTCGAGCTGAAGAAGGGGACGAGGTTGGAGACGGTGGGGCTGCAATTCGTTCCGAAGCAGGTCGGGGTGGTGAGCTGCACCGTCGAGGTTCCACCCCTGGCCGATGAGGTAAGAAGCGACAATAATCGAAAGAGCTTCGAGGTGGAAGTCACCCGCACCAAGAAGAAGGTTCTGGTGGTCGAGAAATTCCCGCGCTGGGAATGGCGGTTCCTGAAGAACGCGATTGACCGCGACCCGGATTTCGACCTGACGTGCCTTCTGTTCAATGGAATGGGGCGTCCTTCCGAAGGGGACATGTACATCACGTCTTTCCCGACGACAAAGAAGGAGTTGTACGAGTTCGAAGTCATAATCTTTGGAGATGTCCCGGCGACGGAGTTCGCGCCGCAGCAGCTCGAGCTGATTGCTTCTTATGTCGAGGAGAAAGGTGCGCCGTTCATCATGATAGCGGGGGAGAGGTACGCCCCGTGGAGTTATGCGGGCACTCCCATTGAGAAGCTTTTGCCGGTTCTACTGGACACGGGTCCGAATGTTAAGACAGGCGTTTACTTCGACAACGGGTTCAATGTTGAGCTGACAGCGGAGGGATGGGACAGCCCCGTCATGCAACTCTCCGACGTGCTGGAGGAGAATAACAAGGTCTGGATGGAGATGCCGCCGTCGTACTGGTGCGCCTCAGTGGAGAGGGCAAGGGCGGGGGCAACGGTTCTTGCGGTTCATCCGTTCTTATCGAACAAGTATGGAAAGCTCCCGCTCATAGCCACTCAGCACTACGGGAACGGCAAGACCATGATTGTGAATGTGGATAGCACGTGGAGGTGGCGCCTCGAACACGGCGACATCGTCCATTACAGGTTCTGGGGAAACGTGCTGAGGTGGATGGTCGCGGCGCCGCTGGAGGGAAAGGGCAAGTACGTGACGCTTTCGTCGGATAAGGAGAGATACCAGGTCCGAGAAAGCGCGACAATTCATGCGAAGGTCCTGGACAAGGAGTATTATCCGTTCAGTAAGGGGCAGGTTTTCGTCGAAGTGGCGGATACCTTCGGGAGGAGCGAAAGACTGGCGATGGAACTGACGGATGCGAAAAAGGGGCTGTACCAGGCGAGGTATCCCATTCGGGCATCGGGGGTGTACGTTTTGCAGAGCGCTGTGCCGAGCCTCGGGGATGAAGGATTTCAGGCGGCGATCAAGATTTTCGGGGAGGAGGTCTCTCTGGAACGGAACAGCCTGCAGATGAGCAGGAAAGTCCTCGAGCGGATTGCCGCGAAGACGGGTGGTAAGTTCCACACAATCGAGACGGCAGCCGCAATACCCGACGAGATTCCGTGGGTGGGGCGCGAGTCAAGCGAAGTGAAGCTCAAAAGCTTGTGGGATAGTTATTACGCGGTCGCTGCTTTCCTCGGAATTATGACTCTGGAATGGGTTTTGAGGAAGAGGAAGGGATACGTCTGAGAAGGAGGGTTCAGATGGCCGACGGCGCCGACGCATGGGCACAACACCTGCCGGAGGAGCTGGTGCGAAAGTTCGCCGCTGCCAGAAGGCGACTGAGAAAAGTCGTCGTGGCGAAAGGATGGACACTTGTGATTTTTGCGGCGTGCGTGAGCTTTGCCATGTGCATTCTTCTCGACAGACTTCTGTTCTTGAGGTCGCCGCACAGGTTGGTCCTCTTCATTGTGAGCATCGGGGCGATGGGGAGTTTTCTGGTCGCGTTTCTGATAATGCCGCTCTTAAAGCGAGTTTCTGCGAGACGAATAGCGCGCTCAGTGGAGGACAAACACCCGTCGCTCGGAGACTTGTTGCTCAGCACGGTGGAGCTTTCCGAACAACTCGCGAGGGGAGAGGTGTTCACGTCGAGAGAGTTAATAGGAGCGGTCTCGCGGGAGACGGCGAAGAGAGCAAGGAAGATAGATTTTCGGTCGGCGGTGCCGTTCTCGGCGGTGAAGAAGCCTCTTCTCCTGACGCTGGGGGTTGCAGGAGCGGTTGGCGTGTATTGCTACCTGCGGCCGATGATTGCCGCGAACGTTTTGCAGAGGATGCTTCATCCATATTCCGGTCCGCCGGCGTTGACGTTCACTCAGCTATCGGTTTTGCCAGGAGATGCACTGGTTCCAACGGGGACGGACGTCGAAATCAGGGCGATTGCAGCGGGAAAGATTCCAAATAAGGCAACGCTGCACCTGCGGAGGGAAGGAGGGCGCTGGGCGGCGGTGTCGCTGGCAAAGGAGAAAGGGGGAGAGTTTCGGTACCTTGTGCGGGCGCTCCTCGGCACGCTGAGCTACCGGGTGAACGCCGGGGACGCACGCTCCCCGACTCACCGGATTTTCGTTTCGGACAGGCCGGTCATAGTCGGCATCGAGGTGGATTACACCTATCCGGAATACACCGGCCGCTTGCCCGAGACGAAAAGGGACAGCGGCGACGTCGTGGCTGTCAGGGGAAGCAGGGTCCAGATTACCGCAAGGTCAAACAAGCGGTTGGAAAGCGCCAGCCTCCGGTTCGGGGACGGGACGCAGAGCCTTGTATCCATTCGCGGCTCAACGATTCGCTCGCAGGTTTTCGAGTTGAAGAGGGACGACACGTATTCGTTTGAGCTGAGGGACAGCGATGGTTTCGCGAATCAAGAGGCAATCAGCTACAGCATACGCTCGGTTGAAGATAAAGCGCCGGTTGTGGGGATTACCAGGCCCGACCGCTACTCGGACGCGACGCCCGACGAAGTTGTTGAGGTGCGATTTCGGGCGGTTGATGATTTCGGCATCGAGAAGGCCTCTTTGGAGTACGTCGTCAGAAGCGGCGAGCCAAAGGAAGAGAAGGATAAGGTGCCGGGGGACGAGAGAAAAGGAACGATAGCGATAGAGCTTGCTGCGAAGGGAAAACTTGAGCTTGAGGACAAGTGCGAGCTGTCCCTGCCGGAAGTTGACGCGAAGGTGGGAGAAGTCGTTGCGTTTCGGATTGTGGCAGAGGACAACAACGTGCTGACCGGCCCGGGCAAAGGCTCGTCGGCAGAGCATACGATCCGGGTTGTCTCGAACGAGACTTCCTTGCGACGGATCGAGCAGGAGCAGCAGGACCTTGCGAGGCGGCTGTTGCGGTTGATCAACCAGCAGAAAGACAATAACGCGCTGGTCAACAAGCTGAGCGAATCCTTGAAAGCAAAAGAGGCTCCGTCTGACGCTGAGAAGAGTTCCCTCGAGGCAGCAAAATCGGTTCAGCGTGTGATCGAGCAATCGGGCGGAGAGCTCGCGAGGGATTTTGCGGGGATGCTTGAGAAGATGAGACTCAACCCCATGATTCAGGCAAGGACAGCCATCGAGATGTCGGATGTGACCGAGGCCCTGAAGAGCGTTTCGAGAAATGAGATGCCCGAAGCGTCGCTGAAGGCGTCGGAGGCAGTGCGCAGCAAACAGCGGCAGGAGAGGGAGAAGAAGCTCGCAGAGACGGCGGCGTTGCAGGAGAAAATCATCGAGGCCCTGGAGAACATCGGTAGGGAATTCGCGCAATTTCAGGATGAGCAGAGGCTGTTGACTCTGGCGGAGACGGCCGGGAAGCTCGCTCAGGAGCAACTGGCAGCCAGAAGTCAGACGGCGGCGGCTCTCCCGGAGCTGTCGGGAGTTTTTCCAGAGAAATTGACGGAAGAGCAGAAGAGAAGGCTGAAGAAGCTTGTGGATGCTCAGGAGAAGTTGAGGGAGAAAGTGGCAGAGTTTGAACAAAGGCTGCGGACGCTCCGGAAGCAGTTGGAATATTCCAATTCGCGGGACGCGCAGATGGTTTCGTCGGCTCTGAAGCACTTTGAAGAAGGAGGGCAGACCGCGTCGGCGAGCATTCCGAGAAGCGTCAGCGAAGCGATTGACGCCCTGCGCGCAAATCACCTCAATAAGGGAATGAGTTTGCAGTCGCAGGTCTATGAGTCTCTGATGAAAATGGCCCAGGAATTCCAGAGGACGCAGACGGCAAGGCTCCAGGGGGAATTCTTCAACGCGGCAGAGGGGCTGCAACTCCAGCAGCCCGAGATTGACAAGCTGATCGAAATCCAGAAGGGAATCATCGCCGAGACTGAGCGGCTTCCGCGAGAGACCGGTGAGAAGCCGCCGGAAGGCGCGGAGTCCGCGAAGTTCCAGAATGTCACCAGATCGCAAAACGACCTCTTGCGCCGAACGGGGAACTTCCGGGCGATCCTCGAAGACATGCTTCAGAATCTGGTCGTGACGGAGATGGATCCGGTCACGCCCCTGAAGGGGGCGGAAAGCGCAATGGGCAAAGCGGCGGCGGAGCTCGACAAGCAGAAACCTGCGCCTGCACTCGACGATGAAAAGGAATCGCTGAAAAACCTTGAGAAGGCCCGCGATGAACTCGCGAAGACGCTGGCGAGGATGATGGCTAATGCGAACTTGCAGCAGGCGATGCGCGCGATGTCCGTCATCGAGAAGATGGTTGTCGAGCAGAAAAAAGTGAACGACGGGACAAAGGAGCTGGACAAGGAAGCTTCCGAAAAGAAGGCGATGACCGACCCGATGCTGGCGACTCTTCGGCAGCTCGTCACTCAGCAGGAATCACTACAGGCGAGAGCGGCGTCGCTGAGCAATTATCTGAAGACGATGTTGAGGACGGGGGAGATGATGGGGGAATCGGCGGGGCGCTTGAAGAGCAAGCAGACCGGGCAGCAGACGCAGCAGGTGCAATCGCAGATTCTCGAGCTGTTGATGCAGATGCTTGTGAGGCTCCAGGCGGAGGTCAGCGCGATGGCCCAGGCTATGGGGCTTACAGGAACCAGCGGCACCGGCGCGCGCGGCGGGATTCCGACGGAGCCGATTTTCGGCCCGGCTCCCGGAAAAATTGACGACCGCTGGGCGAATCTCCCGCCGAGGGTGAAGCAGGAGTTGCTGGAGGCATGGACCGAGAAATTCTCTCCGGAGTTTCGCGAGTTGATTGCTTTGTATTACAAGCGGCTTTCCGGAGGCGAGGGGCCGCCATGATGGAGCAAGCGGCGACGCGAGTGCGTTGGCGGCGCACCGAGGCACGTCGTCTTCAGGCGGGAGTAACGGAGAAAGGAGAAAGCCCGTGCAGACTATCCGACAAGTCAGCTCTTTCCTGATTGTGAGCATGACAGGGATAGCTGTTGTTGCTGTGGCGTCGTCAGCGGAGGGTGCCATTCCGGCGCAGGCTCAGGCTGCCGTTGAGAAGGGACTGGATTACCTGGCGAAGAGTCAGTTGCCCGACGGCACCTGGCCCGACCAGTACGGGAAAAGTCCCGCAGTGGTGGGACTGGTTGCCATGGCTTTCATGGCGCACGGCGAAGAGCCCGGCAGAGGTAAGTACAAGGACGTTCTCGACAAAGCGATAGATTACATCCTCAAAAACGCCCAGGCGAATGGACTGATCACCAGGGAGGGAAGCCAGCCGATGTATGACCACGGCTTTGCGACGCTGGCTCTCGCAGAGGCCTATGGGATGTCGAAGAGGGAAGGACTTGAACGGGCGCTCCTGATGGCGGTCAGGCTCATCGAAAGAGTTCAGAATCCGCAGGGGGGGTGGCGTTACCAGCCCCGGCCTGCCGACGCGGACATCACGGTAACCGGCTGCCAGTTGATGGCGCTTCGGGCGGCGAGAAATGCGGGTGTGAACGTCCAGAGCGAAGTGGTCCGGAGAGGTCTGGACTACGTCAAGACGTGTGCGTGTTCGGATGGAGGCTTTGCATATCAACCTGGCGGAGGCTCGGGGAAAGCGAGAACCGGAATAGGGATTTTGCTGTTGCAGGCACTCGGAGAACCCGAGTTGCCTCTCGTTGCTGCCGGGGCAGACTATCTTGCTCGGAACCCCCCCCAGGCGGGAGAGACTTATTTCTATTACGGGCTGTACTATTGCTCCCAGGCAATGTTTCAGAAAGGCGGCGAACACTGGAAGACCTGGCGGGAGAAGATGCTCGAGGCGGCGCTGCCTATCCAGAACGCGGATGGGAGCTGGCCGGAACGCGGAGACTCAGGCGGAAAAACCTACGCGACGGCGATGGCCATTATGGCCCTGGAGGTGGAGTGGAAGCTCTTGCCCATTTTCCAGCGATGAGCGACAAGAGCCCGGGCCGCCGAGTTCTAAAAATGATGGCGACGAATCGGGCCTGGAAGGCGGCGCTCGGCACGGTTTGTGGCGCGATGCTCTTATTTGTGTCGCCGTGCGGGCGTTGTGAATTCCAGCGCGCCCAGCGTCAGGTCGTCGCGCGAAACGCCGCAATAAACTCACCGCGCATGGTGCGTCAAGAGTTCCTGCCGGGAACGGATTTTCAGTTCGTCCCGAAAGAGAAGAAAAGGAAGGTCGAGCACGACACGGCATACCTCCGGAATGGGGACAAGATTTCAGGGAGCGTCGAGCGAATTTCCGACGGTTTTGTCGTCGTGCGGTCACCGTTGCTTGCGGAATCGGCCAGGGTGCCGTTGAAGAACGTCAGGACGATTTCGCTGAAAAATCGGGGCGAAGTGTCTCCCGGGCGGCAGGCAGCGGCGTTTTTTTTCAATGGCGACCGCCTGAGCGTTGACCTTCGGGGAGTGGAAGGGGGCAGGGTTACCCTGGCGACGGATTTTGCCCCGCAGGTCGTTGTCCGAAAGGACGATCTGGCGAGGATCGTTTTTCGACGTGAGCCGGCGATTGTTTACGAGGCAGATTTCAGCGACGGGGATATGTGCGGGTTCAAGTCGGGGATGGGCAGCGAGTGGGGTGTCAAACAGGGTGCGTTGCGGGCATTGGGCAACGATGGCTGGGACAGAGGAGCGTATTTGAAGCTGCGGCAGGAAGGACACTTGCGCTACACATGGAAACTGGCAGCGAGCGCAGGAAGCTCGCCCCATTCGAGTCTCTTCTTTTTTGCCGAGCGTCCCGACCCATACCAGATAGGGAACGCCTATCAGGTGCTTATTTCAGGGAGAGGGGTCAACCTGTACGCCACAGTGCTGAACAACAGTCAGCATCTTGCCTCGTATATGCTGTCGTCAGACAAGGCGTCGCAAAACCTCGAGCTGGATTACGATTCGCTGACGGGCGAGGTCTCGCTCAAGGTTGATGGTCAGGAAGTCATTGCGGGGGAATTCACTTTGCCAATCGGTTCCGGCGAATACATCGTCGTCTCGGCCCCGCCGAGAGATGGCTTTGACTACATCAGAGTTATGCGGGTTGCCGACGCGGTCCTGCCGACAGCAGGAGAAGGCGAGGAAGGGAAAGACTCCGTCTTGCTCAGGAACGGCGACCGGCTGTCCGGAGAAGTGGCGCAGATTTCAGAAGGAAAGGTGAGGGTCAAGAGCAGCTACAGCGGCGAGGCGCTTGATGTGCCGCTCGACCAGATTTCTTCGTTCGGTTTCGGTCGCAGCGCGGCGAAGGAAGCGGTTCAAACGCCTGTCGTCTCCTTCTGGAATGGGGACCGGTTGACCGGAGAGGTCATGCGCCTCGACGGAAATTCGTTGCGGCTTCGGAGCGCTTATCTGGGCGAAATCGAGGTGGAGGCCAGTGCCGTATCGGACATAGTTTTTGAAGACGGATCAGGGCTTTCGGAGGCGACAAACGAAGCGGACAAAAGCGAACGTTGGCCACAATTGCTCCACGGAGAAGCGGCGGAACAAACTGCGAGTTTCGTTCACCAGAGTTAGGGGGTGTCCGGAATTTGGCTGGATAAGAGAATGCCTCCGATTTGGCCGCGATTGGGAGGAAAGATGCACAAGGTTGTCATGTGCGCCGGGTGCCTTGCGGTAGTCTGTATGCCGTTTCTTTCCCATGCGCCGATTGCTCCGAGGCCACAGGGGCTGGAGTTCGTCCCGGAAGGTAAGCGGCAGGTCTCCGGGGATTTTGAGGAACTCCCTCTCGACAGCCAGAACGAAAAGGATTTGGTCCTGTTGAAAAATGGGGATTTCCTCTCTGGCGAGCTTCACGCGATAGAGAAGGGCGACGTTCGTTTTGCCGCAGACATGATTGAGGGCATTCTGAGGATACCGCCGGAGAGCTTGAAGCGGGTGACGCTGAAGAAGAGAACGCCGATGGAGAAAGCCGGGAGAGATAGAATAGTCTTGAACGAGGGCGGGTGTTTTCCGGCGACCATAGACCGGATGGAGGACAACAAGTTGTTCTTTCGGGCCGGAGCAGTTCAAGACTCGTCCGAGATGGCTTTGAGGACAGACGATGTGGCAAGCATCGCGCTGGATTTTGAACCCTTGGCGCTTCTCGCGACGGATTTCGAGGATCAGGGAAACATGCCCTTTGCGGGAAATGAAGGCGAGTGGGTGATTTACCGCGGGAAGTTTGTGCAGAGCGATTCCGGACAGCACGCAGCGACGGCCCACGCGCAGTTGAGGCAGTGGGGGCGCCTTCGCTACTCCTGGACTCTCGACATGCCGGAGTGGGGGAGGGCCGGATTCTATTTTCTGGCGTCGAGCTCGAACGCCGTTGAAAAGGGAAGCTCGTATTTCGTACAGCTTGAACACGGGCGGTTAGTGTTCTCCAAGACGGAGCGGGGGACGGCGGCAGTCTTTTCCTGTCCGGTCGCTGCCACGATGTCCCGAGCGAAGTTCAGGGTGGAGTGCGATTGTGGGACGGGGGAAATAATCCTTGCGCTATACGGACAGGAGGTGGCAAGGATCAGAGACAGAAAGCCCATTCAGTCGGGTGAGTATGTGATTCTTCGGGCAGACGGGAGGGCGGCTTTCGACGATGTGCGGGTCGAGCAGGTCGGTGGAGAGCCCACACCGTGGGATGAGACTGGCATGGATGTCCTGGTATTGAAGAATGGAGACAGCATTTCTTCTTCCGTGAAGCATATTTCGCAGAGGGAAGTGGTCGTGGTTGGCGAGAGAGAAAGTCCGGAAGCGAAGGTCGAGCGCAGCAAGGTTTCCCGGATAGGGTTTGGCGGGCGGCGCACGAAGACCGTGAAAGCGCCGAGCGTCGTTTTCTGGAACGATGACCGGCTGGCGGGACAGGTTGTGGCGGTGGATGGTCGGGTTGTCGTGCTTGAAAGCGAGACCGTCGGAACGCTCCGGTTTGACCTCGGATTCGTGAAGGGAATTGTCTTTGGAGACTGATGTCGGAAGCGGGCTTGTGACAGCGGCCGTTGGAGGCGGGAAGGACGCCGCCGCCGACTGCAGGTGCGCGCGCGGATTTTTTTTCGCGTTTGCCTGGGCTGTGGTTCTCGTGCTCATTTGTGCCAGCGGAGGGAGCGGGCAGGCCCCCGTTTCAGGTCGCCGGGTGATCGAGCGAGTCGGAGAAGAGGCGCCACTCGGAAACGACGCCGTCCGGTTCGCGAATGGGGACGTGCTGACGGGAGAGGTCGAGGCGATCGCCGACGGTATCGTGACAATGAAACCGGAGATGGCGGACAGCGAGTTGGCGATTCCGGTTGGTACGCTGAAAGAAATAGTTTTCAAGGACGTCAAGGAGGAGGCGTTTTTTCCAGGAGATAGGGTTGTTCTCGTCAATGGTGAGTCGCTCGTGGCGAAGCTGGAAAAGATGAGCGAGGGGAAGATCGCCCTTCTTCTGCCGTCGGCGGAACGACTGCTGCTGGACGCGGGCAACGTCGCGGCGGTTGCGTTTTTCAGGGAGGAGGAAGTCCTTGTCGAGGAGGATTTCGAGGATGGACTGGCGGAAGGCATGCGGCTTGAAGGTGGGCGATGGGATGTTCGGAGAGGTTGGTTGGTTCAGACCGATTCGAAAGCGACAGAGTGCTATGCGTGCCTGCCTCTGACGCAGAGCGGCGACCTGGTCTATGAATGGAGTGTCAACACGAATGTCGGCGGGAGCACTGGGCTGTATTTTCTGGCGAGTGACCCGCGGCTCTCCCAGGAGAGGGCGTATTTTGTGAGGCTGATGAGGAAATATCTGTACGTATATGCCTGCATAAACGGAGAAGAGGTTTACTGTGGAAGCTATCGGCTTTCTCTTTACAGAAGCAGGAGCGAGGTGCAGTTGAGGTGCGAAACGGGTCGCGGCCTCATCGAAATATGGATAGATGGGATACAGGTTGGGCTGTGGCGGTCCGCTGCACCGATCAGGACGGGCAAGTACGTGATTTTGAGAACGGACGGCAGGGGTGCTTTTGACAGTCTCAGGGTGGTGCGAAAGAGAGGTGCTGTGAGACCCGAGGCAGGAGATGACCCGGGGAGCACCGATAGGTTGGTCCTCATCAACGGGGACGTGATTATGGCTAATGTGAGCGCGATTTCAGAGGATTCTGTGTTGTTCGCGGGTTCCAGCGACGAGAATGTCGGTGAGATAGAAAAGGGAAAGGTCCTGTGGGTGCGCTTCGGGAGGGAACTGAAACCTGCGACGCGGCGGGAAGGCCAAGCGGTGTTCTTGACGCGGAGCGCAGACAGGATTTTCGGGGAGCTTTTGTCGCTGAATCAGGAAGTCGCACGAATCAAGTCGGACCTGGCGGGCCCGATTGATTTCAGGAGAAGAGACCTCAAGAAGGTGGTCTTCAAGGAGCTTCCATGAAAAAGAAGATTCTTGATCTTCTGTCGTCGGAGGGCTACCAGCCGATGAGCCGCAGCCGCATCGCCGGGGCGCTTTCTCTCAAGAAGGGAGAGCGGGTCGAACTGCGAAGGGCCCTGAAGAAGCTTATCGCCGAAGGCAAGGTCGTACGAATGGACCGACGGAGATATTCGTTATCTGCTCCGGTTGAGCTGGTGGCGGGCGTGTTGAAAGGGCATCCGAGGGGATTCGGCTTTGTGATACCGGAAGACAGGTCCCTCGAGGATATCTACATTCATCGGGAGAATATGTCCACGGCCCTCGACGAGGATAAGGTTTTAGTTCGGTTGTTTCCTGCGTTTCGGAGGAAGCGTTCAGGCAAGGAAGGGCCCGAAGGAGAAATCGTCCAGGTCGTCGCGCGCGCGAACCGCGACATCGTCGGAGAGCTCAGGAAGAGCGGGCATTTCCATTACGTGATGCCGGAGAACCGAGGCATCTTCCAGGACATATACGTCAGCGGCGAGAATCTGAAGGGAGCGAAGGTTCACGACCGGGTTGTCGCGCGAATAACCGAATGGGAGTCGAAGCACTTGAATCCGGAGGGGACAATCATCCGGATTCTCGGAGAAAGCGACGACTGGCGGACAGACCTGAAGTCAGTCATAGTGAGGTTCGGGTATCGGCAGGCGTTTTCGACGGCGGCAACCCATGAAGCAGCGAAAGTTCCCGGTGAGATTAGCGAGGAAGAGTTGCGACGGAGAAGAGACCTCCGGACCGAGGAGACTTTCACGATAGACCCGGAGGACGCGAAGGATTTTGATGATGCGATCTCCTTGAAGGCGACAGACGGTGGCGGCTGGCTGTTGGGTGTGCACATTGCCGACGTCGCCTATTATGTGAAGCAGGGGTCCGGCCTGGATCTCGAGGCTCGGGAAAGGGGGAACAGCGTTTACCTTCTCGACGATGTCGTTCCTATGATGCCGAAGAGGCTGTCGAGTGACCTGTGCAGCCTGAAAGAAGGGTGCGACCGGTTGACAAAAACTGTGTTCATCTCTTTCACGAAAAATGGGGTTGTCAAGGGGTGTGAGATTGTTGATTCGGTCATCAACTGCAAGCGGCGATTCAGCTTCAAGGAGGTGAACGAGATTCTTAGCGGCGAGAGGGAGTCCCCCCACAGAGAAACGCTGGAGGAAATGGCGAAACTCTCGCGCATCCTCCGGGACAGGAGGATGGCTCGTGGCGCGATTGTGTTTGATATGCCAGAGGCGAAGATTGTATTCGACGAGGGGGGCAATATCGCCGGCATTGATGTGAGAAGACAGGGTGCTTCCGAGACTCTGATTGAGGAGTTCATGCTCGTAGCGAACGAAACCGTCGCAAAGCATCTGCGAAAGAATAAAATGCCGACGATATATCGTGTGCACGACGAACCGGACACCAGCGAAATAGCCGAGTTTTGCCAGATTGCCAGGTCCTTCGGACACAATGTCCCGGACTTCCCCCGGCGAGAGGAGGTCAATCGCGTGTTGCTGGAGGCGCAGGGCAGACCGGAGTCCTATCTCGTGAATCTCGCTTTCCTTCGCTCCCTGAAAATGGCGGAGTACTCCGTGCGAAATCGCGGGCACTATGGGCTTGCCTTGAAACATTATCTCCACTTCACGTCACCCATCCGGCGCTATCCCGACCTTGTCGTTCATCGCTGCCTGGATATGCTGACGAATAGAGCGGGGAAAGAGGAGTGGCAAAGCTCAGAGGAACTGGCAGAGATTGCGGCGAATTGCTCCCAAACGGAGCGAAAGGCCGACGCCGCCGAGAGGGAAGTTGTGGAGGCGGCGACGTTGAGGTTTCTGAAATCGCTGTGGCAGAGAAAGCCGGGGCGGGTGTTTCAGGGAGTGATCACCGATATATCCCGTTATGAGATCACGGTTTTTCTGCCGGAGTTTCGGATCGAAGGGGACGTTCGTCTCAGGTCGCTCGTCGGAGACTACTACAGATACGACAGGAAATTGGCCAGGCTGACTGGCGTGCGAACGCGGAGGACGTTCCGGCTGGGCCAGACCGTGAAGGTGAGAGTTGCGTCCGTTGACGTAATTCGCCGGGAGCTTGAGTTAGGGCTTGTCTCTTGAGGAAATGGTAGCAAATTCACAGCGCTCACATGTGTAATCGCGCTGGCAGGTTCGCGCCGTAGGCCCAACATGACGAAGAAAAAGGGCGAAAAATGAAAGAGTTTCCGGAGCTTGTTGAGAAGGCGAAAAAGGCGAAAGAGGCCTCGAGGAAAATTGCAGTTCTTTCGACAATGGCGAAGGACAGAGCACTCGACGCTGTCGCGAGAGTCCTGGAGCAAAACAAGGAAAGCGTCTTCGCGGCGAATCGGAAAGATGTGGCGGCAGCGCGAGAGACCGGGATGAAGGAATCCCTTGTGGATAGGCTCGCGCTCGACGAGAACAAGATGAAGGGGATCGTGGAGGGCGTTCGGGCGGTCATAGCGCTTCCGGACCCGGTCGGGAGCAGCGACGCGGCGTGGACGAGGCCGAATGGGCTGCGAATCGTGCAAGTGAGAGTCCCTTTCGGCCTTATTGGAATTATCTACGAATCGCGTCCGAACGTAACTGTGGATACGTTTGCTCTGGCGCTCAAAAGCGGAAACGCGATTTTGCTTCGCGGCAGCCGCAGCGCCATCAACAGCAACCGCGAACTCGTGCGGCTCATTAAGAAGGGACTGGAGCGGACGGAGGTGCCCGTGGACGCGGTCGCCCTCGTCGAGTCCATGGACCGTGAGGTCGTGGACACGATGTTGAAGTTGAAGGAGTACATTGACCTGGTGATCCCGAGAGGCGGGCAGCAATTGATTGACATGGTGGTTGAGAAGACGACCATCCCCGTGATTGAGACAGGCGTTGGGAACTGTCACATCTTCGTGGACGAGTCGGCAGACCTCGAGGCCGCGAAACGAATTGTGATTAACGCGAAGTGCCAGAGGCCGGGTGTCTGCAACGCCATGGAGACGCTCCTGGTGCATCAGAAGTTGAGTGGAGATTTTCTGCCAGAGATGATTCGGCTGCTTCAGGAGAAAGGAGTCGAAATTCGCGGCTGCGAAAGGACGAAGGAGGTGGCCCACGGAATCAGGGAGGCTGCAGAGGAAGATTGGGCGGTGGAATATCTCGACCTGATCCTGGCGGTGAAGGTCGTCAAGGATGTCGGCGAAGCCATTTCCCACATCACGAAGTACGGGACGAGGCATTCGGAAGCGATTCTCTCGAATGATTACGCGAACATCTGCCGGTTCACGTCGGAGGTGGATGCGGCGGCGGTCTATGTGAACGCCTCGACTCGCTTCACCGACGGGGGCGAGTTTGGCTTCGGGGCGGAGATGGGGGTAAGCACGCAGAAACTGCACGTTCGCGGGCCGGTCGGATTGAGGGAGTTGACGACAACGAAGTATGTGGTTTATGGTGAGGGGCAGGTGCGGGAGTAGTTGCGGTCTCGGCCGTGAGGAGCATTACCCAAACGACCCGGCGCTGGAGGAAAGCCCGGGTGCGGTCCCGGCGAAGGAGGGATGAGATATGGCAGCGCGAAAGTTTTCCAAGGGTGAGGCGGTCCGGTTCGGATGGAATACGGCGAAAAGCAATATCGGGTTTTTCATCGGCCTCATCATAATAGTTGCGCTCATAAATGTTGTTCCCCTTCTTGTTGAAGGGGCGGTCGGGGAGGAGGCGGGGGCCCTCGCTCTTATCGTGAGTCTCGCTTCGTGGGTATTAGATATCGAAGTGACGATGGGACTGATAAGGGTCGCGCTAAGATTCTGCGATGGCGAGAAGGGCCGACTTAGCGATTTGTTCTCTTGCTTCCCCCTGTTCTTTAAGTATGTGTTCGCCTCAATCCTCTACGGATTGATTAGCTCGATAGGCGTGCTGTTGCTAATCATTCCTGGGATCATCTGGTCAGTCAAATACCAGTTTTTCGGCTACTTTATTGTTGACAAGGGAGTCGGCCCGGTAGAGGCGTTGAAGGGAAGCTCGAGGGTCACAAAAGGGGCCAAATGGGATTTGTTTGTGTTCAGCATATTGCTCGGACTTATCAATTTTCTCGGCGCCTTGTGCTTAGGGGTCGGTCTCCTTCTGACCATCCCCCTGGCGATGGTTGCTCAGGCGTTCGTGTATCGAAAATTGCTCGCCGGGACGGAGGGGGTTCGGATGCCTAAGCCGGTCGAGGCTGTCCGACCGCCTGAGCCGTTGCCGACTATAAGCCGCAAGGTCGCCGCAGAGGTGAATATGCCGGAGGAGAAGGAAAAGAAGGAAGAGACGCAAGAACTCGAGGAGTGGAAGGTCCGATTCAAGGACGGCACAGTCTTCGCGCCGGTGACGTACGACAATTTACTCGAGTGGCATAAGGGGGGCCAAATTGACGACGAGACGCCGGTAGCGAAGAACAACCTGACAGCGCAGTGGGCCCCGTTCAAGGCGACGGAAGGATTTCAAGTAGCCAAGGCGCAAAAGGAAGGCCAGCAGGTTTTCTGCATAAACTGCGGAGCGCCATGGCCCATTGGCACGAAGCTGTGCACGAAGTGCGGAACGTTTCTTGAGACGGGCGTGAAGATCGCGGCGGCGGGGGAGAGGAAGAAGGAAGAGCTACTAACGCTCCGGCGGAAGGTCAAGGCCCCTGTGTCGCCACCGAAAGCTGGGGACGCGGTAGCGCTCACCGAAGCTCCCGAAGAAGCAGGGGCGAGCCAGGTTGAAGGCGTTGTTTCACCTGAGGCGGAGGAGTTTGTCATGGCACCAGCCGCCGAAGAGGCGGTGGAGCAGGTGGAGGCGCCCGCCCTTGAAGAGGCCGCGGAAATGGTCGAAGCCGCCGCGCCTCCGAAAGCCCGAAAGCGTGGGAAGAAAGGAGTTCTCGTCTTGCTGGCGCTGGCGGTCGTCGTTGTTGCTCTGGCCGTTCTCGCGCCGGAAAAGATGTCGAGCGTTCTCGATAAAGTAAAAAACCTGGTCGGCTTGAAAGGAAAAGGCCCGAAGGGAGCGCGGGGGGGGGCCGTCGGGGTGAGAACCCCGGGCGACCGGGTTCAATCGGCCATTGATGCCCTCGAGCAGCGAATTGCCAGCGCTTTGAAGACCGTTCCTTTTCCGCCGCAGCAAACAGACTCTTTTTCAGCAGAGTTGGCCAGGTCCCTTCGGGGAGGCGAGGACGAATTCTCAGACGCGGATGTCTTTGTCTCTTTGCTCACTGCCCTCGCCCGGGGAGACCTGAAGAAGGCGGACGGAATCTTAGAGACAGAAAGGAAGCGGTTCGGAGCCGAAGGCTCGCCGCCAAGATTTGACGCGGTTCAGGGGTGTGTGCAAGTTCTTCTGGGAAAGGCGGACGGCGCAACACTTCTCGCCTCGGCGGTGGAGGATGAGGAGGTCGCGGAGATAGCCACGAGCTTTTCCAGGGCTGCCATGGAGGGATGCCTCGACAGGATTCTATTCCCACGGGCGAAAGGAGACTGGGAGGGCATCGTGGCAGAGATTCTGGGGATCAAGAAAGAAGATTTCGGAGACGAAATTTTGTCCCGGCACTGCGGGAGGATTCTTTCAGGTCTGGCTATGATGGGGGCGTTGGCGGGCGACTCGCCCAGCGCTACGCCAAAACGGATTCCCGTAAAATCACCTGTCGGAGGCGACCTTCTCTCGCAAGCCGCATTGGTCGAGCTTGGAAAAACCGAACCGGCGAAGGCCGACCCGGTCTTGAGAGATAAAGTGGGGCGGGTGGCGCACGCACTGAAATTGATGTCCGGCCTCAAGGAAGCGACATTGAGTCGGTGCGTGGAGGTGGCAGATGCTCTCAAAGAGGGGCTCAAGGCGGAGCCGGACAACGCGTTCTTCAACTATGCTATGGCAGCAGTGTGTCTGCGGATGAACAGGATCGAAGACGCCAACGTCGAGGTCGCAGCGGGCAACAAGAAGCCCGGTTACCGCGACTATGCCGTTGAGAGAATGGAGGGCTTGGCGCAAGTGCTTGATACACCACTACGTCGCTCTGCGGCGGCCATGACGGTCTCTTTTTCTCACCTTCCCCCGATTGCCGATTGTTCGCGGAAGCTTGTTGAGTGCGCAGTCGCGTGGTTTCGCGTCGGGAGGCGGAGAGAGGCGTTTGAGATGCTGAGCCAGTGGCGGACCGCATGGGAGAGAATTCGGGGCGAGACTTGCAGCTTTGGCGATGCCGCGACAATCATTTCGGCGGCTGTTCCCTGCATGGCGGTGGAGGGGGAGCTGCATAAGAGGGACGCGAGGGAAAGCGAGGCGTGGAAAGCCCGGAAAGCCGCGGCCGATTCGCTGCGACTCGCGATGGCGATCAAGTACGGTGCGTCCTACGAGCCTTCGGCAGAATTATTCGTCAAGGAGATTTTCTCGACGGAGGAGGGCTTGAAGGAGGTCGCGAAAGCCTCGACCAAGGAGATTCTTGCGGGGCTATGGACGAAGGCGATGAAGAGCCTGGAGGAAATGGAAAAGATGGGCCCTGCGGACGCGGCCATCGCCGGAGCGAACTTGCAGGACCCGAATTACGTTCAGGCGAAGAAAGCACTCGACGAGAAGAAATACGACGCGGCTTTTCAGTATGCGAGCGCGTGTCTGACCCGAAGTCCCGACCACATCTGGGCCTTCAAAGTCATGGACGACGCGGTCAAGAGCGCCGGTGCAGAGGCTGAGCTGGCCGGACCGAAGGCGGTGGCATACATGCTGCTGCGGAAAGCGGACATGAGCACACCTCAAGCGAATCGCGTCCAGTACGAGATACAGGTCGCAAAGGGAACGGCGAAGGAAGAAGCAGTGTCCACGGCGAGGGTTGCCCGGGAAGGATTTTTGAGACGGGAGAAACCGGATGCCGTGCGCATCTGCGTGATGCTCGAAGGAAGCCGATCGCCCTTCGTGGTGCTCGATTGGGCGCCGGGTGGAGACTGGGAGAAAGCCAGAGCCGGAACCCCTGAAACAGAGTTCAAGGAGAGAGTCGAGGTGTCGGCAGCACCTCAGCGCTGATGGCCCACAATCGGCGAGAAAACCAGGACTGCCTGGAATGCGAAGTGTAATCGAAAAAGCCAAGAAGGTCGTCGTAAAGGTCGGGAGTTCTGTCCTTACGGACGAGGAAGGTAAGATCAACCCCGAAGCGCTGAGGAACGTCGTTTCTCAGGTGAACTGGCTGATTGAAGGGGGAAGACGCGTTGTGATGGTATCGTCGGGGGCCAGGAGTGCGGGATTCGGCAGCATCCGGCGGTGGGGCGACAAGGCGGACATGAAGTACAAGCAGGCTTTGTGTGCGGTCGGGCAGGTCGAGTTGATGAAGGAATACCAATCCGGTTTCGCCGCCTCCGGCAGGAACGTCGCGCAACTGCTTTTGACTCACGAGGATTTTGACGACAGGTTGCGATACCTGAACATCCGCAACACGTTGATGACCCTCTTGGAGGAGGGGATCGTTCCGGTAATCAACGAAAACGATACCGTCAGCACCGACGAAATAAAGATAGGAGACAACGATTATCTTGCGGCTTTAGTTGCGATTTTGTGGGGGGCGGACCTCCTCATTATGCTGACCAGCACTGACGGTGTTTATACCGAAGACCCGACATCGAGCAAAGGGGCTGTACTCCTCGGAAGAATTGAGGAGATTGGCCGCTTTGAAGCCTCCCGGGGGGGCGGCAAGAGCATCTGGGGAACAGGGGGAATTGCGACAAAACTTGAGGCGGCGAGAAGAGTCGCGATGATGAATGTGCCGACGCTGATCCTGAACGGCTTGAGGAAGGACGTTATCGTGGAAGCCTGCTCGGGGGAGAAGGCGAGGGGGACGTTGGTAGTTCCGTCAGGGAAAGGCTTTCAGAGCAGGAAGCGATGGTTAGCGGTTGGGAAGAGGTCGAAAGGAAAGCTCGTTGTGGACCAGGGCGCGGAAGCCGCCTTGAGGGAGGGCGGCAAGAGCCTCTTGGCGGTGGGAATCAGTAAGGTGGAAGGGCGGTTCGCGCAGGGGGATTTGGTTTCGATTGTTTCAGGCGACTACAGGCTAATCGGGAACGGGTTGGTTGAGTACGACAGCGACGAGCTGGCGAAAATCGTCGGCAAAAAGGCGAGGGAGATAGTGAAGATTCTCGGACATAAAACGTCGGACGAAGTGATTCATAGGGACAACATGGTCGTCCTGTAATCGGACGCAGAATCTGAAAGGACTCACAATGCGCTTCGGCATAATCGGAGTGGGAACGATTGGCGAGATATTTGCTGAGCGACTCAAGAGCGAAGGGCACAAGCTTTTTGCCTACGACATTCGGGCGGAAAGGCTCGAGGAGGTCGCGAACCGTCATGGCATCGCAAAGGCGCCGGACACCAGGACGCTGGTCCAGTGGTCGGAGACAGTGTTGATTGCGGTGAAGCCGCAGAATTTCCCGCAACTGGTCAAAGAAATGGCGGACGCGGTCCTTGAGGGAAGGCTCTTCATCAGCGTTCTGGCAGGTGTGCCGACGCGGCGGTACGAGGAAGCGATGCCGGGAATCAACGTCATCAGGATTATGCCAAACCTGGCAATTAAGATTGGCAAAGGAGTGATCGGAGTGGCCCGGGGGAAGAACGTCTCTCCCGAGGCGGAGGAAAAAGTAGCGGAGCTTCTGAAGCCGCTCGGAGCGGTGGAGATAGTCCCAGAGGAAAAGATGGATGCCGTCACGGCCCTCAGCGGAAGTGGTGCAGGCTACGTTTTTGCCATTCTCGAAGCCTTTGCTGACGCGGGCGTCCGGCTGGGGCTTGACCATGCACAGTCGCTCCGGATGGCAGCGCGCACGATGGCGGGGAGCGCGGAGATGATCGAGGCGCTGGGAAAACACCCCGCAGAGCTCAGAAACAGAGTCACCTCTCCCGGCGGAACGACCATCGAGGGTTTGTCCGTTATGGAAAAAGGAGGAATTCGCGGTATCCTGATGGAGGCGGTGGCAGCGGCCTACAGGCGGGCGAAGGAACTCGGGTAGCAGACACGGTCGGAGGGGGCGGTTGTCCGGTGCCTCGCCTACACCAGCCTACCGAGAGGCAAAGGTGAATAAAAGTGCACCGACGGCGTCTAAAATGGTAGAATAGAAAAGCAGTCGAGTTGCCCTCGAGGAGAATATGGAGGTAAGGAGTATGAAGAAGTTCATTTCGGGCGTGGTGCTGACGATAGCACTGGTCTGCGGGTTCAGCCCACAGGCAAGCGGGCAATGGTATCGCAGGAGCTATTACCGCGTTCCGCCGTACCGTGGGTACGCGTATCGCCAGCCGTACTACGGACAGCGGTACTACGCACCGCGATACTACTCGCCGCGCTACAATTACCCGCGGTACTACTCGCCGCGCTACAATTACCCGCGGTACTACTACCCGCGCTACAATTACCCGCAGTACTACCCGTCGTATTATTACGCGCCGTCGTGGTACTATCCCGCCCCATACTATGTTGCGCCGGACTACGGCTGGGGCGGGTCCTTTAGCCTGTGGTGGTAGAGCGGAGCTCCAGAAGAAGCGGGTGCGATTGCGAGAGAGCGGCGAGGCGGGCCGGTCTTTCCGTGCGCCGGGTTCAACCTCTGCTCACGTTGCTGCGGAAGTGGCTCCCGAGTGTTGTACTCGGCCGTTCAGCCCCTTCAAGCTCGCGAGTGCCCCTGAATACGCCCGCGGGTCGCTGCATGCCCGGAGACCTCCCTTCTTCCTCGCCATGAAAATGGCAGTCGCGCCCATCGGCCAAGACTGCGGTTCAGATTCGCGCAGTCCTGCCCCTTCGTGCGAAGACAGGCTCATATCAGCCCAAATTGCTTCCCCAGCTTCTCGAAGACCTCCAGGACCCGGTTCATTTCTTCATCGGTGTGAGTCGCCATGTAGCTGGTGCGGATGAGGCTTTCGCCGGGGAGCACGGCGGGAGTGATGATTGTGTTGCCGTAAATCCCATTGTCCAGGAGCGCTCGCCAGAACCGGAACGTATGCTCGTTCTCGCCAATTTTTATCGGGATGATAGCAGTCTCGGAGTTGCCTGTGTCGAAGCCGAGGGCGTCGAATTCGCGCTTCATCCGGGTGTATATTTGCCTCAGCCGCTCCCTGCGTTCAGGCTCGCTTTCAATGATGTCGAGGGCCGCGAGAGCGGCGGCAACCGCTGGCGGGGGCATGCTGGCGCTGAAGATGAGGGTGCGGCAATGATGCTTGATGTAGTGAATAACATCGTCGTCGCCCGCAAGAAACCCGCCCAGCGACGCGAAGGACTTGCTGAACGTCCCCATGACGAGGTCCACGCCATCTTCCAGGCCGAAGTGGCTGGCAGTGCCGCTGCCGTTTTCGCCGATGACCCCGATGGCGTGGGCGTCATCCACAAGCACTCTCGCCGAATGCTTTTTTGCCACCTTGACGAGGTCCGGCAGATTTACGACGTCGCCCCCTATGCTGAAGACCCCGTCAACGGCCACGAGCTTTCCACCAGAATCCTGGTTTTCCGTAATGATTCTGTCGAGGTCTTCCATGTTATTGTGCTTGAACTTGTAAGTCCTCCCGAATGCGAGGCGGCAGCCATCCACGATGCTGGCGTGGTCTTCGCGATCTATGTAAACTGAATCCCCGCGCCCCACGAGAGTGGAGATTCCGCCGAGGTTTGTCTGGAATCCCGTACTGAAGACTAACGCAGCCTCTTTGTTCATGAACTTAGCGAGGCGGTTCTCGAGTTGGACATGGATGTCGAGGTTGCCGTTGAGGAACCGAGAGCCAGTACAACCGGAGCCGTATCTCTTGATTGCCTGGATAGCCGCTTCGATGACCTTCGGATGCGTAGTCAGCCCGAGGTAATTGTTGGAGCCAATCATGATGACTTCTTTGCCGTCAATGACGGCTTTTGTGCCCAGGCTCGATTCAACTTCCGAGAAAAAGGGGTAGAGGCCGACAGCCATGGCTTCTCTGGCTAAGGTGAAGTTGCGGCACTTCTCAAAGATGTCCATGTTATCTCCGTATTGTTATTTTGGTATTGCCGTCCTTGGTGCGAAAATATATTCTCGCCCACGTAGGAGGCCCAACTGCGCGACGGGCACATCTCCCTGGTCGTCAAGGTTTCTCATGAAGACCGCTGCGGGACCGGCACAGACCGGGAAAAGCCTGCTGAGCAACCCAACGGCACGGAAAGCGGAGCGGGTGTCCTCTCGCGCGCCGAAGGTTCGGGAAGCCAGAGAATTCAATCCCGCCGGTCCTGCGGAATGTCCTCGCGCGCCCAAGAAAAACGCAGGAAATTGTAAACAAATCTGTCGGGAAAACAAGGGGTTTTGTCAGGGATTGGTGCAAGGCCGATGATTGCACTGGTGACAGGCAGTAATGGATTCCTCGGTAGCCACCTCGTGGAAGCGCTCCTGGCGAGGGGCTATGAGGTTCATTGCCTTGTGCGCCGCACGAGCGACCTTACGTGGTTGAGAGGTCTGCCGGTGCGGTTCGTTTACGGGGACGTTATGTTTGAATCGTCCCTCCGGGAGGCGGTCGCGGCAAAGGACTACGTCTATCATGCGGCCGGGGCGGTGAAGGGGACGAGCCAGTGGGCTTTCGATCGGGTGAACTCCCGCGGGACAGCAAATTTGCTGCGGGCGTGCTGGAAGTGGAACGCGGGAGTGAGAAGACTCGTCCTGATAAGCAGTCTCAGCGCGGCCGGACCGAGCACAAGGGGCGAGCTGCTCTCCGAGGACGATCCGCCAAGGCCGGTTTCTCGTTATGGGGCAAGCAAGCTGAAAGGGGAACAGGAAGCGAGGAAATACATGGAGAGACTTCCCCTGACAATCGTTCGCCCGCCGGTGATATTCGGGCCGCGAGACCGCGGAATGCAGCCGTTTTTCAGGATGCTGAAGAAGGGGATCGTTCTGCTTCTGTCAGGGGAGAGGCTCACGAATTTCGTTTATGTGAAAGATGCTGTCGAAGGGACTGTCTTAGCCGCGGAGAGTGACCGAGCTGCCGGTCAGACCTATTACATCGCTGGGAAACACGCATGTGGATGGCGAGAATTCGCGGAGGTAGCTGCCAGGGTCATGGGAGTGCGCCCTTTGATGGTATCCGTTCCAGCGGTGGCTGCAAAGATTGTCGGGGGTGTCAACAGTCTGGCGGGAGCACTGACTGGCCGAGCGAGATTTCTCGACTGGCAGAAAGCCCGGGAGATGGTTCAGCCGCACTGGCTGTGTGACATCTCAAAAGCAGAAAGAGAGCTTGGCTATCGCCCGTCACATTCTCTCGAAAATGCCCTGGCCGACACTGTTCAATGGTACGAAAAGGAAGGGTGGATATAAGGCGAGGGGCAGCGCCAGACTCTTTCAAAGAGTAGGGGGGGCGTTATCTCGAAATGACGCGATAGAAACGTTGCCGATTGCCGGCAGGGAGCGTCCCGGACCACGCCGTTGCGATGATGGGCCAGTCTGTCCCCTCGGCATCCACCCAGACGGGGTTATTCAGATCGTCGGTATATTGCACGGCGTAATAGCCCGTCCCGAACCTCTCCCACGTCAGGGTAAGTACGTTGCCGCCAGAGATGCGAGCGGAGCCTATCCTCGCCCTCTCAAGTCGCCTGCCCGAGACTACGACATTATCAATAGCCCACCAGAAATCGTTCTGCGTGTTGTAAAAATGCCAGCGGAGCTTGACCTTTTTCCCGTCGGCGAGCGACGAGACGTCGAGCGACAACGGAATTGTCGAACTCTGGTCTCCGGAGGAGCGGTCGTGCGCGAAAACTGTGAACCAGTCGGACCACGCTTTCGAATCGTCGTCGCAAAAGGAGAGGTCAAAGTCGGTAGTCTGAAGGTCGCCATCGGTGTCATCCTCGTCAATGTTGATATGGCTCGAGAAATCCACGCCGACGCCTTCGTAGCCGGTGCAGTCTATTTCAGGCGAGATGAGCTGCTCGTCGAGAGGGGCACCCGGCGCGAAATCGCCGTTGGAAACCATGTAATTCCCGGTCATGCCGGGGAGGTCCGGTCCCGGCTCGTGAGGTTGGGTAGTGAGCGGACCGCTCGCAGTGTCCCAGAGTTGCCACGCGCCTAAAGAAGAACTCCCGGAGAGAATTGTCCAGCCCCCGGAAGAAGTAACCTGGGAGGTCTCTGAGTAGCCCTCGAAATCCTCTGCAAAAATGACCTTTTGCCCGTCGAGCTCCCAGTCGTAACCGAGGGCAATCAGGTCGTAATCGGCATTCCCGGCCGCAAGCCTCATTCTCAAGACGTGCCTGCCGGGACCAGAAAAGAACGGTTGCAGGGAATAGTACGTCCAGTCGCGCCAACCGCCGGGAGTATTGTAGATGATGGTCCCGACCGGCTTTTCGTCCCACAAAAACTCGATGGTCGCGGCGACCGCGCCGCTCGTCGAGCCGCGGTAAGCCAGCTTAACATATCCGGCGACCAGCACGTCGAACGTGTACCTCCACCAGTCGCCTGTCGTCGAGTAGCCCATGAACCAGCCGCTTGCCGCTTCGCCGGGACGGATGTCCACCTGGTCCTGTGGGCGGTACGTGTTGGTTCTTGTCTCGTTCTGATAGAAATAATCGAGGCCAGAGTCCACTTCGTCAGCGCTGGAGGCTCCTGTGGCGGCGGGTGCGTTCGGCCCACCGGGGAATCGCCCTCCGGCGTAGTCGTAGTCTTCTGCCTCCCGAATTTCCATGTGCGGGGCACTTTGCGGAAATGTCGCCGTGCAGGAGGCGAGCAGGGTCTGAACTCCCGTGGGGCTTTCCGCACAGACTTTATAGACGTACGTTGCACCGGGTTGGACCGTGGTGTCAACAAAGGGGCTTTGCCGCCTCGGGCCGGAAACGTCGGTCCAGTTTTTCCCGTCGGAGCTGCGGTACACGTGATAAGCAAGGACGCCTTGCGAGTTGGCAAGCCACGATACGGTCGCCCCGACGAGCATCTCGACAGAAACAGACTGCGGAGGTGAGGGCACGGGATAAAGACTCGTTTGGCCGAAGGTGGGCTGGTTTGTGACATCACCGTAGAAGAGGTTACCGCTAAAAGCGAGGGGACCTGTCGTCGTCCCCGGAATAACCAGTAGGTAGCTGAAGGTCGCGTTAGCTATCTTGTCGGAAGAAAGAGTCCAGAACAGAGTGCCGGGAACCGAGCCGTCTCCTCCGCCGGAATCAAGCAAACTGAGATTCCGCGGGAAATATTCGATGAGGAGTATAGTGTCGGTGATTGTGGGCGTATTCACGTCAAGGTGAAGGGAAACGAGGTGGGTTGCGCCGGGAATGTAGTGCGTGCCCAGTTCCCGGGAACAGACAATCCTTCCCTCGGCGGCGCTTTCTGCCGGGCCAATTTCAGAAGACCAGTCCTCCGGAACACCGGCCGCTCCAGGCTGGTACAGGATGACCCGGTCAATTCGGTATCCGTCCTCCCGGCAGCGGATGTTGAGGGTGTAGGTTCCGGGAGCGGAAAAACTCAGAGGCTCGGACTGGCGGCTCGGCGCCCAGACCCAGGTGTTGTAGGTGCCGGAATTGTCAAACTCTGCGCCGACCTGCTTCCCATTGATGCCCGTGAAACAGGAGTTGTTGCTCCCCCCTTCGTGGCCGCCGCCGTGAGGAACGAATCGCCGCAGCTTCACAAAGTAGTTGCCGGTGTGACGCACTTTGACGTCGTAGCAAATCTCTGCGGCGTCCTGCCAGGTTCTTGTGTTTGCGGCGCCAGGCTTGTCGGGGACCTCAACGTAAGTTGGCTGCCCCTCGACGACGCGCCACATGCCACGGTCGTCGGTTCGGCGGTTAATGGAGGTATAATTCTCAGCTTCGATTACGATAAGACCGGATTTTTCGAGGTGAGCCATAGTGCTCAACGTGTTCTTAACAAGGACCGTCACCGTGTCGCTGCTTATGCTGTCAGCGCGGCCAAGACCGTCGTCCACCTGAAGCTGAAAAGTGAGCCTTTCTGAGAAGTTCGAAACATAGGGAGCCGTGAAAGACGGCCGGAGGGAACCCCCATCAGTGAGCGCAACGGTGGGCCCGCTCATTTGAGTCCATTGACAGCCGATTGTGCCGGACATGGTCCGGGACGCCGTGCCGTCGAGCTGAACGGAAGTGCCTTCCGGTGCAGCGAGGTCAGAACCGGCGTTCGCTTTTGTAACGATATTCCGAATGACTATCTCGACTTCGTCCGTCTTCTCGTCAAAGGCATCGCTCGCGGTCAGCGTAAAGAACAAGGGTGTATCCTGATCAACGCCGGGGGCAGTGAAGCTGGCGAGAGGTGAGTCGGCGTTTTGGAGGACGACGGGTGGAGACCCGCCTGTTTGCTGCCAATGGTATTGAACGATGGGACCTCTCGTCGAAAAGGAATGCCTTGCGTCGAGAAATGCGGTGCTTCGTTCGTCAAAAGCTCGGTCCAGCCCGTAAACGGTCAGCGCGTCGCGGTTCTGGTTGCCATAGACCTCCAGTTCGGCGATAGAAGTGAAGCCAGCGATTCCACCGGGCGTCCCGTAAATCCGGATGCTCCTGGCGAGAACGGGCTTGAAGGTTATGTCGAACCGGGAATACGGTTTTCTGCCGGAACGGGAATCCGTGAAATCGTAAGGCGGATTTATCTCGACCTTGGGGGCTTCCCTCCAGGAGGTTCCATCGTCGCTGACCTGCACGGTGAGGCTTGTCCACCAGCCGCCGTCGTCGAAATGCTGTCCCTCGTAATAGACGATGCGGTCGAAGTATAGCGCCTCAGGCCAACTGTAGCCAAACCAGTCCTCGTCGAGGGTCTTGTAATTGTCGAATGTGTCGTAATTCTCCTCGATGTTCCCGTTCATGATGGCGTTAAGGTTTTTCAGCCCGCCGCCTGTCGGGGCGGTCACCAGGGCAATCGGCGTGGCATCGGAGCGAAGGGCGAGGTTTGGCATGGCAGTGAGGCTGATTTCATTTGAAGGCGGCCCTTCGTATGGCGGGAACGAGTTCCTGGCAGAGACCACGTAAAAGTAGGTGGTTCCCTCATCGAGATATTCGTCAATGACCGTGGTGTCCTCGACGGAAGGCCTGATCGTCTGGAACGCGGACCTTTCGCCGTTCGGGGGCTGTTCGGCTCTCTTCACGACGTACGAGTCGGCGTCGAGAAGCGATTGCCAGTGAAGGGTTGCGGAGAGGTTGCCCGGCTCGGCGCGGAGGTTGCCGGGGGGAAGAATCGGCGAGTTCTTCGCACGCACCGCCACACGCGTGACGGCGGAATCCTTGCTGCTCGAGCTATAAACAGTCAGTCGAAAGGTTAGCACCGCGCCGATGTCAAGCTGCGGAGCGACGAATCTCGCAGTCGCTTGGTTGGCATTGGCAATGACGACTCGTGGCTCGTCGCCGAGAATCACTTGTTCCCATCGAAACGCGATCGCGTTCCATGATTTTGTTCCGTCGAGCAGTACTGTGTCGCCTTCATGGCAGGTTTGCTCAGCCGGAGGAACAGCCACCGTCGAGGCTTCAAGCTCCGGTATGTGAAAGTCGCCGAAGGTCGCCGCCGCTAAAACGCCGCTGAGATGACTCGTCAGGCAGATGCCAACGAGGACAGGGTCGGACATCACAAGAAAGTGGGTATTCTGGGCGGGTCTGACCCAGGATTTTCCGTCCTCACTGTACCAGCCCGTGAATTCATCCCCGTTGCGTGCGATACGCAGCCAGACAGGATAGGAGAGGGGATTGGGCGGCTCGGACGCTCCAGTCCACGAGGCAGATGAGTTGGGGTTGTCTCTCCACTGAAAAGCAACTCCGTTGTCTCGCGTCGCAACCAGATAAACGTCTTTTGAGCCGGGCGATAGGTCCTGGCGAACCATAATCCCGGCTTTCGACCACGAATGCGGCCAGCGCCCCCTCGGGTCGTCCACGCGAACCGAAACTGAGAAATCCCCGGACATTTCCACGTGGAGGAATCGGAAATCATCCTCTGTGTCCCAAATGTCGTGACCATCAGCGCTTACGGTGTAAACATCAAGCTTCGGATCATAGACCGTGCTGCCCGCCTGAATGTCGCGGCCTAATATGTCCTCGGACGTGAAGGGATACTCCACCCCGAAACAGATTGAGGTTAGAAGAGGGCTCAGTGTGATGAGCGCAACCAGAACGCGCACGCTGAAATCCATCATTTTTTGGGCAAATACTGTTGGGGAATCTGTCCGCAAGCGGCCGATATTGCCGTCGCCTGGCTTCAGGCGCAACGGGCTGACCGTAGGCTATGCGCTTCCCGAAGGATACTATAGCACAAAAAAGGAGGGTCGGGCAGTGGGCTGGACGGCTCGTGAGGCGGAGTAATGCCATTCGGAAATGTCGGAACACCCCTTCCCGCTCTCACCTATTTCCCCTCTCCAACGCCCGGGGTCGGTTTCCGGGGTCCACCCGTAGGGCTGAGCCGGCCCACCGTGGAACTGGAGCGCTAACTGCCACTCTGGGAATGGCCATGGGGATGTATAGGGGAACATTTTCACCAGCACCTGCCCAAAGCCATCGTTCCCCCGGAGACCATGACACCCGTTGTGCTTTCGGTTTTGCCGTTATGGCAGGCGTTGCAGGCGCCTGGGGCTGCATTCTCAAGACAGAAGCGGCAAAAGAAGGGGGGAGCAGAGTCCCTTTTTCAGCAACGGAACAAGGATACTCCCGAACTACAGCCTCACCTCACCGCATTCCTTCGCTTGCACTCCCCACTGTAATGGTATATAAGTTGTGCGTGCGGGAAAAGGTTAAGATGTTCCAAATCCATGTTCGGGGAAAGGCAGAAAGTGAGCCGGAAGATATGTCCTACCGGAAAAGGGAGGAGCAAACAACAAAGGCCGGCCCGGGACGTTGAAGTTTCTTATGCTCAGGCGGTAAACCGCCGCACCGTTCGCCGAAGGGCCGCGCGGCTGGCCGCAGGCATATGCGCCATCATTGCCATCGGCCTTTCTGCATTGTCTCTGTACACGAACATAAGGGATAAAGGCACTCCGGACTCGCTGTGCCCATTATCCGTTGAGCAGGCCCCAGGCCCACCCGCCGCGGAGCCCCTGCCTTCCGTGGACTCCGGACATATCTTTACAGACGTCGCCGAAGAAGCGGGCGTCAACTTCCGGCACACGACGGGGCAGGAGACTCGCCGAATGCTCTACCCCGAAATCATGGGTGCGGGCGTGATTCTGTTTGATTACGACGGCGACGGCGACCTCGACGTTTATTTCCTGAACGGCAATTACCTGAAAGGCAAAAAACCAGACCCACAGCTCACCAATGTCCTTTATCGAAACGATACTGCCGACGGAAGATGGCATTTTACTGACGTTACCGAGGAAGCTGGCGTCTGCGACAGCGGCTACGGCCAGGGAGGAGAAGCCGCCGACTTCGATAACGACGGCGACCAGGACCTGTACGTCACGAATCTCGGGCCGAACGTTTATTACCGCAACGAAGGAAACGGGAAGTTCACCCGCACATCCCTCTTGGCCCACGAGGGATGGGGGCAGTGCGCCGCCGCGTTGGACTACGATAATGACGGCGACTTGGACCTCTACCTCGTCAATTACCTGACCTACGACCCTGCCCGGGAGGACCTGGGCCGGGTCATTTTCGATGGACAACTTTTTCACGACTACATGGGACCGCAGAATTATGACGGGAGTCCCGACGTTCTATATCGCAACGACGGCGACGGCAGTTTCACCGACGTCACGAAAGAGGTAGGACTGGATGTGCCGCCGGGAAAAGGAATGGGCCTGGGGGTCGCTGATTTCGATAACGACGGCGACCCGGACATCTTTGTCAACTACTTTTTCGTTAACGAGGGTGGTAAGTTCGTCGAGCGCGGAGTGGAGGTGGGGGTGGCGGCCAGCAATGACGGGAATCTGGAATCCTCCATGGGGGTGGATGTGGCGGACGTGGATAACGATGGACTCCTCGACATCATGGTCCCGTGCCGATCCGCCGAAATCCATACGCTATATTACAACCAGTGGCCGCTCTTTTACGAGAACCCTGTCCGAAGCGGCCTCGACAGAGCGACCCTCGGGTACACCGGCTTCAGCCCGCACTTCCTCGACTACGACAACGACGGGGATATGGACCTGTTCATATCTACCGGAAGCGTCCTCACCTCGAAGTCGGCCATTGTCAAAGGCCTGACAAGACCGGAACATTTCCACGAGCGCTACGCGGAGCCAGACCTTCTCCTCGAAAACGACGGCACGGGCTTTTTCCGGCGGGTCCCACCGCAGAATGCAGGGCCCCATTTTCGGCGTCGGACAATCTCCCGCGGCGCAGCAACCGGTGACCTGGATAACGACGGAGACATTGACATGGTAATCAGCATTCCGGAAGGGCGGGCTGTTCTGCTTCGCAACGATAACAAAGGCGGGCACTGGTTGACTTTGCGGTTAATAGGCACAAAGAGCAATCGAGACGCCATTGGCGCGCGAGTGACCGCTCGCACGGGTGGCAAAACGCAGTACCACTGTGCGAGGGGAGGCGGAGGCTATCTATCTGTGAACGACCGTCGGGTTCACCTTGGTCTGGGGACTGCAACGACTGTGGATCGAATTGAGATTGTCTGGCCCTCGGGGACGAGGCAAGTTCTCGAAAACGTACCCGCCGACCAATTTCTCACCGTCGAGGAACCGGCCACAGGCGGGACGGAGCGGGGACCGTGAAGAGGAGTCTTATCCTCGCTTTTGCTTTCCTCATTGTGA
The DNA here is from genome assembly GCA_964482435.1 of uncultured Verrucomicrobiota bacterium. Classification (GTDB taxonomy): domain Bacteria; phylum Auribacterota; class JABMQX01; order JABMQX01; family JABMQX01; genus CAYZXL01. The sequence continues at coordinate 40,782 of CAYZXL010000014.1, forward strand.
CCCTCACGGCCTTCAATTGCCGTCGGTCCTCCGACCACTCCCCGTCTCCAGCGCAGCTCTGGAAGCCCAAAGAAGGCACTTCGTACACAGGCGGCTTGCCAAACGAAATCATCTGGTTGAAGGACGGAGCAGAAATGGTCCTCGTCCCGGCCGGTGAATTCCTTTACGGCGAGGAGAAAGAAACCAGAGGCCTTACCTCATTCTACATGGATAAATATCCGGTTACCAACGAGCGCTACCGGAAATTTGTCAGAGCCACTGGACATAACGCGCCTTATCTGGATGAAATGGCGGCAAAACCTTTCAACTGGAGACGAGATAGGTACCTGAAGGGAAAAGAAAAATACCCGGTGGTGCTCGTTGACTGGCACGACGCCGCAGCTTTCTCCAGATGGGCAGGAAAAACCCTCCCCACCGAAGAGCAATGGGAGAAGGCTGCAAGGGGAACCGACGGACGGGCCTATCCCTGGGGCGAAGAATTTGACGAGAAAAAATGCAATTGCTGGCTGACAGGCATTGAAACCGTAACGTCTGCGGACCGGTTTCCCTCCGGAGCGTCTCCCTACGGCTGCCTGGACATGGCAGGAAATGTCTGGGAGTGGACGAGTACACGCAGAAACGGGCTGTATGTGTTACGCGGTGGGTCATTCTTCGAGGGGGACGTCTTCGTTCGCTGCCACACGACGAAGGCGCTCCGACCCTGGGCGAAACCCCACTCGAAGAAAGTAAACGGCGGTTTCCGCTCCTGCTACGTCCTTCGCCAGTGATAAAGCCCTCGCGGTGAGCGGCCCTGCAGGATTTTTTTCAACGAACCGCATCGCCGTTGCGTGTGAACTTGAGGGCGCGTTATCCTCTTGACTTGAAATGGCGCGGCTGCCTCTTCGGGCTACGGCCCAAGAGGCCATCCTTGCAGGGGCTCCTGTTGCCACACAAGGGCGAACAACGGTTGGAAACGACGCAGTCGTGCCAAGCTCCAGCTCCGTTTCCATGGCAATATGAAGAGACCTTTGCCAGAAAAACAGAAGGGATTGATACCATGAATAACCAGAAATCGAACCGCCGCGAGTTCATCAAAAGAAGCCTTCTAACCGGCGCAGGAGCCCTTGTCGCCACATCCGTGTTTCGGTCGCGCGGCTTGAGCCGGGTGCTCGGCGCGAGCGACCGAATCAACGTCGGCTTGATTGGCTGTGGTGGGCGAATGGGCGGTCTGGTCCGCGAGGTGAAAAATGCTGACGCCAACGCGATGGTAATAGCGATTTGCGACGTGTGGAAGCAGCAGCGCGATTTGTGGACCACTCACATCGAGAACATATTCGGGGCCAAACCGCAAGCGTTTGCCGACTATCGCAAGCTTCTGGAAACGGGGGACGTTGACGCCGTCGTCATTGCCACCCCCGACCACCAGCATTGCGGCCAGGTAACCGGCGCCGCGCAAGCGGGGAAGCACGTCTATGTCGAGAAACCAATCGCTCCGTCTCTGGAGAGCCTGGAGGCGCTGAACAGGTGTTACGATGTCGTCAAGAAATCCGGCATAGTCATCCAGCACGGCACCCAGGGCAGCAGCGCCGAGGGAACGTTCGCTTTGAGAAAGTTCTTCGCCGAGGGCAAGCTCGGGAAGCTCTTCCGCATCGAGTCCACAATCAGTCTTCCTCGGCCGTACTGGAACGATTACACCGGGCCCCAAAAGGAAGAGGAAACGGACTGGAGAGCGTTCCTTTACGGCAAGGCGCTTCGGCCTTTTGACCCGGACCAGCACGCGGCATGGATGGGCTACGAGGATTTTTCCAGTGGCCCGATCGGCGGCTGGATGTCTCATTTCAGCAACTTCGTCCACGCTGTGACGGGCTGCGAATGTCCGGTCGCTGCAACTGCTTTCGGGGGCATCTATGCGCCGACAAGCGACCGGCGTCGGACCGCACCCGACAATGTCGTCGTGATTCTGGAATACTCTGAGGGCTTCTATACTCAATTCGTCACCCACTTCGGGAGCTCATGGAACACCGACACGACCCTCTTCATGCTCGAGAAAGGCATGGTGCAAGCCCGCTTTGGACACAACCCGGGAAACCCCGTTTACTCGAGCAAAGGAGTCAATGACAGCATCCCCGAAGGAAACCTTCTGGAAAAAGAGCCGCCCGACCCCGCCACGGCGCACATGGCAAACTGGTTTGACTCCATCCGCAAAGGAAGTCGAGCGAATGCCGACATGGAGATGGGCTATAAACAGGGCGTTGCAGTCGTCATGGGCGACGCAGCCCATCGGCTCGCCCGGAAGGTCGTCTTTGACAAGCAGAAGCGCGAAATCCGACCCGCAGTGCCATCCTGATGCATCGCCGTTGGGAATAGTGTTCCCCTCCAGAGGGGACTGTCGCTTTTGGCCTTGATGGCTCTTCCGCCTGCATTGGCAGTGGCGGGCCCCCGACGGTTACCTGGGCCCCGGCCGCTGCGGGCCGCCCACAAACTGTCGTCTTCGCCTTCGGCGGCCACCTTCCCCGGAAAACGGGTCCCGCCGACCCCGCCAGACGCGCCTTCCCAGGCGGCCACCACAACCCTTGCGGCGGGTGTGGCTGTATTTCAGGTGCAGGGGGTGGATGAATCCCTTGTTCGAGAAGTCCGCCTGAAGGCGGCTTGGGTGAGGGCTGGGCCGGAGCCCCGGACCACCAGCTAAAGCAGGTGGCTAAAGGGGGTGCCGGCTGAAGCCGGCAGTGTCGCTAAAGGGCTGCTTGGCGCGGCATGGCAAGCGAGCGGCGCGATGTGCCCCGATTACGCAGCCGCAGCCGTTGCGGCCGGGTGATTGACAGGCGGTCTCCTTTAGACTAAGTTCTGGACACCTGGTGGCATGATGTTCCTCGGTTTCGCCACGATGCTGTTCACGGGCGAGACACCCTCGCCACGTCTTGTTCGTGCCACCAACCGCATGACCCATGAACGAATTACTTAATCTTCTTCACGTTGTTCGGAAGCTGGAGGCCATTTTCCTGCCGCTATTCCCGCGGAAATGGCGAACGCCGCCGCCTTCGTATCGGATGTTCAGCCCACTTTTCCAATATCTGAGTCGCAATAAGGAAAGGTATCCCTGGGCGGAGGCGCTTTCGGATTGGCTGGAACGAATTTACCTCCTGCCGTACCACAAGGGCGGATTAGCGGTGGACGAATTGTCGCCCCATGCGATGCGCTACGTGCGCGGCATCATGGCAGTGATAGGGGCGATTATCGTGATAGCGGTGACACGATCGCCGCAGGGGCTTTCCCATTGGGTTTACACATGTATTCTTCTGGCGATTTGCGGGTTGGCGTTCTATGGTGCGATGCAAATATCAATCAGCGCTCTCTGGCTGGCGTGGGGGCTGCTTTACGTACCGCTGTCTTATTACATGATGGGGGCGGTGGCGAGGTGGGCTGCGCTTGTGCCCGGGATTTGCGGCCTTGCGTGGCTTGCGGCGATGTTGAACGAGACCCGCAGGTGGCGATGGTTTGATGCGGTTGCGACGCTGCCGACGCTTTTCTTCTGGGTGGAGCCTGTGAGCTCGTCTCTTTTAGACAAGTGGGCGATCTGGCAGCGGAGCCTGGCTTGCGTGGTGCTCTGGGCACTGGTTTGGGTCGTTCTAAGACGAGCAAAGCTGTCCTCGTTCGTCAGCAGGTCGCTTCAGTTTTTCTGGCCGGCCAGCTCTGTTGGCTTGTTCATATGGGCGTCTTTCAGGCTGGGGAAACGGCTGGGTCGTCTTGGGCAGCCGGGGATGTGGCTGATGTTGGTTTCCCTTGCACTGATTCTGTGCGTGGCGATGGGATTGTTGTCGAGGCGCATTGGGGCGTGGTCTTTTCTGCGTCGCGGAAGCACTGTCGCGGTTGTTATGCTTCTTTGCGGGGTTTTGCTTGTCGCCGCCGGCGTGGATGAGAAGGCCAAGGGTGTTCTTTCAAACGAGATAAAGTATCTCTTCGACCATGGCTGGCCGGCGTGGTTTTTCATTGGCGCTTCGACGATGATGGCGGCCCGGCTGCTCGCGCTCACGAATTTGCAGCTTTTTCAGGCGCTGTTGCCGAGGTGGATTCTTCCGGCGGCGGTTTGGGTCGTCCTTGCGTGGGCGGTGTGGCAGGACAAATTCTCCACGGGAGTGTTTGAGGTCACGCTTGCTCAGGGCATCGTTGTGTCGGTGCTGTTCGGGTTAGGGACGACGTGGTTTGCCTTGCGGAAGAAGGAGCGGGTTCTGGAGGAATGGTTGTTCTGGGGGGTGTTTTGCTATTTTCTTCTCCGGATGTACTGGAAGGAGGCGCAGGCGACAGCAAACGTAAGCCCGGCGACGGGCGGGTGGACAACGTTTGTCGTCCTGTGCGCGTGGGGACTGTGGTTATCCTACAGCGTGCTGTGCAAGCATATGGGGCAACTGAGGGGGAAGGTCTCGGAGTACGGCGCTGTGGCCTTGATGGGGGCGTTTCTCCTTCTGGTGATGGCCGGACTCTGGCTGAGCTTCGTGGACGGAGCATTCTCCGTGCGGACGGAGCTCACCCTTAACCTGTTCCTCGGGTTTACATTTCTGGGGATTCCGCGAATTCTATTCAGCCTGGCGGCTCAGTCTCGGAGGGCGTCGAAGCAACCGTTTCGGATTCCGTGGGAATGGGTAGTCGTGGCGGGGGTTGTGGTTATCCAGGTCCTTCAGGGAGCGGAGCATTACGCGGCAGGATTTGTTGCGTACCCGTCCCTTGATTCTCTTCACGAAAAGCTGAAGGAGGCGCTTAACAGCGGCAAAATAGAGTTCGCGGCCCCCGCGCTGGTGAGCGGGAAGGTTTGGGCCACCTGCTGGCGAGTTGGGCGATGGCTGGCAGCGATGGGTGTTCTGACGGTGGCGATAGTCCGAAGAGGCAGAGCGTATTGGTCGCCTTTCAGCTTGAAGATTGCAGTGGTCTTGACGAGTTTCGCCGTCTCGATAGCGGAGATGCGCTGGATTGACTGGCCCACGCTGCCATACACCTGGGCGGTTGTGCTGCGACCATGGAAGGCTGTGACGGTGATGTGGGATGGCCTGTTTTTCCGAACGAGCGCAATTTCGGCGGGACTCGGTCTTCTCTGGGGATGGCTTCTGTGCCTGTTGTGGCACGGAGGCGGCGATGCAGCAAAGGAGACTTTTCAGGCGAACAATCACCGCGCGGAACAAGTCAGGATTTAGTGCATGGATTTGCAGGCCCCGTCATGTGTGGGAAATGGAGCGATTCTTTTGACAGGATGAACAGGATTTGTTGAGCCACTCCGATGCGGAGTTTCTGTTGATCTGCGGAGAGCGCTGAGAATGATAAAAGACTGAGAAACCGCAGATGGACGCAGATGAACGCGGACGTGGAAAGCGAAAGACGAGACGATGCATCGCTGGGAGCGCGGAGGTGAGATGCCGGGAGCGGAGTTGACAGTGAAGTTGATGGCGATGACGCCGAACGCGGTGGACGTTGTGTATTCGGCGTGCCGGCAGTGTTATTCGCCGGCGTTTGCCGGGGATGAGTTTCGCCCTCACACAAGCGCCGAAAGCCTCAGCATGAAGGTGGATGCAGGCGAGGACGCCTGCGCTACAAAGGAATCCCTGATAAGGAGGGTTGTGGCATCCGGGCACGAAAGCCCGCTTGAGCACGTGAGCATGACGTTTGCAGTACGCGGCATTTCGCGGTCGTGCAGTCATCAGCTTGTGAGGCATCGGCTGGCTTCTTATTCCCAGCAGAGCCAGCGGTACGTGGACATGAAGGAGTTCGGGTATGTGATTCCCCCGACGATAGAAGGGGACGAAGAGTTAAAGCAGATGTTTGAGGCGACGATGGAGGATGTTCGGGGGAAGTACGAACGGATTGTGCGGGCGCTGAACAGGAAAGGTATTCGGGGCGAGATGGCGAATCAGGACGCGAGGTTCGTTTTGCCGGAAGCGGCGGAGACGAAGATTGTGGCGACGATGAATTGCCGGGAGCTTCTGCACTTTTTCTCTGTTCGGTGCTGCAATCGCGCACAGTGGGAGATACGGCGGCTCGCGAACGAGATGCTGCGGATTTGCAGGGAGGCGCTGCCGTCAATTTTCGGGAAGGAAGCGGGAGCGAAGTGCGAGCGGTTGGGATATTGCCCTGAAGGGGCGAGGTACACATGCGGGAAGTATCCGCTGAAGGGAGAGGCGAAGCGATGAGGGTTTATCTCGCGGAGACAGCGGGCTTCTGCATGGGCGTGAAGAGGGCGGTGAACATCGCCCTCGAGACGGCAAAGGAGAAGGGGAGAGACATCTACACGCTCGGTCCACTGATTCACAGTCCGCAGACGGTGAAGATGCTTGAGAAGAAGAACGTCAAGGTCGTGGACGATATTTCGGGGTTGAACTCGGGAACGGTCATCATTCGGGCGCACGGAATCGGGCCGAAGGAAAGGGAGGAGATAGAGACGTCCCAGCTTGAGTGCCGGGATGCGACGTGCCCTCTGGTGCTTCGGATACGCAACATCATTCGGAAGTATGCGGAGGAGGGGTACGCGATTGTGATTGTTGGGGACAGGGGGCATGCGGAGGTTTCGGCGCTGCTCGGTTACGCGGGCGGGAAGGGCATGGTGGTCGAGGGGATACAGGATGCGGAGAAAATCCCTCCGGGGAAGGTGTGCGTCGTCGCGCAGAGCACGCAGGAGAGATGCTTGTTCGAGAAAGTCGTGAAGGAACTGAGGAAGAGGGACGGGGACCTGAAGGTGTTCGATACGATTTGCGACGCGACGACGTGGCGGCAGGAGGAGGTGAAGGCCCTTGCCAGGAAAGTGGACGCGATGGTCGTGGTGGGCGGGAGAAACAGCGCGAATACGAAAAGGCTGGCTGATATTTCGCGCAGGTTGGGGGTGAAAACTTATCACATCGAGGAGCCCACCGAGTTGAAGGAAGAGGATTTGGCGGGGAGCGAGAAAGTCGGGGTGACTGCCGGGGCGTCAACGCCGAACTGGTTGATTGAGAAGGTGATTGACAGGATCGAGCAACTCAGCAAAGCGCGCGGCAGCGCGCTGAGGAAGGCGATTGACAGGATAATCGAGTTTGCGGTGAAGGGGGATGTGTACGTGGGAGTGGGGGCAGCGGCGCTTTGTCTTGCGTGCGCGGTGATGAGAGAGCTTTGGCCGGCGCCGCTCTCGGTAGCCGTTTCAGGGCTGTACATTTTCGCAATTCACATCTTGAATCATTACACGGACCGAGAGTACGCGCAGTACAAGGAATCCTACAAGCTGAATATCCTCGAGAAGTACAAGAAGGGGCTGGTCGCGGCCGGGGTCATAGCGGCGGTGGGAGGAGTCGGGCTGTCGGCATTGATAAGCCCCTTGGCACTCGGGTTGATGATATTTGCGACGGTGATGGGGTTGATTTACAGTTTACCCATCGTCCCGCGGAGGGTTGCGAAGGCGGTACGGGTAAGGCGCATGAGGGACATTCCGACCTCCAAGAATTTGGCGACCGCGCTGGCGTGGTGTCTGACAATTGTGGTTCTGCCGGCTCTCGAGTTGCAAAGCAGGCTGGAGGTTCTGGCTACTCTGACGATGTTTGTTTTCGCGTTTGCGGTGGTTTTTGCCCGGTCAACCCTCCTGGATTTGAGGGACGTTCAGGGAGACATGATGATCGGGAACGAGACGATTCCGATTCTAATCGGGGAAAGGAAGACGAAGTTGCTTCTTGCGGCGGTTGTGGTTGTGAGCAGCGGGCTATTGGTCGTGGGGAGCGCGATGGGCTGGGTGAACCGCTTAGGATTCTGGCAACTGGCGACGCTGGCGTACGTGTTAGGATACCTTGCGTCGTACCATTTCCGGTTCATGAGCCAGGCGATGAGGTGCGAGATCGTTGCTGACACGGGGTTTCTTTTGGCGGCGGGGCTGGCGGCTGTGTGGCTGATGGTGAGGTGAGAGAACAGCGCCACGAAGCGCGAGGACACTTGCATGGCGGAGAAGGCATCGCAAGGACTGGCAGGTTTGCTTTTGGGCATCAGGGAATTTCTTGTGCAGATGAAAAAAGAAGGAGCGAAGGACATTCACCTTTCTCCGGAAGGAAGGAAAGCGCTGGACAGGGTTCTTCGGAGGGCGTCAGGGGTGAGGACTCTGCGCGATCTCGAGGAGATGATGAAGAAGTGCCACAAGTGTCCGATAGGCGGCGACAGGCTGAATCTCGTCTTCGGCGAAGGAAGCGAGAAGGCGGAGATTGTTTTCGTCGGAGAGGCGCCGGGGGAAGACGAGGACGAGCAGGGAAGACCCTTCGTGGGACGGGCGGGGCAGCTTCTCACGAAAATCATCAAGGCCATGGGATATGAGCGAGACCAGGTGTATATCGCGAACGTGCTGAAGTGCCGGCCGCCGGTCAACCGCGAGCCGCTCCCGGAGGAGGTGGCGCGGTGCTCTCCATACTTAGCGATGCAGGTGGAGCTGATTAAGCCGAAGGTGGTTGTGGCGCTGGGGAAGCACGCCGCCCACGCTCTGTTAGGAATTGAGACGCCCATAACGAAGCTGCGCGGGAATTTGAAGAGTTATCGCGGGATACCGGTGATGCCGACGTTTCATCCGTCTTATTTGCTGCGCAATCCGAGGGCGAAGAAGGAAGTGTGGGAAGATTTGAAGAAGGTGCTTGAGATTGTGAGGCGAGGCCGGAAGTAGCATGGACAACGAAAGGTCGTCCAACAAATTCGCTCAGGTGGCGCTGGAAGTGGCGGTGGGAAAGGAGCTGGATTATGCCGTGCCGGAGAGCCTGCGAGATAAGATCGAGGTTGGGAGCAGGGTTTGGGTTCCGCTCGGCACGGGAACGCGGACGGGATATGTCGTGAGCTTCTCGGATAGACCGTCGTTTGAGCCGGTGAAGGAAATTGCAGGGAAGGTGGAAGGGGATTTCGGGATTCCAGCGAGCTTGATGGAGCTGGCGAGATGGGTCTCAGAGTATTACAGCGCACCGCTCGGGCAGACGCTGAACTGCGTTGTCCCGGCGAGTGTTCGGCGAGCGGGGCTGAGGCCGAGGCAAGTCGCCTTTGTTAAACGAGCAGGAACGCTCGAGGAGACGAGGGACGCATGCATTCATCTGCGGCAGAAGGCACCGAAACAGGCAGCGGCGCTGGAGGTGCTGCTGAACGCGGGGAAGGAGATTTCGCTCGATGAATTGTGCGAGAAGGGCCGCTGTACGCGGGCGACAGTTCAGGCGCTCGTGAAAGCCGGCCTGGCAAAGCTCGAGAGACGAAGCGTCGAGGGGTTGACGATGAGGGGGGAGGCGTACCTCCGGAGCGAGCCGAAGAAGTTGAACCCCGAGCAGGAGGCTCTTTTTCAAGCAATCTCACGGGACATGGATGCGGGAGTCCACGTGGTTCATCTGATTCAGGGGGTTACCGCGAGCGGCAAGACCGAAATATATCTTCAGGCTATCGCCCACGCCTTGAGTAAGGGGAAGAGCAGCATAATGCTCGTCCCGGAGATTTCCCTGACGCCGCAGACGATAGAGCGGTTTCGGTCTCGGTTCGGGGAGGAGGTCGCAGTGCTGCATCACCGCCTTTCTCACGGAGAGCGGCACGAGCAGTGGCACAGGATTCGCGCCGGGGAAGCGAAGATAACAGTTGGCGCGAGGTCGGCGGTCTTTGCGCCATCGCCGAACGTGGCGTTGATTGTCGTGGATGAGGAGCACGATTCGAGCTATAAGCAATCGGAGCTTTGCCCGACATACCACGCCAGAGACGCCGCGGTTTTCCGGGGCAAGAACGAGAATGCCGTGGTCATTCTTGGAAGTGCCACGCCATCGCTCGAATCGTTTTATAATGCGGGGAAGGGAAGATACCGCCTGGGATGCCTGTCGAAGCGAGTGGATGACAGACCGCTCCCGACGATGTTTGTGGTGGACATGAGGAGGGAAGCCGAGAAGCAAAAGCGCGTGCCGATTTTTTCCGACCTGCTTCTCGACGCAATCGGGAAGAGACTTGAGAGGTCGGAGCAGGCGATGCTTTTTTTGAATCGGAGGGGGTATTCGACGGTGGTGAGCTGCCGAAGCTGCGGCAAGGCGCTGGAATGCGAGGATTGTAGTGTGCCCCTGAAATATCATCGAAAGGAAGATAGGCTTTTGTGCCATATCTGCGGGCGTTCGATCGAGGCGGTGAGCATCTGCCCCTCGTGCAAAAGGAGCACGCTGATCCACCACGGGATAGGGACGCAGAAGGTTGAGGCGGCGCTGAGGAAGGTCTTTCCGCAGGTGCGAGTTCTGAGAATGGACTACGACACGACGCGACAGAAGGATTCCCATTTTCGGATTCTGCGGGATTTCAAAGTTGGCAAAGCGGACGTCTTGCTCGGAACGCAGATGATTAGCAAGGGACTGCATTTCGAGAATGTCACGCTCGTCGGAATCATTTCGGCGGATACCTCCTTGCACATAACCGATTTTCGTGCGGGGGAGAGGACATTTCAGCTTATCATGCAGGTGGCTGGGAGGGCTGGGAGGGGAGAGGTTGCGGGGGAGGTCGTGATTCAGACGTTTCAGCCGGAACATGCGGCGGTTCTCGCAGCGAAGGCGCATGATTATGCAATGTTCTATCGAGACGAGGTAGGTCAGCGGGAGGAACTCGGGTATCCGCCAGCGGCTCGCCTTGTCTCGGTGATGGTGACCGGAAGGGAAGAGGGGAAGGTCAGGGAGAAGGCGGTTGAGGTGTCGAGAGCATTGGCTGAAAGGCTCGGGGAGAATGCGAGGGTTCTCGGACCAGCGCCGGCGAGGATTGTCAGAGCCAAAAAGATGTATCGGTATCGGGCGCTCGTGAAATGCCCGGAGGTTGGGCCCGTGACGGCCGCTTACAGGGACGTGATGAAAACGGTGAAGGTTCCGTATGGCGTGAAAGTGGCGATTGATGTTGACCCCGTTGCGGTTGATTGAGCGAGCGCCGCGGGGGCTTCGCCCATGTTTCGTAAGATGCCCCTTGTGCCGACGGTGGAGGAAGACAGTTGGACGTGTGCTCGAACGGGAATCTCACGTGGGACGAGATACATTCGACGAACAGTGTGCCGGTGGGTAAAGGAGTGAGGATGAGAAGATTGAAGGAAAGTGGGCTTGTGAGATCGAGCGTGGTGATGGGTATCGCTGCCGGGGTCGTATGGCTCGCGGCTGTGGATGCTCTGGCTGCCTCGTCGTGGAACAAGACGGTTCTCCCGGAGGAGATCAAGACCACGGAGATCGAGGAGGGCACCGCTTTGGTCATAACGCAGAACGCGGCTCATGCGTATGACCGCTCGAGAAGAAGATGGGTGAGCCAGGGAATTCCCACGGTGCTGTCCGGGCAGAAGGTTGCGCCGAGGACAGCGGTTTGCTGGTCAACGGCAAAAGCGTGGGCTTACAGCTCGAAGGTGGCAGCGTGGACGGAGGTGGTGCTGGCGGAGCAGGCGACTGATTGCAGCGCATCGGACGACGTGGCGGTCGTCTCGACCGCGACGAAGGTGTATGCGTATAGCGCCTTGACCGGCAAATGGAGCGTTTGCAGCCCGACCGGGGCGATTCAGTCGGTGGCGGTGAACAAGCAGATAGCGCTTGTGCGGGCAGGGAGAAAGACCTTCGGGTACAGCGCCTTTCTCGACGGTTGGACGGAGCTTTCGCTCACTACAGAGCCGGCCGGGTCGGCGATAGGAGCGAGGGTGGCGATTCTGTGGACGACAACCAAAGTCTACGGTTTCAGCGCGAGCGACGGGTTGTGGAAGTCCGACACGATTTCCGGCACGGCCCAGAGCGGGTTGGCGGGCGAAGATGTGGCGATGCTCTGGAGTGAAAACAAGGTGCATGGGTTCAGCGGGACGATGGGGAGCTGGTCTTCCCAGTACTCGACGGGAGGGAATTTCGCGGGCGGAAAAGTCGGAAAGGGAGCGGCGGTCTCCTGGACGGCCGGGAATGCGTACGGGTTTGCCCCCTCAACGGGAAGCTGGGCGAAGGTGACGCTGGCGGGAGCCTCTCCCACGGCAGAAATCGGGGACTACGTTGTGGTCTTGCGGACGGATAACAAGATTTACGGATACAGCCCGGCGCTGCGGGCGTGGGCGGCGGAGACACTGGTTGGGAGTTCACCGCAGGTTTTGATGGGAAAAGGGGTCGGCGTTGTCCAGACGAACCTGAGGGCGTTTGGGTACTCGGCGACGAAAGGCGCATGGGCTTCGGTGAACCTTCCCTCGGGAACCATCACGGGGAAGGCGGCGGAGAACGTTGCGGCATTGTGGTCGGACGTGGAGGTGTTCATTTACGATGGGCTTGAGGCGATGTGGAAGACAACGATGGTCTCCGGAGGGTCGCGGACGGGGAGCGTCGGCGATTACCTGGCGATGGTTCGGATGGACCGCGAGGCCCACGTCTATGACGTGCTGACCCATGCTTGGTTGCCAATCGAGACGCCGGGCGGGACCTCCGGCGGCGACGCGAAGGAGAAGATTTGTGTGGCATGGGGTGCGGAGAGGGGATACGGATATACGGCAGGGTCGGGAGCGTGGGCGTCATTGATTTTCGCCGGAACGTTTGTGACGAGCAATGTGGCTGAACGAGTCGCGATTGTGTCAGGGGCGCAGGGATATGTTTTCGGGTACAGTCGGGACCGAGCGGAATGGGAGACATATCCGGTGGATTACATAAGAAGCGGGACGAAGGTAAGCAAGGACGTCGGAATCATCTGGGGAACAACGGAAGTCACGATTTTCGATCCGGTGGAGTTTGATAGCGATGGCGATGGAATGGCGGATTGGTGGGAGGAGAAATACCAGTTCGATAAGCTCAGCCCCCTGGATTCGCTTCTGGACCCTGACGGAGATGGGCGGATGAATCTGTACGAGTTCCTGGCTGGGACGGAGCCGAGGAATGCGGATTCAGTCTTGAAAGTCGAGACCGTTTCGCTCGACGGCGGAATGCTGGTTCGGTGGCAGAGCGTTCCGGGCATGAGATACCGGGTCGAGGCGAGCGAGGATATGAGCACATGGCGAACGGTGAGCGGCGAAATCACCGCTCTGGAAAACACGTCCGAGTGGCGGGATGCGACCGCAGGGAGCGTCCTGAAAAGGTTTTATCGCGCCGTCGTGATTCCGTGAGGCGGGCGGTTGTCTCGTCACGAGAGGCATGGGTCCCTTTCGCGAACGCCGACCACCTGCCTTTCTCCGCGGGGGGCGAAGACGTTTCGGTGCAAAACTGGGCTATCGCCGCCGTTCACCCATGACAGAGAAGGCGCAGAGGGACCGAGGGGGGACGGTGGCGTGGACGGAATTGCCCTCCGCTTCGCATGTAACGCCATCATCCATCGGTTTCAGAGAGATGGCGGAGAACCTTCGCACGCCTTTTTTTCTGAATGTAATGTCGGCCGGCGTGTCGTTGAAGTTCTCGATGACGACGACGTCTTCGGAGTAGAGGTAAAGGGCAACCTTAGACGGGGCGGAGAGCTCGATGCCGAAGGGGGCGAGGAGAGGCTTGCGCAGCGGGTCGAGTTGTTCGCGGGTGAGGTTGTAGAGGTCTCGCGGCTCATCCCCAACCTTGAGAGTCTGGAGGTTCTTCGAGTCAAGGGAGACTTTGTCCTTGAGGTCTTCGGCGAGATGGCTCGTGATGAGGACGGGCTTCCCGACATCGAGCGTCTTCATTAGCTTGTCAGAGAAAGTGGAGTCGGCGAGGGCGTGCTGGGAGAAGAACGCGGCCTTTGCATCGGTTTCAATGGTGTCCGATGGGACGAGCGGGAGACCGAGCATCCCGACGAAGTCGAAGATGTATTCTTCCTGCTTGGGGGGGGCTGTTGGGAGGCTTCGGGGAGTGAATTCCGACGATGGGCTTCTCGTGGACGAGGCGAGCGAGTTGGAAGAGGGCGGGGATTTCCTGTCGAAGACGCGAAACGTCTGCCGCGCCCTGTCCAGACTGGAGTGAGCCGTAGCAGAAGAGGAGAGCAGTTTTCGCCTGGCCGAGGACTGTCTGGCGAGCTTGCTCGACGTATGTGGGCGGGCTTGTCCCATAGGGGTCGAACCATCCGCCGCCGGTTTTCTGCCCTCCGATTTTTCCCAGCCACTGCATTATGAAATATGACTCGTACTGTGCTTTACGTCCCCAGCGCGTGCTGTCGGGGTCGCGCGATTCCGTTCCGACCCAGATAAAGTCAAAGTCCCGCGTCTGACGGATTACATCGTAGCCCCGCTCGTGAAATTTGTCGTACCACTGAGGATATTTGATGATGATTTTGACTTTGGGATTGGCCTTTTTTGCCTGGGCGAGGATTCGCTTGTTGGACACGTCAAGCATGAGGTCGAGGCGGTACTCGAACCACGAGCGAGAGCCTTTCGCCTTCTGGCAATCCTCGCACAGGCATTGGGTGAAAAGGAAATCGTCTATCATGATGTCGTCGAAGAGGCTGGCAGCGAACTCGAATTCGCTCTGGAGTCGTTCCTGGGTTGGGAGGTCGGTGTAACAGCAAATCTCGTCCCAGCCGCCGGTGGATTTCTTGCCGAGGTTAGTCGTCGTGATGCAGCCGGAGGCTTCGATGCCGTCCTTGCGGAAGCGCTCTCTTGCGTTCTCCAGAGCGCTGCGTTCAGCGCGATAGCCGCCGCGGAAGGATTCGATGAAGACTTTTGTAACAGCGGTTTCCTTGCACCACTGAACGGCTTTCTCGATGCCCTCCGGCGACGAGAGATGGCGCCTGACGTCCTGGGCGGTGAAAAGGGTCGAGAAGCGGAAGGTGTCCTTGTTTTTCAATGCGAGGGTCCAGAGTGGATATTCGTCTTCCGCAGCGCTGATGGCAGCGCGGATAAAGGAGAAAGCCAGAATCGCCAGGAACATCGTATGCGCTTTTCTTGTCATGGTCAGGATACCTCCGGGTTGAGTTCTGGTCGTTGGGCCGGAATCCGACGAGAATGCTACCACTGCGGGAAGATTCGGTCAATTCGGTGTTTGACCAGGAGCGTGGCTGCGTCTGAAGGTGCCTGATTGCCAAAGCCGCCTTCGGATCGGCTTTGCGGCTCCAGATTTCAGTGCGGCTATGACACCAAAACCGGGCCCACACGCGGAGACAGATGGTTTGACAGGCAACTCGTGTGGTCTTAGAATACGGACAGCAGAGGTGAACCGCCTCTCTTTGGCGGGGGTGGTGACTTTGGGCGTCAACCGGTTTGGTGCTCGGCAGGTGGAGGAAAGGATGATTAAACTTGGCGTTTTCTCGGACGAAGTCTCCCAGGACCTGGAAAGAGCGATTGCCTTAGCAAAGGACTTCAGACTAAACGGGCTGGAAATCCGTTCGGTTTGGAACACTCCGCCGGACAAGCTGAGCGACGATGACGCGAAGAGAATACGCCTCGCCCTCGACCGGGCAGGGTTGGAGTGTTACAGCATCGCCTCCCCATTTTTCAAGTGCAACCTGCACTCCGAGGGTGAGTACGGCGTTCATCTGGATATTCTCCGCCGCTGCATTCGCCTCGCTAAGACTCTCGGCACAAACAATGTCCGCGGCTTCACGTTCTGGCGCAAGCCGTCCCCGACTTTTGAGGAAGCCCGCGATGCCATCATCCGGAAGTTCCGAGAGCCGGTCTCCATCATCGAAGGAGAAGGAATCTACCTGCTCATCGAGAATGAATCGAGCACGTACGTCGCCTCCGGAATCAAGCTAAGCCACCTCATTCGGGACATAGGCTCTAAGAACGTGCGAGTCACCTGGGACCCCTGCAACTGCCTGTTCGACCGCGCATGCGAGCCGCCTTTCCCGGAGGGTTACGAAGCCGTCAAAAACCTGATTCGCCTCGTTCATGTGAAGGATGCCGTTCGGGTTGATGACGACCGCATTGCCGAACACGTCCCTGTCGGAGAAGGCGATGCCGGGTTGAGACAACTCTTTTCCAGGCTAAAGCGAGACGGGTACAGCGGCTATCTTTCACTCGAGACTCACTGGCGCCCTGTCCGCAGGTTGGAGAAGGAGCTGGTTGACAAACCCGGCGGGCAGGCGTATTCCGAGGACGCGGAGGCCGCCAGCAGAATCTGCGCTGAAAAAATGATAAGGATGTTCGCGGAAGCCTGAGCCGCGCTCAGACTACAACCATGCCAGCCCCCACTGAGCTTCTCCTCGTTTTCCATACTGTGAACCTATCCCTGAAGGCGGAAAAGGTTCTTCGGGCCGCCGGCGTCTTATTTCAAGTCACTGCGCTGCCGAAGGAAATCACCAGCGGATGCAGCATCGTCATCGGGATCGGAAACGAGAATCTTGCGGAGGCGCGAGACGCCCTGGACGAAGCCAACCTCCCCATCGGAGCCGTCTATTCACGACTCGGCAAGAAGTGGGAACTGTTCAGCGGCGAGCGGCAGCCCGAGCGGGACAACTGCTTCATATACCTCGACAACAACGCCACAACCCGACCGCACCCGGACGTGGTTCGCGCCGTCGCATCGTGGTTGTCTGAAGAAGTTGGCAACCCATCCAGCGTCCACGCCGTGGGACGAAAAACCAGAAAAGCTGTCGAGGCAGCAAGAGACGCCGTTGCGCGGCTGGTTGGTTCCGATTCCTCCGAAATAGTCTTCACAAGTGGCGGAACAGAATCCAACAACATTGCCCTCCTGGGAATCGCGGCCAGTCGAGGAGCAGAGGGGCGCCACATCATGACTCTGAAGACAGAGCATTCCTCAATTCTTGAGCCTTGTCGCCGCCTCGAGGCCAGTGGAACTAAAGTCACATATCTCCCTGTTGACTCGAACGGCCTTGTTGACCTCGACGACCTTCGGCGAGCGATTGAACCGGGAACCGTTTTGATCTCTGTCGCCTGGGCAAACAATGAGACGGGGGTCATACAGCCAATTCGTGAAATCGCCCGGATAGCCCGGCAGAACAGCGTACTCTTCCACAGCGACGCCGTCCAGGCTGCGGGGAAAATTCCGTTGAACGTTAAGGATGACGGCATTGACCTCCTGTCCATTTCAGCTCACAAATTTCATGGGCTTATGGGCGCGGGAACTCTCTACGTGCGGAAAGGAGTGGCAGTTCATCCGATTTTACATGGCGGTGGGCAGGAAGCCGCTCTTCGGTCGGGAACCGAAAACGTCCCCGGAATCATCGCCATGGGCGTCGCCGCGACAGTTGTCCTCGCGGAACCGGAGGAGACTTCCCGCCGTCTCAGGAAACTCAGGGACATCCTTTACGAAGACCTCAAGGAAAAAATCCCCTGGGCAAAGATTAACGGGCATCCTTCCCGGCGACTGCCAAACACGTTGAACCTCTGTTTTCAGGACATCAGCGGCGACGAGATTGCCGCCTTCCTGGATAAGGAGGGAATTTGCGTCTCAACGGGATCCGCCTGCGCGGCAGGGGAACCGGAACCATCCCACGTCCTTTTAGCAATGGGACTCACCGAGGAGCAAGCCAGAAGCTCCATCCGGTTTTCACTGAGCCGAGAGACAACCGCCGAGGAAATCCAGCGCACCGTTCAAGCCGTGGCGAGAATCGTCCGGCGATACCGTTAGGACCGCGTGATTCTTCGGATTCGATGGAATGCCCGCTAAGGGCTCGGCGATTCGGTTTCGGCAGGTATCTGCCCCGGGTCCAACGGATAGCCCCTGCTTCCGCAGTATGGGCAGATATTTGATGGCCGCGTGGAAGAGCCTTTCATCAACGGGAAAATGTGTCCTTTGGCCCGGCACTTGTACGCCGGATAGGAGGGGCTTCCGCAGAACCGGCACGGGAAAGGAGGCTGCTGCCCGGCGGGGTAGGACTTCACGAAAATCCTTCCACAAGCCGCATTGGTGCATTTCAAAACGTAAGAATACTCGACGCCTCTCGACGGCTTGCGGACGTTCTGGTAGGTTAACCAGGCTGCTCCCATGGCCACAGCGACTAATAGCAAACCGATAACAGGATTGCTTCTCCAATTTCGCATTGGTGTTGCCTTGCTCCCGATCACCACCCGTACCGAAGGGCGATGCCCCTTCGCCCCTTCTCCTGTCCTGAGTACAGCACTATCCCTCCCGGTTTTTGCGGCACCTCCGGGGGCGGATTGGGACTCTCTTCGTCGCTGTGCGGACCGTCTCCCGACGACTGCGAACTGCCCGCGGCGGTCGGCAGCCACCCCCTCAATGAAGCCGGGTGTAGTTCAGCAAGCCGCCCGCCAGAACGATGTCGGCCTCTCGGGGTGTCAGGGAAATCACCGCGGCAAACGTGGTTCCCCTGGTGAGGTTGTTAACCACAACCTGCTTTTCTCGCCGCGCGAGCGCTTCGCGCATTCCGGGGACCTCGAGTACGTCTCCCTGCTGAACTTCTTCGTAATCCCCCTCTTTCGCAAACGTCAGCGGCGCAATCCCGAAATTCACAAGATTCGCCTTGTGAATTCTGGCGAAAGACTTCGCAATCACCGCCTTTATTCCCAGATGCATCGGTGCCAAAGCAGCATGCTCCCGACTCGACCCCTGCCCGTAGTTGGCAGCGCCAACCACTATCCCTCCCCCTTTGCTCTTAGCACGCTCGGCAAAAGATGGGTCAATTGCTGAGAAGACGTATTCCGAAATTGCTGGGATGTTCGACCGCAGAGGCAGAATTTTGGCACCGGCAGGCATTATGTGGTCCGTCGTGATATTGTCGCCGACTTTCAGGAGAACCTCTCCTCGGACGCTTTCCGGAAGCGCCGCACCCACCGGGCAAGGTTTGATGTTCGGCCCGCGAACCACCTCTACCAGGCTTCCGTCTTCCGCCGGTGGGATGACCATAGTATCGTCAACGATGGCTCGCCTCGGCAGCTTGACGTCTGGCGCATCGCCGAGCTGCCGTGGGTCAACAAGCTCGCCGGCGATAGCAGCCGCGGCGGCCACCTCCGGGCTGGTCAGATAAATCCGCCCGCTTGGCGTGCCGCTCCGTCCCTTGAAATTTCGATTGAAGGTGCGGACCGACACGCCGTCCGTCGCCGGCGCCTGCCCCATTCCGATGCACGGCCCGCACGCCGACTCGAGAATTCGCGCGCCGCTCGAAATCATGTCCCCCAGAGCTCCGCTCCTGGCTATCATCTCAAGCACCTGGCGCGACCCGGGCGAGATGACAAGCCCAACGTTGGGATGAACCTTCTTGCCTCTCAGAATCGCCGCCACAGCCTCCATGTCCGCTAAAGACGAGTTTGTGCAACTGCCGATGACAACCTGGTTAACTTTTACCCCTTCCAGCTCTCGGACCTTGCACACTGCATCCGGGCTATCGGGCTGGGCGACAAGCGGCTCCAGCTCGCTCAGGTTGATGTCAACGCGCCCGTCGTACTGTGCACCTCTGGAAGCCTCGATCCTTCTCCAGACATTCTCCCTCCGCTGCCATCGCAGATAAGCCCTGGTCACACTGTCGCTGGGGAAAATCGAACTCGTCGCGCCCAGTTCCGCACCCATGTTTGTAATAGTCGCCCGCTGGGGCACTGACAGCGTTTTCACTCCCTCGCCGCCATACTCCATTATCTTGCCGACGCCTCCCTTCACGGTCAAAACTCTCAGGAGCTCGAGTATTACGTCTTTCGCCGCGACCCAGGGCGGGAGCTGTCCCGTCAAATGCACGTTGATGATTTCGGGCATGACAAGGTAAAAGGCTCCTCCCCCCATAGCCACTGCGACGTCCAATCCTCCCGCCCCGATTGCCAGCATCCCCAAGCCGCCCGCAGTCGGCGTGTGGCTGTCCGACCCTAAGAGCGTCTCTCCCGGAACACCAAATCTCTCTAAGTGCACCTGATGACAAATCCCATTTCCCGGACGAGAAAAATAAATTCCGTACTTGGCCGCAACCGTTTGCAGGAAACGATGGTCGTCTGCGTTCTCAAAACCGGTCTGGAGTGTGTTGTGGTCCACATAGCTGACCGACAGCTTGGTCTTAACACGGGGAATCCCCATGGACTCGAACTGAAGATAGGCCATCGTCCCTGTGGCGTCCTGCGTCAGCGTCTGGTCAATCCGAATGGCAATTTCCTTCCCCGCAACGAGGCGTCCCTCGACCAGATGTTCCTTTAGAACCTTCTGAGCTATATTCTTTCCCATCTTTCCTATCTCCCCCTGAGCCGCTGTTTTCATTGGTGCAAAAATGCGCTGGGGGGCTTAAACCCTGCCCCCCAGATTTCTCGCTAATGCGTCCGGTGTGCCGTATCCACAGCGCCCCTTCCTCGGCGTCTGGCCAACACCTTCGCCTTGCCTCCCTATCGCTCTACATCAAGCGGCCCTTTCCCGCCGAGCCGGTCAGACGGCGCCTTTTCTACTCCTCCTCGAACACAATTACCTCGACCGGACACTCTTCTGCCGCCTGCCGGATGGCATCCTCGTTTGCGTCCAGGTCAGCACCCTCGATGACCTCCGCTCCTTCATCTCCCAGCCGGAAAACCTCCGGGCAAGTTTCCTCGCAAAGCCCACACTCCGTGCAGCCCTCTTCGATCCAAACTCTTACGATAGGCATTTGTTCCTCCAACTGTGACTTTTTTCTCTTCTTGGTTTCGTCAGCACCCAGTCTTTCGGTCCCAATCCGTCTCCATAAGCGACGGGGCTTGATGAAAAGACAGCCCCTATATAGCTATGTCAACTCCCCTTTTCAACAATTTTTTCTCAGGGCAAAACCTTCTCTGCGAAAGCCAGACCGACATGGGCATCCCTTGAGACGGAAGTCCGCTCATCTCTTTTCTCGGCCAGCGATGTTCCCGCCTGCAAAGTCACCACGCACTTCTTCAGCGCGGACACAACCGCTGTCGAACTCAGGTGGAAAACACACATCCAGACCCGGGACCTCGTCGTCGAAGAGCTGATAGTCTGGTGCAACCGATTTTGACGCGTCCTGGAGAAAAAGAACGGCCGGGGCAATTCCCTTGCGCCCCGGCCATGAGTTCCTTGGGCTTGCGCTTAGCTCAATAGCCGTAATCGCCCTTCACGCCGAGAGCTTTTGGCTTGGCATCGAGCTTGATAAGCTTTTTGGCTTCCTCGGCTATCCAGGTGAACTTCTGCCACCACGGCCTGCTGACAATCGTCGCCAATCCTTTAATCTGGGCGATTCGCGGAAGAGCTATGCGCTTGAAAGATTCCTCGAGGCTGTCCCAGTCCTTCGTTGCCTTATCGGTGAAGGCCTCTTTGAAGTAAGCCCTCCCGCACATCGGACCAGTGAAGATGTCGGCGACGATCCCGTACTGTGCTGAATACTGCTCGAAATCCACGGCAGCACTGAGAAGAAGCATTGGTCGGTCCACCGCGCTGTCCATCTCAATCGCCGCTTGCCTGATTTCGTCGGGATTGCTGATGCGAACCACATCGCCGTCGTCCGAACTCCACAGAACCGGCACCTGCGTCTTGTAGAAATGCCCGTAGGGACTGAAGTCCTCCGCGATTCTCACCAGCGCTTCGGGAAGGCGACGCGCCATATCTGTCTTGCTCTCCCCGGGCAATTGATAAATCAAGGTTTCGTTGAACAAGGGCTTGCCGATCCGCCGACACCTCTCGAACACGTCCTCAATCCACTCCAGGTTCTTCTTCCAGCTCTCGTCGTGGTCGGGATTCAGCTTCACGAGCGTCTTGAAGGCATCTACCTCGTCGGCGCATTCTTCCGGCTGAATGGCTAATTGAGCGAGCTGTCCTCTCCCGTCGTCCATTGGAATGGTATTCGTATCTTCCAGCCGTCCGATCAGAAGGACGTCCTCACCCAGTAGCTGCCGGAAACCGGGGCTGCGAAACGCCAGGTGATTGAACAATGCAGCGGTGGCGTTCCCGTGAAGACCTCTCGCAAACCTCCGGCAAACCTCGCTCACGTCGTCATCGGTTGGCTTTCTACCCACTCCGATATGCTTGAAGAACGCCCCTGTAAGCTTCAAGTACGAATTGTGTTGGTCCGAAGCGAACACGTCCAATGTGCCGGATGGCGCTGCTTTGGCAAGAATCCGGATAATGGACTCCTCCACCCCAACACCATCAGCAAACTTGGCCCAAGCTGCCATGTCATCCTCCTTCTTAGAAACGTTTTTCCTTTCGCCGCGACACCTTTATCACCGCCGGTTAAATGGAAGCCATGCTGGATGGCGACTCTTTTCCCGACGAGACGCGACCACATCTAATTATTTAACAACCTTCGGAAGCTCTCGTCAATAACGTTTTGGCGACTTCTGTTGTCGCCCGAAGAAGCCGACGCCACCGCCAATTTCGGCTGGCCCGCCCTTGTTACCTGCCTGTAAAGGTAATAGCCGGGGCGGACTTCGTAGTTTCCGCTGTCGTCCACCAGGAAAGCGGTTCCGGGGTTTGGGTCACCGCCCACCCATTGGCTGTGCCGCTGGACCACTGCCCACAGCACCTATCCGTTCACCTGCGTCCGGTATATGTGCCGGCGAATCGTTCCCACGAAGCTGACATCCATTTTCCCCCACGTGGCGGAGGTCGTCCAGGCATGAAGTTTCCCCCCCGCCTTGCCCCGAGCTTCGCAATCGGCACGTTGTCATAAGGGTCGGTCGTGTACCAGCGCGGTTTGGGGTCACTGCTCCCAATGAACCCGTGACTCGTTATGAGGGGCAGGTTCTTCAATGTTGCATCATTTGTGGCAATTGCGTCTGCAGTAGGTCTGAACCGATACCAGTATGTTGTCTCGCCCGGCGCCAAACTCACATCCTGAGGCCCATCTGCATCGAGCGTTTTCCTCCTGAGACCCACAAAATCCACTATCTGCTCTGCCGGCCGACACATGTCATAGTGATGAGTGGGGTAGTCTTTGTTCCCCGTGCCATCCTCCGGCCACCGGTCCGCCTCGAGCCTTCTCGCACAAAACAGCGCACCCATTTCCTTGTCCGCTCGTGAGTGTGGCGCGACGAACCAGCTTTCATTGCTTCATCGCTGTCATTCGCACCTTTATCCATGCCCTTATGAAAAAGGTCTATGAACATCTTTACAATCCCCGGCTTCAAGCCATCTTCTCCGAAGACGAGGTCAAGGATTTCCTGACGCTGCCTTTCAGTGAGCGTGCTAAACCCGCCATAATCCTGTGGCCATTCGTCAGAGTCTCTCGTCTGGCCCGTCTCCACATGATTGACCCCCAAAGCCATCCTGCACCTGTAGAGGCTAATGGAAATGCATCGCAACCCCGAACCCACAATTGTGTTATACACAGCCCATTCACCACTGCTTCACATTCTCCGGTCCCCTGATCGAATGGTGCCCTATCACACTAACGGCCGATAGTTGCTCTGTCTTACCTGGTTCCCACCGCATTTTGTCCCTTTTCCTTTTTTGGATACCACAAAATGTATTCCTAACAGGAAAAAAAGGATTTGACGCAGGCCAGAGAGACTATTATCTTAGAATTGTATTCGGAGAAGTCCGCGTTTGGATTCACTCACAGAAACAACGAAAGGAGACTTGCAGATGGCTAAGCAAAGAGTGAGTATAACTGAACTTGAACGTCTTCTTGCCGCGAAAAAGAAGCGCCTTGACGCCCTCCAGAAGAAGAAAGACCGGCTCACTTCCCTGATTGCAGGAATTGATAATCAAATCGCTTCTCTCATCGGCAAAACAGCGGCGCCCAGAAGAGTTCGCCGCCGTCCGAAGAAAGGCAAGAGCCTGCGACAGTCCATACTCGATTTCCTTGGCCAGAGTCCCGAGCCGAAAAGCATCACTGAGATTGCCGAGGCAGTCACGCAAACAGGTTATCGCTCCTCCAGCAAGAATTTCGTCTCCCTTGTCAGACAGGTTTGCTACAAGAGCGACGCGATTCAGAAAGTGGAGAAGGGCAGATTTGCGCTGAAAGGCGGATCCAGTTCACCGCGGCCCCCTCGCAGGGCAAAGAAAGCAGCGAGTAAGTAGGCGTGCGATGTGAGCGCCATCGGGGCCCGGCGGAGATGTTCGGAAAGATTCTCTGCGTAGAATCCGTCGTATTTATGCTCTTGGTTCTCGGAGGAGATGCCAGCCTCGCTTCCGCCGAGGTCAGCCAGAAGCTCGCAAGAAATATAATGGGCAAAAGCTTCCTCGGGGCCGAAGAAGTCCACAAACACCTGGGCATCCGATTTACAGAGGAAGAACTGGCGAAGGTACGAAGTGTGGCTTTCTCCGAGGAGACGCTTCGCCGGTGCAGGGATACTCACATCCTATTTGTGGGTGTGGACCACGACGATGGAGGAAATCCCCTCACAATCCGCCGATTGCGAATGATGTTTCCAGCGGGCGGACAGCCTCGCTTCCGCTCATATCCCAAACCTTCTGAGCTTCGCCAGCTTTATGCGGATAGCGAGACGCCTCAGCTCCGCTGGTACTTGATAGCTCGTTCGCTCCGTCAGGAAAGCAGGTCCAAGCCCTACTGGCAGCAGGAGCAGTTCCTCAAAGAAAACGAGTACCGGGAGCGTGCCGTTGTTTATGTGTACATGATGCTCCTGCTGTGTCGGTCGCGCGGCGACCGGCTTTTTGCGGATGACCTTGTGTGGACCAAAGACGTCGGCTCAGACGGTGCCCCAGTTGCCGCCGGGTACTTTGCGGGCGAAGGACTCTATGTGAGTGATTGGTGGGTCGAGCGAGACGAGCATTTCGGCCTCGCGCCCGTACTTAAGTCTGAGTTCGCTCCTTGAGCGCCCGTGGAAGGGAAGGCCGGCATGCGCACCCGGCGGCGCCGGCCCCGAGGTGCCGCTCAGTTTGTGGGGCGCAATGACTCCTATTCGCTCTACGGGCGTCGAGAAGGTTTTCAGATTTTTGCATCGGACGCTAAGAAAAGGAACCCGCGACATGAAATCCAGACTCATCTCGATAGTTTGCGGTCTTTCGTGCTGGTTGTTTCTTGCCACCGCCTTCGCAGAGGTTGTGAAAGCCTATGAGGGTCAGGTTACTCTTCCCACATATCCCTGGCAGCCAGACATCCCCCATCCATATTTCCCTGAAACCGATGGACGCAACATTTACCCCTATCCCATGCAGGATGACCTCCGCCCGGATCGCGCGCCTCGCATCTACAAAACCGTTGTCCTTGAGAGCGACCTCGTAAAGCTCACATTCATCCCCGAGCTCGGCGGCCGAATCTGGGAGGCGATTGATAAAGTAACCGGCAAGCCGATTTTCTACGTCAATCACGTCGTCAAGCCCGGTCTCATTGCCATGCGCGGAGCTTGGATTTCAGGAGGTGTGGAGTTCAATACGGGTCCGCAGGGTCATACCGTG
Organism: uncultured Verrucomicrobiota bacterium; assembly: GCA_964482435.1. Lineage (GTDB taxonomy): Bacteria > Auribacterota > JABMQX01 > JABMQX01 > JABMQX01 > CAYZXL01. The sequence continues at coordinate 65,855 of CAYZXL010000014.1, forward strand.
ACCGCCATTTCGCCTGTGGACGTCCTCATTCTGTCGTCGGAGGACGACGGTTCGCGTTCGGTAGCCGTCGGCGACATTGACCGCATCTATCGTTTGCAGTGGACTGTCGTCGTTACGCTCCGCCCGGGTCGCCGCCTCATCGAAGAACAGGTCGCTATCTACAACAGAACGGAGACAGTCTGCCCCTATTATTTCTGGAACTGCACCGCTCAGCCAAACACCCCCGGCTTCCGTTTCGTTTACCCGATGACACTCTCCACAGACCACGCAGGAACGACTTTCTATCGCTGGCCGGTGAACGATGGCGTTGACCTGAGTCAGGGGAAAAACTACCGCCACATGAGTTCCATCTTCGCATACGAATGCGACCAGGATTTCTTCGGTTCCTACGACGAGGACGAAGACCGCGGCTGCGTCGCTTTTGCAGACCATCGCCAGTTGCCCGGTAAGAAAGCCTGGACGTGGGGATGGGGTGGAGATGGCATCGCCCATCAACGAATGCTCACCGACGACGATGGCCCATACAACGAAGTGCAAACAGGCCCCCTCCGAACTCAAGCCGAGACTGGCCGCCTCGACCCTCACGAAGCAATAACCTGGAAAGAATGGTGGTATCCCGTCCACGGCCTTGGTGGGCCATTCACTTTTGCCAACCGCGACATATGCGCCCGCGCACAAATCCTCGACGGACAACTCGACCTTCGCGTCATCGGCACCGGAACCTGGACCGACGCCACGATCGAAGTGAAAAGCGGGGGCTCGCCTATCAGCCGCGCCGGACCGAAGATTGAATCCCGAGGAGCTCGCATTGACCCTCGACGCCCCATGACGCTAAAAGTCAGGGTAGGGGAGCCCCCGGTTTTCGTGGAGGTTTCGCACGGCGACGCCAGGCTTGCCTCGTTCAGCGTGCCGCTCTCGTTGCCTGAAAGACAGCCCCCCAAGCCCGAGACCGCCGAGCGTTCTGCGGCACAGATTGCCAGCGAAGGATGGAAGATGCTTTTGCTCGGCCGCCGAAGCGAAGCCGTAACCGAGTTCCAGAATGCCCTCAATAAAGATGCTGGATGCGTCGAGGCACTCCTCGGCCTTGCACACTATAAACTCATCGAGGCCTTGCCGACCGAAGCCGAGCCTTTGGCAAAACGGGCGATTGATGCGAATTCTTACGACGGGGGTGCCCACTTCACACTCGCGCTTGCCCTCGATCGTCTCGGGAAAGAGAGAGAAGCGCTGGATAGTGCGTGGCGAGCCGCCCTCGATCCCGCAACGGCCGTCGCTGCTCGCGCCCTCATCGGAAAAATCCTGGTGCGGCAGGGCAATTTCGCCGAGGCCGTTGAGGCTCTTAGCGCAGCCGGCCCATGGGCCGACGACCCTGTGTGCCGGGGTCGTCTGTCCATAGCCTTTCTTCAATTGGGCCGATTGAGGGAAGCACGAGCCACCGCCCTCGGCACGATTCAGCGAAGCCCCCTGGACACTCTCGCCCGCTACGTCCTCGCTCGGCTGAAGGAGCCTGGTTCTGAAAAGGTCTTGAGCGAACTCATAAGCCGCGACCCTGAGTGCTCGCTCGAGTTGGCTTTCTCGCTTTCGGAATTAGGAATGAACAATGAAGCGCTCGATGTCGTCGAACAAGGGGATGTGCTGCATTCGCCAATCGCCTGGTACGCTATGAACTATCTCCGAGCCAGAGAAGGTCTTTCTCCGTCCTCGTCAAACCTAAAGGTAATCGAAAGCGTCTTTCCCTCTCGCCTTGAAGAGGTCCCCATCCTTGAACACGCAGTTCAGTCTCGCCCGAAAGACACCACGGCCAGACTCCTCCTCGGGGACCTGTGTTTCTCAGTTCGCCAGTATGGAAAAGGGAGGGAGTTCTGGAAAGAATCTGTCGCTATTGATCCCTCCAATCCCATTCCTCTGCGGTCTCTCGGCATGGCGGCCTGGAAACTCGACGGCGATTCTGTTGAAGCAGAACGGTATCTTCGACGAGCGCTCTCCGTCGCTCCCCGCGATGGCATCGTCGCGCGCGACCTTGCAAGCGTTATCCAGACTCAGGTTCGGGCCGACAGCGAGCCGAGCGAGAAAAAAGCTCTCCTCGCCAAAGCGCGCGATGTCCTCCTGGGAGTCCTCCCTCACAACATGCACCGCGCTGACCTCGTGGAGATGGTTGCTCGATTGCACAATCGGCTCGATGAGCCGGAAAAGACCGCCGCCCTCCTCGACAGCATCCGCGTAACCTCCTGGGAGGGTGCCCAGGGGCTCCACGACGAGTTCCGAGCCGCTCACCTTGCCCTCGGCAAGCGACACTTCGAGGCGGGGCGGTTCGCAGAGGCCGTTAGCGAGTTTCGCCGCTCCCTCGAATATCCCGAGAACCTCGGCATCGGTCGGAGAGACGGCACGCGAGAAGCCGACCTCTATTATTGGTTTGGGATGGCCTTGTCGAAAGTCGGCAAGCACGACGAAGCGCGAGCCGCCTGGAAGACTGCCGCCTCCGAGCCGTCGTCTGGAAACGCCGAGATCGAGCGCTGCCGCAAGGTCGCCGAGGAAGCCTTGAACAAGCAGCAATAGCCCGCCCAGGGGACATCTCGCACAAATAGATCAGTTAACGTTCTGGACGGAAAGGACAGAAACGATGGAAAAAATGATTGCCTTCTGTGGACTTGTTTGCACCGATTGCCCGATTTTCATCGCAACGCAGAACAACGACGAAAACGAAAAAAAGAAGATTGCCGAGCGCTGGTCAACGAAGGAGTATCCCCTCTCGCCCGAGAATATGTTTTGTGACGGGTGCCTTCCCGTCGGCAAAAGGACAATGAGCTTTTGCCAGGACTGCGATGTGAGACGCTGTGGCTTTGAAAGGAACGTCGAGAACTGCGCTCACTGCGCTGATTACCCTTGCGCGAAACTCGACAGGGTCTTGGCAATGGGGCCTCAGGCGAAAGCGACCCTCGAGGAAATCAGAAAAGGCCTTTCTATCTGAGGTGTGCGTCACCTCGCGCGGCAGGATGATTTGCCGCGGCTGACCGACCCACACGAGGTGCTAGCCTCGGAGCCACGAGCCATCCGAGGGACGGCTGGACGCAGTTTATTTGCCCCGGCGCACCGCGCGCTTGATGACCCCGGCGAGCGTGTGTCTCCTGCGGTACTGCCGGACTATCTCCTCCATAGGGCCGAATAGTTGCGTCTCGAAAACCTCTCGCCATGAAGGAAAGCCCTTCGCTCCCTCCATGCAATTTGCCTGGAGCGTTTGCCTCAGCTCCGTATTCTTGAGAAAATTTGCGATTTCTCGTGCAGCTTCGTCGCATTCACGATAGAGAATCCCCGTCTCATTCGCCGCTGCCGTCCGGTAGTCAGCGATCACGCCTCTTGCCGCAAAACAATCCCTGGCTATCTGGATTGTCCCGCAAGCCATTCCCTCCCGATAAACCTGTCCGTACGTGTGGTAATCTCCCGTAATGATTGATACGTCATCCCTCCCCATGATTTCGCCGACCTTCTTCTGCGGCAGGGCCCCGTGAAATACCACGTTCGTCCCGAGCAATAACCTCAAACGAGCTTCTATTGCAGGCAGCTCATCTCCATGGCCCACCACATCCAGAAACACTTTTTCCCTCGTCTCCGCTGGGATTCTTTCGATAATCGCGACCAGCTCCCCCGGCCTGTTCTCCGCATAGAATCTCCCTGCACAAACCAGCCTGATTGTTTCCCGCGGCCCTTTGTCCCCCGGCCTAAAGAATTCCTTGTTGAGCCCTCTTCCTAAGTCCCTTATCTCGCTCGTTATCCCCTTCTTCCTCAAATCCTCGACGTTGCCCGGCGGCGCGAACAGCAAATCAACCGCGCTCAGGAACTCCGTCTGCATCCTCGAAACAAACGTCGCAACCGGAACCAAAAGATGCCTCAGCACTTCGTTCGCGTGTCCCGAAAGCGGCTCCGCCAGAGGCTGCCTGGTCAGGTCCCTTGCCAGCTTCTTATAGACCGCTTCCACTCTGTGCAGCGTCGAATCAGCAAGATTCGTCGTGTAAATGCCGAACGTTGGCACGTCGAGGTTCCCCCGTCCTTCCGCAAAAGCAAGCTTCGCATACGGCCCGCAATCTATTGAGACGACCGCCTTGAACGGCCCGATTTCTCGCGCGTCCACAAGCTCCCTCAATATCTTATGTGCCGGCGAGAAAGGCCGCACCTTGCGATGCCGTCTCTGCAAGAGCATCCGTAACCGCGACCGCTCTAAAATCTCAGCCCTCGTCAAGGCCAGGCCAAAGTCAACGCTCAGCTCGACGGGCAAATCCGTCGGGCAATCGCCAAAGAAAAGCTCGACGGATGGCCGAAACTTCACAAGCGTCGGGTTCTCCTGCGTGACAATCTCGTAAGGCCCGCACATTGGCTCGTGCGAAGGCTGTCCGATCGTGATTGGCGTGTCGCTCTCCCTCGCGTATTTCTTCAGTTCGTCAAGCAGACTCTTGACTCCGCTGAAATGCCTCCTTGTTTGCTGTCCGTACAGCGGCTCGGTCTCCGTCGGCGTATCAGCCAGAAAGAGTATCCCCGGTCGAGGTTTCCGTGCCTCCTTCCGCGCGAGATGCGGCGCTCCGCCAACCCACGGACCGACTGGCTCGCCCGCGTCAGAAACAGCCGCAGCCTGTGGTGCTGTCAAAGCTCGCTCATCGCCCTGCGCCGCCAATCCGTACTCCTCATTCATTATCCTGATCTGCTCATCCTCGAGCGCGAAGCGACAGAAAATGGGAAACGTCGTCGCGAACCGGCACAGATAGTCCACCACTCCCCTCAGAAATCCCGGAAGCCGAGCCCTCGAAAAATCCTCCAATCCTCGTCTCAACTCCGCCGGTATTTTCGTCTCGGCAAGCCCGCTGACTCTCTTCTCGAACTCCGCCCGCGTCCCGTGTTTTCCAGCGGGGCGGATGTCAATCCCATTGCGCAGCTTGTGAATCAGCTCCTCGACGCTCTCTGACAACGGCGCGCTTGTGTAAGTCGTCCCCACCGAGTCGTCATACGCGTCGCTGCCGCCAACCCTGACAAAGCGCAGCGTGCTCTGTCGCTCTATCGCATCGAGGACCTGCTCAGTAACCACAGCGAGCCTTGCCGTTGTTTTCCCGCTGCGAACCTCGATGCCGACGGGCAGTCCCGGCTCACTCCTCGCCTCTGCAATGATTTTCAGCAGATGTTCGAACTGCTCTCTTGTGAACGGTATCCTGTTGATCGAGACGAGAGGATGAGCCAGAAAGAAGAACGTCCCGCACTCGTCGCACGTCCGCACGACCTTCTCCAGTTCCCCGTCGCACCGCATGATTCGCTCGTACGTTTCAGGTGTGACGTTGATGATGTAAAGATGAACCTTCCTTTTCCTGCTCAGGAAGGGGTCCCGGTAAGAAACCGCATGCTCAAACGAAGGGATGATTCGGTTGGCCAGCGCTGCAGCCTCCTCGGGTTTCCGCACTCTGCGAATTTGATCGAGCAATTCCCACGCACCCCGCGGCGTGAGAAGGTCGCCAATGGGAAGGAAGACGTTGCCCCCACCCCCTTCTTCCGCGACGAGGGAAAGCCTTTTCGCGGTCGTCATCGTTACCTCCAGCGGCGAAAGCGGAGGATAAGCGTGAATTAAGACCCCGCCGTAAGGAGTCAGCTCCCCACTCGTCTCCCTCGAGTAGCTCGTGTGGGGATGAAGGTCTGAATAGCTTCTCAGTTCTCTGTCTGACATTCCCGTACCCCCCGAAAAGCAAACCCGTCTGGTTTGTATATCTTACCGCGTACCTGCGGCTCGACCTCTTCCGCAATTCTGAAATGCCGCCGCAAAGTCAAAGTGCCAAATCAAGATAGCCACGCTATCTCCCTGTGCCTCAACGAGTTCAATTCGGCCGCAGAGTCCCAACCCCGCCGCTCAAAGTCTCCCATTTCTCTCCACGAAGCTCAGGCATCTCCTTCAAACCGAGGAGTTTTCTCGCGAACAAAACCGATCCCAGGATACAGCAAAGCCCGCCCATCAGCAAAGTTCTCGGAGCGCCGATGCTCCCCGCGAGGCTGCCCGCCAGAAGACTTCCGGTCGGCGCAGTCCCTGCCCATGCCATCGTATAGAACGCCATGACCCGGCCTCGTTTATCGTCGTCCACAACCGTCTGCAAGACCGTATTGCTCGATGCCATCTGTACCATCATTCCGAAGCCCATCAGCATCAGGAGAGGCAGCGATAGCCATAAGACGCTCGATTGCGAAAAAGCGATAAGCGCTGCCCCAAAACCGCTCAGAGCAATCAGCGGGATTTTCGCCAACCCTACGGCGCTCTTTCGTGACGCAAGGTAAATCGCGCCCCCGAAGGCTCCCGCCCCTACTGCCCCGACGAGAAAACCAAGCGTATGCGGACCACCGTGAAGAATCTCTCTCGCAAAAACCGGCAAAAGCACGTGATACGATGCGCCCAGCAGGTTCATCAATGCGACGAGCAATATCACAGACCTCATCGGCGCCGAGCCAAAGGCGTATGCCAAGCCCTCCTTCAAGCCGTGAAGAACGTTCCTCTGCGGCCGCTCTGGTTTCCGCGCGGTCATTCTCATTGCAAGCAAAGCGGCAATTACTGCTACATAACTGATGCCGTTCAGAAGAAAACAAATTGCCTCCCCCACGCCAGCTATCAGCATCCCAGCGATGGCCGGCCCGACCAACCGTGCCCCGTTGAACATCGAGGAGTTCAGGGCAATGGCATTACCTAAATCTTCTCGGCGCTCTATCATCTCCACCACAAACGACTGCCTCGCCGGTATGTCAAAAGCATTTACAAGACCCAGGAATATCGTTAACAATAGAACCTGCCAGACGGCCACAGCCCCTCTCCAGACAAGAAATGCCAGAACCAGCGCCTGCACCATGGCGAGGCTTTGAGTAATGACCAAAATCCGACGCCGATTCCATCGGTCAGCCACCACTCCGGCTATCGGGGCGAAAACGAAGGTGGGAATCTGGCTTGCAAATCCGACAGCGCCCAGCAAAAACGGCGAGCGGGTGAGGCGATATACCAACCAACTGATAGCCGTCACCTGCATCCAGCTCCCAATTAAGGAAATGCTTTGACCACCGAAAAAAAGGCGGTAATTCCTGTGGCGCAGTGCACGAAATATCAGTTTCAGACCTGTTTCCATTTTAGATATGCGCTGTCGCGGCCTTGTTCTTATCCCTCCGGAGCAATTTCGCGGGATACGCGCGTTTGGGAATCGCCATTTCTACACCATACGCAGCTTCGCAGCAAGACACAAGTGGCGGCCACTATCGTGAGACCGGGAAATGAATAGTCGCAAGCTTTTCAGTCAGTTGTATAAGAAGGTCGGCAGCCTGACTGCCCAGAGTGCCGTTCATTTCAGCCAGGACATCCTCCGCCTGGCAAAGGAATTCCTCAAGGGCGGCTTGCCGGGACAGGTCATCGTCCAGGTGACGACGGCCTGCGAAGCCGAGTGCCAGCAATGCGCTTATGGCCGCGCAGTGTTCCCGAGAAAGACCCTCCCCGAGGAAAAGGTTTTTGAAATTATCGACGCTGCTGCACGAAACGGGTTCCAGGCCATTTCCTTCACTGGCGGAGAACCATTCCTTCTTTACCGCAGATTGCTTCGCTACATTCAGCGAGCGGGCGAGGCAGGAATCAAGTTCACGAGAACCGGGACAAACGCTGGCTTCCTCCAGAGAGCTTTCAAGAAGTTTGGCAAGAGCCAGGCTTTCCTCGATGCCGTCTCAAGAATCGCCGACGACATCGCATCAACTTCGCTGCGCAACCTCTGGATAAGCGTGGACTCCGCTGACGTGCCAACCCACGAACAAAACCGAAACCTCAAGGGAGTCGTTGACGCCATCGCGCTCTCTCTCCCCATTTTCTCTCAAAGGGGCATTTTCCCCGCAATCAACCTCGGCATCAACCGCCTCATTGACGGCCCATGCCCCGACTGGGAAACGGATGGATTCAAAGACCAGAACAAATTTCGACCGAAGGACTTTGAGGAGAGATATACAAACGGTTTTGAGAAGTACTTTCGTTTCTGCGAGGAGCTCGGCTTCAGCATCGTCGGCGTCTGCTATCCCATGGGAGAGCAGACCGGAATGTACGGCGCCGCCTCTGAAACCTTCACCAACTATACCGCCGAAGAGCTGCCCCTCATCTTCAAGTCTCTCGACGAGGTCTCATCGCGTTTTCGTCCTCGTTTGCGGATCAGCTCCCCCTCGACAGCCCTGTATTTCTTGCGCCGCGGCGAGTTCAGCGTCCCGTGCAGCGGAGGGCACGATTACTTCTTCATCAGCGCCGAGGATGGACTTACCTATCCCTGCGGATACCTCAATCAACCTCTCGGAGAGTTCAAAGAGCTCAACTTCGGCCGCCTCCGAAAGGAGAAAAGAACCTGCAGCAAATGCCATTGGGAGTGTTTCTATGACCCCGACCAGTTCCTCGGCACACTCAGGCAACTCGTCGCCCACCCCCTCAGCTCTTTCCCCAAACTTGTCGGCAGCCCAGAACTCCGCGACCGCCTCATCTTCGACATGAAATACTTCATCGCCTGCGACTTCCTCGATGGACGCCGCGCCCCGAATTACGAAAAGATGGCCCGCGTCGCACACCCTGCCCCCGATGACCGCTCCGATTGAATTTCAGCCGGTTCCCCCCGCCCGCAACTCTTCCAGAATCGCTCGATGCTGCGCGCAGAACTTATCTCCTTCAAGCTGCGCCCGAATCAGGTCTTTCTGATAATGGGCATCATAGAACCGACAATCCTTGTCTGAACAGAACGGATTCCCTGTCGCCGCGAAGACGACGGCTTGGAGCGCATACCCGACCACAATCTCCGTCATCCTCTCGTCGTCGTAGTCTATGAATTGACCCGCGTACTTTTCCCTCAGAGCTTCCAGCGAGCCGTCCCTTAACCCCGCCGCGGCGATGGCTTGCTTTTCAAGGTAGTATTCCCTGGGCCTTGCCGGCGCCTCGACTATCCCCGTAGTTGAGATGAGGCTCGGAACCGAATAGACGCTCACCCGGTAATGGTATCGCATATCCTCGCCCCACGTCCCGATGAGCTGGTTGGTCAGGACGATGTGGACGTGGCGTGGAGACCTTTCTTCCCTCGGAATCAGCTTCCCCAGGAGCCTCGCAAGCTCAAACCCGTCGTAAAGCATCCCGTGAGCTTTTACCCTCGTGTCCGTTATCCTCCGCTTCTCGTACTGAATCTCGCCATAGCTCGGCTCGGAAAACGACCACTCTTTCTCCGGGTCTCGAACGCGAATCGCCGCCAGCCCGCGCGCCACCTCGAGGATTACTTGTTCCTTCCGTTCTGATTCGAGGGATGCCGTGTGATGAAGAATGAACTCGTCCCGAGCGCACACCTCAGTTCGTGGCAGCCGCTCCTTCAAGCGTTCAGCCAGCCGGTTGACCCGAACGTTTGGGGGCAGCCGGTCATCATACAAAAGCACCCTCGGCGAAAAAACCATGATGTGCTCCTGCGCTTTTTACGGATACCCTCCCGTGACCGAGAAACCAGCTCACACGAATGCCCCATTCTACGGTCCCTATCCCGAAAACCCTTCAAGGCTTCTCAAGTATGCGGTAGAAACGGCGAAGGGCGACGGAGGGGGGAGCGCCGGTCAGCGAGCCGTCGTCGGTCCAGGAGGTGGTTGTGTTGCCGGAGGAGGGGAGGCTCTCGGCCGCGACATGCCAGGTGAGGAGGTCGTCGGAGTAGAAGATGGAGTAGGTCTTGTCGGCGAGGGAGCTCCAGGTGAAGGTCGTTTGGTCGGGATTCGGGCCTGGGGTAAGCGCGTTGATGTAGAACTCGTATGCCCCCATGTCAACGGTGAGGCTCTTTCCCCCGAACATTACCCTGTGCATTCCTGCAATGTCGAACTGCGGCAAATCCGGACTATTAAACCCCGCATCAATGCACGGCGAATCCGGCAATAGCCGAAAATCCCCATTCTCCGCATGCACAAACCTTGGCTCCTCCACGATATTGCCCTCGCCCGCTCCGACCCATTCCTGAATGCAGGAAAAAGAGGGCAGACTGGAGCCATAGACCTGATTCGCGCTTTTCGCCGTGTTCCCCCAGACAATGCAGTTCATTATCGCCCCCTCGCAATAGCAGAGACCGCCTGCTTTGTCAGCCGCCTCGTTGGCGACTATCGTGTTATTCCGGACGACCCCGGTGCAGCCATAGAGCCCGCCCCCGAAAGCGGGTGTGTTCGGTCTGCGCCTCTCTGCCGTGTTACCAAAGATGAGGTTGTTCTCGATCGTGCCGTGACAACCTGCCAATCCGCCGCCGTTCTCAGCCGAATTGCCACGGATTACGTTGCCCCGGATTTCCCCGCGGCACTCGCGCAGCCCCCCGCCGATGCGCGCCGAGTTTCCTGTGATGAGGTTGTTGCTGACAGTGGCCTCACAGTAATTCAACCCTCCCCCCTCTGTGGCGAGATTTTCCGAGATGACATTATTGATGACCATGCCGTCGCAGTCGAAAAGCCCGCCTCCAAACAGTGCCCAGTTCCCGGTGATCAAATTACTCTCGATTATTCCATCGCAGTAGGCTGCTCCGCCCCCCTCCCAGGACGCCGAGTTGCCGACCAGGACGTTATTCCTGATCGTCGCATGCGTGTGAACATCCCGGTTTCCTCCGCAGATGCCAGCGCCGAAGCGCCCATTGCCGCCGCGAATCGTCAGACCCTCCAGCACGCAAGCGTCGGTCTCGCCGCCAGAGAAAGTCACGGTTGACCCGGAGGAGTTGCCGTCGAGAATCGTGCTCGCGACAGCGCTCGGGTCCAGCGGATTGGGGCCTGTTAGCACAACGTTCTCGCCCCCGAAATGGATATTCTCCAGGTAGGTCCCGGCCTCAAGCAAAATCTGGTCCCCATGGTCGGATTCGCAGAGCGCAGCCTGGACGGTTGGATACCACGTGCTCTTCGTGACGTTGTTGACGGGAGTCTCCGCAGCAAGCGTGGGACCCCACGCGTACCGCCATTCGGTGAGGTTGGGGACGCGGTCGCCGTCAGGGTCCCCCACGCCCTGTTCATCGAGGCTGCCGAACCAGAGGATCTCCCAGTTATCCGGCAGTCCGTCCCCATCCGAGTCGGGGGATTTGCAGGTCGCATCTGCGCTGTTCCCGTAAGCGCCCATGTCCACCCTCCCTCCATTGGGCTCAGGCTCGTTTGAGAAGGACGAAGACGGGTCGCCAGCGTCAATGCACGGAGACCAAGCGCTGAGGTGGAAATCCGCGCCTTCGGGCTTGACGAAGTACGGGTCGAACGCCATGTTCCCTTCTCCGCCGCCCGCCCAGCCCTCGATGCAGGAGTAGATCGGGACAGTTGAGGACCATATCTGAGGCCGCGGGGTGTTGCCCCAGATGATGCAGTTGCGTATCGTGGCCCCGCACAAGGAGAGCCCGCCGGCGTGGCCTGCGGAGTTGCCGACGATCGTGTTGTTCTCGATTATCGCGTCACACTCATCAAGCCCACCACCGAACTCAGCGTGATTCGCGAAGATGCTATTGTTTCGCACCGTGCCGTCGCACCCGTAAAGCCCCCCTCCATACGGCGCCGAGTTCCCGGAGATGGAGTTGCCCTCGATTGTCCCCTCGCACTCACACAAACCTCCCCCGACTTTGCCCTCCGCGAGATTTCCAGTAATCGTATTCAGGGAGATCGTGCCACTGCATTGCGCCAGGCCTCCGCCGTCCCCGGCCCGATTCTCTGAGATAGTGTTCATTCGGACGACCCCACCACAGCGGTGCAGCGCGCCGCCGAATCCACCTGAGTTCCGGCAAATACCGTTTCCTTCAATGGTTCCGTTGCAGAAGGCCGCGCCTCCACCCCCGGAGGTGGCTGAGTTCCCGCCAATCGTGTTGTCCCGGACATTCCCGTCGCAACCGTAGAGGCCACCACCTCCTGAGGCGGAATTGCCGGCAATCTCGTTTTCGACAATCTCACCATCGCAGTCACACAGACCTCCGCCTGCCTCCGCGGAATTCTCTCGCACAACGTTTTTTTGAATGGTCCCGCCACAGCCGTAAAGCCCGCCACCTTCCGTTTCGGCAAGGTTAAGAGAAATGGTGTTATCCTCGATCGTCCCGTCGCACTCGCACAGTCCACCGCCTTGCTCGTTCGCCATGTTCCAGCTAATTGTATTGTCGCGGATCGTCCCGCCGCACGCATACATCCCGCCACCATATCGGGCGTAATTCTCGGTGACCGTGTTTTGCTCGACGACGCCGTAGCAATACGCCAGCCCGCCGCCAGTACCGGTCGCGTTCACGATGGACGACGCGTCGCTTCCCGCTGAACTCGGCGCAACCGCGGACTCATCGAGGAAGCTCACATTCGCCCTGATCACGTTGTGGCATATAGTGGCGTGGGTCCCCTCCCCGCAGGACTCGCTGTTTATTCCGGCGCCAGAGGAAGCTCTCCCGTGTTGAATGGTGAATCCGGCGAGCACACACTCCTCGTCCTCACCTCCCGAGAAGTTCACGACCGAACCCCGCCACCTGCCGTCAATGACGGTCCCGGCGACGACGGCCGGGTCCAGGGGATTCGTGCTGGTGAGAACAATGTTCTTGCTGCCGAACGTGATGTTCTCGAAATAGATTCCCTGGGCGACAACGACCGTATCGCCCGTGCTCGCCCCGTCTATCCCCTCCTGAACCGTCTTGAAAGCGGTGTCCCAGGATTTCCCGTCGCCTGATTCGGCCACGGAACCGTCCACATGCCATGTCGCCGGATTGGCGGGCGGTGACAGGAGAGCAAGGGGTGAGATGAGCAGAGCAACCAGAATCGTGCGCATTTCCGCACCTCCCGATACCCTTATCCCACCCCATTGTTGGAATCGTTGGCTACGTTTTGCCTAAGATTGCGAGGACAACCTCGGCGGCTCGTTTGCCACTTAAAAGCATTCCGCCGAAGGTTGGACCCATTCGCGGCAGGCCGTAAACGGTGCTCACGGCCATTCCTGCGACGACAAGCCCCGGATGCGCTTCGCCTGTGTGCTCGACTACGAGGTCTTCCGACCGCTCGACCCACATCGCTCCGAACGTGGAGCATTTCAGCAGCCCCCGGCGCTCAAGGCACTTTGCCACGCAGGCATCGTGGCCCGTCGCGTCCAGGACAACTTTCGATTCCATCGCAACAGGGTCAACGCATGTTATCTCTCGCGGAAGAGCCGAAACCGGCGTCCAGTTGATGACTGCTCCCGCGACGCGATTGTTCTCCCTCAGAACCACGTCGTCGAACATCGTCATGTTCAGGATTTTCGCGCCCGCATCGCACGCTGCCCCTATCAGCTTCGCGCACGCATGGGGACCATCCGCCACGAAAAGGCCCGGAGAAGTCTCGGAGTAGGGGACACCCAGCTCGTCGAGAACCTCCTGTCCCGGCGCGCGGACTGTAACCTTGTTCAGAAGGTATCCGCCAATCCAGAAGCCGCCTCCGAGGTAGTTATTCCTCTCAATGACGAGAACCTTCACCCCTGCGGCCGCCAAATCCCTCCCGGCGATGAGCCCACTTGGTCCACCGCCCACAATTATCACGTCGCTCTCGACGTAATCCGTGAACTGCTTGGCGTACTCGCCGACTATTGCCCTCGTGACTTCTTTTTCTCCGACTGCACTGAAAATCTTCTCGGTCATCTTCGCCGATTCTCCTCCTATTCAACCGCCCGCTGACTGGCCTGCGAGCTTTCTGAGCGGGTCAAAACTTCATTGAGGCTTCCCGACCTATAGCCCCTCAAGTCCAACGAAACATAAACATAACCTATTTCTTTCAGCTTCGAGGCGACTTTCTCTCGGACGCCTTTCTCCAGGAATCTGTCAATATCCTCTTCAGGCACCTCAATTCTCGCCGTCGAGCCGTGGTGCCGGACTCTAACCTGCCGAAAGCCAAGTCCCCTGATAAAATCCTCCGCCTCTTCCACCATTTTCAACTTCTCGGGCGTGATTTCCTCACCATACGGAAACCGCGACGCCAGGCACGCAAACGATGGCTTGTTCCACGTGCTCAATCCAAGCGACCTCGAGATTTCCCTGATGTCCTCTTTCGTCAACCCGGCTTCCTTCAGCGGACTGACTATTCCAAGCTCGGCCGCCGCGCGCATCCCGGGCCGATGGTCGCTTGCATCATCGAGGCTCGCCCCATCCGCCACAAGCCGAATGCCGTTTTCCCCGGCGACATCAAGCAGTTTCTGGAACAACTCCGCCTTACAGAAGTAGCACCTATCCGGCGGGTTACTGGAAAAACCTTCAACCGATAGTTCACTCGTATCAATGGTGATATGCCTCACGCCAAGTGCGCGCGCGACCTCCCGCGCTTGCTCGTATTCCCTCGACGGATACGTCTCCGACCTTGCCGTTACCGCCATCACCGCGTCGCCGAGGACACCCCGGGCAACGTTCAAGAGCAACGTGCTGTCGCACCCCCCGGAGTAAGCGACCAACAGCGAGCCGTAGCTCCCGATTATCTCTCTCAGTCGCGCGAGTTTCGCCTCTCTTTTTTCGTCCACTGCTTCCGCCGTCTTAGTCCGGAAAGGTCGGCCCCGCCTTTTACCTTCTATCCATACGATTGAAAATGACCTTGGAGAGTCGCAGAATCTCGGCCAGGGTGGCCTTAATGTCCTTCAACTCCGCCAGAATCTTGGCCTGGTTGGCCTTAACGTTCTTCAAGTCCGCCAGAATCTTATCGTGCCCCTTTGCCAGTTCGGTGACTCTCTCCTCCATCGTGGGGGGCTTCACTTTTGCCGTCGGACTAACAACCGCACTGGGTGCCGATTTTGTTCCGGTCACTTGTGCCCCGACGAGCCCGACCATTCCGATGAATGCCGCAACCGCTAACGCATAACTCAACTTCCTCAACATTTTTTCTCCTCCTTCAAGGTTCTTCTTTCGTCATCGAAAGCTAACCAGCTTTTCGAGTTCCTCCTGCGCCGCCTTATTTTCGGGATCAAGCTCCAGGACTTTCTGAAAAGCCTCCTTCGCCTCCTCGGCCTTCTTCTGAGCGACAAGCGCAACCGCCAAATTGTAATACGCTGAGACGTTCCGAGGGTCCAGCTCGAGGAGCTTCCGATAGCAGCTCACCGCCTCCTCAAACTGCGAGCTCAAGAAGTAGAGTTTCCCTAAAGCCAGCCGAGTCTCCGTGTCCTGTGGATTCTCGGCGAGCTTGTCCAACAGCTTCTGAATCTTTTTTGCCGTCGCCCTTTCTGGCATAGTAAAAGACCCGCATCAGCGGGAATCTCAAACAGACGCTTTGATTCTGTGTCCCGGCCGCCTTCTCCGCGCGCTTTGTCGCGAACCCAAACAACCTCTACTTCAGTCCCTGGAACTTCCTCACTTCCTCTTCCTTGCCGATAATCAGAAGGGTTTCTCCCTTATTTATAACTGTCTCGGCGCTCGGAATCAAGTCCACTTCCTCCTCCAGAACCGACTCACCTTCATCGTTGAGGGTCGGTCGCCTCTTTTTAATCGCGACGATTTGCACGCCGTATTTCGCCCTCACCGCTGATTCGGCGATGCTTTTGCCCCACAGCGCCTTTGGCGCCTCAAACTCCGCGATGTTATACCCGGGGGAGACCTCCACGTGGTCCAGGAGGCTTGGATGCAAAAGCGCGTTGGCCAGCCGCACGGCCATGTCCCGTTCCGGGAAAACCACCTTGTCAGCCCCCACCCTCGCCAGAATTCTCCCGTGCGATTCGGTTACCGCCTTTGCCACGACCGTTTTGATACCCATTTCCTTCAGGGCCATTGTCGCGAGGATACCGTCCTCCATTTTCTCCCCGATGCTCACGATTGCCACATCCACATTCTCGATCCCGATGGACTTCAGCGCCTTCTCATCCGTCGCGTCGAGCTGAATAGCGTTGGCGACATAGTCGCTTATCTGCTGGATTCTGTCCTTATCGCTATCAACGACAGTGACGTCGCAGCCGTTCTTGCTCAGGGTCTTAGCCACACTCGACCCGAACCTTCCGGCGCCAATCACTAAGAATCGCCTTGGTATTCCGTCAGTCATCTGTTAAACCCCATCTTGAGGTGAACCGCCGCATTTTCGACTCTCGACCTGTTCGCCTGCTTACCTGTAGCCTCCCTTGTCTCAACCTATCATTGTTGTCTCTTCCGGGTACTCGACAGCCGGGGCCGGCTCCCGACCCGCCACAATCAATGCCAGAGTCAGTGGGCCGACCCGCCCCGCGTACATCGTCAGGATAAGTATGACCTTTCCCACGACTGAAAGATACGGCGTGATTCCCGTGCTCAACCCGACCGTCCCGAACGCCGAGAAGACTTCGAAGGTTGTTCGCGCGGCGTAGCCAGCCTCGCACGGCGCCCATCCCTTGCCTCCACGCTCCGAAATGGACAGCGCAATCGCCGCCACTGCAACCAGGAGCAGCGAGATCAGCGCCACCGCAATTGCTTGCTGCACTACCCTGGCCGGAATCGTTCTCCTGAAAAGAACAACGCTTTCTCGGCCCCGCATGATAGCATAAGCCGTTGCCAGAAGCAGCACAAAAGTGCACGTCTTGATGCCGCCGCCCGTCGAACCGGGAGACGCCCCTATGAACATCAGGAACATCGAAAGCAGAATCCCCGGACTCGACATCTTCGCGTAGTCAATCGTATTGAACCCTGCCGTTCGCGGCGTCACCGAGCAGAAAAAGCTGCTCACGAGCCTGTCCCCAAAGCTCTGACCTGCCATCCCGGCGTTCCATTCGAGGATGAAGAACAGGATAAACCCAATCCCGATCAAGGCTGCCGTGGACGATAAAACGGCCTTCGATTGAACGGATAGCCGTCCCCGGGAAAGCCGGTCTTTTTTCCAGAAACGAAGATTCAGGACGTTGTAAAGCACAACGAAACCAATCCCGCCGAGGACCAATAGAATCCCAAGCGTGATCGCAACAGACCATTCCTGTCCCACGAGGTTCGCGCTAAATGGCGAGAAGCCGGCGTTGCAGAACGCTGCCACTGAGTGGAAAATGGCGTAATACGCCGCCTTTCCCATCTCGAGCGCTTCCGCGCCCCAGTGAAACCTCCAGAAGAGGATTGCTGCCCCGATGAGCTCAATAGTGAAGGTTAGCAGCACCGCTGACCTGATGACCTGGGAGGTGTTTCTCGCTCCCGTCTCCCCGAATGAAAGGCGAATCGTGATGGAATCCCTCAGCGAAATCCTCCGTCCGAACAGGAGGAGGAAGAACGTGGACATTGTCATGATCCCCAGACCGCCCACCTGGATCAGAAGGACGATCACAATCTGGCCAAACAACGAGAAATCTTTTCCCGTGTCCTTTACGACCAGACCAGTCACGCAGGTCGCGGAGGTGGCAGTGAACAGGGCGTCAGTGTACGCTATTCCCCTCCCGGAGGATGACGCAAACGGAAGTGACAGCAGAAGCGAGCCAAACAGAATCGCTATCAAAAAGCTTATCGCAACAATTTTCGGCGGGTTGACTCGCCTTCTGATCTGGGCTTCTGGCTCTTCGCGCTTTCTCCAGAAAAGTGGCATCTTTGGGCATCCGGCGAGCGCGCCTCACTCCAGTAGGGGGCTGGCTTTCACTGGCGGGCTGAGGAGGACCGAACAATCTGTGCGGGATTGGACGGCTGCCTTCACCCCCCAGTGGCCCCCCGCCGTCGAGGCGCGCAGCATAGTATTACGAGATGACTTTTCTCCCGATAATTGGCGACTCATATACCATACCCGCGCCGCATTTTCAATCCGTTTCGCGCGTCCGGGTGTGGCTGAGTCATGTGACATGCGAAGGGTCGGGCGGCGAATACGTTCCATGTGGGAAATAAGATGTGGTAGAATCCACCGTCAGCGCGAGGGTAGCGGCATCCAAAGAGAATGCCTGCCCGGCATCCTGAACCGCAAATCCCGCCGTAGGCGGGACCGAAAGCGTCGGTATAAGACAGGGTGGTGGATGCGCGCCCACCTTTGAGACTCCGGCGTGAGAGTTGCAAAACAACATGTCATTGATAGAAAGGCGCAGTAAGCCATGAGAACAGCACCAGCTTCCATTAGTTGCCGTCGGCCCGCTTCTCCAAACATCTTTTTCGCCGTCGCCGGCATAGCGCTTCTGGTCTGGAGCGTTTTGCTCTCCTTCTCAATCGCACCGGCGGCGGTGCAAGGTGGCGATTGGAGGGTCATTGCTCAGGAAGGCCAGGGCAAGCTAATATCCGTCAAGGGACAAAGGGTCCTTCTCCTCAAGGGCACCCCCTACCAGATGGGCTTCCAGCATGGGAAACTTCTGGCTAAGGAGGCGGCGGAAGATGCCCGGGCCTATCTCCAGGACTGGGCTATCGGCAAAGCTGGCGAGTCCGAATCTTCCCTCGGAAAAATATTCGACTCACACCGCCCATTCATCCCCGCTATCTATATGGACGAGATGAAGGGTCTTTCCGACGGCTCGGGCATCCCTCTGAACGAAATCCACATCCTTCACGCCATGCCCTCTCGCTTCCACTGCACTGGCGCAGCCGCATTCGGAAAAGCGACTGCCGACGGACGCCTCTACCACACCCGCAGCCTCGACTACGGCCTTGACATCGGCAATCGGAAGAGCGTTCAGGAAAACGCCGTCGTCATCGTTTACGTGCCCGATAAAGGAAATCCGCATGTCGTGCTATCGTGGGCTGGACTTATCGGATGCGTTTCGGGCATGAATGCCAAAGGGATTTCCATCGGCGAAATCGGCAACGCCTGCCGCGATGAAAGCTATTCCGGCATGCCCATGATTTTCATGCTCAGAGAAGCTCTGAGGACCTGCAACAGCCTCGATGATGTAATCAGCTTCATCGGCAAAGCCCCTCACACCTGCGGCTTTACCTTCGTCGTCGGCGATGGAAAGGTCCCCTCCGCCTGCGCCCTCGAGGTTTCTCATTCGCGAATGGCGGTCGCGCGCCCGGGCGACGAGAAGAGTGAGCCTCCTCCCCACTTCCCCATTCCCAATGTCATTCGCCGGGGAAACTATTTCGTGGACAAGGAGATGGCTGCCATACAAAGGGACGTTTACGACCCACGCGTCTCCGCCCACGGCGACTGGCTCGCCTATTCCGCCATGAGCAAGCTCCTTTCCGAAAACCTCGGCCGCCTCACAGACCTCAAAATGATTGACCTGTTGCGAACCTACCCTCCTGAGCACTCTTGCCTTCATCAAGCTGTGTTCTGTCCTTCGACGCTCGACTTCTGGGTCTCAAACGCCGTCAGTCCCCTCAAGTCAAAATTCCCCGGGGCGCAGAATCAGCCCTTCTACAAGTTCAACCTTCTGAAAATCATCGAAGAAATCCCCTTCGGCGTCGAGGTCGCTGAGCCGCCTGCTCGGCGCGCCGAACTGCCACCGCCCGAAACAGGCACACTTGCCGTCTCCGAGCGCAAGGAATTCCTCGACGACGCGACTCTTTCCTCCTTCCGCCTCAAGAGAGAGAACTTTCCCTGGACGCTAACGTTCGATTCGGCGACTGAGAAGTATTTTGCCGCAGACCTCTCTTTTCCCTCAGAAGTGGAGACCCCATGGCCCGAGGCAAACACTGTTCTCGCCGAATATTACGTGCCGAGAGCGAATGCAAAAAGCCCCGGCGTAATCGTCCTTGACATCCTCGAAGGAAACTTCGTCGTAGCAAGAACGGTTGCGAGGACGCTCGCCGAAAACGGCATCGCCGCCCTTCCAATGCACATGCCCTTTTTCGGCAGACGCCGGCCGGCAGAAGGCCCAACGCAAGGAATCCTCGTCGCAGACATCGCATTTACTCGCAACATCTTCCGCCAGGCCGTCCTTGACATCCGGTCCGCCGCCCTCTGGTTGAGATCGAGGAAAGAGATTGACTCGAGCAAGACGGGCATCGTCGGCGTCAGCCTCGGAGCCGTCATAGGTGCTTTGACCATCTGCCTGGATGACAGCTTCAACCGAAGCGCCCTCGTTCTCGGCGGCGGAGACGTCGCCCTCATTATCTGGACGTCTCCGGAATCCGCCAGCCTTATGAAACAATTGAGCGAGAAAGGTTATACGCTGGACAAACTGCGCGAGGAGCTGCGACCCGTTGACCCTCTCACCTACGCCGACCGCATTGACCCAGCCACGCTAATAATGTTCAACGCCAAAAACGACCGAACCGTTGTCAACGAGTGCACAGTCAAGTTCTGGGAAAAGGCTCGCCAACCCAAGATCGTCTGGTTCAACTCTTCCCACTTCGGCACAGCCCTCTACGCCGGCAAAATCATCGAAGATATTGTGGCCTTCGTCCGAAATTGAGCATTGTGGCACCCCCGGCGCAGGCCCCTGACGCAAGAATATCGGCAGCAACGTTACGGTGAACGCGGGTGGGGAACCCCACAGCGTGCGACGTTCAGTAAAGGTCTTCGCCAGGACACAGATTTCAGTCGCCCGCAATCCCCGCACATGGAACCTTTCTTTTGTTCACCCCGGCTTTGACCCCGAAGAGCCGTCGGCTGATTGCGAAGGATTGCGGATAACCACTTGCTCTGTGCCGCCCCCTCACGCCACCAAGCACTGAGCTCCTGCCGCCGCCCTGAATTCGAAGATGACCTCCGCACCTGCCTTGTACGAAGCATGCTTGTCAGGGTGCGCATGCCTCAGGAAGTTCTCATAGTACTGCTCGATGACCCGCGACCTGACCGTTTCCAGCTCCTGCTGATTGACGAGATTGACCGTGCATCCTCCAAATCCCGCCCCCGTCAAGCGCGCACCAGCAGCCCCCCCTTCACGGGCAATCTTTGCGAGAAGGTCAAGCTCCGGGCAGCTCACCTCGAAATTGTTCCGGCAGCTCGCGTGTGATGCGTTCATCACCGCCCCGAAAGCATTCCCGTCGCCTTTTCTCATCATAATCGCCCCGTCCTCAACCCGCGCGGCTTCGCTCGCTACGTGCACCGCCCTCGGTTTCAGGTTGAGAATCTTCTCGAAAACATCCGTCTCGTCGGTGCCAGAGTCGTTCAAGAATCGGCTCACGACTTCCTCGGTCCTGAGACTCAGCGAATGGGCAACATCCTCCAGGCTATACGCTTCATCGTTCAAATGCGACCTTATTAGCCTCAGCAATTGAGCACCCCCCATCTCCTTGTACAAATCGCCCAGCCGCTGCGCACCCTCCACCCCCGCCGCCCGCGACAGAATCGCCGTCGCCAGCTTGCATTCCAGCGTCCGCTGGTTATACGCCTCCCTTGCCCCGGCGCTCTTCTCCGCCGCCACCATCGAGTTGCACACCAGGACCAGGTATCCCCTTGCCAGCTCTACAGGCTGAGCACGCAAAGGAAAGAAGTCTATTTTCAGCGCCTTTCCCGACTCCGAAAGGAGCGATGCCGCCTGGTCCATCCCACCGCCCTGCGTGCCGACATAGCGCTCCGCCGCCGCCATGGCATCCGCCAGTTGTGTCTTTTCAACCTTCCTGTGAGTGTGGCTCAGGACTGCAAGGGACGTCGCCACCACTAACGCCGACGACGAACTCAGCCCGGCTGCGGTCGGAATGTTCCCATCGAAGAGCATGTCCATTCCCGGTAAGCCGCTTGACGTACCGAAGTAGTCGGCCAACCCCTGGAACCCCGCCTTTACATAATTACCCCAGTGGCCTGTTTCCGAAAAAGAAACTCGCCGCCGTACCTCGAACTCAAACGGCTCGTACTTCCCGTCGGTGTTCCTTACCCTCACCCTCCTGTCTCGTTGCCTGCTGCTACAGCAAAAAATCTCTCGGGGAATCGCCATCGGCAGAACCGGCAGCCCTGAGTAATCGGTGTGCTCACCTAAAAGATTCACTCGCCCAGGCGCCCTCACGACGGTAACGTTTTTCGCCTCCGGAAACTCCGCCCTGAAGCGCCTGATGAGTCCCGTCATTCTCGCCTTGACCGCCGGCAGTTCGCGCAGTTCGTAAACCGCCGTCAGAAAACTGTCCTCAAACCCTTCCTCCAGTACCTTCAACAACAATCCCGTGTCCATAGCCCTCCGCTCACTTCATCTGCGAACGAGCCTTCTTCAGGATTCTTTTCTCCCTTCTCGTCAAACTCCCTATCCCGTATTGGGAAATCTTCGCCAGGATTGGGTCAACCTCCCGGCTGATGAACTCCTCCACGTCAATCGGCCTGTATTTGTACTTCGCCGCCTTTCTGCTATGCCACAACCTTTTGAATGCAGACGAGAATCTTTCCGCGAAAGCGTACGGAAGCGCCAACTGAAACTTCGCCTTCATGTAAACGTAGCCGAATACAAGCCCCCCTAAATGCGCAAAATGTGCCACGTTGTCCCTGGCAGCCGAAATCACCGACAGAATCTCGAGAAACGCGAAACCCAGTACCGCGTGCTTTGCCTTGATCGTCAACGGAAACGGCAGCATAAGCATCACGTGCCTGTCGGGAAAAAGCATTGCAAAACTTATCAGTATTCCGAACAGAGCGCCCGATGCCCCAAGCATCGGGGCAAATGCTCTGGTGCGCCAACTCGTCGCCGCATAGCACAGCCCCGCCCCGACACCCGACAGGAAATAAAGCCCGACGAATCGCCTCGCGCCAAGACGGGACTCTATGTCCGACCCGAACATCCATAGCCCCACCATGTTCAACAAAAGGTGCCAGGTGCTCCCGTGCAAGAACATGTACGTCAACAACTGCCACGCAAACGCTTTCCGCAACAAGAGCCTCGGCACAAGGCAGAAGTACAGCGAGACACCGGTCCGGTCCAGTGTCACCGTTTGGAGAACGAACACCACTACGTTGCTGACGATCAGCCCCTTGACGACGGGAGTCAGCTTCGGACCAAATCGGACACCCGGCCGCGGAACCTCGTAATCGTACTCCTGCCAGCTCATTCTGCCACGACTCCTCTCTCGGAATTTTAGAGGAGGGGTGTTGTCTTTTCAAGCCTTTTTTCATAACATCCCTCGTGCGGTTGTCCTGATGGCGCATTGCCAGACCGCGCCGGTGCTCCATGTCGGTCGGGAGGCAGGCATCCACGTGGGATGTGTGGCCCCCGACTTCTCCGGATTGTACAGCCAACGGACGACCACGTTGGAGAAACCCCGAAGAGGAAAACCACTCGGGGCGAAGCGTTCGGCGCCATACCGGTTGTTTGCTTGACAATGAGAATCCTCTTTATCGCTCCACAACCCTTCTTCGAAAACCGCGGCACTCCCATCGCCGTCAGAAACATGCTCCAGACCCTCGGCCGCCTCGGCCACAAAACTGACCTGGTGGCTTACCATGCAGGCCAGGACATCCGCATCCCCGGGACCACGGTCTATCGCTGCGCCAGGCTGCCGTTCCGCAGCATCCCCATTGGCTTTTCACCTCTGAAGCTCCCGCTCGACGCACTTACCTATGCGGTCGTCGTCCGGAGGCTCATGACACGACGATACGACGTCATTCACTCCGTTGAGGAAGGCATCTTCCTCGCCGTTTTCGCACCCTTCCGGAGAAACGCCCTCCTGTGCTATGACATGGACTCGTCATTGACCGAGCAGCTCCTCGCCCGAGGAAAGCTCTGGCGCATCCTCGCCCCTTTTCTGCGCTCGCTCGAAAAATGGGCTCTCCGCAAATCCGCTTGCGTCGTCAGTGTCTGTCCCGCGCTCAGCGACTACGTCCGAAGCCTTGCGAGAAAAAAGCCGATCTTCCAGATCGAAGACACGCCGATCATTCGCCTTGAGTCTCTTTCCGCCCGACAGGAAACGGAGCTCAGAGAAAAGCTATCCCTTCGCGGACGGAAGAGCGTCGTGTACATCGGGAATTTTGAGGCTTATCAGGGGATTGATTTACTCCTCAGCGCGTTCGCACTTGTCGTGAAAGAGGTTCAAGATTGCACCTTGGTCCTCGTCGGTGGAACGGAACAAGCCATCGCTTCAAAAAGGCGCATCGCCCGCAACCTCGGACTCGAGCGAAACACCCTCTTCCTCGGTTTCATCTCGCCGGAAAAAGCCGGTGCCTACCTCTCCCTCGCGGACGTGCTTGTCTCCCCGCGCATTCGCGGAACGAATTTCCCGATGAAAGTTTACAGCTACCTCGCCTCCGGCAAGCCTCTGGTGGCGACAGACCTGCCCGTGCACAATCAGATTCTCACCCGCGAGACGGCGTTCCTCATCCCCCCCACGCCACAAGCCCTGGCGCGTGGAATCACTCACATCCTTCTCAATCCCGACGTCGCTCGGTCCCTCGGCCAGGCAGGCAAGCGCTTCGTCGAGGCGGAGTTCAGAACCGAAACATACGAGAGAAAAGTCGCCGACCTTTACCGCTGGATCGCCCGCGAAATCAAAGCGCGAAAGAACCCCCCTTCCCGGTGAGGAAAAGGCCCACAACCCTCGCCGTGAAAAGCGGCTCAAGCCCTATTGCTTCTCATGCCGCATCCCCCGACTGGAAAATTCTCCAGCTTGACGTACTCGGGCAGTGGCCCACCCAGCAACGGCAGCGCGTAATCCACAAAAGCCTTCGTCACGCCGTTTCCGTCTTCATTGATGAAATCGTCGGGCATGAGCTTTTCGGCATTGGCAACCCGCTCAAGTTCCACAAAACCAGTCGTGCAGCGGTATTCTCTTCCAGGCTCCCTGACAAGCGTAACCATCATATCGCTCGTCCCGCCAACCGCTGCCTCGACCGCCGTCTTCCCGACGAGGTATGCCTCCTCGGCATCCACGGGCGAGATGCAAAGCCCCGACGATCTCTGCATAGTCCCCGGCTTGTCGAGTCTCGTCTTGAGCTTGAGGTTTTCGACGATCAGGTCAACGAGATACTGCCCCAGCCCTCCCAGTTCCGGGTGCCCGAAAGCGTTAACGTTCGTTTGCGCCTGATATGCAGCGACATACTTTCCCTCTGGATTTTTCAATCCTTCGCAGGCGGCAATCACCACCCATCCCTTTTCCTTGAACACCGCCTGCACGTCGTTCAGAAGTCTCTGAGGCACGAGCGGCCTCTCCGGAACGTAAATCAGATCGGGCGCAAATTCGCCAGCCAGAGCCGTCGCGGCCGTAACCCATCCGCTGTTCCGCCCCATCGTCTCAATCACTTTGACTACTTCCGTGTAGCGAAGCGAAAGGGTGTCCATGACCATTTCGCTCGCCGTGATGGCCTCAAACCTCGCAGCGCTCCCGTATCCCGGGCTGTGATCGGTGAAAGCGAGGTCGTTGTCTATCGTCTTGGGCACGCCCATAACTCGCATCTCGTGTCCCCGCTTGCGGGCGACGCGCCCTATCTCGTGCGTCGTGTGCATTGAGTCGTTTCCACCAATGTAAAAGAAATATCGCACATTGTATCGCGCGAAAAGGTCCAGAATCCGCTCGTAGTCTTCTTCCTTGGCTTTGTAACGACACGACCCGAGCGCCATGGTTGGCGTTCGGCGCAGCCCCTCAATTGTGCTCGGCTTCTCACGACGCAAATCCACAATGTGTCCCATCAGCAGCCCCTGAATCCCGTTGCGTGCACCAT
Organism: uncultured Verrucomicrobiota bacterium; assembly: GCA_964482435.1. Taxonomy (GTDB): domain Bacteria; phylum Auribacterota; class JABMQX01; order JABMQX01; family JABMQX01; genus CAYZXL01. Next base: position 91,247 of record CAYZXL010000014.1, read on the forward strand.
AAATCCCCTTGATTTCGTCGTGAAGCATCCCTTCCTGAATCACGCCGCATAGACTGCTGTTCACCACCGCCGACGGACCACCCGACTGCCCAACCAGGAAATTTCCTTTCAAGTTTTTCGGCATCTCTTCCTCTCCACAAATATCCTCTCCAGATTCCTTTCCGACGTACCCCCCGACGCGGCAAAGGGCGCATGGCCGATCTCACGTATGCCAAAACGAGCACCCGGCCTCAGGATTATGCTGTCGGCCAATGCGCCTGTCAAAGCACATTTCGCCAGCGGTGTGGCTCCGAATTAGCGGTAATCCGGAGATTGCACCTACGTGCTCAGGCGCCTTCCTGGACGCGGGCCAACGTGGCACGGGCGTCCCGCCCGTGAACAACGTCGCACCGCACCGTCCCGAATCTCCATGCCGGGTGGAGTAGGGGATAAATTCGCGCCGCCGAAATCCTTGACGCAGGGGACGTTAATCGCTTAAAGACAATGCGCGCCATGACCGCGAAACATAAATCCCCGGACAGCCGGAGGCATGCTGTCGCCTCTTGTGCCGACTGCTACTATTGCGGAAACGGCATGTATAATCTCTGCGACGACCTTCGGTTCATCGGCATAACTTCCGGGTGCCCCGGCGCCTTTGCTGAAAAACTTTCTTTGACGAGAGAGGTGCTCACAAACAGCGTCGTTACTCATGGACGACGGGCGAAACAGATGAACAAGGACTCGTCAAGGCAATTGACCGGCTGGGCGCTGATTGAATTCACGCGCGGCGCCCTAAACCCTGAATCATAGGAGGTATTTGAAATGGCAAGAGCAACGCTCGCCGTAATCGTTGGAAATCGAGACTTCTTCCCGGACCGTCTCGTCGAGGAAGGGCGTAAGGAAGTTCTCGCCCTTCTCAAGAAAACGGGGATTGATGTCGTGGTCCTCAGCGAAAAGGATACCAAGCTCGGAGCTGTTGAAACGTGGCAGCACGCCAAGCGGTGCGCGGACCTTTTCCGCGCCAACCGAGAGCGTATAGACGGCATACTGGTTACGCTGCCGAATTTCGGCGACGAAAAAGGCGTTGCAGACACAATCAAGCTTTCGGGCCTGAACGTTCCCATTCTCGTCCAGGCTTACCCCGATGACCTGGGCAAACTCATAGTCGAGTACCGCCGCGACGCCTTCTGCGGAAAAATCTCCGTTTGCAGCAATCTTCGCCAGTACGGCATTCCTTTCTCCCTTACCGCGCTGCATACAATCGCGCCTGATACCGACAGCTTTCGTGCAGACCTGCAGGAATTCCTCGGCGTTTGCCGCGTCGTCAAAGGCATTCGAAAAGCCCGGCTCGGCGCCATCGGAGCAAGACCGAACGCTTTCAACACAGTCCGGTTCAGCGAGAAAATCCTCCAGGCCGCTGGCATCAGTGTTTCGACCATTGACCTATCCGAAATCCTCGGAAGCGCAAAAGCTCTTTCCGACGCGGACCCTCGCGTCCGCTCGAAGCTGGACGAGATTTGTGGGTACGCCAAAGCTGGTAAGGTGCCCAAGCGGCCGCTGCTGCTTATGGCCAAGCTTGGCATCGTCATATCGGACTGGATGGAGCTAAACGACCTCGACGCCACAGCAATCCAGTGCTGGACCTCCATTCAGAAGAACTATGGCGTCAACGCATGCACTCTCATGAGCATGATGAGTGAGAAACTGATGCCCAGCGCATGCGAGGTGGATATCACCGGCGCAGTTTCCATGTACGCGTTGCAGTTGGCCTCCAACACCCCAAGCGCTCTTGTTGACTGGAACAACAACTACGCTGACGACTCCAACAAATGCGTCCTCTTTCACTGCGGCAACTGGGCAAAATCTCTCCTACCCGATATCGAGATCAAGACGTCGGACATCCTCGCCGGAACCCTGGGTGAGAAATGCACCTTCGGGGCCGTCGCTGGCCGCGTCCCCGCTGGCCCATTGACCTTCGCTCGCGTCACGACCGACGACCCGACTGGGCGCATCCGTTCGTATGTCGGCGCGGGGCGCTTCACCGACGATCTCCTTGATACCTTTGGCGCGTGCGCCGTCGCCGAAATTCCGGAAATGCAGAAACTCATCCGCTACGTTTGCGTCAACGGCTTCGAGCATCACGTTGCGATAAGCGCCTCGCGCACAGCCAACATCCTTGCGGAAGCCTTCGGAACGTACCTCGGCTGGGAGGTGTACCATCATCGCGGCTGACCGCGCTGCTCACTATTGGCAGCATGCAAGCGCTGAACAATGTCACTTATCGGGCTTGACATCGGAACCGCAGGCTGCAAAGCAGTCGTCTTCGACACAGAAGGGTGTGCCCTCAGCCGCGCCGCCCGCCGGCCCTCGACCTCAGAATCGCATCCGAAGCTCAGCTTTTTGGCTGACGAGCAATTTCTGAAGCGCTTTGACGTCAAGGCGCCGAGGCGGAACGTTTGCCATGGCCGCCATAGCCGCAGCGCTACCCGATGCATGGCCTATCGCCATCGCAGGCGCCATCGAGCGTGCAGACTGAAACGGCGCCTGCTCGCACGATATGCACCGCCCTGTCAGCAGCATTCCGTCCACCTTCTTCGGAATCAGTGCGCGAAACGGAATGTCAAACCCCTCGTGATTGAAGAAAAACCGCTTGCCATGATAGCTCGGCATCGGATTTGAACTGATGGCGATCACGTCGGGAAATCGTCTTCCGTTGATCGCGTCCTCTTCCGTCACGACGTATTCCCCGAGAATCCGTCGCGTCTCCCTCACCCCGATCGCCGTCGCCGTTTGCATAAGATAAACAGACTCCATGCCCGGCTCCTTCCTCATCGCCTGCACCTCGTCCCACAGCTTCAGCCGTGTTTCCACCTCTGCCCGCGTCAGATTCTCGACGTCAAGACCGTTGCCTCCGAACCCCGGCCCCCATCGCACGACCCGGTCGCCAATGCGCACGCCGCCAAACGGCCCTTTCACGCTCGCCGGCACACCGCCAATTCGGTACATCAAGCTCATTCCCATTCGGTCGCCCTTCTTGGCCGGCCCCATGAACGGCGCGCCGGCGCGTGCGGCGACGTCTCCGTCCCCGGTGGCATCAATCACCACGTCGGCGGCGATTGCCTGTCGTCCGGACTTCGATTCCACAATCACCCCGGTGACCCGCGAGCCGTCGAGCATCGGCGCCACGACGTAGCTATGCACCTGGAGTTTCACGCCTTCTTTTCTAATCAGGTTCAGCGCCGCAACCTTCGCTGCCTCCGGGTCAAAGCCGATGCAGTAGGGAAGGTCTCCAGAAGCGACATGGTGCTTTTCCTTCGGATACGGGTCCTCGTCGGCGATTCCGCCGAGCCGCACAAGTTCGGCAATGTATTCCGCGGGGATGCCTTTCACGGTCTGAAGCGCTTCAGGGGGACGCTGATTCCGAAACCCGTTGTAGCAGGTCATCAAGCCAGCCGTCCCGTTTCCTCCGAGGAAGGGGTATCGCTCGACGAGAAGTGTATCAGCCCCGCTTCGTGCAGCAGCCACCGCCGCTATCAGTCCACTCGGCCCACCGCCACAGACAACAACTTGGTGCCGTCCAACAATCGGTGTCTCAAGCTCCTCTCGGTATGTCTTCGGGGTAGCTTCCTCCTCGCCCGCCGCCTGCCGGGTAAATCGCACGCCTGCAATAAAAGCCGCGCTTCCCATCGCCGCCCCGAGGAACTCTCGTCGTCCGATACCTCTATACCCCCTCCGGCAAAATCTCTCATTCCTCTGTTTGAAGACCCTTGCCATCGTCCTCCTCCTTTGCAGTGTTCACGCAATCGAGACCGCGCCAGGAACCGTCGCCATCCGAAAATCTACCCGTCGGATTTCCCCCTCACTCCATGAGCTCCTTCAAAACCTTTCGGTTGATCTCGATTCCGAGACCCGGACGGTCCGGCATCGTGAGAAAGCCGTCTTTGATCTGGAGAGGCTCCGTCAGAATCGGGTGCTGGTCCCGCAACGGATGCTCCTCCGCCGGATATTCCTGATGATACAGGCACATCGGCTCCGACACCCAGAAGTGGTAGTGCGCCGCCGTCCCAACAGTCGGCTGCGTATTGTGGCACTGAATCGGGCGGTTGAAAACCGAAGCAACCGTGCCAATCTTCCGAAGTTCAGTTAATCCGCCGCACTTCACCACGTCCGGCTGAATCACATCCACCTTCCCCTCGACGATGAGGTCCCTGTGCTGCCAGCGAGTATATTCCTGCTCGCCAGCCCCGACGGGGATGTCCAGAGCATCGCAGACGCGCGCGTACCCTCCATAGTCGTACGCGGCGATCGGCTCCTCAAACAGGGCGCAGTTGAACTTCTCCAGTTCGCGCCCGACCTCAATCGCTCGATGAACAGAATACGAATTGTTCACGTCCACCATCAGCGGAACGTCCGGCCCAAGAGCCGCCCGCACCTCCTTTACGACATCGAGCGTGTCATCGGTCCCCTGGTCAAAAGCCCAGTATTCGTATGGGTGAATCTTCACCGCTGTGAAGCCGCGCTCCACCCACGCCGCCAGATGCTTCGCCTCGTCCTTTGGTTTGCGGTGGTGCCTCATGGCACTTGCGTACAGAGGCGCCTTATCCCTCACTTTCCCTCCCGTGAGCACGTAGCACGGCACGCCAAGCGCCTTTCCCATGATGTCCCACAAAGCGATGTCCACCCCAGCCAGTGCATTGAGATAAACCCCCATCGGACCCAGTTTGTACCGCCCAAAAAACACACTGCGCCATATCCTTTCCACGTCGAACGGGCTTTGCCCGACGACATAACCGCGAATCGCCTTTTCGATCAACTCCGCAAACACCGACCCGTGCACCATCGGGCTGCATTCGCCGATGCCGGTGATGCCTCCGTCCGTGAAGACCTCCACCAGCGTCTGCCCCGTCTTCAAAACGTACGTCTTTATGTTCGTAACCTTTAGCTTTGGCGGCGCTGGCACAATCGCAGCGGACGGCTCCTGGCTCCTCGTCAGTCCCTCGCCCAGCAAAAGCCCGGGCGCCGCTAAACAAGCCGCTCGAAGCAAATTTCTCCGCGAAGTGCGCTGATGCATGTAGTCCACCATCGGCCTGCCCTCCAGCCATATTGATTTGGGTTCTTGGTCTCTTCCCTGCCTTTTCATATCGAGGTGGTAACCTCGCACTCGTTACAGCCGCACCCATCCATCAAGGGGGCATTCCGGCCTTGGAGTGACCGGGGTGCTCCCGGGCCGCCCGCCTACGCACATAAACGGGACGGGCATTCCGCCCGTGAACTCCCTCGCTGGACACGCATGCAGCAAAGCGGCTCCAAAGTCTTTCTGTGGCTTTGCATCGCACGCGAGGACAAGAGCCACCTGGGCCCGCTGCTCAAATCAGAACCGTTTTGCCCGGGATGTAAACCGGATAGACTCCGTTGGCGTCCGGTTTGACCGGTGGCTCCATGTCGAAGCGGCATTCCTCCGGTTTCGGTGGGAAGCAGAAGTCGGACTGGGAGATTTGCTCCCAGGTTACCTCTTTCCCGGTGTAGCAGCTAATCTGCCCCATAATCCCGATGAGGGTGTTGCGGGCCATGTAGTCGCCGTTGTTGATCGTCTTGCCCGCCCGGATTGCCGCAAAGAGCTCCTGATGCTCGACCTTGTAAGGGCTGACATCCTTCGGGCCACTGTACTCCCAATTTGTCTCACCTTCGATTCGCATGCTGAGGAGATTGCACCGCCCTTTACTGCCGAGAAGTATGCTGGAGACTTCGTTGTAGCAGTTGTCTTCGGTACGGCAAAACGCGTACATCCTGACTCCGTTGGCGAACTGATAAATCACGGAGTGGTGGTCGAAGACGTTGCCATAGATTTCGCCGAACATGGAGGCGCGCCCGGCGAGGCCATGGGCCTTGGCAGGCACCTGTTCGCGCATCGCCCAACTGGCGCGGTCGAGGTTGTGGACGAGCGACTGGGGAACGTCATCCCCGGAAAGCCAGTTGAAGTGGTACTGATTGCTGCATTGGTACTGAACTTCGTTGAGGCCCGGCTTGCGCGCATATAGCACGTACGGCTCGCGAAGGAAATTCTCCTCGATGGCGACGATTTCGCCGATGGCTCCGTCGTGGACTCGCTTGATGGTTTCACGAAAACCGGGGTGATACCGGCTCTGCAAGCCGGAGACGACGCAGAGCTTTTTCTGTTTAGCCAATTCGCAGGCGGCGGCGACGACCTTGATTCCGGCGGGGTCAATGGCGTGGGGCTTCTCGACGAAAACGTGTTTACCCGCCGCTATAGTCGCTTTCATGTACATTGGATGGAACTTCGCTGCGTTTGCAATCAACACCACGTCCGAGCTTTCAATCACGTGCTTGTAGCCGTCGAAGTCACAAAAGCAGTGCTCGTCGTCCACAGCTACCTGGTTGGGTTTCTGCTCCTTGAGATACCTTCGCTTTTCCTGAACCCTGTCCATGAACAGGTCGGTCATAGCGACCAGCCGCACACCGGGGTCAGCATCCATAGCATCCACGGCTGCCCCTGTGCACCGACCGCCACAGCCGATCATCCCGATTCGTATAATGTCGCTGCCTTCCGCGTGAGCGAACCGACTGACGTCGAGGCTTCGCAGCGCGACAGCCGTAGCAACCGTCGCCGAAGTCTTTAGAAACTCACGGCGAGAGGTTTCGTGCTTTAGCGATTGCTTTCTCATAGGCCATTGGCTCCTTTTCTATATTGGTTTAGACGCTTGTTGGTGTTTCTATTCTGCTCGCGATTCGTTCATCTCGCCTGCTCCCCCGCCAGTCGCTCGGCAGCGCACGGGACCGAGCGGTCTTTCAACCATTTGCTTTAGTCAAGTCCCCTGGCAGGCTCGGTGGCTGCGTCCGCGATAAGAAGCTAAGAGGAATGATCACGCGCCACCCCCTGAACGTCAAGCACTGCCTGTGAGACTGGGCGGCTACGCCTGAGTGGGAGGTAAGGTTGACAAGAGTGGGTAAGGAGAGGGGCTGAGTCGAGGTTCGCCGGAGGTGCAGCTCTGTAAATCCGGCATCCTGTCCCGCCCTCGGCGGGAGGGTGTCTTGCCCCCGTTGCTGAGGGCGAGACGCCCTCACGACTGCCGCCGGAACGGCGGCGTTACTGGCGATTGGCCGGTATCATGCTCGGTCCTTGAACCGCCTTGACCAGTGGCGCCGTGCCCGGGACCCTCACCGAACGCAAATCTCGAGCCACTCGTTAACGGGGTCGGATTCAGTCACAACTTCATAATCGCCCGGCTTTTCGAGGGAAACCGACTTGCTTCTTCGGACGCCGTTCTCCAGCCAGGCGTGCGTGATGACGACGGGACGGTCAGCTTTGGGGTGGTCGTCAACGCAGTGGGCGTAGATGCGGATGTTGTTCAATGCTGGGTCGCCGACGTATCGCACGTAAATCGTGTCAGCAGGCTCGTCAAGCTTGACTTCGCAATCAGCGTTGCAATGCCAGTGGCCTTGGTCGTCGGGCATTTCGGCTCGGTAAATCTCCGTGAAGTCTTTCGGCTCGTTGGTCGCGTACGCGATGGTGTTGCGGGTGTTCCGCGCGGATTTGCCCTGGTAGGTGGCGAAGGATGCGCCTGCTGAAAACCACGCGATTTTCCCGCCCGGCGGCGCGTTTACCCTTGCGGTCAGCGGCCCACGCACATGGGCCGTGTGCCTCGTTGGGTCGTAGTCTTTTGGCGGCTCTACGAGCTGCCGGAGGAACTCGTCGGGTTTCCTCGCGTCCGGCCGAATCTCGAGAACACGGGTCTGCATCCCGTAATGGTCGCCTGTGACATAGCGCATTTCGTTTTTGCCTTTTCGGAGCGATGGCAGTGAAGCCGGATGAACCTGAACCCATGTGGTGATTTCCAGCGATCGCACAACCGCCCTTTCTGGCTCACCTCTCAGCGAGATCTTAAGAAGATACCCGTAAGTTCCCGCGACGTATGGCGTGAGATCGAAAGCGCCGCTTCCTTCTCCGAGGTCTTTCCATGTCAATCCGTTGTCCAGGGAAAGGGACAACATTGCTCCGATAGCGGCGATCTTGACGATGGAAGCTTCTCGGTCGTCGTCGGTGGTGTCCAGGTCGCCTACCAGCGGCACAATCACATACGGGCTTCGGACTTCAAAGACAGCGTATCCCTCCCCTGGCCCCTTGAGGGTCAAGCCCGTTCTGCCCGGCTCGACGTTCCTCGAGTCGTACACTCCGTCATCGAAGTCGTGGGATTTCGCTGTTAGGCCCGGGCTGTAAACGAACCGCCCATTCCCGTGTGTGTGGATGGTGAAGCTGAAGTGCTTGCACTTCGGCCCACGCGGCTGTTCCTCGATGATGTTTCTGGGGAAGGGCTTCTTCGCGTAGGAAGGGTGATGGTTCCAACGTCCTCCCTGCGGCTTCCACCAGCGAGTGAACGTCTCCCCTCGACGCAGAACGTAATCCATGGTGTGTCCGCCGGTGTGATAATCGTAATAATGCTCGACCGTCGTCCTGGCATAAGCCCGCTGAACGTCCTGGAGTGAGTCGAGGGGAAAGAAAAGGGGACTGTTCGGCTTGTCCCACAGGGAGGGGTCTCGCCTCGCTTCTTCCATAGATGCCAGGGAACCGTCTTCCCGACGGAACACGGCGCGAACGTCCAGGTCAAGGTAATGCCACTTGCCATCGTAGAAGACTTCCGCCGCTACATGTTGCCATCCCGGAATCACAAGCGTCCTCGCCGGGCCAATCCCCATCCCCTCCATGATGCCGGCCATTCCGGGCCCCAGCGTCCCGCAGAAAGCCATCGGATAGACGTTGATCATCTTTACAGGGTCGCGGACGGCGCCATATTCCGACATCTCCTCCGTTCCCTCCCAGGCTGGCACACCCAGTGGATAAAGCCCCGTCCGCGAATCGGCGAGGTACTTGAAAATCTCGTACACCTTCGCGTCGCCTTTCAAGCCCCGCCAGCGATGGAATTGGGCAAAGGTCCTCATGCTGTACGCGTCGGCATTGTGTGGCGACAGAACGCGAGGCGAGTAAACCACGCCATCAATTTGCCCGGAAATAAAAAGCGACAGCACGATGAGTATTATAGTGCGCACGGTCTGACCTCCTGTTGCAGATCGAGATGGACTTTAGAGGGCAGAGACGGCATCGGTCAAGAGCAATCAGGTGGCCGCATGCTCACAACGATGACGAGGTCCTGGTTTCTCGATTGGCCGCCGGTGAAGACAGCTCCTGTTTCAGACTGGCAGGTTCGCCCCGACGGGGCTACCGGAGAATCCTCACGACCCCACGGTTGCCATCCACCTGAATCGTCTGTCCGGTTTTGATGATTCTGGATGCTGGGCCGACGTTGACGACCGCAGGAATGCCGTACTCGCGCGCGAGGATGCTCCCGTGAGAGAGCATCCCACCCAGGTCCATGACGATTCCAGCCGCCGGTACGAAATACGGAGTCCAACCCGGATCGGTGAACGGCGCTACCAGAATCTCACCGGTCAAAACATGCTCGCTCGTGTCGGCTCTCAGAATCACGCGGGCCTTTCCGATGGCTACGCCGGGGCTGACGGCAATGCCGGTGAGCACATCCGTGTTAACGTCCACGGCATCCGGCACAAAGTGGTCTGGGTCGAATTTGCCTATGACCATGCTGGGTGGCGTTACGGCTTTGTTCTTCTCGTATTCGCGGCGGCGAGAAGCGACCGCCGGGCGGACCTCGAAATCAAACTCTCCTCGCGTTACGGACTCGATTTCTTCAAGCCTGAGGAAAAAGATGTCGTCGGGGGCTTCGAGGAAGCCCCTGTTGGTGAGCCTCTCACCGAGTTGCAGGGCGATTTTCCGCAGCATCGCCCAATATCTCATGGCCTCGCTTTTCAGGTTTTCGCGGAAGGCTGACCCGTGTTGGGCCTGGGCGAGGAGGTGGCTGAAATTTGCGCGCTTGACGGGATTCCTCAATCGCCGTCGGCAATCCGCTATTAGTCTGTCTCGCTCGCGGCCGCGCTTGCTATACTCTTCAAGCGGGTCACTCCGTCGAGTCGAGCCGATATAACTGCGAACGAGGCCCAGAACGTAGTCCGGTGTCTCCGACCAGCGGGGATTGAAGAGTTCCAATTCAACCCGAGTGTGGTGCCCATGACGCTCCATGAACATCTCCCAGGCCCTCAAGAACTCATCGTCGCCCCGGACTCCCGCCAATCGGTCCCGAGTACTCTGCCAATCATGACCGGCAAGGACGACCTCTTCCACAGGGGCGACTTCACAGGCTTTCAATGCAAGTCGCCAGAGATCATGTCCGGCCTGAGCGATATCCATAGCACCCGTTGCTGCCAAAAGACTGCTGGCAAGACTGCTATTCGCGTCGCCAAGCCACTTCCTGCAAACCTTGTCGAGCGCTGGAAGGGCTATCAATGCCCGTCCCAGATACAGGAAGCCGGGGGTAAGGTCACGAATACCCTCAACCGTGCTCAGGAGATGCTCGGCGAGCTCCCGGTCCGACATGGAGGAGAAGTGGAGGCACTGCAACCGTTTTGCCTTCCCGGCTATGTGGGCAACGAACCGCGCGCTTTTACCGGGCGAGTGGGAGAGCAAAGCAAGCACACATACCGGTGCCATGAGTATTGCCTTAACAAGATTGAATCGCACATCGGGAAGGTCCTCGTCCCCTAGGTGCAGCTTGCCGAGCTCGAACATCTTCCCCTGCTCCCCGCCAAAAGCCCTGTTCAATGCCGGACTGAGCAGACGTGGGAAATGACGAAACATGGCCACGCCGGTGTTCGCATTCCAGTATATCCTTCCAGAGACCAGGCCGCCGATGGGATTACCCCCAAGCTCTACGCCGATTCGACGGAGCAGAGGCTGAACGACGATTTCGCCAAAGAACTCGTAGATGGAGAAGGTGAGGGGAGTCAGCACGTCGGGGGCGACTTCGCCGACATTGGCATTGGTCCAAACCTGGCGGTCTTCCCACGATTTGGCGGCGGCTTTGGGCAAAGCCGTGATGGCCCGAGATTGGAGAAGGAAGACCTCGCCATCGCTTATGGCCCATTCGATGTCCTGCGGACAGCCGAAGAGTTTTTCGACTCTCAGAGCGAGCTTGCCCAATCGTTTGAGCATGGTTGGACCCAGGCAATCCTTTTGGCTTCGACGCGGCGAGACCGACCGCTCGCGCACGCCGCCGCGCAAGCCAGGGACTATCTGGAGAGTCTTATTTGAAATCGCCCAGCCAAGCCGCCTCAGGCGTCTTTTCGACAGGACAAACCGGTCGGGAGTAACCTTGCCTTGAACGATGGCTTCACCCAGGCCGAAGCTGCCTTCCATGACAAGCCTGTCGCTGCGGCCCGTCACAGGGTCGGCAGTAAACAACACGCCAGAGGAATCCGCCAGCACGAGTTTCTGGACGACCACTGCCATCTCCACGTCGAGCTGGTCAACGCCGTTCTTCTCCCGGTAGTCAAATGCCCGCTCCGTCGAGAGTGATGCCCAGCAACGCTTCACGCTTTGCAGGCACTCGGAAAACCCCGACACGCCGAGATAGCTATCGTATTGCCCGGGAAACGATTGCCCCGGCAAATCCTCGGCTGTGGCCGACGAACGTACCGCAACAACTCCTCCGAGGGACTCGTATCCATTCCCTATTTCATCGCCTATGTTCTCGGACAAAGGGCTTTCAATTATTGCCTGGCGAATCCCGGACAAAATGTTCCGCCTCTCTTCGGGAGCGGCGCTTTTGAGGGTGGACAGAGCAGAGTTGATTCGAGGAACCAAGTTCCCGGAGTTCAGATGCCCTCGATAGGCGGAAGCGGTCACGCAGAAGGCGGGAGGAACAGGAAGGCCTGCGCGGCTCATTCGAGCAAGGCTGATAGCCTTACCACCGACCAGACCCAAATCGTGATCTCCGATTGCTTCCAACGGGATGACGAATGTGCCTTTTGCCATGCGTCTTTTGCGCAGGGACATCGTGCCTCCTTGAAAGTAAAGTATCATCAGTGTTCGCGCCGGGCAAGATGGTGAGCCAGTTGTTTTGCCGCGAGCTCCGTCGCTTCCGGGCCAATGCTCGACTTCAGAGGGAAAGCTGCGGGTTACGGCGAGTAGGACCCATCCTCGGCCGCCGCCGAGGCTCAGGGAACCTCCCTGACGGCTTGTCTTTCGGGCACCCCGAGCCAGTTCTGGTCTCACTGGTCCGAAATGTTGCGTCCGCAGTGCGGGCACACTCCGGCGGCCCGCCACCCCTGCCACGCACGGTTTTTCTGGAGTTCTTCGATGAAGCCCCCTCCGAGGATGGCGGTAGGGAGCGCAAACATTCCTATCCCGAAGACTGCGATGAGCCCGCCAAGCATTTTGCCGAGCGGGGTGATGGGGTAGGTGTCTCCGTAGCCGACGGTCGTGAGAGTCGAAATCCCCCACCACATCGCCGCCGGGATGCTGGAGAAAACCCTCGGCTGGGCGGAGTGCTCGACGTAGTACATTAACGACGATGCCAGAATCAGGAGAACGAGGGCGGCAGAGAAGCTTATCAACAGCTCTTCTTTTCTCCCTCGAAGCACGTTGTGAATCCTTCGCAAAGAGGTGGAGTACCGGGCGAGCTTGGCGACACGAAACAGCCGAAAAACTCTCACAATTCTGATTACCCGGAGGTCCACACCGAGGAACGGCAGATAAAACGGAAGCACCGCCAGAAGGTCAACAATTGCCATGGGCGTGGCAGCGAAGCGCAGGCGACCCAGGACCGGATGCGAGAAGCTCGGCGATGCGACGCACGACCACACGCGCAAAAAATACTCGATGGTGAAGGCCGCGACCGACACGATTTCGAAGTCCCGAAACACCGGGCCAAATCGGTGATAAAGCGGTGAGATACTCTCGGCAACTATCGCCAAAACGTTCAGGATAATAAGAGTCAGGATCGTGAGAGTGAAAATCCTGCTTGCGAAATCCCCCGGGGCAGCCACCTGGACAATCTCGTGAATCCGCCTTTTTGTGACCATGATGACCTCCTTGACTGGGCGCGAAGAGGTGTTTTTCCTTGTCCTGAGTGAAGAAGCGAAATCCTTTCAGATTTTCCCATTTTCCTTCGCGGGAGAGACAGGGAAATCGCGCCGGGCTGCTAATCCCTCATCTATGAAAGCGGGCGTCAACTGAATTTTTCGGATTCTTTA
>CAYZXL010000015.1:0-97776 GCA_964482435.1 uncultured Verrucomicrobiota bacterium
GGATCAGCTACGCCGCCGTGAATACGTTCCCGGGCCTTGTACACACCGCCCGTCACATCATGGAAGCCGACTGTACCCGAAGTCGCTGATCCAACCCCGTCGAAAGGCGGGGAGGAAGGCGCCCAAGGTATGGTGGGTGACTGGGATGAAGTCGTAACAAGGTAGCCGTACCGGAAGGTGCGGCTGGATCACCTCCTTTCTAAGGTGTGCAGTCCCACGCGTGTACGCGCGGGATCAGGTCGAAAGCCTCTGGCACATTGCTTTATTCACGATATTGCCCCTCCTGCCGCTTCGGCAGGAAGAGGAAAAAGCGGCCCCGTGTGAGTCCGGCGCGGGCTTATAGCTCAGTTGGCAGAGCATTCGGCCGATAACCGAAAGGTCGGTGGTTCGAATCCACCTAAGCCCACCAGAAAGGTGGCAAGGGTGGGAAAGGATGCCGGAGCTACCGCGTGCGAGACGGCTGAGCCGTGAGGGGATATAGCTCAAGTTGGTAGAGCGTCTGCCTTGCACGCAGAAGGTTACCGGTTCGAGTCCGGTTATCTCCAAGCTTTCTATGGAACAGCGGGCCGCTTTTGGGTCAAAAGATGCTCTTTGACAACTGAATATTGGCAAGTAGAGGACGCGGAAAAGGCGCCTTAAGAGTCGGCGTTCGGGAGACTATGTCGTAAGGCATGGTTTTCCGAAGACCAAAGGATTTTGGTCAAGCTACTAAGGGCTTTTGGTGGATGCCTTGGCGTCAGAAGGCGATGAAGGACGTGGTGTAACTGCGATAAGCTCCGGGAAGCCGTTAGCAGGCTACGATCCGGAGATTTCCGAATGGGGAAACCCGTCCCGTCTAATAGCGGGACATCACCGGGTGAATAAAATAGCTCGGTGAGGCCACACCGGGAGAAGTGAAACATCTCAGTACCCCGAGGAAAAGAAAACGAATGTGATTCCCTGAGTAGTGGCGAGCGAAACGGGAACAGCCTAAACCCCATGCGTGTAGAAGCCTGTGTGCGTTGCGTGTGGGGTGTCGTGGGAGCCTGTCGGACTGGTGCACAGACCGGTCGGGAAGTCAAAAAACTCTTCCCTTAGTCGAACTGGGTGGAAACCCAGACCATAGATGGTGAAAGTCCAGTAGGCGAAAAGGGGGAGTCTTCCTGGATGGGATTTCCCAAGTACCGCGGGACACGTGGAACCCTGCGGGAATCTGCCCCGACCACGGGGTAAGGCTAAATACTCACTGGCGACCGATAGTGAACTAGTACCGTGAGGGAAAGGTGAAAAGAACCCCTGTTAGGGGAGTGAAAAGTACCTGAAACCGAAAGCCTACAAGCGGTCAGAGGGCTATGTCCTCTGCCTTCGGGCGGAGGAAATGCCTGATGGCGTACCTTTTGCTTAATGAGCCGGCGAGTTATTGTGCGTAGCAAGGTTAACACCGTGCGCGGTGGCAGCCGAAGCGAAAGCGAGTACGAAACGTGCGACCGCTCCTTGCGAGGAGCTTTGGCTCCTTGCGAAGGAGCATCAGTTACGCGCAGTAAACCCGAAGCCGAGTGATCTACCCATGGTCAGGGTGAAGTCCGGTTAACACCGGATGAAGGCCCGAACTAGTGGACGTTGAAAAGTCCTTGGATGAACTGTGGGTAGGAGTGAAAGGCTAAACAAACTCGGTGATAGCTGGTTCTCCTCGAAATAGCTTTAGGGCTAGCCTCACGTAAATGGGAAGCGGGGGTAGAGCACTGGATGGGTTAGGGGGCTTACCAGCCTGCCAAAACCAACCAAACTCCGAATACCGCTTTACCGTATCGTGGGAGTCAGACGGTGGGGGATAAGCTTCATCGTCGAAAGGGAAACAGCCCAGACCGCCAGCTAAGCGTCCCTAAATGTGGGCTAAGTGAGTAAGGATGTGAAATTGCTCAGACAGCTAGGATGTTGGCTTAGAGGCAGCCATCATTTAAAGAGTGCGTAACAGCTCACTAGTCGAGCGGTTTTGCGCCGTAAATGATCGGGACTTAAGCCCACTACCGAAGCTGCGGCTCGGTTCGTACGATCCCGGCGTCAGTCGGGAACGCGGCGGACCGGGGGTAGAGGAGCGTTCCATGCTGGTTGAAGGTGGACCGGAAGGACCGCTGGACGGCATGGAAGTGAGAATGCACGGCATGAGTAGCGATAATCCCGGCGAGAATCCGGGACGCCGAAAGCCTAAGGTTTCCTGGGGAAGGTTCGTCCTCCCAGGGTTAGTCGGAACCTAAGCCGAGGCCGAAAGGCGTAGGTGATGGATGGCAGGTTAAATATTCCTGCACTGCCTAACCGACGACAAAGACGCGGAGGAGTGACGCGGGAAGCAAGGCCGTCCGAGCGGGTGGAAATGCTCGGCTGCACCTGACCTGGCTGTGGCCGCAAGGCCCCGGCCGGGAGGGGTGAAAGGACGCCAAGTCTACGGACGCGGCGGATCGGCTGGACCTTCTTGCCAAGAAATAGCTCCACGCGGGTCGGTGGGCATCCGTACCGCAAACCGACACAGGTAGGCGAGAAGAGAATTCTAAGGCGCGCGAGAGAAACCTCGTCAAGGAACTCGGCAAAATGACCCCGTAACTTCGGAAGAAGGGGTGCTTCCCCGGGTGGTCCTTCCTTGCGGAGGACTGCGTGGGGGAGTCGCAGAGAAACGGGCCAAGCGACTGTTTACCAAAAACACAGGTCTCTGCTAAGTCGTAAGACGCCGTATAGAGACTGACACGTGACCAATGCCGAAAAGTTAAGGGAATGGGTCATCCTGCTTGTTCCCCGCCCAAAGCGGGGGACGGGCAGGGGCAGCCTTGAACCGAAGCTCCGGTGAATGTCGGCCGTAACTATAACGGTCCTAAGGTAGCGAAATCCCTTGTCGGGTAAGTTCCGACCCGCACGAATCGTGTAACGACTTGAGCGCTGTCTCGACGAGGTACTCGGTGAAATTGTAGTGGCGGTGAAGATGCCGCCTGCCCGCGGCAAGACGGAAAGACCCCGTGCACCTTTACTATAGCCTGGCATTGAGCTTTAGTGCTGTATGTGTAGGATAGGTGGGAGGCTGTGAAATGGCGCCGTCAGGCGCCATGGAGCCAACGGTGAAATACCACTCTTACTGTATTGGGGTCCTAACCCTTTGCTCTGAATCGAGCAGGGAGACAGTGTCAGGTGGGTAGTTTGACTGGGGCGGTCTCCTCCCAAAGTGTAACGGAGGAGCTCGAAGGTTCCCTCAGCACGGTTGGCAATCGTGCGTAGAGCGCAAAAGTATAAGGGAGCTTGACTGCGAGACACACAAGTCGAGCAGGTGCGAAAGCAGGATTTAGTGATCCAGCGGTAGAATGTGGAATCGCCGTTGCTAAACGGATAAAAGGTACGCCGGGGATAACAGGCTTATCGGGCCCAAGAGTTCACATCGACGGCCCGGTTTGGCACCTCGATGTCGGCCCATCGCATCCTGGGGCTGAAGAAGGTCCCAAGGGTTTGGCTGTTCGCCAATTAAAGCGGTACGCGAGCTGGGTTCAGAACGTCGTGAGACAGTTCGGTCCCTATCTGCCGTGGGCGCAGGATATCTGAAGAGACCAGTCCCCAATACGAGAGGACCGGGATTGACGGACCAATGGTGTTCCAGTTGTCCCGCCAGGGGCATTGCTGGGTAGCTATGTCCGGAAAGGATAAGCGCTGAAAGCATCTAAGCGCCAAGCCCCCTCCAAGATAAGATATCCATGGCACGCCTTCGGGCGTGCTGAGAGACCCCTTGAAGACTACAAGGTTGATAGGCCAGGTGTGTAAGAGCGTATATCTAAAGGCTCTCAGCTAACTGGTACTAATAGGTCGAGTGCTTGACCTTGCACTCTTCGCCTCACAGCTCGTGAGGCTGGCGCCAGAACCGCTCCCTGCGAGCCAATATTCAGTTGTTCTGGTATTTTGCCTTTTCAGCCATTTTCTTGGCGACCATGGCGGAGGGGGTACACCTGTTCCCATCCCGAACACAGAAGTTAAGCCCTCCTGCGGCGATGGTACTGCACACAAGGGTGTGGGAGAGTAGCACGTCGCCAAGAACCAATCATTAGCCCCGCGAAACCGGGGCTTTTGTTTCTTCAGCCGTCGGAAATGCTTCGGGACGGTCCCGACGAGCCCCCCTTTTACATAACTTTTACCTTGCTCCGCGGCCCCGCCCTGCATTAGTTTAGAGGGCAGAAGCAAAACAGATGGTCTTGGGCTCTTGGGCCCGCGTAACCTGCCAAGTCATGAGGGGGTGAGCGCTATGAAAGCATCAAAACTCGCGGAACTCATTGTTACGACGCCGAACATAGTGGGAACTATGGGAAGAGTTTTCAAACTCATCGCGGAAGCAGGGGTCAACGTCAGCGCGTTTTGCGCCTATGTCGAGCAAGACAAGGGAGTCTTCCGCCTCATCTCGGAGAACAACGCGAAAGTGGAGAAGGTGCTCAAGGCTGCGGGCTACGAGACGCGGTCGAGCGAGGTGGTTGGCGTCCAGACCGAGAGCAAGGTCGGCACGGGGGCGGAAATTGGCAAGAAGCTCGGCAATGCTGGCATTGACATCCAGCACAGCTACGCCACTTCCGCCATCGAGGGGGAATCGGTCGTCATCTTCAAGACCGCCGACAACGATAAGGCAGTGAAGGTTCTGAGCTGAGACGACGAGCAAAAGCGCGGATGGAAGGGCCCGGAGGGGATTTCTTGCCTTTGCGGGCCCTGCGTTTGTTTTGTCACGCAGGAGGAGGATATGAAGATACTGTACGTCATCGCAGCGGTGGGGCTTCTGGCAGGGGCAGCGGCTGGCGCCGCAGAGGAAACGGCGGTTCTCCCGGCGGATGTTTATTACGACAAGGTTTATGGAGCCTGGTTGGGCGAGTGCGCTGGGAACATGTTCGGTTTGCCGTACGAGCTGAAATACGACGGGGAGCCAGGGCCGGAGGTTGCGTTCAGGCCGGATTACACGGATGGCGCGCGAAGCGACGACGATACGGACATCGAGTACGTCTATCTCCACGCCGTCGAGGAGCATGGGTTAGATTTGTCTTACGAAGAGGTGGCCAAAGAGTGGCTCGACCACATTCGCGGGCACATCTGGGTGGCAAATGCGCGGGCCCTGGAGCTGATGAGGCAGGGGATGCTGCCGCCGGCGACGGGGCATCCCGCAAATAACGACAAAGCGTGGTTCAATCTCAGCGGACAATTCAGCCAGGAGCTTTGGGGGATGATTTCTCCCGGAATGCCCGCGACCGCACAGAGGTTTGCCGACAAGTTTGCGCACGTCGTGGTCTATGGAGAAAGCGTCATGGCAGCGCACTATTTCTGCGCGATGTACGCGGAAGCTTTCTTCGAAGGCGACGTTCGGAAGCTCGTCGAGAAAGGGCTCTCGGCTCTCCCAGCGGACTCCGAGTTCCAGCAGGCGATTGCTGACTGCGTGGCATGGCACAGGGAATTTCCAGACGACTGGCGGGCTGCTCGGAAAGCCCTCCACCGAAAATACCGGGAGAAATGGAATCCGAACTCCAGCGTCCTCAATGGCTGTGCGTGCACGCTTGGGTTACTGTACGGCGGAGGGAATTTCGAGAAGACAATCCTTTTGCTCTGCTCCATCGGCTACGATGCCGACTGCAACACCGCGACGGTTGGAGGACTTCTGGGCGTCATGAAAGGGGCGAACGGATTGCCCCAACGATGGGTCAAGCCGCTCAAGGACACCTACCGGAACGTTACCCGGGAGAATCTGCCAAAGGAGGAGAAAATCTCCTCCATTGCCCGTCGAATTGTGGCGATGGGCGAGAAAGTCATCCTCAACAACGGCGGAAAAATCGAGACGCTCAACGGGAAGAAAGTCTACCGCATTCGACGCGAAAACCCTGTGCCGGCAGCCCTCGATCCCTCTGTCGAACGGATACCGGCGAAGAAAGGCGGTCATTGAGGTTGTCTGCTCAGGGGGCGGTGCCAGTCAGCCGGAGACCCAGCGCGCGTGACCTTCCTCGCGGCTAAAGCTTCGCGAAGAAAAAGCGGGTCTTCTTAGTCCGCAGCGCGGGACGCCCGCGAAATCAAGCCTCGCCAAGAGTCTTGGCTTCTCCAAGAAGCTCTTCCGCGACCTTGGCCAGGGGGACTTTTCGGATGACTTTTCCCCTCTTGAATAGCACTGCGAAATCCTTTGCCAGGGCGACGCCGACGTCGGCCTCCGCTGCCTCGCCCGGTCCATTGACCTCGCAGCCCATGACCGCGACCTTTATTGGAGTGGCGACCCCAGAAAGTTTCTCCTCAACTTCCTCGACGAGAGAAATCAAGTCTCCGTGGCACCGGCCGCACGTCGGACAGGAAAGAATTATGGGCCCGAAACGGCGCAGACCGAGGCTCTCGAGGATTCTTTTTGCGGCTCTCACTTCCTCGCGCGGGTCCCCCGTCAGGGAGACGCGAATGGTATCGCCTATCCCCTCCATCAGGAGATGCCCTATCCCGACGGCAGACCTCACCACGCCGGTCGAGGGTGGCCCGCTGGCTGTGATTCCGAGGTGGAAAGGATAGTCGCATCGCTGAGCCATCAGCTCGTATGCCCTCACGGTCTCGACGACGTCAGAAGCCTTCAGGGAGATGACGACGTCCCGGAAATCCTCCTCCTCGAAGAACTTCAGATACTCGACGACTTTCTCGACCATTGCCTCTGCCATTGAAAGAGGCCGCGGCCCTTTCCCCTTCTCATGGCGAAGGATTGAGCCGGAATTCGCCCCGACCCGTATCGGAATTCGAGCGGCTCTGGCTTTTCGGATGACCGCTTTCACATGCTCTTCTTCGCGCAGATACCCCGGATTGATTCTGACCTTGTCCACGCCACCGTCAATGGACTCAAGAGCAAGACGGTAATTGAAGTGAACGTCCGCGACGAGGGGAGCGTCGGTGCGTTTTCGGATTTTGCCAAGCGCTTTTGCGGCGTTTCGCGTCGGAACAGCGAGACGGATTATTTCGCACCCTTCCTCAAGCAGCTCATCAATCTGCCTCAAGACCGCAGCAACGTCTTCAGTGCTGACCTTGGTCATGGATTGAATCGAGATCGGGGCGCTCCCGCCGACCAGAATCTTGCGGACCCTGACCTGCCGGGTTGGCTTGCGTGTGTATTTTGACCCGAATAGCTCCAAGGGAAAAATTACCTCAGCATGGTTAGGGCAAACGGAAGTCCGGCGACAGAGAAACGACCGCGCTTCACCGATTACATGATGTGTTGGTTGTGCCGATCTGTCAAGAGCAGGCGTTCAGGCGAGCGCGACCCGCAGCCGGCCGACCGTGAAGCGGCACATATAGCGTAGGCGCTCACTCGATTCCAATCCTGTAGAATTTGCGGGTGAAGCCGGTGTTGGGGTCTATCCCTACGGTCAGGTCGCCTCCTGACGGAATGGTCGCTTCCTCGACCCATGCGGCTGTCAAAAGGTCAAAGCGCGACCAAACCGCGTACGTGTCGCCCGGACGGCTGTTCCAGATAAGGTCCACGCGGCCGGCTTCGCCAACCGCCAATTGTGTGATTCCGAAGGCGTCGGCCCCGTACTCATACGCACCCATGTCCACCGTCCAAGAATCTTTCCCGCGCGAGATGCGGGGGCGGCTGTCGAGATCAACGGCTGTCTGCATCCAATCTTGGTTGGCGCCTTTCTCAATGCACGGCGAGTCAGCGCGGAGGCGGTAGTCGTTGTCCGGGTATGTCGCCGGGTCGTTGTCGGGCCCGTCTGCATCAGCGAACTTGGGGTCATCGGCGATGTTTCTTTTCTTGGGGTCCCCGGCCCAGCCCTGGATGCAGGAGTAGGACGGCGTACTGGACTGGGTGAGCTGGCCTCCGGTCGGGGAGACGTTTTGCCAGATGATGCAGTTGAAGATCGTGCCATCGCACGCGTCAAGGCCGCCGCCCCAGGTTCCCGCGGAGTTGCCGACTATCGTGTTGTTACGGATCGTCCCATCGCAGTCTGAGAGGCCACCCCCCCATTGGTTGGCCGGCTTGGCTGCGATTAGGTTGTTCTGAATCGTGCCGTTGCAAAGAAAGAGACCGCCCCCCCAGTTAAGGCTTGAGGAGTTTTCGATGATGATGTTGTTCTGGATCGTGCCGTTGCACATATCGAGGCCACCCCCCTCGCCTGAGGAGTTGCCGGACATCGTGTTGTTCTCGATCGTGCCATCGCAGTCTGAGAGGCCACCCCCGCGACCCCATCGTGTCGAGTTGCGCGTTATGATGTTGTTGCGGATGGTTCCGTCACAGTCAAATAACCCTGCGCCGATGTTGTCCTCTGCGGAGTTGCCCTCTATGACGTTATTCTCGATAATGCCATCGCAGCAGAAGATGCCGCCGCCAGACGCGCCCGCCTCAGGGGCGAAGTTTCCAGAAATAACATTATTTCGGATCGTTGCACAGGTGTGGGTGCCCGTCTGCCACATCCCCCGTATTCCCCCGCCGTTAGGAGAGCTTCCGTTCCGGATCGTGAACCCAGAGAGAGCACATGTCGCCCTCTCGGAGCCCGAGAACGTCACGACAGGCCCGGCCTTACCGCCGTCTACGATGGTGTTAGCGATGACATCGGGGTCGAGAGGATCGGCGCTGGTGAGGACGATGTTTTTGCCTTTGAACTGAACGTTCTCGACGTAGGTCCCTTGAGCAACGATGACGGTGTCGCCGTCGGAGGCGGCGTCAATGCCTTCCTGTATCTTGTGAAAGGCGGTTTCCCAGGATGTCCCGTCGCCGGACTTCTGCACGGAAGCGCTGACGTACCATGTGTTCGCCGAAGCTGCTCGGGATGCGAAAACGAACGCCGATAGGATGATTCCCTCTAAGGTCTTGGCAGGCATCTTGAGCTACCTCATCGCTTACTCCTTGTGTTGAGGTGCGGGCACTGAAAAACTCCACGCCGGTCGGCGCGGTCGGTTGACATTTCTGGGAAATGCTATCGCGCGCAAGTAGCCGAGTCAACACGCGATTTCTCTCAGGTGCCGCCGCGAGTTCCTGCCGTAACCGGGGCATTGCACCAGAGTGCGGCTGACCGCGATGATAAAAAAACCTCTTGACAGGCGGAAAAAGATGTAATATTTTGTATTCCGATGTCTTTTGATGGAAAATGGCGCCCAAGAGAAGCTGAAATGTACCAGGATGACGAAATCCTGACCATAAGGGACGTAGCTAAGTACCTGAAAATGAACGAGCGGAGCATCTACAAGCTCGTTCACCAGGGATTGATCCCCACTTTCAAGATAGCGAGCCAGTGGCGATTCCGGAAGAATATTGTTGACGCCTGGCTCGAGAGTCAGATGACTTCGCCTGTGAACTCCCTCCCCGAAGAAAACTTTCAGGACGCGCCCATCTCGTCTCTATTGAAACCGGAAGGGATAAAAACTCGCCTTTCTGGACGGAGAAAGAACGAGGTTCTGGAGGAACTTGCCGACCTGATGGTAGAAGCTCATTTCATCAAGGATAGAGACCGTTTCCTTCGGGAAATCCTGAACCGGGAACGGTTGTGCACGACGGCGATTCAGAAAGGCGTTGCGATGCCGCATCCTCGCAGAAACGGAAATCATTTCACCCGGCGGGCGGCTCTCGTTTTCGGGTGTTCGAGGGAAGGGGTGGACTTCGGTTCGCTTGACGGTGAGCCGACTCACCTATTTTTCATGCTGTGCGCCCCCGAAGACCACCTGCATCTGAAGATCATGGCTAAAATAAATAAGCTGCTGGCGAGGTCAGAAGTACGTGAAGAGCTTATAGCGGCGACTTCGCCGGAACACGTCATCCTAATCATACAAAGGGAGGAGGGACAGAGGGAACCTTTTCAGGAGCTCCCTGCTGAAAGCAGGGTTTAAGTCAGGGCACATCGTCTGGAGGAGCTACATGAGGAAGCAGTTATCGCTTCTGAGCAAGCTACAGAGCTTCGACAACCGACTTGATTCCATGTGCAACGAGTCGAGTTCGCCGACTCGGACCGCACACAGGAAACCGAGCAAAAAGCAGCGTCTCCTGGCGGATGAACGGGACGGCCTGGCGCGAGCGATAAGCGAACCCGTCCTCCGCGCATACGAGCGGATGCGTGGGTCGAGGCTGAGGTCAAACGCAGTGGTGCCCGTCATAAACGGCGTCTGCCATGGTTGCTTCATGGTTGTCACGAAGTCGGTCGTCATGCAACTGAAGCGAGGCAATGAGCTTGTTCTCTGCGAACACTGTGGTCGGATACTTTTCCTGAGCGACACCGAGGCTGCTTAAGGAAGCCGGTGATTCCTCTTTAGGTGGCGGCTTCGCGGCACGCGGTAGTTCGACCGCTGGGGGGCGAAGTTGAGCCGGTTTCTGCGAGGAACCGGCAAAAGGTTCAAGACTGCGAAAAGCTGCCATGCAGGTCCCTCGCCGAGGCAATGTCTCAATCTCCGCCAGAGTCTCCCGCACAGGATGCAGGTCTTCTTTTGAATAGGCCTCCCGGCAACACCTTGGTCCCACCTTTTCGCTACCAAACACGACTGAGATGCGAGGCAATGTCACGTCAGGGTCTGCTTGTGTAACCGTGGCGTCCTGCTTCGGCGGAGCCCCGCTGCCCTGAAAATAGGCGCTACGCGGCCAATGTTCTGATGGTCCCCGCGTGAACGAGGTTCGTCACAGGCTGCCCTCTGCATAACCGCCCGGAAGTCGGATCGCCCTCTGCGTCTTTGCGCCTTTGCGAGAGGCTCCGACATAACGACGCTCTGCCTCAGTTATGGGCGGCAGGGGCCTTTTGGTGTCTCGGTGGTTGGAATGTGCGGCCGGGGGAGATTGAAACCACCAAGACACGAAGGTATAGAGGCGCCTCTGGGCGCTCTCTGTGGCGACGGGCTGGCATGGAGACGAAACCGCAGAGGCCCATGGACGGCGTCCCGCCGGGGAGCGAGGAATTGCGCTTTGCGGGATTTTTTTCTTGACAAGGTGCCGGTTATCGCGCATATTTATGGTGAAAATTGGGAACTAAGGTCTTTCAGGTCGCCCTGGGTTCAGGGGTCAGTTGCACAAGAAGGGGGAGCGGCCATGGCTGGTTCCGCTCGTCGATTCGGTTGAGACAAGGGCCTTCGGAGTGAGGGCCCTCTTGTGTTTTCAAGGGAAACAGGCAGCAAAAAGGGGAGGGGGCCAAGATGAGTAACTTACGCAGAATCAAGGGGATAGGTAGAATCAGGGGGGGGTAGCACTCGCTCTTTTCGGAGTGGTTCCGATGTCTTATCCATCCGATGAAATCGGTCCTGCCGCAAACCCGAAACCGAGGTACACCCCATAGAACCGATGCCTCAGCCCCACTGTGGGAGGCGCACTGCTCCCAGTGCACTGAAAAAGAGGAGGTAAGAAGCGATGCGCACGATAACTGGTGGGTTTTTGGCCGGGGTCGCGCTTGGCGTCGTCCTGGGCCCCTCGGAGCCTGGGTCCGCGCAGGAGCTCGTTCGTGACCTACCGGGGTTCTTCGTCCCAGGGCGAGCACTGACCGTCGCGATTCGTTGGGCGGACTTCGGCCCGGGTCCCCCTTCCTTCGTGGTCGAGGTCGTTCCCCCCGGTTGGACTCCCGAGAACCTCGGGCCGGACGCTGAGTTCCATCCGGCCTCACGAACGATTTACTTCTGGCCCTGGTGCCACGAGGTCTGTCTTCCAGAGTGGGGTGGTCTCTCCTACAACGTGGTGCCGCCGCCCGACTATGTCGGGCCCGCCACGTTCCAGGGGTCAGCTGGCGAGTCCACCATCTATCCCCGGAAGGGCATGCTGCGCTACCGGCCCCTCTGGGCGACCGTCCAGAAGACTATTGACTCGTCGCTTTGGGGGGACACGGTGATGGTCGCGGGGACGGAGGTGCCGTTCGCGGAGAACATCGTCATGAAGCCGGGGGTGAATCTCATGGGTTACCTTGAGTGGCCGAGCTATCAGCCGCCGGTGATTGAGGCGGCGTCGCCGACGGAGCCGGCGATTACCGCCGCGCCTTACACGAGGATAAGCGGCTTTGTCATTCGGTCTTCGTCCGTTGGCATCAGCGTAAGCGATCCGACGGTTGAGATTTCCAATTGTGTCATTACGGGGACGGCGCCGGCGGCGATTGAGTACGTGGGAACGAGCGAGGGGAAGGTGTCCAATTGCACCATCGCGAACAATGCCGGGAGCGGCGTCTTGTGCTACGACGCCTCCCCGAACGTAGTTATCTCCAACTCTATTCTCTTTGCCAACGCCGGAAACGACATCGAGAACTGCACGGCGAGGTTCTGCCTCCTTGAGGACGAGGTCGAGCCAGGCTCCGGCGAGAACAACATTTTCGCCGATCCGATGTTCATTGATCCGGCAGGGGGCGACTACAAGCTTCTCCGGGAATCGCCCTGCATTGATGCGGGAGACAGCTCGGTTATTGGTCCCGACGAAAAGGACATTGAGGGCAAACCGAGGATTCAATTCGGTGGGAAAGCCGAGGTGGTTGACATCGGCGCCTATGAATACTGGCTCACCTCGGCAACGCCGCGACCGGGCTTCTCGGACATCCAACTGGCCTGGTCGAGCCGCCCCGGAAAGACCTACTCGGTCCCGTTCTCCGCCGACCTCATCACCTGGGTTCTCGGCGCCGAAAACGTCCCCGCTTCAGACGGTACAATTACCGTCTGGTCCGACCCCATCGGCTGGCCGCCGACAGTCCCGGTGCGCTTCTACAGAATCCTCGAAAGCGAGTAGGCGGCGTTGCTGAAAATGGCTTCGGGAGAAAAGCGCCCCTCCGGTCCCCCCAGGGCGTCGAAACCACCTCCGGCACGGCGTGAGACGAATTCTGCTCACGCAGGTTAGCCAGCCGGAGTCGGGACAAGTCGCTCGTTGCGCTGCGGCCCACCCACGGCAGTTTACCCCGCCTCAGCCGCCTATGACTGGGCGATGCTGGCAGCACGATGGGTGTGGCTGCATTTCGGCGGCGATAGGCGTTGTCCGCGACCCTCACGACGTGGGGGAGCAGACTATGCCGCCCCTTCAGGGCTTCGGTTGCTGTGGCAGGGGACCCAGGGCGGTGCCCTGGGCTATCCCGCCGTAGGCGGGGTGTCCAAAAGCCCTGTAAGGGCGACATAGTGTAGCCCTGGGCGCAGCCCTGAAGGGGCGAAATATCGGCGGCTGCCCCTAAAAGTCAGCCACACGCGGCACGATTTGGTGATTGACAGAGAGCGGAGCGTCGAATAAACTAAGTAAAAAACTGTTGGTCTGAGTAGAACAAGCTCATTTTTCGATTGCAAGGTGGTTTTTATGACAAAAGTGGAATTACGCCCGGGTCAGGACATCGGCAGCGCCCTAAGGGCTTTCAAGAAGAAGTGCGCTAAGGACGGTGTCCTGAAGGAGTTCAAGCGGGCGCAGAGGTACGAAAAGAGGTCCGACAAAAGAAGAAAGCAGGCGCGAGAGAGCCTCAAGAGGGCACGCCTCGCGAACCTGGAAGAGGCCTGAGGAAGTAGCGACGCCTCAAGCCTGCGATTCCGGGCATGTCCTGCCGCAGGCTCATGCTTTTGTGAGCCTGGCAAAACTCGGTGAAAGAAGTCTTGCTTCGGTGTCCCCGTCGAAAAGGACCCGGACGAATACTTCGCTGTAGTGCCGCTCAACGCTGACGACGGTTCCCGGTCCGAAAGTCGGGTGGACGACTCTGTCGCCCTCGGTTAGTTTAATAGGGGTTTGGCTTTTCTGGCGGTGGGATCGGTCTTGTTCCCCTTCCGTTCGGCGAGCAGGCAACTCGACGTCCTCATGCTGCTTGGCGTCTGAGTCGGGAAATATCTCCAAGATAAACCGGGACTCCTCATTCTCTACGTACATCCCATGACGTAATCTGCGCTGGGCGGCGGTGAGATAGAGGAATCTTTTCGCGCGCGTGACGCCGACGTAGCAAAGCCTCCTTTCCTCCTCGAGCCTTTCCGGGTCCTCGTCGTTGAGGGCGTTGGCGTGGGGGAAGATTCCCTCCTCAAGCCCGACTATGACGACGGCCTCAAACTCCAGCCCCTTGCTGTTGTGGAGTGTCATAAGGCAGACGGTGTTCTCCTTGTCCTGCCAAGCGTCTATGTCGGAGACGAGGGAGGTTTGCTCCAGAAATTCCTCCAGCCCGGAGGAGGGGTTGGACTCGTGGAAGGATTTCATGGCGTCCGTGAGCTCCCGGAGGTTGTCTATTCTATCTTCGGCGTCGTCGGGGAACTCATCTTCAAGCATCCGGCGGTAACCTAATCGTTTGATAAGCTCTTCCGTGAGCTTGTGGAGCGGTGTCGAACTTACCTTTTCGCGGAACTCCTCCATCATTTTCACAAAGGAAGACACAGATTTCCCTGCGGAACGGGGGATGCCTGCGATGGAATCGGCCTCCTTAGCCGCCTCGTACACGGAAACGCCTTTCTGGCGACCGGCGGCAGCGAGCCTGTCGAGGGTGACCTTGCCGATGCCTCGCCGGGGGACGTTGATGACGCGCAGGAAGCTGACGCTGTCGCTCGGTGAAACCAAGATTCTGAGGTAGGCGAGGATGTCCTTGACTTCTTTTCGCTCGTAAAAGCCCACGCCCCCCACGACGGTGTATGGCACTTTTCCGGCACGAAGCCGCTCCTCGATGAGCCGGGACTGTGCGTGAGTCCTATAGAACACCGCGATGTCCCGATACCGCAAGTTGTTGTCCTCGACGAGGTGGCGAATGACCTCCAGGGCTGTGTCGGCTTCTTCTTTGTCGTCCCGCAGGAGGAAATAAACAACATCTTCGCCCTTGCCAAGCTCCGACCAGAGCTTTTTGGTTGCGCGGCGTTGGTTGTAGCGGATCAGAGAATTTGCGGCGTTGAGGATGAGGCTTGTTGACCGGTAGTTCCGTTCCAGGACGACCTTTCTTGCCCCGGGGAAGTCCTCTTCAAACTTGAGGATGTTGCGGATGTCGGAGCCTCGCCAGCGGTAGATGGACTGATCGGGGTCGCCGACGACGCAGACGTTTTTATGGTTGCGGCAGAGCATCTTGACGAGGCGGTACTGGGGCGCGTTGGTGTCCTGGTATTCGTCAACGAGGACGTAGAGATAGCGATTCTGGTAATCCTCAAGGACTTTCGGGAAATCCTCGAAAAGCCTCAGCGGCAGAAGAATGAGGTCGTCGAAGTCAACGGCGTTGTTCCGCTTCAGAATCGAGTGGTAAGCCTCCGACACGGCTCGGAGATGCGTCAGGTACGAGGATTTTTTCAGAGGGACGGAGCGGTCCCGTGCGACCTCGTTTTTCTGGCGAGTGATAGCAAGGCGAGCTTGTTCGGGGGAAAGGAAGTCCCTTAACTTCAGCGATTCCACCGCCTCTTTAGCGGCCCGGAGGGAGTCCACCTCGTCGTAGATTACGAAATGCGAGTTGTAGCCCAGATTATGGATTTCGGTCCTCAGGACTCGCGCGCCGAAAGAGTGGAATGTACAGACTAGGGGAGGAGGAGGATACATCAGGGGAGGAGGATACATCATGGAGCGCACTCTTTCCTTCATCTCGCCGGCGGCTTTGTTTGTGAAGGTCAGACCTAAAATCCTGCTCGACGGTATGCCCTGGTCTATCAGATAAGCCATCCGATAGGTTATGACGCGTGTCTTTCCACTTCCGGCGCCAGCGACGACGAGGAGCGGGCCGTCAATGTGTTTGACGGCCTCCAATTGCTGAGGATTGAGCCTTTCTTCAAACACGCTTTTCATCTTTTTCGAAAACCAGCTCGACGAGGGAGCAGCCCAGCCGCCCTTCTTCGCACCGCCTCACGACCGCAGGCTGGCAATCAGGTCATGGATGTCCTCGATGCCGTGGGCAGACATGTATTCCATAATGCCGTCTGAGATCGTTCCGGCGGCGTCCGGATGGTAGAAGGTGACGGTCCCGACGGCGACGGCTGTTGCGCCGGCTATGAGGAACTCCACCGCGTCGCTGGCGGTCGTTATGCCGCCCATGCCGATGACCGGGACGTCAACCTCCCTGCACACTTCCCATACCATTCTCACGGCAATTGGCTTGATTGCCGGGCCGGAAAGCCCGCCGGTTATTCCCCCGAGAACCGGCTTCCTCTCTTCGATGTCTATCGCCATGCCGACTATTGTGTTGATGAGGGAAAGGGAATCGCTCCCCGCATTCACTGCGACCTTCGCCATCTCGACGACGTCGGTCACGTTGGGCGAAAGTTTGGTTACGAGCGTTTTGTTCGTGGCTTTCCTGACTTCGGAGACAACCTCCCTGAGGAGCTCAGCGTTCTTGCCGAAAGCCATGCCCCCCTTCTTGACGTTCGGGCACGAGACGTTCAGTTCGATTCCAGCAACATCCTGTTCGCCGTCAAGAATTCTCACAATCTCGACGTTTTCCTCGACCGAACTCCCCGCGACGTTGACGATGCAGGGAATCTTGTTCTTGTGAAAGAATGGGAGTTTTTCGGTGACAAACGCTTCCACGCCCGGGTTCTGAAGCCCGATGGAGTTGAGCATTCCGGCGGGGGTCTCCGCAATTCTTGGCGGAGGATTGCCCTCCCGCGGGCGAAGAGTGATGCCCTTTGTCACTATGGCGCCAATCTTCGAGTAGTCGAGGAGTTGGCAGTATTCCTCGCCGTAGCCGAACGTCCCCGAAGCCACAATGACCGGACGGGATAGAACGATCTCTGCTATTCTTACCTCAGTCTTCATCGAAGACAAGCTCCGTTGCGTCGAATACGGGACCGTCAACACAGACGCTCCGGAAACGCTCGTTTCCGTCCCTGTCGCGGACTTTGCAGGCACAACTCATGCACGCCCCCACTCCGCACGCCATTCGTTCCTCGACGGAGACCTGACATGGGACGCCGTGCTGGCGAGCAAGTCGAGCGACCGTCGCGAGCATGGGCTTCGGCCCGCAGGCATAGACAGTCGGGGAACGACTCTTTCCGGATTTCAGCTGCTCCTCTAACAGGTCGGTGACCGGGCCTTTGTGCCCACGGCTTCCGTCGTCGGTGGAAACCCTGACTTTCGCACCGAGACTGACGAATTTCTCCTCGAGACAAAGTGCGCCGGCGGTCTTCGCGCCGAGGAGGACGGTTATCTCCGATGCTTGAATTCTCCTTGCGAGTTCGGAAGCCAGAAAAGGAAGTGGTGCAATTCCCATCCCTCCCCCGACGACTATCGGAGCAGACGTGCCATCGAGGTTGAACCCGTTCCCCAGAGGGCCGAGGATTTCAAGGATTGCCCCTTCGCGCGCCTGAGAAAGGCTTCGCGTTCCCTTGCCAACGACATCGAAGAGGAGCTCAATCCGGTTGCCGTCAACGTCGCAGAAGCTGAACGGGCGGCTCAGGAGATATTCCCACGACGGCTCGACTAATCGAACCATGAGAAATTCCCCCGGACGAGCTTCCCGGGCAATCTCTTCGCAGTCAAATCCGAGCCGGAAGTACTTGTCCGAGACCTTTTCCTTGAGAACGAGCTTTATTCGTCGGCAATACACGCAGGCTCTCCGAAACAAGTGCACGTTTTCTCCATCCGTGTATAGTAAGAACGCTCCCCGGTGAGGGCAATCATTTTCTCGTGGGGGATTGCGATTCAGGGGCAGCGCCATGGTTTTCTAATCGGCGCCCGGAGGAGCGCTTCGCCACTTCATGCCGCCGATGAAGACCCCCTTGACCTCGATGTTCTCGTCGAAAAAGACGATGTCGGCGAGCTTTCCCTTCTCGAGGCTGCCGATTTGGTCGGCTTGCTTGATGATTGCCGCTGGCGTCAAGGAAGTCATCCGAACAACGTCGTGCAGCGGTGCTCCCACGAGCTGACGGAAAACCCGAACCATCTCGTTGAGTCGGAAAGTGGAACTGGCGAGCCATTCGCCGGTTATGACGCGCGACTCGCGATTCCTGACGATGGACCTCTGGCCGTCGCGCGGACCGAACGTGTATTCGCCCTCGGGCATTCCGGCTCCTCGCATGGCGTCGCTGACGATGGCGACCTTATCAGGCCCCTTTACCTTGTACGGGATATGGAGCATATCCGCCGAGAGGTGAATGCCATCGCTGATGACTTCGGTGGTGAGCCTCTCGTCGAGAAGGACCGCTTCCACCATCCCGCCCTGCCTCTTCACGAAGGGCTTGCTGAAAGTCACGAAATCGCTCATGGCGCAATACAGATGCGTTGTGTGCGTGACTCCCCACTCAATAGCCTCCATCATGACACTGTAGGAAGCATTGGAATGTCCGGCGCTCACGACGATCCCAGCGGTGCCGAAAGCGCGAATCATTTCCTCGGCGCCCGGCAAATCCGGAGCGCACGTCATGCTCAGGATGTCGTCCGCACGCTTGAGGAATCTGCTGTACTCTTTCGGATTTGGATTTCGGACTTCCGATTCGAGATGGCAGCCCCTTTTTTCGCCGAGCAGATACGGTCCTTCGAGATGAGCCCCGAGGACACGAGAGCCTTCCGGGGGACAGTTCTTGGCCTGGGCAATAACATCGAGGGCTTTGAGAATTCGGTCGGTGGGCATAGAGGCTGTAGTGGCGGCAACGGAAGTCACACCCCCCGCCGCATGAAAGCGAGTGACCTTTCGCAAGTCCTCGATGGTTCCGTCGGAGAAGTCCGATCCCGCGCCTCCGTGCACGTGAATGTCCACGAAGCCGGGCGAGATGAAGTCTCCTTCGGCGTCTATAATTTCCGCCCCTCGCGGGATAGAAACGCCCGACCTCTCGCCAACCTGTTCAATCCGGTCGCCCCTCACGACCACACACCCGTCGCTAAGTATTCTATCCGGCAAAATCACTCTTCCGCCGAGAAACACCTTGTATTCATTCATCAGTCGGACTCCTTTTTTCGGCGAATGCATTTCGGCCCCGACAATCGTACGCCGCATCCTGAACCTTTGCAACAAGGGCAATCCATGACCGGACATCCCAGAGTCTGCGCTCCTTGCCCCGCTCGCCGAATTTCTCATCGCGCGTCTTTGCGGCAAAGAGGCTGGTATGGTATGCTTCGTTCGCATTGACGGCGTGGCCGGCTGGAGCCGATCGCCAGTGCTCGGCGTCCAGCTCGGCGCCGGCAAACGTGATGAACAGTTTTTTCTGGTCCAATTAACTGAGGAGGTTTGTCATGGTTGTGCGTCTGCAGAATTGCGCGTTTCCGTTTGTGTTCGTCGGAGTTCTTGTTTTTTTGCTCACGGGTGACCTTGGCGCCGCAGAGTCCCGCGCGGGGCTGACGCCCGTTCCGTTCACGGACGTTAAGTTGGCCGACCGCTTCTGGGCGCCTCGCCTGGAAATCAACCGGACGGTAACGATTCCCCACTGCATCAAGGAGTGCGAGGACACCGGCCGGATACGGAACTTTGAGGTCGCTGCGGGGCTCGTGAAGGGGAAGCACGAGGGCTACTTTTTCAACGACTCGGATGTCTATAAGGTCATTGAAGCGGCGGCGTACTCCCTGGCGATTCATCCGGACCCGAAACTCGACGCAAAGCTCGATGAGCTGATCGGCAAAATCGCAGCCGCCCAGCAGAAGGACGGCTACCTGAACACTTATTTCACTCTCGTCGAGCCAGACAAGCGCTGGACGGACTTGCCTGTGAAGCACGAGCTCTACTGCGCGGGGCATCTCATCGAGGCAGCGGTCGCTCACTATCGCGCGACGGGGAAGCGAAACCTCCTCGATGTGGCAATTCGTTTCGCCGACTACATTGACAGCGTTTTCGGAGAGGGGCGCCTCGTCGGGGTGCCGGGCCACGAAGAGATCGAACTGGCTCTCGTGAAGCTTTATGAGCTTACCGGCAAGAAGAATTACTTCGACCTCGCAAAGTTCTTCATTGACAAGCGCGGCTACGGCAACCGCGAATACAGCCAGGACCATATCCCCGTCAGGCAGCACAGCGAAATCGTCGGCCATGCCGTCCGGGCGATGTATCTCTACTCCGGCGTTGCAGACGTGGCGGCTTATACCGGAGACAAGTCGCTCGTCGCGGCCATGGAGCGCGTATGGCGGGATGTCACCCAGCGAAAGATGTACGTCACCGGCGGGATAGGCCCGTCCGCCCACAACGAGGGCTTCACCATCCCGTATGATTTGCCGAACGACAGCGCCTATGCCGAAACCTGCGCCGGCATCGGATTGGCCTTCTGGAATCATCGCCTGCTCCTTCTCCACGGCGATGCTAAGTACGCCGACATCCTCGAGCGGGTTTTGTACAACGGGGCAATCTCCGGCGTCTCTCTTGACGGCGCGAGGTTCTTCTACGTCAATCCTCTCAGCAGCCGCGGGTTTCACCATCGGCAGCCCTGGTTCGGGTGCGCGTGCTGCCCGCCGAACGTTGCACGTCTCATTGCGCAGGTCGGAGGCTATTTCTACGCCACTTCGTCCGACGGCCTCTGGGTGAAGCTTTACGCGGCAAGCAGCGCCAAAATCAAGGTCGGTGCTTGCGAAGTGGAACTCGTCCAGGAGACTGATTACCCGTGGTCGGGAGTGGTCAAGCTGACCGTCAACCCGTCTTCGCCAGCGGCCTTCGATGTCAACCTGCGGATTCCCGGCTGGTGCAAGGGGGCAAAGGTCGCGGTCAACGGGGAAGCGGTTGAAGCCTCGCCCGGGGAGAACGGTTACGTGAAACTCCACCGCGAGTGGCGTCGAAGCGATATGGTCTCGCTCGACATGCCAATGCCAGTGCGGCGGATCGTCGCGCATCCGAGGGTGTCTACGGATGCGGGCCGCGTCGCACTCCAGCGTGGTCCGGTTGTCTATTGCCTCGAGGGCGTGGACAACGGCGGCTCCGTTCGGGACATCGCGCTGCCGCGAGAGACGAAGCTGGAGGCCAGCTTCGAAAAGGACCTTCTGGGTGGCGTCGTTGTCGTTCGCGGCAAGGTCCTCCGTCGGAAACCGCTTGAGTGGTCGGGTGCCCTGTATCAAGCGTCTCCCGACGATGAAGAGGTCTCTGTCGTCGCGATTCCGTACTACGCCTGGGACAACCGTCAGCCGGGCGAGATGGTCGTGTGGATTCCGGAGACACCAGCTTTCGCAGAGGCAAAGCTCCCGCCGACGATTGCTCGCGAAGGCAAGCCCGGCGCATCGTTCGTTTACGGCAGCCTGAGGGCCATCAACGACGGCCTTGCTCCTTCAAGCTCCGACGACCATTCGGTCCCCCGCCACACCTGGTGGGACCACAAGGGCACAAGCGAATGGGTCAGCCTCAGCTTCGAGAAGCCCCAGCGAATCTCCTGCGTCGAAGTCTATTGGTTCGACGACACGGGCATAGGCGGATGTCGCGTGCCGAAGTTGTGGGAAGTGCAATGGCTCGACGGGGAGACATGGCAAAGTGTCTCTGGCGCCTCCCGCTACGAAGTGGTACGGGATGCGTTCAACCGCGTGACGTTCGACCCGGTGGAGACCACGAGCATCAAGCTGGTCGTCCAGCTTCAGGAAGGAATGTCCGGCGGAGTCCTCGAGATACGGTTGCCGAAGTGACTGTCCCTGACGGGGCTTGAGTCAGTGCGTTCGCGCCTTGCATGGCGCGGCGCCGAACAAATGCTCGGGGCTGTTCGGCCGATTGTGGGGCTGGATACGATGCGGCGGGTCAGGTAGCGCCCTTCTGCTCCTCCGGTGGCGACGCCTGGAGATGTATCAATTGCAGAAGCCAGAGGTTCTCCCTGTCGAAATGGTCCAGGTCGCTGTAATTCATCTTCTCCGGCTCCTTCCCCGACAGAAACGCATTGATTCCCCTGTTGCCGTACGCTTGGCTGGCGAACCGAACAATGTCCTCGACGAGAAGACGAAAGTTCTCGCTGGCAGTCGTTCCCAAGCGTGCACCCAGATAGTCGTAATTGAAAGCCTTCTGCCTCAGGCGATAATGTTTCTTCTGTGGCTCCCTGGAGAAAATGTCGAGGACGAGATCCTCCTCTTCGGTGACCCTTCGCGTTGCCGACGACACAGATGCGAACCCGTCGGTCCGCAGGGAAGGGTCAAGTAAAGTGCCAGTAAGAGATTGCCCGCTGGTGGGCCCTTCGCCCGCCTTCCGCTCGACAACTCGGCCGAGACTGATCAGAATGATGTTCGCCCAATCGAGGGGATAAGCCCTCCCGTACATGTCCTGCGCATAGAAGCCGTCGTCGAGGCAGTCGCCGTTGTTGATGACCATTGCGGCCGCCGGGAAGTACATCTTGCTCTGGTCCATATAGAAAACGCCGACCCCTTCGGCATTCAGCTCGTAGCAGATGGACTTCGCTTCATCAAGAGGAAGGTCTGTTACGAGAATCCCGCAGCACTGCCTCACCGCTCTCGTGGCATCGGCATAGATGATGCTTTCGGCCTTCGCGAGAATTCTCGCAGTCTTCTGGAGGTCCAGCGGCTTCAGTTCCTCAAGCAGTATCGCATACGCCATCTTCAGCGTCCTCCGCTTGTCCCCGGGGACATCCCCGCCAGCCACAGTCGAGCAATTATACCACGCGAAGAGCCTTAGGCGCGGTGCAAAACGGTACGTGCGGCAGTGCCTGCAGCCAATGCGCGCCTCAGGTCGAAACCGCGCACGTGGCCACCTGCCCCCAATGCAGTTGGTGCAGGTCCCCCTCGCCCAGTTGTGTGCCAAAAAAGCCCTTGACAGGAGTCCGCCCGGACTGGCAATCTGAGGCCGAGCTGAAATGCAGAGTGTTTCGGTGGTTGGTTGCCTCGGGACGTACAACCCTGCGGAGGAGCGACGCAAGGCTGGTGGATCGGTCGTGCCTCGACCTGCAGCTGAAGCTAAGCATCTCAGGGCAACACGATCCACTTCCTCTGCGACGGCCGCCCTGGTCCAGGATTTCGGGCGGCACGTTCTCGACGGAGCGGCGGTGTTTGGGACCATCCCACACCGATGTGTGTAGAGAGGGCGTCCTGATGGCCGTCTTGCGACATGGTGTGCCAGCTCACAGTGTTGATCGCCGCGCTACGGAGGGAGGTCACGTGCGAAAGCTAATGTGTCCGAAGTGCCGCAGGCTCACGCAGATGCAGAAGGATACGGAAGGACGCTGCTTTTGCCCCGGCTGCGGTGTTATCTACTCCAGGCATTATCCGTTCGGGGTAGGGCTGTCTCTGCTGCTCGCCTCGGTCGTTTTCTGGTTTACGCTTCCGGACATGCTCGTGGACGTCTTCGGGGGCCTAATCCGGTCCTTTTTGCACATGGAGATCACGCAGCAGTTCACCCTGTTTCTGCGCACGGTGGGAAGGATCGTGCCCGCCGGTATGGCCGTTGTGGGGCTCCCGGCCTCTCTGTGGGGCCTGTATCTCAGGTTGAAGCTCGGTAGCTTCACGCTCCTTAAGCCTGGGCAAGGCCAGTGGAGCGGCCCCTCGGATGTCCCGCGTGTGTCCTGAGCCGCAGACACGGAAGGTCACTTTGACCCGTCGCGCGCCGTCGAGGCCCCTTCCATCCGTTGGCTATTCGTTTTGATCCGCGCAGCGCAAACGCGCCGATACGACCTGGAAAGACCAGACATCCCGGCCTCGATCTGCGGCCTTCTCCTTGAAGCGGCGGAGGAACGCGGTTATGTTCAGCTCCACCCGCCCGGCCCGTAGGGCCTTGCCGGGATAGGACATTGGATAGAGGATTGCCTCTACAAAGCCAAATGGGGCACGAGAGAGCACGTCAGCCTCCTTAAGGAGAGAGGACTCCCCGTTCCGGCGCCGAATGCCGATCCGAGGATCGTCGTTCAGAACCAGCGCGAATCAATCCGCGTGCGACGGATACGTGCCTGACGACCTGAGCATCGGGCGCTGTCACAAGACGGGTCGCTCACGGGCCGAACATCGGCTTTCGAGTGAAGGGAGGACGAACGAAATGTGGGTATGTCCAAAGTGCGGTGAGGAGTTGGACGACCAATTCGACGCATGCTGGAAATGCGCAAATCGGGGGGTGGAGATTTCGCCGACAGCTGGTCGTGCGGTCCCAAACGTTATCCTATCCACGACTCCGCACGTGCCGGGCCGCCGAATTCTCAAGTCCCTGGGGATCGTCTGCGGCGAGGCCATCGTCGGCGCAAGCATTTTCAGCGATTTTGCTGCGGGCATCGCTGACATTGTGGGGGGGCGAGCCGGATCCTATGAAAACCACCTGAAAGAGGCGAGGGAAATCGCGCTGAGTGACATGGGGCTTGAAGCCCAAGATAGAGGAGCCAACGCGGTCATCGGCATCGTCCTTGACTACGAGACCATTCGCGGCAGGATGCTCATGGTCACGGCATCGGGCACAGCCGTTATACTCAAGCCGGACAAATAGCCTTGGAGCCAGGGCCCAACCTCCGTGGGGGCGTTGACCGCGGTGAGTCCTGCGGCCTGAGTTCACTTTCCCACGGAGCACTGTTACTGGGCGCTGACGATTGAGTCTTTAATGGCCGTGCTGCTGGAATGCTTCCCACATGGTCATGATGTTTTCGGGAGGGACGTCGGCCTGGATGTTGTGGACGGCGCTGAACACGAAGCCGCCGCCGGGGGCGAGGTCGTCAATCCGCCGTTTGACCTCGTCAGTGATTTCCTGCTTGGTTCCTTTTGGGAGGACGTGCTGCGTGTCAATCCCCCCGCCCCAGAAGGTGATTTCTTTCCCGAACTCCCTTTTCAACTCGCGCGTGTCCATCCCTGCGGCGCTGACCTGGACGGGATTGAGAATGTCAGCGCCAGCTTCGATGAGGTCGGGAATCAGCTCTCTCACCGACCCGCACGTGTGGAAGAAAATGTAAATCTTCGTCTTTGCCCTTTTCTTGATCGTTGAGAAAATCGCCTTATGTCGCGGCTTTATCAGTTCGCGGTAAAGCTTCGGCGAAATGAGCGGCCCGTTCTGCCCTCCTAAATCGTCCGCCTCGGAAACGACTAACACGTTCTCTCCGACGAGGTCGAGGGCAATCTCCCAGTACTTCAGCTTGACCTCCATGACCTTATCCATCAGCCACTCGACGAATTTCCTGTTGGCAACCATGTCCGCGAAGAAATCCTCGAATCCCCGAATCCACATGGAGGTCTCGAAGATGCCGGGGGCATTCCGCCCCAGAACGTATGGACGCCCTCTTCGGAAGCATTCTTCTGCTTTCTCCTTAATGCCGACGTACCTCGACGTATCTGTCGGGTCGGGATAGCGGAATCGAGCTTTTGCCTCCTCGATGGGCAGTCCCGCCATCGGATGCCGAGACATATCGTAGTAAAGGCCGTCGTCCTTCGGCATTCGCCGTTCGATGCCCCAATCATCAACGAAGTAGAGGTACTCGCCGTCCACACTTTCAGTTGGCCTGACTCCCGCGTACCTGTTTGGGCCAATGGCATCCACATCAGCCTTGAGCCTTTCCTTCACATCCTCGTCCAGTTTCGCCAGTTGCTGAATTGGCTCCTCGATGACGATCTCACGTTCGGGCAAGCCGAGGTGCTCCCTCAGGCGCCGATATGCTTTTTGATGGATGCCCGTAACGTGCGTTGCACCCAAATCAAACGGTATCCTGTCGGGTTCTCTGTGCTCGAGCGCTGCTCGGATTCTTTCAAGAGAGGTGATTTCTTTCACGACGGTTCCTTTCAAGAGCGCTTTACCGCCACACACTGATGCGGGACTGTGCGGATCACGCTTTCTCTGTTGGCGGCGAAGAACTCGTCCACTGCTGTCCGCACCCCCGGACATTTTTTTGAGCCGTAATCGTCGAAAACGATGATTCCGCCGGGTACGGTCCGCGGATAGAAGAACTCAATCGCATCGCGGGTAGATTTGTAGAGGTCGGCATCGAGGTAAACGAAACAAAACCTCTTATCCCGAACAGGCGCCGCCGTTTCTGGAAAAATCCCCTCGTGCAGCACGACGTTTCCGCAATCGCGCAGATACCGTCGCACCTCGTCGGCTGAGGTGTCCGAAAATATATTCTCCCGCACGTAGTCGAGATTGTCCTTCCGCGGGTCCGGCGCCGGCATTCCGGAAAACGTGTCGAAGAGATGAACGGTCTTGTCCGTCCCTGAGAAGGTCGGCGCGATTAACCTCGCGGTCCCGCCTTTGTACACTCCGACCTGTGCCACGTCACCCGGCAGCCGCTTTGCCTTTCTCGCAAGCTGGTAGATGAGGAAAAGCCTGTCCGGCGTTACGAGGGTCCGGTCCTGGACTTCTGCCAGAAGCCGCACGAACTCCGCATCGTCGGCCCAAAGCTGCTCCGCCCGGGCTTTCCTCGTCGAGACCTCCAGCCCAATCGCGTCGAGAAATCTTCGTATGGTGTGTTTCAACGTTCCCATCGTTGCGACACCGGACTCTTAGTCCACGATTTCAGAAACACGGTAACGTATCCGAGACCCCGCCAAAGGCGAGGAGATTCCTGACAGGATTCACAGGATGGACGGGATTTGAGAGGAAAGCACTAAGGCAGGGGCGATTCGCCCCACGGCATAGTGCCCTCCCATGACCGAAACTCATGAGGCCCCGCCAAGGCGGGGACAAACAGGACCCACAGAATCCTGTTTATCCTGTCCATCCTGTCGGCGAAAATACGTGATCGAATTCATGAATCGGAGCACTTGGATTCCAGTTCGGTGTCGAGCGCAACCGCAACTCGGTATTCTTATCACCTTGGCAAACCGAGCAGGCTATTTGGCCTCCTTCTCCTGCACGACAGCCTTTACTACTGCTCCGATGATTTTATCCTGGACGACATCGAACGGGTCGTTCGTCCGGCCATTATCGCCAATTCTCACCACAACCATGTCGAGTGAGGGCACGACAAGAATGTGATTGTTCGCCGCACCTGCCGCTCCGTAAGTGTCCGGCGGCGCCGACGGCATCTTTTTCCCGTCGGGATTGATGACCACCAAAAGCCCGTAGCCGCTGTAGTGCGGATTGTATGGCGAAGGCTTTCTCATCATCTCCGCATACCATCTTGGAATGATTTGCGTGTCCTTCCACTTCCCCAGGTGCAAGAGAAGATACCCAAACCTCAGCGCGTCCCTCGGCCTCGGCTCGATTCCGCCCTGGCATTTCGTATGGCGGCTCCCGTCGGGCTCGGGCGGGTTGTCGTACCATTTCCATCCCTCCCAGCCGATTGGCTCGAACACCTTTTTCCCCATGTACTGGGCGACTTCCTTCCCGCTCAGCTTCCTGACCATCGCGCCGAGAATCACGACGCCACCGGACGCATACGAGTAGCCGCCACCCGGTTCCGTCCAGAGCGTCTCTGCGCTCGTCCCCTGCCATTCATCTTTCCCGAAAGCACAATGCTCGGGAAAACTCCCATCAGGCCCCGCAGGCTCAATGTTCACCTTCCCCGTCCTGTCATAACACGGATTATTTCCGCGGATTCCCGACGTGTTCGACAGCAACTGTCCGAGCTTTATCCGCGCTTTTCGCGGATCGGTCAGAGGAAAAGCATCGTCGGGCAAATACTTCGGGTCATAGATAAGCTCGTCGAGCTTTTTAGGAAACAGCTTTGCGTTCTCCCCCATCAGAATTGCCACCGCGACGCCCGTGAAAGCCTTCCCGCAGGAGTGCATATCGTAATTCGAGGTCGGAGTAACCTCCCCCTGATATTTCTCATAGCAGAGCCAGCCATGCCGAAGCACCAGGAGCGACGAATTGTTGTCGAGGCTTTTCACGTACTCCCACGCCTCGTCGAGCTTTCGCAAATCCATCCCTGCGGTCACCCGAATCTCTTTCTCGTCGGTAAGCGTTCGCCATCCCCCCTTACTCTCCGGCGGCGGAAAGTACGCTTCTTCTCCGCCTGCCGCCGCGCAAGAAACCATCATCACAACCATGGCCAGCACTCCCAGCCTGCCTGATATTCTCTCCAGACTGCACCTCTTCATCTGTTGACCTTTCTGATGAATCCTCCCACTATGCGCAATCATCTTTCCTTTCACAGAGTACACCACATGGTCGAAAACGACAACCTTTCCCTCGACGGGCATCCGGCTTTGGAGTGGGGGAGCTGTGCTCTCCCGCCATGGCGAGACTGAAGCAAGGCTTCAGCACTCCACAGAGTCGCCAGCGCAGCCATGACCGCGAGGCCACACTTCGGCGGTCCTCTCTGATAGACGTCGCCGCGCCTCCCCCGCGTGATGTTCGCGCCTTATGCGCAAAATCCACGCGACGGCATCTCGCGGTTGGTATCGTTCCCTCGTGAGGCGCGGCGCTCCCGCAACCTTATCTTTTGGGCCGCAACGAGATGCACAACACGCTTTTTCGCATGTGAGGTATGCCTCGCCAACTATCTTTGGCACGGCTGATGCACTACGTCAAGCAGAGACGGCCTCAGGGGCGAGCCCGGGTACCGCGGAAGAGCTCCATGGCCTTCCGAACTGAAAACAACGGCCCCTTGCACGCCCCGCCGATGCCCTCGCCGAGCGGGACACCGAAGGCGCGCGGCACTCACCCACGAAAGGAGGTGATGACCACGGTGGCCGAAACAATCCGGTTTCCGTGAGCTTCCCCAGGAGGCCAGGCTCGGCACAGTTGCCGGGCCGGGGACCGTCGCCTGCGGGAAGCCAACTTAGAAGGGAGGTGACGGACCATGTCTCGCCGGAAAAACCAATTCGCGTTCACACTCATCGAACTCCTCGTCGTCATCGCCATCATTGCCATTCTCGCCGGAATGCTCCTTCCCGCCCTCCACAGAGCACGCGAGATGGCAAGAAGAACCAAGTGCGGCAACAACATCCGCCAGATTGCCCTCGCAATCACAATGTACGCCACGAGCTACGGCGGCTCCTTCCCGACGAGCGCTTCCGAAAAGGGCTCCACTCGCTACGAAGACCTCGGCATCCTCTATCCTGACTTCATCTCCAACTTAGAGGTCTTCACCTGCCCAAGCACCGCCGACAAAATGCCCCGACGCAACGGGACGGAAGACTTCGGCAAGCCCTTCTCGAACGAGCTTGAGAGGAAAAACGTCAGCTACGCCTACGGCCTCGACAAGCTCGCAAAGAACAAGGCCTGGACGGAATCCACCGCCGCTCCCAGCGTCCGCATTCTTTGCGACCGAACGTATCGTGAGCTGACGCAGGAGTCCAACCACAAGACCGATGGGAGAGTTGTCGCATACGGCGACGCCCACATCGAATGGGTCAGAGGAAAAAGCCCCCTCGAGCACGACCCCTCCAACTTCGACTCCAAATACCAGGGCTGGGATGGTTGGTGGGACGAGCGAGATTGAGCGCGGCAACCAGCGGCAATGGGCGACGAGGAACAATGGCGCCGGTCCCCCCGGCGCCATTACCCTTTCCGATTACCTGCGCGGGCAAACACCTCTTATGGCAGAGCGGCCCTTAATCTGCCTGAAAAAGCCCCTGCCATACCCGTCTGTATTCAGCTTGCCTGGTTGGGTCCTCAATCCGATTTATATACCGCTCGATTGCGGCACGCGTCTCCGTCGAGGGAAAAAGAAGGTCCAGAATCTCGTGCGCCGTTTCCGCAACGTCGGCCGGTGTGGCGGGATCGTCGGAAAGCTGGATCAACTCTTCTTTCGCGCGTTCGCCCATTCGCATGAGCCTCTCGCCGGCAAAGTCGTCGTACCCGCGTCCCCTCTGATATAACCTAACCAGCTCCACCACAGAATAGTGTCTGCCCTCAAGGTAATGTGTCAACAGGGGCAACCCATAGATTGCGAAAAGAACCGCCGCGAGGAAGAGCAAGGCGACCACCGAACCGGTCCTCATTCGCCGCCTGACATCGCGCAGCGCCTTTCCCTGATTCGCCATGGCCTCTCGATTGGCGTTCTGCCAGGCCTCGAAGTGCTGTTTTTGAAGGTCCCTTATCTCTTCGAGAAGTGCCCTTATCTCATCCAGAGAGTCCACTGCTAACCCTCCCAGTCAGCGAAGCGTTCTCGATACGCGTTTCAGGAAGCGCCTCTGCAAAGCAGCTCGTGGTACCCCGAATCTCTTTCCGAGGCGTAGGACACAGCTTGGTGCTCGGCAAATGTCAACTGTTCGCCGCGGCCTAACCTGCTCCCTGCGACGCGCGCATCCTCGGCGGCCTTGCGTCAAAGCCAGATGACTGCCCTCGTAACGGAATGCTACTGCCTCGGTTCGCCGTCCGCAACCCTTTTTCACTCATCGGTGGCAGCCCGAACAGCTACCCCCGCAGCGATGCAAGCGCTCTTCTCTCAAGGGCCTCAAGGGCCTTCGCGAGCTCAGAAAGCCTCTGGTCCAAACCGAGGCCCAGGGCCCGGTTAGCGATGCCCGCGATCCCGAGCAGAGCGAATGCGCCGAGCTTGAGCAGCAGCCGCGCGTGCCTTTCGGAGGGCTGCGCCCCGAGGCGAAGCGTTCCGGTTTTAGGGCTGGGGGAGAGGTATTGTACGAAGGCAGAGGTCGAGGCGTGCGCCAGGTCGGACG
Source organism: uncultured Verrucomicrobiota bacterium (assembly GCA_964482435.1). Lineage (GTDB taxonomy): Bacteria > Auribacterota > JABMQX01 > JABMQX01 > JABMQX01 > CAYZXL01. The sequence goes on from CAYZXL010000015.1 coordinate 30,212, forward strand.
CCGGCGAGTAAATGGTTTCGTACCAACCCTCAAGGCCAGGCGTGGTCTTGGAGACCTCTCGGAACAGGTCTGCGGTTTTTCCTCCATGCCAGCTTGTCTTCGGCCTGCCGCTTTTCGTCACGCGCTCGCAGCAATACCGCTCGTAATTCGCGTTGACGCCGTCGAGCCGGCTTTGGTCCACCCGAAGCCCCGGGATTTTCGCGACGTGATCGAGGAAATTCTTTTGTTCGGCCCAATAGTGGGAAAGAAAGCTCTGGGCCCTCTCGTCTGGCTTGTCAGAGATATGCAGCAAGTGCATCAATCCCTCGAGCAAGCTGCGCGAAAGCACCCGGGCGTGAACATGCAGACCTGCGCTCATCAGAAGCACCACCGAGTCGAAACAATCCGACGCCCAGGACAAAAACCCCAAGGTGATTGCCGGCCAGCGGTGATCCGGGGCGATGTTTGCAGGCCAGGGCGCCGCCGGGTCGAGCTTGACACGGAAGCGCTGCACGGACGCCACCTCGCCCGCCAAGCTGCGGGCTGCCTGGGCGATCTCCAACTCCCCGGTCAGGCACGGCCACGTGGACGCCAGTCGTTTCCAGGGCAGCTCACTGCTGTTCTTGTTCGTTGCCATACTCAAGCCTCCCTCATTGCCACCGCGCGCCGGTGTCCACCCTTCTGGCGCACCCACATTCTGATATGACTTCGCCGCAGCTCTTCGCTGCTGAGTCAAAGCTCCAACAGGACTTTGCCGCTTTCGCCGGAGAAGAAGAGGGAGAAGGCTTCCTGGGCGTGGTCGAGGCGGAAGCGGTGGGTGATGAGGCGAGAGAGGGGAAGGCCGCTCTCTACCAACCGGACCATCTCAGGGTAATCGTCGAGGGCGAAGTATCGGGAGCCGAGGAGAGTCCGTTCCTTTCGGACGAGCTGGTTGCTCGAAAAGACGGGGACCGTTTGGGCACTTTCACCAACGAGAGCGATTTTTCCGCCTCTTTTCGTGCACTCGATGGCGGCGGACTGAGAACTTGAATCGCCGGTGCAGTCTATCGCGATGTCGGCGCCTTCTCCTTCGGTGGTCTCCATGATCGCCCGAACGAGGTCGCCCTGAGATGCGTCAGCAACCGCATCCGCGCCGAGCTCCCGACCCAACTCCATTCGTGTGCGATTCACGTCGAATGCGAGGACCCGCGCACCTTTCCATTTGCAGAGAAGAACTGCCGAAAGACCAATCGGGTCGAGGCCGAAGACGGCGACGGCATGGGAGCCATTCACGCCTGATCTCTTGACCGCCCGGTAGGCCGCGCCGAACGTTCCCCCCATCAGCGCTCCGACATCGTAAGCAACGTCGTCGGGAAGCGGAAGGAGGCAGCGCTCGGGAAGGGCAACATATTCCGCGTGATAGCCGTCGTGCGATTGAACGTTTAGACACATGATTGCCCGGCCGCTCATGCATTCCGGGCACGACCCGCAGAAAACCCCCGCATAAAGAACGACCTTATCCCCGACCTTGACTCTCCTCGGCGAATCAATCTCGACGACCTCCCCGCACGCCTCATGCCCGAAATTATACTTCGCTCCCTTCAGGAAGGCGTCTCGTTCGTTCTCGCAGATTGCCGACGCACGGATGCGAACGACCGCCCAGTCGTCCTGAGCGGTCGGCCTCGGCCTTTCGACAATTTCGACTTTTCCTTCCCCGAGCATCCGTACACTTCTCACGCACTGGCTCTCCAGTTGAGCATTTCGTCTCTGCGTCCTCTGCCCTGAAAATAACCGCTACGCAGCGAGCGGGGACTCTCTCGCAAAGGCGCGAAGGACGCAAAGGAGGACGCCATATGAACCCTTGGCGCCTTGGCGAGAAAAAACGGGCCCCATAGGGGCATTTTCATGGTCTCCGGGTGTGCGAAGCTCATGAGCGACTGCGGTGCAATCCCTCGTCACTCCAGTTCCTTTATCGCCCGGTAAATCGTCTCGAAGACCTCCTCCATCTGCTCGACTTCCAGACACGAGAAGGCAATCCGCACGTCGTACTTGTCCATGCAGATGACGCCCAGGCCGTACTTGGACAGCAGATGCTTCCGGAGAGGCTCTCCCTCGACGGTCTTGACTTGAATGCACATGAAATAGCCCGAGTTGAAAGGATAGACCGAGAAGACTTCCGAATATTTCGGGTTCTTGAGCACCTGCTTGATTTTCAGAACTCGCGCCTTGAGCGTCTCGTACTTCTGCCTCTTCTCCTGGGCGAATGTCGGGGACTCCAGAGCCTTATATGCAATGGACTGCGACGGGTGCGGGCTGTTTGATATGCCCGAGCGAATCGCTCCGATTGTCTTTTTCTCGAGCGCATCGAACAGCGCGGGGTCGCTTTTCTTGTCGCCCGGCCCGTAGGTCAGAAATCCCGTCCGGAAACCCCAGACGAATTCCTCCTTTGTCGCGCCGTCGAGCCTTATCGCCAGGACTCTTTTGTGTAAATTCGCCAGATACCCGAACAGTGACTCCGCGAGGCAGTTCTCGTCGTACACCAGGCCGAAATACGCGTCGTCGAGGACCACCACGATGTTGCACCCCGCCTCCGCCGTCCTCAGAATCGCCGCCGTAATTCCCTCCGCCTCCTCGACCGTCGGCATGTATCCCGTGGGATTGCTCGGAAAATTCAGCAGGATGACAAGCTTCCCTCTTTTCTTTCGTTCTTCACCGAGTAGCTTCGCGAATCCCTTCACATTGAAGCCTCCGCCATCGTAGAAGGGAAACGTGAGGATTTTCCCGCCGTATCTGACCTCGTACGTCAGCTCGTAGTTCTCCCACATCTTATCGGGAATCACGACGACGTCTCCCTCGCCCACGAACAGGTCTCCGACGAGACTCAAGCCGTGCGTAACGCCGCTTGTGACGATGGGGTTGCCGAAATCCTTGTTCGCTAAGAGCGGGTTCTCCGCGACCATTTTGTCTCTCCACTTCTTCCGCAGCTCGGGCTTTCCGAAAGCGGAATACGGATATATCTCCGCGGGCTTCAGTCCGCTGAAAAACGCGTGGATGCATGGCAGATACATCGGCCCGCCGCGTTCGGTGGCGATTCCGATGGTGGCGTTGAACTTGTTTGCGCTTTTGCCCGCCTCGGCGCTCTGAGCCAGAATCCCCTTCGGGAAATAAATCCGTTTCCCCAGAGCCGACATCGTCTCGTAAATGTGAGGATTGAACTTCTGAATCGTTTGGTTCAGTTCTTCAGCGAGTGGGCGCATGATTCTTCTCCTGCGGGAAATTTCAACTTCCGGTTCTTCCGAGACAAGTGCCCGTGAACCGAGTCTTGCGGAACATCCGCGGCAAATCGGCGGTATGTTACCAACCCTGCTTTCACCTGTCAAAGCATTCTGCCCAAGCGAAAGGGCTCCTGGTGTGTCGGCTCTTAGAAGGCGCGCCGGGCGAGAAGTGCGCCAAGCAGGTTGCGGCGACGGTCGCCTTTGGCTATAGTTTCCGACGGAAAAGGCGAAGGGCGTTGCTCTAAGCAGTCTCTGCCGCCGGAGAACGGAATTTCAAAATCGTATGCAAACGATTCCCGCTGGAGGAAAAGACAAATGACCGCAAACAAAATCTTAAATCGACTCAGGGGAGCTTTTTCGGTCCGAAGACTTGTCTTTCTGTCGGGTGCTCTCGTCGCACTCGCGCAGCTGGCCTCGACGTGCGTTTGCGCCGAGCAGAAGTCCGTCGTGGCCATCGCTAAAAACGACGACCCTGCGGCAGCAACCCGTGAGGCAATTCGCCTCGCGGGCGGCCTGAAAGACGTCGTCAAACCCGGGAGCTGGGTGGTCGTTAAACCGAACGGCACTCAACCGCGTCCGCCCGAAACCGGCGTGGTCACCCATCCCGAAGTCCTGCGGGCCGTCATCGAGCTCGTCAAGGAAGCGGGTGCCGGGAGAATCACCGTTGCAGAAAACGGCGGCACGCGAAACGCGGATGGCTCGCCCCTTCTCCAGACCGCCGGATGGGACAAAGTGATTAAGGAGACGGGCGTCGAATGGATTTCGATCAACGCTTCTCCGACCCGGACCATCAAACCTGAAAAGCCGCTCGGAATGAAAGAGTACGAGGTCTCGCCCGCGGTCCTCGATTGCGACGTCCTCATCAGCGTCGCCGTCCTGAAAACCCATAACACAGCCATGTTCACCGGCGCCCTCAAGAACATGTTCGGCATCGTCCCCGGCTACAAAGTCGCCATCCACAAAGCCCTCGCAGTTGACGGCGCCATCGCTGACCTGAACAAACTTCACAAGCTCGATTTCGCTGTCGTCAGTGCCTGCCCCGCAATGGAGGGATACGGCCCGGTTGACGGACCGCCTGTGAACCTCAAGGCCGTCCTTGCCGGACGCGATGCCGTCGCCCTTGACGCCGTCGGCGCCGAGATCGTGGGCTATAACCCGTACGAGGTCGGGCACATCGTCAAGTGCGAGCGAGTCGGCCTCGGGACTGCCGACCTCGGCAAAATCGAGGTTCGCGGCGTCCCTGTGAGCAGCCTGAGGCGGCGCTTTGCCAGACCCTGGGGCCCCGGACTCGAGGGCGAAATCTCCCGCGCCCACGTCCCCGAAAACGGCGTAACGTTCTTCTGGCTCGGTCAGGGGGGCTTCGCCTTCAAAACCGACAAGGACGAGGTGTTTCTCGTTGACCCGTACATCTCCGACGCCTGCAAGACCCCGCGGCTCGTCCCGGCGGCTCTTGTTCCGCGCGATGTCCGCACCGATTACGAGCGCTCCCAGAAGACGCTTATGCCCAACTACATTCTCTGCACTCACGATCATCTTGACCACACCGACCCGGACGCAATACCCCAATTCATCCAGACGAGCCAGGCGATTTTCGTGGGGCCGCCGTTGAGCTGCAAGGTTTTCCGCGAGAAAGGCGTGCCGGAGAACCGAATCATGAACTTCTCGCGGGGCGAAACAAGAACGCTGGCCAGCGTCAAGGTCTCTGCTGTCCATGCCGAGCATTCCGAGGACAGCGTCGGCTACGTGCTCGATTTCGGCGGCGTTACCGTCTATATCACGGGCGACTCGCTCTATCATCCGCGTCTGGCGGAAGTCGCCAAATACAAGCCCGACATCCTGATGGTCTGCATTAACGGCAGGTGGGGGAACATGAACGTCAGCGAAGCGGCTCGCTTGACAGCCCAAATCAATCCAAGAATCGTCGTCCCTATGCACTGGGGGATGTTTGCTCAGAACACCGTTGACCCGCAGAACTTCGTCCTCGCGGCAAAGGACGCCGGAGTCAAGTCCAGGATTGTCCTCATGGAGCACATGGGGTGCTTCGTCTGCCCGCCATTCTGAGCGGGACCCATCTTGCTGCGGTCACGGAGGGGCGGAGTTGAGATAGGATGTTGTTGTGAATTGTACGGGGCCCCGCGCGAACGAATTAAATCTCCGGAGACTATATTACCGCCAGTGAGGAGAAGAAAATGAACACGAGGAGCACATTCCACTCTCAGTACGTCCTGGTGGCACTGGCTCTCGCAATGCTTGCCCAAAGCGTCGTTGCTGAAACGCTGCACGTGAACAACAGAAACGGCAATGACGCAGACCCGGGCACGACGGAGAAACCACTTCGCACGATAGGCGAAGCGGCAAGAAGGGTCAAGCGCAGGACAGCCTCGGGCCCGACTGAGATTGTCATTGCCCCCGGCGTGTATAACCTTACGGAAGCGGTGGAATTTGAGAGCGCCTTGCCCTACACGGAGAAAGACCGTTTGGTAATAGAAGCCTCCATCTTGCCCGATGAAGCCGGGTGGTCCCCCAGCTTTATGCCCGTGGTGTTATCTACGGAGGATCCGCGGGAGGAGGGGAGACTCAACGGCCCGACGCAAACGTACGGGCTACGAATCAAGACCAGCCACGTGACCATACGGGGGTTGAAGTTTTTGGGGAATCCGCTGGTTCGTAACTGGTATTGTGCCGTCGAGCGCATCGGCAAGGGGCTGGAGGACTTGGTCATAACCCAATGCCTGTTTGTGGGAAGCCAGGAGACTCTCGACATTTACTGCCCGGTCATCGGCACCGGTGACGGGCTGGTTGTTGACCACTGCATTTTCCGCAACTGCCATGCCTCTGCGGTTTTCTGGGACGGTCCGGAACGGGTTGGGGGACATCGCTGCGCGATGAGATACTGCATTGTGGATGGCGGGTACATTTCAGGCGTCTGGACCTGTCAGACGGGCGAGGACTTCGAGTTTCATCACAATATCGTGACACGCACCGACTACTTCTGGATGCGAGAAGCCGGCAAACCGGTGAAGTACCGAGTTCACGATTGCGTTGTGGCCGGTAACAGGCATTACTCCGGATACGGTGTCGAGAGCGGGCCGACTGGCCCGACGGGGCCCGAAACCACCTATGATGAACGCAACGTCGTCAAGACGGGCGACGTGGTTTTGGAGATGAACACAAACGCCAGAGACCATCTCCACGTCGTCCCCGGCACACTCGGAAGCAATCTTGGTGCGGGTCTGTTCCGAAAGTAGCCTCCGCGCGAGGTGCCTTGAGGAGGATCAATTGTCCAAACGGGGGTAAGACGAAGCCCTGCGAATGGCGACCAACCAGGATCCTGGATTCACCGTTGAGGCTTGCCAGAATTGGTGGCGCCGAAACCGGCACAAGACGCAGGAGGAATGGGTTCGCGAAGGGTTCGAGAGCGCGGGGTTAAGGCTCGAGTCGCCCCTGAGCATGGATGACATCAGGGCTCTTCTCCTAATGGTCGGAAGGAAGGGAGCCACCCCACGGCACCTCTTCTACAACGCTCTGAGGTGGTTACGAGACAGCGATTTCGACCCTCGGTCTTTCACCGTGTCCGACCTCACACGCGATGATGGGCAAGACCTGTTGAACGGTCTGATTCGTTACTCTCAGTGGACGGCGAGATACCCGAAGGGCGAAACGCCCGGAGTGCTTGCGATTGGGTCGCCCCCCGGGGAAGCCGGCATCGTCTTCGACTGGTTGCCGACAAAACCGTGGTTCGTGGCATCGGTGCATGCTGCCCTCGCCGCTGCGCTCGTGGCAGGCATCCTGTGCATGCGGCTTGGATGGCGGTCGAGCAGGGAGGGACGTTGATATGAGTCGGATGCGGCGAAGAAGGGCGGTACTTCTTTCCACTGGGATTGTGCTGCTGGCCTCCTGGGCGGCAGGTGCGGTCTATTGGTTGTTCTGGCTGAATCCGCAGCGGAGGTATGTCGGGCGATACTATGTGTGGGGCGACCCTCTGGGGCATCACCGCGCATGGGCTGACACGCAGAAGCGCATCCGCCGGTTCGGGTGGTGGCACGACGACTTTGGAAGGGTCGGGCAATGGGGAGATGAGGAATGGGTCGAATGGATCATGGAGCGTATCAAGCCAGGCGACGACATCGCCAGTTGCCGGGCTGGACACAAGCATCGAGCTCTATCTTTTATGACTAATCAGGATCTCGGCCCCAGACCGGAGACATGGCTCGAGTGGTGGCGGGAGAACAAGCACAAGACACAGGTAGAGTGGATTCGGGAGGGCTTTGAGAAGGCTGCTATTACCTTGCACACGCCCCTGACGAAGCAGGACGTCAGGGCTCTGCTTGTCCTGATCGGGAAACGGAAAGGCGCCGTCGTAAAGGAAGGCGGATTCGCGCCGCCGAGGTGGGAGTCCCCGTGGCATCTGCGGTACAACGCCATGCGGTGGCTGCGAGATAGCAATTTCCACGCCTACCCTCTCAGTGTCGGCGAACTGGCAGGAGAGGACAGCGAAAGCGTGCTGAACGGCTTGCTTGCATTCTCCGAGTGGAGCGGTGTCAACCGGAAGTCGGACACCCCCGGCGAGTTGCCGATAAGCGCACGGGTTCGGAAATGGAAGCCGGAGGTTCCGCCCATCGCCGCTGCCTGGGTCGCCTGGGTTGCCTATGGCTCGCTGGCGGTTGTACTCGTGTCAGGCGTCGTGTGGCTCAGGTGCGGCCTGAGAAGGCGCTGCACCTGACTTGGTCTGCCGACCCCCCATCTTTGCTGGGTAGAGCTCGACACGATAGAGATGTGCTGTCCTGTGGGGTCTTCCTGGCCGTGCAGGTGGGTACCGGCCATCCCGAGCAGACGCAGGCGGCGATCACGGCTGGTGAGTAGGCGGCACAAAAGCGCGTTCAGGTAACAATCACCGAGGCGGAGGGATTGAAGGGATTGGTACGCATAGCGAGGGAGAAGAGGTACGGGTAGTTTCGCTTCAGGTGTCGCATGTAGTCGAGCCATTCGCAGACCAGCCGCGAATACACCCGCTTGATGTCTCCGGAGAGGTGAGCAAGGTCGCTATCGGGCAGTCCCGTCAAGTTCTGCCTGTTCCCCAGCTCTTCCGCTAAATGAAACACAGCCCAGAGAAGCTGCGTGAACGAATCGTGCTCGAGGAGATTCGGGTTCTCCAAAAGCCGGAGCATGAAATCCATCTTCGCGGTCAGGAACTTCTTCAGTTCTACTATGTCGCCCTTTCTTGCATCCGCCGGATACTCGTACTTCTTCAGGCGATTAGCGACCTCCAGAAACTCCTTGTACGACCACTCGTTGGTGACGAGGAGTTCTTTCCTTATCTTCTCCAGCTCCGGATCGAGAGCTGAAAGGTAACCCAGAAGCCTCGTCCCGACCTCGCTGAAAAACGCCCCGATAACCATGTTCATCTTCTCCAGCATTGCGCGCTTTTCCTTCCGCGTGAGGAGGCGGTCTATGATGAGCGTCACGAGCAAAACGTTTATCGGAACAAACGCGATGTCCCCTAACAGATAGATGAAAATGTGCTTTGCATCCCTGTAAATGGCAAAATGAATGAGATACAACACCGCCGACAGAATGATAAACGACACTCCAAGTCGAACCTGCCAGTTGATTCGTTTCATTTTCCAACTCCATGGTTTGCGTTGCGAGGAACCGAATCTCGATTGGGGGCTCGCGGTTTCTCGCGGAATGTTTCAACCAGTCTGTGTACGAGCCCGGGAAATGCTCCCAGGCGAACGGCCTCGCTCATCGAAAACGCATCAGGCAAACAGGCGGTTTCCGCCCCAGCGGCGCCAGGTTTCCCGCCGGGCGTACTGAGTCCAGAGACCGTCCAACCAGCAGATGAAGGGTCGGGGTTCTGGCCGGCTTTGGTCCCTCCGCGTCTTCTGCGCCCTGGGCGGTGAACGTCCTCGCTGCTCAGCTTCCACCCAGGTGAAGAATGACCGGGGTTGTGCCGAAGGGGGATTCGTTCAAATGCTCGCCGTCGGCGAAAGTGCCCGCAGCAGCTTTCTCCCCGGTCTCGACATTCAGAAACTCTCCCCGGAGGGGCGAACCGACGCCCGCAATGCTGAACCGAACTGCCCCACCGTTCGGGGCAAAAATGACGTATTCTTTTCCTTCGTTGGCGAGAACCCACGTCCCGTTGATTTGCCCCTTGGGTTCCATCAGCCAGTATTTCGCTCCATCGAAAAAGTCTTTCAGGACGCGATACCTCTTCCATCCGGGCGGCTGCGGCTCCCATTTCACCAAATCCCACGACGTGTTCGAGTAATAATACGTCGGGTAACCGCCCGCACAGACGATTTCGTACGTCCTCCGCAAGACTTCCTGCCAGTCCTGCATCACGTTGTACGTCGGGAGTTTTTCGACGCCCCGTTCGTATCCGTACTCGATATTCACGACGGGCCACACCCGCGCTTTCCTCTGAGCGAGAATCGTCTCGCCCCACTTCTCGTGCTGCTGGTCGGACCGAAAGTCGCAGACGGTATAATTGCCGTTGTCGTAATTGCCGTTATCGTCGTGAACCGTGACCAGCCGGTCGTAGGCGTCCCATTCCTTGACCTTTTTGATTACCGCGAGCTTGTACTCGGCGTCTTTCTCGTTGTGAGCCTCCTTGGAGAAATCCCAGACCACATTCGAGAAACCCTGATACCTCGCCACGATGTACTTGTAATAAAGCCAGTCCTCCGGGCTGCCGTTCTTCGGCCAATTGACGAACTTGTTATAGACCCGCAGCATGATGTGAGCGACGATTCCTTTTTCCTGCAAGTACGAAATCACTCTGTCATAATGCCGCCAGAATCGGACGTTCATCCGAGTGTGGTCGGGGTTCTCGTTTGTGCCCTCCCAGGCGAACATTTCGGGCGGGCCGTAATCCCAGTCGCAGGATTTCCCTTTCGCCCAGGATGTGTCGTGGGCGTAGGCGTTCATGACCACGTGGTTGAAACCGTGCGCGGCGATGGCGTCAACGAACCGTTTCAGATTCGGCATTTCCGGGTCTGACATGTCCAGAGCCCAAATCCAATCCGCCTCAAAGCCGAGAAGGAAATATCGCGTCCCGTCCTCGTAGATGAAATGCCGCGGATGCTCGCGGTCAATCTTTAACCCGCCGTGGACGTTCGGGCTGGTGTTCCGGACACATTCGATTTCGCCGTGCTTCGCGTCCATTCCGGGGTCGGCTTCGCAAAGCGTAACATAGCGCCATCTCCCCCTCGATGTCGGCGAGAAGCGAACCTTCCACGTATTGTCCCCGTCGTGGAAAGCGGGGATGAGGAGCTTTTCCTCTCTTGGCCCTTCGAACATCGCCGACACATCAACCGTGAACGGATTTGCGTGCTCTTTCGATGCCCTGAGAATCACGTCGTACGTGTGATACTGCTCGACTTTGATTGGGTCTTGCCCGCCTCCATTTTCTCCCAGTGTTTGACCCGGACCGGCAAGGAATGTTAGGAAAATCAGAAGAAAAACGAACCAAATACGGGGCTGTTTCATTTCAATTTCCTCTCGGAAGTTTTGCCGCCGGATGGCGCGTCACTCAGGCGGCTGACCTTTTCCGGCATCTCCCTCTTTTCCAATCACGAGCAGGCAAACGGAATTTGGCCGGAGAGTCAGGGTAATGATTGCCCGCTCGTCGCGCACGGGGATGCCCTGTTCATCGCCCGCAGGCGAAAGAAGCGACTTCTCCAATACGGCTTGGGCCTGCTGTGGCGAGGCGGGCTTGGGGCTGCCGATTCGGGTCCACTCCGACCATGCGTCGGAGTGCTCCGCGTCTATCACATATTTCCGGCACCTCACTGTCCTGATCTGCTTCGTAAATCCTCTGACCGTGACAACAAACTTCCGTTCCGGGCCGTCACTCGAGTAATTCTTCTCCCCGAACCGCCACAAAAGAAGTTGCACTGTGTTGGCGGAGGCGCTCGTGGCAATGACGCCGGCGGCGCGGTCGTCCGGGTTTACAGTGACCTTGACCCGCTCGGGAGACATTTTCCCCAGGAGGCGGTAGAGATTGAAGATTGCCACCGGGACAGTCTTGTCCCCAATTCGGGTGAACAATGACCGCCAGCCGCCGAAATATTCCCCGGTCAAACCGCCCCATCTCAGCATCAGGTCAATCCTTCCCGGCTGTTTATCGAGAACCTCCCACAGGAGGGCACAAGCGAAAGCCGCCTCGTAGTGGCTCTGAGTTCGCGGCCAATTGTCGCCTTTTCCAAGTTCTTCTCCCCATTCGTTGAGCTGTCGTTCGCACCGGGATAGCTCGGGAGCTTCTTCCTCGATGATTTGCCGGTACTTCTCGTTCACGTCGAGAATGTAGTCGAGGTCTCCGTAGGCGTGCCACGAAATGAAATCAATCGGCGCCCCTTCCTTTTTCCCTGTGGCGAAATTCTCCCCGCGGACGCAATGACGGAGAAAATAGCGGGCGAAGCGGTAGTCAACGTTGCAGCCGCCTAAAGCCGGCCCGCCGATCCGCACTTGCGGGTCAGCCTCCTTCGCTCCGGCGGCGAAAAAGTCGTAAAGCTTGAAGAACTGGACGATGTTCTCATAAGTCAAAGACGGTCGAGCACCAATCCAGTATTCCCCGACATCCGGCTCGTTCCACACTTCGAAGTACCATTGGCGAACCTTTTGGTCGCCGTACCGCTTCTCGCAATGAAGCACAAGCCGCCGAACAAGCTCTTTCCATCTGCCAAAATCCTTCGGCAGATTTATCGCTCCCCCGCCGTAATTCCTGACGATTTCCCCCCAAGCGAGAGCATCCGGCATGAAATCGCACTCGATGATTGGGTGCACGCCCCCGCCCACGAGAATGTCCAGCACTTTGTCGAGGCGAGACCAGTCGTAGGTGGTGTTCCCGGCAGCGTCCTCCGAATAGACTCTGCATCCGTAGTCGGAGTCCGAGAAAACGTTGTGGCACCGGACGTAAAACAGCGCCCCCGACTCCCTAATCTGCTTCCAGGCGTCTTTCAACTTCTCATCAACGGTCTCGCTGTGGATAGGGTCGTAGCCGAAGTTCGCTATGACCGCCGGACGCCATGTGCCCGCCTTTGCCGCGAGGTTCACCGTTACGACAACTTGTTTTCCCTGCCCGCCCGTGCTCGACGACTCTGCTGCAACCACCGGGCGCAGCGATGGCGAGATAAACCATGCCGGGTCAGAAGAACACGGATTCGGGATGCTCGCAAGGACAGGGGCAGCAGCTATGCAAAAAGCGTGGACCCTGATTTGGCTCATAAAATCTCCCCCACGGGGTTGTCTGCGGTGGTAACCTGTCTTTCTGTGGCTGCGTTTGAGCGTCTGGAGGCAACTCCGCGGACACCGTTGCCCACGGACGCCGGAACTGTGATGCATTTTAACAGAAGTTCAGAGAATGGGGTATTATCGGAACCGGCTGCAGCGTCTCTCACTGTGGAAAGTGTGCCAACTGGTTGAAGGACAGGCGCTCCACCGCCGAAAGCTCACTCGTTCTTTCAGGCCGGTTCGGAAGCCCTCGGCCGATTTTTGGTGAACCGGATTGCGGCGTGCTGGTACTATTTCTGCGCTCAAGGCAAATAAGGAAAGAAGATGCGCCGTGACAAAGAAAAGTTCCTCTATGAGGTCGTCCTTGTAGGGCTCCTGTGCCTTGCGGTCTTATCCGCGTGCGGCTGCTGGCGAAAGCCCCGGACGGAGCGCCCGATGGACTTTGTCCCTCCGGAGGCTGACGTCATCGCCTTGCTGGATTACAGCAAGTTTGTCAGGAGCGACGTCTTTGAGAAGGTATTCGACGTATCGGAGCTTAGACAAACCCTCCTCGAACTCGGTGTCGCCCACGAAAATATTGTGAGCATCGCCGGTTTTGTCGTCGGCACTGCCGAGGCTTTGTCAAAGGCGCCATCATTGGGAACCATCGCGGAGAATCTCGCAATGGGCGTCGTCGTCGAAGGGAGGGAATCCTTTCAGCCTGTTTTCAAAGCGCTGTCCGGTCGCGGGTGGGTTCGGAAAGAATATGGTGGAAGAAAGCTCTGGGTTCCCGGAGACTCAGCGAGTTCGGCGAACCTCACCCCGGAGCACGACAGACCTCGGGCCGAGGCCTGGGGGGCTGTGGCTTTGTTGCGAACCAACTTCCTCGTCGCAGGAACACCGCCAGCGGTTCGCCGGGTTCTTGACGTAGCCGGGGGTAGGGGAAGGCGGGCTGGCGGCGCCGATAGTGCGCCCCCTGGCGCAAAGGTCGGTGCGGCCGCAGGCAGGTTGCCAGCCGCTGCGATCATCCGTCGGGTCGGTGCGAGCGGAGAGATAACCGTGGCGGTATCTTTCTCGCAGGAGATGCGGGTCGCTGCCGCAGAGCTTGCCAAATCGGCTGGCCTGTTCGGAGGAATGGTCGGCGGCAACATGCTTGAAGGGGTGCTCGAGGTTTTGGGGATAGGACGCGGCGTGGGGCTGTCCTTCTCCAGCGCGAAGGACAAGCTTGCCGTCAGAGTCGTTTTCGTGGCGAAAGACCCCGCAAGCGCGAAGGTGCTCGCCGGTTTGGTATCCGTGGCAAAGATAATGATTCCAACGGTGAGAGACTTTGGCGGCGCAGAGGCGGCGGAGATCGCTCGAGGAGTGCACGTCTGGTCGGAACAGAATCTCGTTTTACTTGATTTTAAGATACCGGAGAGCATCTTTAGCCGTATGCGGAAACGATAGGTGCGGTCAACTGTCCGGCTGAGATTGGCGTTGGGATAACGAACGGATGTCCAGCACAAACACACTGAGGCAACTTTCATTTTTCGTGCGGTTTCTTGAGACGCTTGAGCGACTCAGAACCACTGACAAGGTGCATCGGTTCGCGCTCCGCGACCTTTCACGATTTTTGGGGGCAGAGGAGGGGTGCATTGCGCTTTACGACCGGCTCAGGCGCGGGCCGTGTATCGAGCTGGAAACGAAACAGAAAGTCCAATGGGACCTGGAGCTTTTCGCCAACTTCATCAAGAACAGAAGGCCCAGGATTCCTCAAAACGTCATCATGGCGCCTTTGAAGGTCAGGAGAAAGATCGTTGGCCTCCTCGCCCTCAGAAAAGGTGACGGCTTCGGAAAGGGAGATGGGAAGTTCCTCTGCCGCCTCGTTGATCGGGTCTCGGCGGAACTCTCCCGGCGGGAGGAAATGCGGATTCTCACAGTAAGGGCCGGGATCAGCAAGGACATCATGCGGGGGCTGCGGCCAAAGGACGTTTTCTACAAGCTCCTCGACGGCCTGGAAGAGCTTCTGCGATACGACCACAGCGCTGCCATTCTCATTCTCGACGGGGACAAGGATGCCTTTGTGGTTCAGGCAGAGAAGATAACCTGGCGGAAAGGGAAGAGTGCCATCATCGGGCTTGAGTTACCGACCGACCCGGCTGTGAACGGATTCTTGCTGAACCGCGGCACACCCTTAGCTTTCGACAGAAACGTCAGCGGCGACTGGCGGGCGTGGGGCTCCCCTTACTACGTGACCGTTCTGCGGATTCTTGATTATAACAAAGACCGCTCTGCGCCTTCCGAGAACAGCATCCTGTGTGTTCCGCTGCGGTCGAAGGGACAGCTCATCGGGCTGCTCAAAATTTCCAGCCGTGTCCCGGAGGCTTTCGGCCGCGACGACATCCAGGTCGTGCAGGAGTTTCTGCCGCAGGCGGAGGCAGCTATCCTTGCTTCGCAGTTCAGTGCATCCCTCCACGAAAGGACTATCGAATCGGAAAAAAGGCTGGGAATCCTCGAGATAGCCAGGGGCGTTGCGCACGACGTCAACAATGCCCTCGGAGCGGTTATTCCCCTGGTTCAATCCATCATAAGCGACCTCAAGGACTCCTGCGCCAACCCCGAAGAACTCCTCAAGGACATGCGATACATCGAGGAAAACGTGAGGCTCTGCGCCCGCATCTTTGGGAGCATGCTCGGCTATGCCAAGGCCGCGGAGTCTGGACGCCGTGTTTACGTTGACGTCAAAAAGAGCATCCAGGACTCCATGAGACTCCTTGACAGGGGCTTGAACACAAGGGGGGTTTCCGTGACGATGGAAATTGAGGAGAATCTTCCTTCCATTGAAGCCGACCCAACGCGTCTCCAGCAGGCGTTTTTCAACATTGTCACCAACGCCCGCGACGCCATGCCAAACGGCGGCATCCTGAAAATCCGGGCATGGAGAGATGGAAAAGTCCTGCACGTTTCCTTCGAGGATACCGGCGTCGGCATCAATAAGGAGGATTTCAACAGGGTTATGGAGCCGTTCTTCACGACGAAGAAGGATGGCACTGGCCTGGGGTTGTCAATCTGTCGTTCCATCGTATGGGAAAGCAACGGGCGAATGAGAATCGAAAGCGAGCCAGGCAAAGGCACAACCGTCTTCATTGATTTTCCAGCCGCAGAGAGCGAAAAAAGTGGAACCGGAGCATAACACTCTTCCAAATATCCTTGTGGTTGATGACGAGCCTGGAATCCAGCGCGCTCTCACGCGAATCCTCGCCCGGAAGTACAACGCCGATTCTGTCGGGTCCGGCGAGGACGCGATTCGCAAGCTCGTCGAGAAGGATTATGACGTTGCCCTCGTGGACTTGCGGATGCCGGGAATGGACGGGTTTCAGCTTCTCAGGACAATCAAGCTGTACCGCCCTCAGACGGAAGTCATCATAATGTCCGGGTCGGCTTCCGAGGAAAAGCTCATAGAGGCAATTCAGGACCAGGCCTTCTACTTCGTCACCAAGCCCTTCCAGAAGGAGGTCATCGAGACCCTCGTTGAGCGATGCATTTGGGCTCAGCGCCTCCAGAGGCAGAACCTCGCCTACACTGAGCAGTTGGAGCGCTATCTCGAACAGGCAAAGGAGTTCCAGGTCAGCCTTTTGCCGGCTCGGTTTCCTCCGACATCGGGAGTCATCTGCGGCATTAGCTACATGCCAAGCGAAGTCCTCGGGGGCGATTTCTACGACTTCTTTTCTGTTGCGGGACGGACCGTGGCGTTCGTCATCGCGGACGTTTTCGGGCACGGCGTCCTGGCTGCCATGAAGACCGGGATCGTCAAGTCTTTGTTTGCAGAGGCTGTCCGCGAGAATTCTTCTCCAGCGTCAGTTCTTCAGACCATCAACGAGGGGATGAACCGCTTCCGGGGCGATAGCCCCCTGACCCTCTTCTACGGCCTCCTGATACTCGACGAGATGTCTTTGTGGTACGCTAACGCCGGGCACCCGCCCCCCTTGTTGTGCAGAGCGAATGGCGAGCGCCAACGGCTCGATTCCTCCGCACCGCTCTTAGGTGCCGGGGTTGCGGTGCCCGACGACGCCGAACGGAGGCTTCGGCTCCAGCCCGGCGAGACGCTTGTTCTTTACACCGACGGAGTTCTCGAAGCCATGGACTCGCAGCGCCGCTGGTTCGGATTCGACAACCTCCTTCGCACGGTTGACCAGCACCTTCAGGACTCGCCGGAGGCCCTCGCCGGTGAGATATGTCGTTCAGCCAAGCGGTTCGCCTCCGGCGGACTTCCTGTTGACGACCTCACCGCCGTCGTCCTGCGCAGGGAACCATCGGCGCCTGCGGCCTGGGATGCAGGCATTTAGACCTACCTCTTCCAACGCTACAGAAGGACTTCATTCACGAAAGCGGCTCATTTGGGTTGACCCGACGGTGGCACAGCGATATGCTATATATAAGCGACGGCATTTGGGGGAGGACTGAAACAACCGCGCGGTTCAGGCATTAAACTCCGATGAGCCGAGGGAAGCCGCACGGCAGGTAGTTCGCGCAATCATTTGACATTGGCCTCGTTGCGGGGCAAGGGTGTGCAGGAATCGTCCGTGCAGGCTGTGAAGGGTGGGCCGTCCGAGAGAATCGCGGAAGTCCCGCCTGGCCCTCGGGGAGAGGGCTGGGGCACGAGGTTTCGCAGAGAGGAGGATAGACACGACAACTCCAGAAGAGACAACGACGGTAGAACTCACCTTTGAGCAACACGACCGTGCGAGAGACGTGTTCGGCCCCCGGGAGGAGCGCCTTCGAGCGATCGAGAGGCGATTTAGCGTACGAATCGTCGCGCGCGGCGCGGTAGTGAAGGTGGGCGGCGAGCCACAGCAGGTACAGCACGCAAAAGCGGTCCTCACGTACCTTTTCGACGAAGCTCGAAAGGGCTATCCAATAGATGAATATCATTTTTTTGCCGCTCTTGAGAGATTCTCAGGGACGGACTCTTCCAAGGAACCCCCCGAATTTCCCGACAGAATAGAAGTCCCTTCGCGGAAGAGGTATATTTTCGCCCGGACGCCAGGGCAAAAAGAGTACCTGACGAGCATGAGGAAGTACGACATCGTGTTCGCAATAGGGCCTGCGGGGACGGGGAAGACTTACCTGGCGATGGCGGTGGCAGTCTCGGCTCTCGCAAACGATGAGGTCAGCCGGTTGATTCTCGCAAGGCCGGCCGTGGAGGCGGGGGAAAAACTCGGTTTCCTTCCCGGTGATATGGCGGAGAAAGTGTCGCCGTACCTTCGCCCTCTTTATGACGCCCTGTATGATATGATGGAGATTCCACGGATTCAGAAACTTATGGCGGACGGTGTGATTGAGGTTGCGCCTCTCGCTTTCATGAGGGGGCGGACGCTCAACGACGCTTTCATCATCCTCGACGAAGCACAAAACACCACCTCCGAGCAGATGAAGATGTTTCTGACGCGGCTGGGCTTTAATTCAAAGGCTGTAGTCACCGGCGACATAACGCAGATTGACCTGCCCCACACCAGGGTCTCCGGCTTGATGGAGGTTCGTGGCATACTTCAGGGAATTGAGGGAATCAAATTTTGTTATCTGACGCAAGGAGATGTGGTCCGCCACGAGCTTGTCCAGAAAATTGTTCGCGCATACGACGAACTGGATAAAAAGCGCGCCGACGCGGCCAACGCCAACAGCACGCCGAAAACCGCAGAAAAGGGATCGGGCTAAAAGGCGGGGAGGTTGCCGATGGGTGTTAAAAGCGTCTTTCAGTTTCCGGGAAAGGTCTTCAAGAAGTGGAGACTGAGAAAGCGGGGTCTTTCCCGCGGCGTCAGCCGAAAGACTGGCGAGGTCGCTGGCTTCGTCAGCTACATCGAGCGGTCTCGTCTGGCGAGAGCAGCAACCTGCGCGGCGTTTGTGGTCGTTGCGGTGCTGATTGTCTGGGCGGGGGGGTACTACTCCTGGCCGTGGCTGACGGTTGGGCAGAGAGCGATGGAGGACGTGTATGCCTCCATAGATTTTACTTTCCGGGACGACACCGAGACCGCCCGTCTGAGAGGGAAAGCAGCCCAGGAAGTCCCGCCGGTCTATAAGCTCGACGACAACCGCGTTGCAGCGGACCTGGACAAGCTTATCGGCCTTCTCAAGAAGCCCGCTGAGAGCGAGAAGGAGCCCGCGCCCGCAGGTGACCCATTCGGCCCGGTCAGCGAGATTCTCGACTCCCTTGCGGCCTATGAGGTCAGGGACTTCATAGCAACGCCGGATGCGGCAGCGCTCCTGGCGAGACTCAGGCCCATCGTTCTCAAGACATGCCAGTACAGAATCTCGCACGTGCCGGTGGGTTTTCCGGCACAGGAGACGGGCGTCGAGGTGCGGTCTGTAGACAATGCCCGGCGGGAGATGCGGGAAAGCATCGGCAAGCAGTTCGCTTCGCCGGTCACGGAAGGCACGAGGCGCCTGCTTGAGAGCATCGCTTGTGACCTGACGAGCATCTTCGCGCTGAAGAATTGGACGGAGGATGCGGAGGCGGAGAGGAAGCTGCAGGCCTTCGCCATGAAAAGCGTCCCCGAGCAGTTCACGACAATCCAGCAGGGCAAGAAAATTATCGCAAGAGGGGAGGAGATAGCGCCGAGTCACCTGGCGCAGATCGAGGAAATGAGGAGGGCTCTGTCGCAGAAGCGATCCCCAGCGGCGCGGGCGCTGGGGTTTGCGGGGACGGCGGTGGCTGTCTGCGTGCTGACGGTCGGCTCGGCAGTTTTCCTGGCGAAGTTCCACGGCAGAGTTTTTGCCAGCAATAAGCTTTTGGCACTCATGGCGGTCTTAATCTTGATGAGCGTGGGGACCTCGAAGGCGTTGATGTACCTGCGGCCGGCATCTGCTTTCCTCGGATATCCCCTATCGGGTCGTTGGGGGAGTTTTGTTTTGTCGGTATTTCTTGGTTATCCGATAACGGTCCCGTTCGGGAGTTTTGTGCTCTCAATGATGATGGGGCTACAACTGGCGGCATTTGCGACGATACCGATGGCACTCCTGCTCGGGATGAGCTTCGGAAGCTCCCTTCCGCCGGTACTGGTGGGGATATTGGGAGGATGGACTGCTGCTTTCTTTGCAGGGAGCGTGCGGCACCGAAGGGACTTCGTCCGAACGGGCTTGCTGGTGGGGGTTGTGAACGGGGTGACGATCGCGGCCATTGGGGCTCTGGCCGGTGCCAGCTCGGTCACGCTCATGGTTCAGGCGGCGGGAGGGGTCGTGGTGGCCATGGGCTCGATTCTTCTTGCAGCGGTCTTCCTGCCGCTGTTTGAGTGGATTTTCAAAGTGCCCACGAATGTTACGCTCGTTGAGCTCACAGACTCCAACCACCCGCTTCTCAAACGGATGATTATGGAGGCACCAGGGAGCTATTATCACTCCCTGATGGTCGGAAACCTGGCGGAAAGCGCTGCGGAGGCGATCGGCGCCAATCCCCTTCTGGCACGGGTCGGCTCGTACTTCCATGACATAGGCAAACTCAAAAAGCCGCTTTACTTCAGTGAGAACGAAGCTTTCGGGAGAAGCAAGCACGACACGCTCAACCCGAGCATGAGCAACCTGGTCATCCTGTCGCACGTCAAGGACGGTGTGGACCTTGCCTGCAAGCATAATCTCAGCAAGCCCCTCCTTGACATAATCAGGCAGCACCACGGAACAAGTCTGGACTACTTTTTCTACCGGCGTGCGGAGGAGATCAACGGGGATAGTTCCGTTGTAGATGAAAAGGAGTTCAGATACCCTGGCCCTAAGCCGCAAAGCCGTGAAAGCGCAATCATCATGCTGGCGGACTCAGTAGAGGCGGCCTCCCGGTCGCTGGAGAAGCCGACCACCGCAAAGATTTGCGGCGTGGTGAAGAATATCATTCAGATGAGGCTGGAGGACGGGCAGCTCGACGAGTGCGACCTCACTCTTAAAGACCTTCACAGGATTGAGGAGACTTTCAACCGGATTCTCCTGAGCACTCTCCATCAACGAGTGAAATATCCCGAAGAAGTCAAGGAAACCGGGGGCAAACAAAATGAGCGTCCTGTTCAGGAACTCGCAGAAGGCGGTCGAGGTGCGCCCGAGTAGCGTTGAGGCGCTTGCGGAGTTTGTCCTGCGGGAAGAACGGGCTTCGGAGAAGGAGCTGAGCGTTCTGTTCGTTGACGACGCAGAAATCACCAAACTGAACGCAAGACACCTCGGCAGGAATCGCCCGACGGATGTCCTGGCCTTTCCGATGGGCGAGGAAGGAGAGGTCATGGTTCACGCGGAGCTCCTCGGGGACGTTGTTGTTTCCCCGGAGAGGGCTGTGTGCTATGCACAACAGCATGGGCTGAAACTGGAGGAAGAGCTGTCGCTGTACCTGATTCACGGCATCCTTCACCTTCTCGGATACGACGACGTGACGGCAGCATGTAAGAGGAAGATGAGAAAGAGGGAGAGGGAACTGCTCTCCGAGGCCGCCAGAGAAGGGCTCCTCATTAAAACGAGATAGGTCCCCCGGCCACAGTGCGAGAGCGGCCGGGAATGCGCTGCCGAAGGTTTCCGAGAAGGAAAGGAACTCCTGCCGGTGCCTTCCGCTGGAAGGAGTGGAGAATTTTGTCGTTCCCGAGAAGGGAGTGTTGACAGTTGTCCGCGACGGGCGTGTTCATATTATTCACGTTGATGATAGTCGTTGCCGGCTTTTCGAGCTGGGCGAGATTGTCCCTTGTCTTCATGAGGCGATCGCGATTCAAGGAGCTTTTCGGGCAAAAGGGGAAAGAGGACAACGAGGAGGCTTGCGTCAAGAAGGCGGAGGGGTTGCTGCTGAGCGTGCTGGTGGCGGCAAACGTGGCAAAGGTGGCCACACCACTTTTGACGTTGGCGTGGCTGAGCAGGGTCGCTCCCGGGATGGCTGGTGGGTGGCGGTTGGCATTGTCCGTCGTCGCGAGCGCCATATATCTCTTGCTTTTCTCGGAGCTTTTGCCGCGAGTGCTGGTAGGCTCCCGCCGCGAGCCCACAATGAAGTTCGGGCTTGTGCCGCTACTGCTGATAAATGCGGTGGTTTTTCCCGTCCGGGTGGCTTTACAGCGGATCATACCCGCCTTAGGAAGGATTCTCGGGCGCAAGGTGGAGACCCTCGCGCCATGGTCCCTGCGCGCCGCCCGCTCGACGGTCCTGGACGGGGAAGGACGAGACGTTCAACTGAAAGAGGACGAGCGTCTCCTCATATCGAGCATTTTTGACATGACCAGGACCATTGTTCGGGAGGTCATGGTTCCTCGCGTGGACATGCAGTGCCTGGAGCAGGGAAAAACCTTGGCGCAGGCACGACAGGAGATACTCAAGACAGCCCATTCCCGGTTTCCGGTTTACGCTGGGAGCATTGACAACATTGTTGGGCTTTTTCTGGCCAAGGACCTTCTGAAATACTCCTCTCAGGAAGAGCTTGCCGGACTTCAGGTTAAGGATGTGATGCATCCGATAATGTTTATTCCGGAGACGAAGAACGTCAGCGACCTCCGCAAAGAGTTCCAGCAAGGCCGGCAGCACATGGCTGTTGTGGTTGATGAGTACGGCAATACGGCGGGGCTGATAACGATTGAGGACTTAGTGGAAGAAATCGTCGGCGAGATCGAGGACGAGTTCGGCCAGGCGAAGAAACGCTTTGTGGAGACAAAAGACGGTGCTTTTATCGTGGATGCAAAGATGCCCGTCAGCGACCTCGCTGAGGAGACCGGCATAAAGCTGCCGGAGGATACCGAGTATGATACAACAGGGGGCTTTGTGGTGGCGACGCTCGGAAAGGTCCCTCAGCAGGGAGAAACGTTCCAGTCCAACGGCGTTGGTGTAACGATTCTGGAGGCAGATGAGCGACGCGTCCACCGGGTAGAGCTTGTTCCGTTGTTCGTGGCGGGACAGGGCTCCTCCGACAAGAGAGGTGACAAGGCGTGAGTTTCAAAAGCTGGTTCAGGAAGAATCTTGTAGCGGGCGTACTCGTGCTGGTCCCGTTGTTAGGAACGGTCGGGTTGTTTTGGTGGCTGTTCGGCAAAGTGACAGGTCCGGGATACACCGGGTTGCTTGACCGATTCGAGCCAGGGGATCCCCTGAGGCAATTCCTCAGGGAAAACGAGTTGCTTTTCCGCATTCTGGTTCTGTTCGCGATGCTGGGACTGACGCTTCTGATAGGAGCCTTAGCAAGGAACTTCCTCGGGAAGCGAATTATCCGTCTTGGGGGATCTCTTCTGGAGCGGATTCCCGTGGTCAAGCGAATCTACAAGGCTCTCAAGCAGATGAGCGAGGCTTTCTGGGGCGAGAACAAAACCGTGTTCAAGCGCGCTGTGGCCGTGGAATATCCGCGAGAGGGGCTTTACACGCTTGGCTTTGTTATGTCCTCCGTTCCGACGCAAGGACCAGCCGAACCTGGCGGGGAACTCCTGAATATCTTCCTGCCCTCGACTCCTAACATCACAGTCGGATGGTTTGTGGTGATGCCCGAAAAGCAGACAATCCGCCTTGACATGACGGTGGAAGATGCAATGAAGATGATTGTTTCGGCTGGGGTCGTGGTTCCTCGCCATGAGCGGTGGTTGGAGAGTCTGGAGGCGAGGTTGAGCGGAAAGAAAGACGCTGCGGCGCCGGTGAGTCTCGACCTCGCGGGAGCGCTTCGCTCGGGTGCCGGGGTTGGGCAGGCGGGGGCCGCACAGGGTTGATCGCGAGAGCAAGCGGTCGCTCGGTTCCGCTGGCGAGGCGACAAAAGAGGACGCGCGAAGCCCTGAAGGTCTTCGTTAAGAAAAGCCAAAAGTTCGTCGAGAAAAGAGGTGGAATAGAATGGCTTTTAAGACGTGGTTCAGGAGAAACCTCTTAGCAGGGCTGCTGGCGGCGGTCCCTATCCTGGGAACTGTCATCCTGTTCTCCTGGTTTCTTGAGCAGGCAACAGGGCTGGGCTACAACTGGTTGAAAGGTGTCGTGACAAAGGAGGAAAGCAAATTCCTGGCGACGAAGGCCGGGGTGTTCCTGTTCCGCGCGATGGTTCTTGTGCTGATGGTGTGGGTCGTCGTATTGTTCGGGGCTTTGACGAGGAATTTTCTGGGGAGGCGCATTATCCGCGTGGGCGAAGCGCTTCTCGAAGGGCTGCCTTTGGTTAACCGTGTTTACAGAGCTCTCAAGCAAGTGAGCGAAGCCTTCTGGGACCAGAGCAAAACTATGTTCGGCCAGGTGGTAGCGGTCGAGTATCCGCGAAAGGGAATCTACACAATTGGCTTCATCACCTGCCAGGGGAGAAAGGCGCAAAGCGGCAAACCGAACGAAAACCTCATCAATGTCTTCCTTCCCACGTCCCCGAACCCGACTTCGGGATACGTTATCATTTTGCCCGAGAAGGATGTGACTCCCCTGGATATGACCGCCGAAGACGTGGTTAAGCTTGTGATATCGGGTGGAGCAATAGCCGCAGACAGCCTCAAAGCGGCAGGTGTCTTGGCGGCGAAAAATAGGGGCGGGGAGAAAGCTCCCCAGGTGGAGAATTCGCCAGCGCGACCCGGATGACGATTGCCCGGGACTTGGGCAGATGTCAACGAAGGGAAGCGGATGACGCTTCCATTTCTTTTTTCTGCACGAGAAGAAGATGGGAGATTTAATATTTAACCGGACGGAGGGTATCGTTCTGAGGTGGACGGATTTTTCCAACACCAGCAAGATTGTCACTATCTACACGCGAGACCATGGGAAGCTTCGGGTCCTGGCAAAAGGGGCAAAGAGAAAGAAGAGCGAGTTTCTGGGGATACTGGAGCCGTTCTGTTTGCTTGAGGTCGTGTATATCGAAAAGAAACGGGGAATGCACCTTCTCAAGGAAGCGTGTTTGCTGGACTCCAACCCGGGCATCCGGCAGGAGCTAACGAGGATAGCCTACGGCATGGAGCTTTTGTCACTGGTCGAGCAGAGCCAGCCAGAAGAGGACCCCGACCCGGTAGTTTTCGAGTTGCTCTCATCATCGCTGCGGGAGCTTCAGCGTGCCACGTCGCCCGAGAACGTCTCGATTCTTTTTCAATTGCGACTTCTGCGCCATTTCGGGAAGCTTCCAAGCCTGACGAACTGCATTCGGTGCGACTCGATGCTGGGGCCGACTACGTTTTATAGCGCGCGGTCGGAGGGATTTCTGTGCGAAGCCTGCGGAGAAGACCGAAGGTTCAGCGTGCCGCAGGGAACGCTGCGGGCCTTGCGGCGTCTTGCGGAAAGCCCTTCTGAACGGGCTGGACGAATCGGGCTGCTCAAGGAACAGCGGGGCCAGATCGCTCAGCTCCTCAGTACGATGTGGAAAGCCGTGATTGAGGCGGAACTCCCCGCCGAGAAGGTGACGGATTCTCTCTTGCGGTGAGGAACGAAGCCGTGCGAGCGAGTAGCAGAAGAGAAATAACCCGATTGCTAAGGTTAGAAAAGGGGACGATAGTCAAATCCTACGGGGATGTCAGAGTCGCTCTGGTTTACCCCAACTCGTATCAGGTGGGGATGAGCAACCTCGGCTTTCAGACGGTCTATTGTCTCATTAACGCGAATCCCCTGGCGTGTTGTGAGCGGAGCTTCCTTTTTGATGAGGGGGAAGCCGTTACGCTTGAGTCGGGAAGCACATTGTCGAGTTTTGACGTGGTGGCTTTTTCGGTTTCATTTGAGCTTGATTACGCGAACATACCGGAGGTGTTGCGAAGGGCGAAGATTCCGGTGAGAGCCGATGTGAGATGGGAGAATTACCCTCTCGTCATGGCGGGAGGAGCGGCAGTGATGCTCAACCCCGAGCCCATCGCGGATTTCGTGGACGTTTTCGTCATCGGAGAGGCGGAGACGGTTCTCGACGAAATTCTTTCGGTGTTGGCGGCGGGCAAAGGAGAAAGCAAAGCCTCTGTCAAGGAAAGGTTGGCCCAACTGGATGGGGTTTACGTTCCGAGTTTCTACCGCGTGGAGGTTGACGAAAAAGGGCTGCGGAGCGGAGTGAAGGCCGTCAAAGACGCGCCTTATCCCGTTCCGAAGAATCCGCCGCCGGACATTGAGCTCTTCGGAGCCGCAACGGCGGTGTTGACTCCGGAGACGACATTCGGCGAACGTTTATTGGTCGAGGTGTCGAGAGGATGCCCGAGAGGGTGCAAGTTCTGTGGAGCGAGATTCATTTATTGGCCGCCGAGAAGACGCGCCGCGAGCGCCGTGATGAACTCGGTCAAGGAGAAGCTTGGCGAGGAGAAGAAGGTCGGTCTGCTCGGAGCCGATGTCGGCGGACACCCGGGAATTGAGCAAATGTGTTCTTCTCTCGTCGAGGAAGGAGTGGAGGTTTCGGTGTCGAGCGTCCGTGTTGACAGGATAACTCCGGGGCTGGCGAGAACGCTCGCTAAAGGAGGAGCGAGGACGCTGACCATCGCCCCGGAATGCGGCTCGGAACGGATGAGAAAAGACATCGGCAAAGAGCTATCGAATGGGGAGCTGATAGAGTGCGCGCGGATAGTCAAGGACGCTCACATCCAATCTCTGAAGGTTTATTTCATGGTGGGGCTGCCCGGCGAGGAGCGAGATGACCTCGAACAGATTGTCGCGCGGGTGGCGGAACTTTCGTCAATCATACCGGTGAAGGTGAGTGTCTCTCCGTTTGTGCCGAAGGCGCGGACACCCTACGAGAGAGTCGGAATGAGGTCATTGGGCTACCTCCGAAGCACGCTTTCGTATCTGCGTAAGGAGCTGAGCAGAGTGAGAGGGGTAAGACTTTCCGCGGCGAGCCCAAAAGAGTCGTTGATGGAGGGCGCCCTCGCTCGCGGGGACCGGACGATGAGCGCCTGGCTGGAAAGAGGTTTTCTGCCGCTAAAGGGGGTGGAAGAACTCGCCTGCCGGACGATTCCCGACGATGAGATGCTGCCGTGGGATATTTTCGAGGACGCTGTCGCAAGCCGCTGACGAACGACGAGCGCTAACTCTTCAAACAGTTAGCCCAATGCTCGACGAGCTTCGGAAGAATCTCCCCCGCCTTCCCCCGATAAAAGTGGTCAATGTAGAAGCGGTTTTCCGGGACCTCCGTGTTCACTCCGACGGTAACCGCGCCGCTCCTCCTCGCGTGAGTTACAAAGCCCGCCGCCGGGTGAACCACGCCGCTTGTTCCAACCACGAGGAACAGGTGGCATTCCTCGACGAGCTGATAGAGCTTGTCCATGCCAAAGGGAATCTCCCCGAACCAGACGACATGCGGGCGGAGCAATCCTCCGCACGAGCAGCGAGGCAGCTCCGGGAGGTCTTCGGGCGCCTCCCGAACAGCATGGCAAACCGTGCAGCGGACTTTCGCCAGTTCGCCGTGCATGTGGTGGAGGTTCTTGCTGCCGGCTTTTCGGTGCAAGTCGTCAACGTTCTGAGTGATGAGAGCGAAGTCTCCTTCGGGAAGGAGCTGTTCCAGGCGGGCGAGGGCATGGTGTGCGGGATTGGGCTGAACAAGCTTAGCCTGTTTTCTTCGTTCGTTATAGAAGCGCCAGACAAGCCTGGGGTCTCTTTCAAAACCCTCGGGCGTGGCCACAACCATCACGTCGTACTTTTGCCAAATTCCTCCCTTGTCGCGGAAGGTGGGAACGCCGGATTCAGCGCTAATTCCGGCGCCTGTCAGAGTGACAATCTTTGTGCCGGGAGCAACGTTAACGAACGTCTCCATTCTTCGTCGAGAGCAATTCTGTGTTTTGTCGCCTTTTTCGCGGACGGCAGCTCGCCCTGCAAGGCCCCGATTCGCCCTTGCTTTCTCGATGACACCACCCGGCGAAGTGTCAAACCCGCGAGGAGACGGGCAAAAGAATCCGCATGACAGTTTCACCGGGGCGGGAAGAGACCACTCCGAGATGGCCGCCGCTGCTTTCGACCTTTTCCTTGCACACGGACAGGCTAAATCCGGTGCCAGACCGTTCCGCTTTCGTGGTGAAAGAGGGATCGAAGATTTTCTGGAGGTGCTCGGGAGCAATCCCACAGCCGCTATCGGAGACCTCCATGGCCACTATGCTGCCCTGAAGAACGCCTCGCAGGAAGTCTCTTTCGAAGTCCGTGAGGAGCTCAACAAGGGGACTCACCCGGTTGAACGTGTAACCTTTCAGGCCGATTTCGCCCGGGCCGTCAATAGCTTCCAGGGAATTCACGAGAAGGCTGACGAGGACCCCGTGAAGCTGGTCGGACGGGACATCAACGACAACCTTTTCGGTCGGCATGCTAACCGCAAGCTCCACTTCTTTGATGGAACACTGCGGACGAAGCAGCGCAGCAACGTTGAGGAGAGCTTCGTTGACCATGACGCCATTCCGGCTCAGGCTCTCCGGGGGGAGAGAGGCGAGCCTCGCAGCAATCTCGACGCATTTGTTTGCTTCCTCCTCGATAATCGAGAGGTATCGCATGGACTTGGTGCTGAAGAGCTTTATCCGGCGGTCCCTCAGGTTTTGGAGGAGCATCTGGGTATAGCCGAGGATGGCGGTCAGGGGATTTTTCATCTCTCTTAGAGCTTCGGAAGACAGCTCTCCGGCACGAGAGGCTCGGCTTGCCTCCGCCAACCTTGTCGCGAGCAAATCGGTGAGCTTTTTGAAGTCTGTGTCTTTACCTTGCTCTTCGAGGAGAGATTTCTTCTGGGCGGCCTCTGCGACAGCACTTCGGAGGTTCTCGACGTTGAAGGGCTTGATCAGGTAGTCGAAGGCGCCGTACCTGACGGCTTTCTGTGCCGTTTCCAGGCTGGCGTAACCGGTCAGAAGGATGACCTGAGCGTTCGCCTTCATCTCTTTGATGCGCCGCAGGGCCTCGATGCCGTCCATTTCGGGCATGCGGATGTCGAGGACAACGACGTCAACGGGATTCGTCCGGAGAATCTCCAGCCCCTGCCGGGCAGAGTCGGCACACAGGCACTTGAAATCGCGCTTGAGGGCCAGTCTGACGGCATCCCTGGCAGGGAGATAATCGTCAATTATCAGAACGGTATGCTTTTGTTCCACGGGCATAATATGAAGTTCCCAGGCAAAAGGCTTGCTGGGCGCGGATTTGTTCCGGTCGTCCCGCGCAATAGGTGCTTTCGCATGAAGCAGCATCAACATTTTGTCGCTTCTTCTGCGACTTGTCAACGCGGTTTGGGTGCTGCTGCGTTATCGTGGCACGGGCGTCCCGCCCGTGGAAGATCATGGGCAAGATGCCCATGCCACGTGGGTCCACGCGGTTCAAGGGCCTGCCATGGGCGCTGCCCCCGCACAGGATGGCGGGTCCCGAGGCACGATGGCAGCCCGGGCGATGCGAGTGTGCCCTTTTCTCCGGGCATTCTCCACATTGCGCTTGAGGAGGCTTTGATGGGCGACTATCATTGGCGTGCCACGACGAATTGTCATGTCCCAAGCTGCTCGCGAACAAGCCGAAAGGATAACTTGCATGTGCGAATTCTGCACGAAACACGGCGAAGGGAAGAAGTGGTATCTCAACGTCAAAAACTATTCGCTCGACCTGATTAGCGACTTGAAGCGCCGGAAGTTCGTCCGCGAATTCATGTACAAGACCATCGGCGACGGGCATAAGCAAGTCTCCCGGTTGGAAACGGACCAGTCCCGCGGCAAGAAAATCCCGGCACTTATCAAGCGGCTCGTCATCCGGCGGGCGAAGCCGGTCCACTACGGCCAGGTTGTTCCGCTGGAAGACGTGGAGCGCGTCTTCGAGATGACGAGCACAATCGTTCGGGTTCCTTGTGGCTGCCGTTGGGCAGCGACACAGGAGGAAGGACGGTACTGTTTTGCCGTGAGCATCGGGCCTCCTCACTGGTTCGATGGGATAGATATGGACTACTTTGGGTCACCAGACGTTTCGCGATTTGAGAACATGACTGCCGGGGAGGCGGCGGAGCACGTCCGGGTTTTCGACCGGAAAGGACTCGTTCACAGCGTCTGGACTTTCCGGACGCCCTTCATCGGTGGTGTGTGCAATTGCGACCGGGCGGAATGCCTTGCGATGCGATGCACAGTGGGGCTGGATTTGCCGGTGATGTTCCGAGCAGAGTATGTGGCGGAGGTTGACGCGGAGGCGTGCGCAGGGTGCCGCGAATGCGTCCGGCTCTGCCAATTCGGTGCGATAGGCTTTTCGCTCATGAAAGGAAAATGCTTCGTTGACCGCAGTAGATGCTACGGCTGCGGAGTTTGCCGAAGCGTGTGCAAGAAGGATGCGATACGATTGCTCGCCCGGACCGTTTGGTGAAAGAAGACAAGCCGAGGCTTTTTTTCGGGCGGCATTCACATGCTTTTCGTCGCTGATGATAGAAAGCCTTACGGCGATTGGAATTGACCTACTAAGTCTGGAGGGGGAAAAATGTTGCTACGAAGACAAAAACTCATGGTGGTTGTTCTGGCGATGACTGGCTGGTTGGCATTAGCGTTTCCCATGGTTGCGTCGAACGCAGAGTCCGCCGGCGCTCCAGGTCCCGGATTGAAAGACGCACGAGTCGGCGAAGAGTTCACCCTCAACACGCCGCGGACGTTTTCTGCGTTTGCGTCGCGAAAGGAGTGGACGACGAGGGCAGCGTTTGTGCGGGACCACATCTTAGTGAGTTGCGGGCTCTGGCCGATCCCGGAGAAAACGCCGCTGAATCCCGAAATCTTCGGGCGCCTTGAGCGGGATGGTTATTCCATCGAGAAAGTCCGTTTCGAGAGCTATCCGGGCTTTTTTGTGACTGGAAATCTCTATCGTCCACTGGGGAAAAAGGGGCCTTTTCCGGGCGTGCTCTGTCCGCATGGCCACTGGAAGAAGGGCAGGCTGCACAGCGACGAGGAGGGATCAATCCCCGGCCGCTGCATTAACTGCGCAAGGCAGGGCTGCGTGGCGTTCAGCTACGACATGGTCGGGTTCAATGACTCCGGGCAGTTGAAGCATTCATTCCGCGACGAGGTCTGGGGAATCAGCTTGATGGGGCTTCAGCTCTGGGACAGCATCAGATCGGTGGACTTCATTATGTCGCTGCCGGAGGTGGACGCGAGCCGGATAGCCTGCACGGGGGCATCCGGCGGGGGAACGCAGACCTTCACGCTGATGGCGGTGGACGATAGGATTAAAGTGGCTGCTCCGGTCTGCATGGTCTCGGCGCATTTTCAGGGTGGGTGCGAATGCGAGAACGCGCCGCTGTTGCGACTGAACACGTACAACGTCGAGATAGCGTCGCTGATGGCGCCGAGACCGCTGCTCCTTGTCTCGGCAACGGGCGACTGGACGAAGAATACCCCGACTGTCGAGTATCCGGACATCCGCACAATATACAAGCTCTTCGGCGCGGAGGAGAAAGTGAGCTGCGCCCATTTCAATGCCGGCCACAATTACAACAAGGATTCGCGGGAGGCGGTTTATGCGTGGTTCGGCAAATGGCTGTTAAGCATCTCCGAGCCGGAGAAGTTGAAGGAACAGCCTTTCGAGGTTGAAAAAGACGAGGACATGTTAGTCTTCACTAAGGACCATCCACGGCCGGACAACGCCCTCACCGAGGAAGGGTTGAAGAGCTACCTCATCGAGGCGATGAAAAAGCAGGTCGAGGAGCTGAAGCCCAGTGACCGTGCGAGCTTGAAGAGATTTCGTGAGACCATGTCGGTTGCGATGAGCCACACTTTGTCGGCGGGAGTTCCCGCGAAAGATGAGATTGCGGTGGAGAATGTTTCCGAGTCGCCGCACGACACATTCACCGCGACCACACTCGTCATCGGGAGAAAGGGGAAGAACGAGGGAATTCCGGCGGTTCTTCTGACCCCGAAGGGCGCCCTATCTAAGAAAACCGCGACTCTGGTCGTCCATCCGCAGGGGAAGGATGCGGTCGCAAAAATGGGAGAGCCGCTATCGCCTCTCGTCGAGAGCCTCCTGAACGGAGGATCGGCGGTCATGGCGATTGATTGCTTTCTGACGGGCGAGTTGAAAACCGGCGAGCGCAAAAGGACAGCAGAGCACTGGCTCACCTACAATCGAACGGACCTCGCTCTTCGCGTGCAGGACATTCTGACGGCGATTGGCTATTTGAGCAGCCGCGAGGATGTCCGGGAGGTGAATCTTGTGGGATTGGAGGAGGCGGGGACATGGTGTCTTCTGGCAAACGCGATTGCCCCCAACGTGCGCCGCGCGGCAATAGACACAAGGGGTTTTTCCGATGACAAATCCGCCTGGCAGGGCGAGAATCTCATACCCGGAATCCTGCGGGCAGGAGGAGCGCGAGTTGCCGCTGCGCTAATCGCCCCGCGCAGAATGTTATTGCACAACACGCGGGGGAAATTCCCCACCGACTTCGCCCTGGCGGCCTACCAAGCAGCGGGAAGACCCAGGCGGTTGCGCATCGAGGATGACCGGCTCCCCGACGAGGCGATAGTCCGGTGGCTTGTCCGCCGGTAGGTGGAGCGAGGTTGGAGTCTCACAGGGAAAACGGACCCCATTCGAGAGGGTTATTTTTGGCCGAGGGCCTCTCTGATAGCCGAGGAGAGTTCCTGCAAATTGTACGGCTTGTGGATGAAGCCGCGTGCGCCTTCCTGGAGGACCTTCGAGGCGCTGCCGTCGAATGGATACGCGCTGGATAGAAGCGCTTTGACCGTGGGATTTATCGCCTTGAGGCGCCGAAACGTCTCTTGCCCTCCTATGTCGCTCAACACCATGTCAACGATGACGAGGTCAATTTCCCCTCGCCTCTGATTGTAAACGTCTATTCCTGTCTGGCCGCTCTCCGCAAGGATGGGCTTGTAGCCGAGTCTGCCCAGCATGTCAGACAGCACGTCCCGAATCATTTCATCGTCGTCAATCACCAGAACGGTTTCGGAACCCGTCAGGAGTTCCGGGCCGGCGATTGGCGGCGGTACTTCCTTTTCGGAGAGAGGAAGGTACATCCGCACGGTCGTGCCACGGCCGAGCCGTGTCTCTATGTCCACGCATCCTTCGTGGTTTTTAATGATGTTGTAGGTGATGGCAAGGCCCAACCCCGTCCTCCTGCGGTCTGTTTTCGTCGTGAAGAATGGCTCGAAGACTCTCTTCCTTGTTTCCTCGTCCATGCCGGGGCCGTCGTCCTTGATGCTGATAACAGCATGACCGCCAGGGCGGCATTCCGGATGAAGTTTGCAGAAGTCGGCGTTGAGTTGCTCCACGGCAGTGGTTATCTCGATATTGCCTGCCGCTCCGACGGCGTCGCGTGCGTTCATCAGGACGTTCAGGACTGCCTGGTGGATTTGTGTTGGGTCGGCTGACACAACGATTTGCTGAGGGTGGTAGGTCGCGCGGACGTTCCCGTTCTTCGGAGAGGGGGCTTGAAAGAGAGACACCGCCTCTTTTACCAGGTTGTTCAAGTCGGTAGGAAACGGATTGCCTTTTCCTTTTCGGGCGAAGGAAAGGAGGGTGCTCGTAAGCTCGGACGCCCTCGAGGCAGCTTTTTCTATGAAGGAAGCATAACGGCGCTCCGGGCTGCCGTCGCGGGTGGAGAATTTGAGCATGGAAGCATATCCGACAATTCCGCCAAGAAAGTTGTTGAAATCGTGGGCGATTCCTCCGGCAAGAATTCCAAGAGTCTCCATCTTCTGGGCCTGCTGGAGGCGCTCCTCGGCATTAAGCTTCTCCGTGATGTCTCTGCCAACCCACACGGTCGCAAACGGCCGCCCCTCGCTATCTCTGATAGGGGCAAGGCTGTACTGACACGGGAAGATGCTTCCGTCTTTTCGCTTCATCCTTCCCGTGCTGGCAAAGTGCTTCCCCTCGCGGACGTGCCGGACGACTTCTCCGACTTTCTCGTTCTGCGTTGCCGAGAGGATGCGTCCGTCCCTTCCGACGAGCTCGTAAAGGCTGTAACCCAATGCACCTGCCTCGGCCGGATTCATGTAGAGGATTCTCCCGTCAAGGTCGGCGATGGTGATAAAGTCCGTGGACGATTCAACGGCGCTCTGGAGCAATTGGAGGTGCTTTTCGAGCTTCTTGACCTCTGTCACTTCCAAGCCCGCTATCAGCACGCCCTGGACTCCCCCGCCCGGCGCTAAGATGGGCGAGCCATTGCCCAGGAAGTTGAGCCACCGACCGCACTTGTGCGAGCAGCGAAGCTCGATACCTCCCACCCGTTCCCCCGCGAGAACCCGCCGGCAAGCCTCCTCACCTATCCTTCGGTCGTCGGGGTGAACCATGTCGTTAAGAGCCATCCCTATCACTTCTTCTGGATTGTACCCCTGGAGCTCTTTGATTCCCCTGCTGACGAAGGTAATTTTCCCGCTGGCATCGGCGGCGATGATTATCCCGTGGCAGTTGTCCACCAGGTCCTTGTATTTCTGCTCGGACTGGCGCGATTTCTCGATGAGTTGCCACAGACTCGCCGCAAGGAGGTCCATCCCATCCCTCGGCTTTCCGGGCATGACGGCTGGGGTTCTCCCCTCGGACAACGCCCGGATCAGGTCGCGAAGCCTCCTCTTTATTCTTCTGAAGAAAATTATGATTGCCGAACCACTCAGGGCGAGAAGCGCCGCCGTCAAGACGATATGGTGGGCCGGGGAGGGGTGGGCTTGTCCGCGCTCGGGAGAGAGCAGGTCGAAGGCGTGGATGAGCGTGAAAAGCACAAAGATACTGACGAGGATGACAAGCAGTCTCGTTTCCAGGCCGCGAAGATTAAAGCGCATGGCTCCCGCACCCCTGAGAAGAAAGACTCCTTCACCCCGCCAGCGCGGCTGTGTACCTCAACCGCGCCACCGCCTTTGAAGAACCCGCTGCGGACAAGGCCGACGAAAAGACGCACTTCGTCAAGGCGCTGTGATTTTCTTCAGGAACTTCAAACCTTTTTTAGCGAAAGCCTCCGGGTCCGGGACGAGGTCGCGCCAGATGCAGCACGCCGCGGCAAGCTCCTTGAAGCTCGAGCCGAAGGACTCCATCACAACCCAGTCGTCGTAGCCAATTTCTTTCAAGACCTTGAAAATCTTCCGGTAGGGGATGTGGCCGGAGCCAATCATGCCGCGGTCGTTTTCGGAGGCGTGGAAATGCTTGAGGAATTTGCCGGTCTTCCTCACGGCTTCGGGCACATCCTTCTCCTCGATGTTCGCATGAAAGGTGTCAAAGTGAACTCCCATGCACCGCTCGCCGACGTCCTTGCACATCTGCACGGCGTCCGCAGAGGTGTTGATGAAAAACGTCTCGAAGCGGTTGAGAAATTCCATGGCCATGGTAATGCCGTACTGCCTGGCTTTCTTTGCGGCTGCCTTGAACACGTCGCGGCACCACCCCCACTCGTCTTCACTGCGGCGCCTGCCGACAAGGTAACCAACCGGGGCATAGAGCGGGCCGGTGAGAAGTCTCGATCCGAGAGCGTCTGCCATCTCGAGACAGCGCTCGAGACGCTTCACGGCGGCTTTCCGGACTTTGGCGTTGGGACCGATGGGGTTGGCGTCCGGGGTCATGACGGCGCAGGCGATGCATTCAAGTTTGCGCGCTTTCAACGCTTGAGCGGTCTTTTTGACATCAATCGGGTCGAGGTTGATAAACGTGATCTCGGCGCCGTCGAAGCCCGCGTCGGCGACCTTATCTATGAGGTCGAGCGTTTCGTTCGAGAACGCTCCTGTCCAGAGAAGGAGGTTCAACCCAAACTTCATCGTACCATTCTCCTGTTCGCTAAACGGTGACAACTGCCTTGATGACGTTTCCCTTTCTTTCCTTGACCTCGCCGAGAGCTTTCACGAGGTCTTTGAGCGGGTATTTGTGCGTGACGAGCTTGTCCACCTTGACGAGGCCGGCGGCGAGAGCCTGGAGGGCGGTCGGCCAGGTGAACGGCGCCAACCACGAGAACCGAATTTCCTTATCCCAGAAGATGGATTGAAGCGCCGGCACTTTTATCATGTCGGTCGCCCCGGGCAAACCGAAATAGACGATGACCGAGCGGCGGCCACTGATAGCGAGAGCCTGTTCCATGGCGGCTACGGAACCCGTCGGGGTGATGACGCGGTCGGCGAACTTGCCGCCGCTGAGCTCGCCGATCCTCTTGCGCAAATCCTTGACGAAGTAAGGAGACTTGCTGTCGCCGGTGTTGATGACCTCGTCGGCGCCGAGTTCCTTGCCCGGCTCCAGGCGATAATCCACGACGTCCACGAGGACGGCCTTTCCTGCGCCCGAGGACTTGACAAGCTGGAGCATCATCAGCCCTATGGCGCCGGCGCCAATCACCACGCAGAAATCCCCCGGCTTGACCTTCATATTCTGGACGCCGTAGGTGGCGCAGGCAAGCGGCTCGGTGAGTGCCGCGTGCTCGAAAGAAACGCCCTCGGGGATGCGGTGGACGCCCGTGTAGTGCGACTTGGTGAAATTCGCGAATGCGCCGTCGGCGGACACCCCAAGCACCGCCTTGTTCTCACAGAGGTTCACGTACCCCCGCTTGCAGATTTCACACGCGTTGCAGTACTGAACCGGGTCAATGACCACTCGCTCACCCTCGGAAAACAACTTCGCGTCGGCGACCATCTGTCCGACTTCGGCGACGACTCCGCAGAACTCGTGCCCTAAGACGAGAGGCCCTTTACCCGTCGGCGTCTCGAGAGGGCTTGCGCCGAAATAGTACGCCACATCCGAGCCGCAGATGCCGACCGCTTTCACCTCGACGAGGATTTCGTGGGGTGCGACCTTCGGCTTGACTCGCTCCCTCAACTTCATTTTGAGGGGTTCGTAGAAGACCTGAGCTTTCATTTTCTCAGCCATGGGAAAAACCCTCCTTCCTGTTCTGTCTCAACAGCAGAAATATATGGCACTATCTCGTTAGCTTTGCGAAACGTGACCGCGCAGGCAACTGAACTCTCGCCTTTCTGTGTTCCCGGCGCCCCGGCGAAAAGCGAGCACGAGGCGATGACACGAGAGGAGCCTGTTCGCTTTGCCCGAAATATCACTTACCGTACTTCGCCGCGAGGCGGCGGACGAACTTCAAGCCATCCTCCGTGACCTCCCACGCTTCCGGCCAGAAGCAGAGGTCCACGCTCCACCACTCGGATTCGTAGCCCGCTGCGAGAATCGCCGGCATTATCTTGTTGAAGTCGAGAACGCCCTTCCCGAACGGGGCATGGGTGCTGGTCATGTTGCCGTGGAGCGTGTTGTCGGAGTCAATGAGATGGATGTGCCCGATTTTGCCCTTGAGCATGCCAATCAGTTCCAGCTCACCTCCCTTGAGGGTCTCCTTGGGCGGGGGCTGCTTGGCGCCCTGGTTGGCTACCATGTGGGCGTGGCATGTGTCAAGCAGAACCGTGAAATTGGGGTGCCCGACCTCGTTGACCATCGCCACGATCTCGCTCGGCTTATTGAAAATGAACCCCGGCTCAAACTCCCAGATGACTCCGATGCCGGCGTCGTCGGCTATGTCCGAAGCCTTCTGCCACGCCTCCACAAGGCGCCCGAACTTCCTCGCGTATGCGATGGTGATGGCTTGCGGCGGCTCCTCGCAGGTGTCAACGCGAATCTTGGGAATTCCCACGTCAACACAAAGCTCGACGTTCCTCTTGAAATTATCGAGGTACGCTTTCTGGGCCTTTTTTCCGACCGCGGCTGGTGGAGTGGCAGTGAAATCGGCGGCGATGCCCACGGGCGTGAGCTTGTTGTCCTTGAGCATCCTGGCCGCCTTTTTCCGCTTCTCCTTGGTGCGGTAGTCATCCGGATGGAGGTGCGGTTTGAACCCGCACAGCTCGATGCCGTCAAATCCCAGCTCGTTGAGCCGCTGGACGACTTTGTCGAGCGGTATGGGGTTGCTTGAGTAGGGCCCGAAAACATAAGCCCAGCTACCGATGGCAATCTTGGTCATTTTCCTTCCTCCTGAAGATGTTGGTTGCACCGGCCTGACTGAATTGACAAACGAGAACACAGGCTGCCTACCGGTTCCGTCGGGTTTCACAGCCCCCCGAAGAGGAAAGGGGCCCCCCACAGCGACGGGAACGATTCCCGGCCGCGGAGCCGGCCGGATTGACGGCAAGGGCAGACCCGCCCGATATTCCCAAAGCCGACGGGCAAAGTCAAGACCCTTGTGCAGCGGGGTCTGGCTGTATCTCAGTGGGTCAGGTCAGTGCAGACTCTTCGTACCGCCGGCATCTTGCCGGCTGGCCCGGGGGCATCCTGCCCCCGATTCTGAGGGCGAGACGCCCTCAGGACAGTGGCGCCCACGGCGCCACGGCGTTACCAGCCGCAGACAACCCCTAAACTACAGCCGCACCCGTGCAGCGGGGCACTGAATTGCGGCATTGTTCCTACCGCCATGTTCTTGCTTGTGGTAACTTATCAGCAAAACGCCGGGAGTTGGAGAGAGGGCACTTTTTTCTTCGTGGAATAATTCGCGAGCCGAGGGACGAGTTTTTCGGCCTGCGATGACAAGTCAAACAAAAGTGTGAAAGGAGAGGAGCGGCGAGATGAACAGAATTCTGCATCTGGCGGGCGTTGTGCTGATTCTGGGTCTTTTGAGGGGAGCAAGCTGTGAAACGTGGTACGTGGACAGTTCCGTGAGCGTCTCCGGCGACGGAGGCAGTTGGGAGACGGCGTTCAAGACTATTCAGGAAGGGATAGACGCCTCTCAGGACTGGGATGCGGTCATTGTTCGCTATGGGACCTATGCCGAGAACATCCGGTTCAATGGGAAGAATATCTTTCTCGAGAGCACCGACCCGGAGGACCCGAACGTGGTGGCGCAGACGATTATTGACGGGAACCGGGCTGGGTCCGTGGTGACCTTTTCCGGCTCGGAAACCGGGGCGTGCGTTCTTTCGGGCTTTACTATCCGCAACGGGCAGGCTGAGTTCGGCGGCGGGGTTTACAGCGAGACCATCGAGAGTGAGTACACTCAAGCCACAATTCGGAACAACGTTATCAGCGGAAACTCGGCAAAGTCAGGGGGCGGGTTGGCTCATTGTGACGGGACCATCGAGAACAACACTATCATCGGCAACTCTGCAACATGGGGAGACGGTGGGGGGTTGCTTTACTGCGGGGGGACGATCAAAGCGAACATTATCTGCGATAACTACACACGGATGCAGGGTGGCGGATTGGCCAACTGCGATGGCAGAATCGAGAGCAATCGAATTGTCAGGAACATCTCTGAATGGCAAGGCGGCGGCCTGGCTTTCTGCGGCGGCGCCATCTGGAACAATGTGGTTGCTGGCAATTCTGCGGTCTGGGCTGGGGGTGGCTTCTGCGGGTGCCATGGCGCGATAGTGAACAACACAATCACGGCAAACTCCGCGGAATACGGCGGAGGCCTGTACAATTGCGGCGCAACGATCAGGAACTGCATCATCTGGGGAAACCTTGCTCCGGAAGGGCCGGAACTGCTGAGCTCTTTCACGCCTGATTACTCCTGCATCCGAAACTGGACCGGCGCGGGCGCCGGGAACATTTCGGCCTGCCCATATTTTGTTGACGCTTCCCGGGAAGACTACCACCTGAGAGGCTTGTCGCCGTGCATTGACGTGGGCGACCCAATTTCCGATTTCGCCAACGAGCCACAGCCAAATGGCGGAAGGATTAACATGGGGGCCTACGGGAACACGGCGGAGGCGGCATCCGCGTCTGGCGATGCCGACGGCGACCTGCTTCCGGACGAGTGGGAGACCCTGTTTTTCGCAAACCTGAATCAGAAGGGTTTCCACGATCCGGATGGTGACGGGCGGTCAAACCTTCAGGAATACGGCGATGCGACGAACCCCACGTGGTCCGGGACCTGGCACGTGGACGGGACGATTGCGGTTCCCGGGGACGGCAGTTCCTGGGGGAAAGCATTCAGAACCATCCAGGAAGGCATAGACGCGGCATGGGAAGGCGAGGCTGTTCTCGTCGCGCCGGCGGTCTATATCGAGAATATTCACGTCAAGGGAAAGAACATCGTTTTGCGGGGCACCGATCCTCTCGACCCCGCTATTGTGGCCGCAACGGTCATTGACGGAGGCGGAAAAACCTCCGTCGTTACGCTTGTCGGAAGCGAGACAGAGAGATGCGTCCTGTCGGGTTTTACCATCCGCAACGGAGCGGCTCTGTCAGTACAACCACGCGGCAGGGGCGGCGGCATTCAAGGCGGTTATGAGGGGCATCGCACCCACGCGATAATCGAGAATAACGTCATAACGAACAACGTCGCATGGGATGGTGGCGGAATCGTCTATTGTGGGGGCATTATCCGAAGCAACCTCCTCACGAGCAATTCTGCGAAGGATGACGGCGGTGGAATCCACAGGTGCAGCGGTGTCATCGTCGGCAACCGGATCATCGGCAACCAGGCGGGAGACCACGGCGGCGGGATAGCAAAATCAGATGCGGCCATCCGGAACAACGTCATTTGCAGGAATTCGGCCGGAGACCAGGGCGGCGGATTGAGAGGATGCGAGGGAGTCATTGAGAACAATACCATCGCCGGCAATATAGCCCTATACGGCGATCAACTTGCCCGGTGCAATGGCTCGATCCGCAACTGCATCTTCTGGGGTGCCAGCCGGCACGGCGTTCAGCTCTGGGAGTGCAGCATGCCAATCTATTCCTGCATTGACCGCTGGAAACGGGGCGGACCCGGGAATATCTCGTCCTGCCCCTATTTTGTGGACGAAGCCAAAGGAGATTATCACCTTCAGAGCTGGTCTCCATGCATAGACGCCGGCGACCCGATCTGCGTCTTCTCCCATGAGCCGGAGCCCAACGGCGGACGAGTCAACATGGGCGCCTACGGCAATACCCCGGAGGCGGAATCGAAATGTGCGGATGCCGACAGCGACGGTTTGCCGGATTACTGGGAGGTGACGGTCTTCGGGAATCTGGACGAGTCCGGGACCGGAGATGCAGACGGCGATCGCATGTCGAACGAGGAGGAATACAAAAAAGGGCTTAATCCGCTTGTCCCGACCACGGATTGGTACGTGCGAGCGTCAATACGAACGTCGGGTGACGGAAAACTGGAGGGAACGCCATTCAAGACAATCCAGGAGGCGATTGACGCTTCATCGGACGGCGACACGATAATTGTGTCACCGGGCATCTATCCGGAGAACGTGAAGTTCAACGGCAAGAACGTCATTCTGAGGAGCATTGACCCGGAGAACCCTGCGATTGTCGCCAGCACGATTATTGACGGAGGGCAACTCGGGTCGGTGGTCGCGTTTCTCGGGTCGGAGGATGAGACGTGCCTGCTGGCGGGCTTCACGATTCGAAACGGGAAAGCCTACTACGGCGGCGGGATTTGCGGTGGGACGGAGGATGGGGGGACGCGCGCAACCATCAAGAACAATGTGATTGTGGGGAATTCGGCTATCCGATACTGGGACACCCAACGCCAGAATTGGGTCGGCGGGTTCGGCGGCGGACTGGCCTTCTGCCACGGACTCGTGGCGGACAACACGGTTAGCCTCAACTCCGCGAAACTCGACGGCGGCGGGATGTACGCGTGCAACGCGACCATTCGGAACAACACGGTCATCAGAAATTCGGCTGCGGAGGGTTCCGGCGGGGGGCTGTGCGACTGCGACGGCACGATGGAGAATAACCTCATCTGCGACAACGAGGCTCTTAACCACGGCGGGGGGCTGAGCGGGTGCGACGGGGCGATTCAGAACAACACGGTCGTCAGCAACACTGCCGGGAACAAGGGTGGTGGGCTGAACGGTTGCGAGGGGACAATACGCAACTGCATTATCTGGGGAAATACGGGAAGGGTTAATTTCCAGATGAACGAATCAAGCGCCCCTTCCTTCTGCTGCATTCAGGATTGGACGGAAGGAAGAGAAGGAAACATCCCCGATGACCCCCGTTTTGTTGACGTGGTCTCCGGCGATTATCATCTTCAGGCAAGTTCCCCATGCGTGGATGCGGGAAGGAACTTCTACTGGTTCGCATGGCCGCAGCGTGACCTCGATGGGAAATGTCGTCTGGCGGGTTTGAGAACGGATATGGGGTGTTATGAATGGGGCGCGACACCCGACCAGGATGGCGACCTCCTGAGCGACTCGGATGAGGCTCTTCAGCAAACGGGCGTCTCGGTCGCGGACACGGATGCCGACGGTCTGCGGGACGGCCTGGAAATGTTGCGAGGGAGCGACCCGGTCGCGGCGACGCCTCCGGGTGTCGTGCAGGTGCCAGGCAATTATTCAACGATTCAGGAAGCTCTTTGCCTGGCGGTGCCGGGGGATGAAATCGTAGTGTCGCCCGGAACGTATTACGGGAACTTCCAGTTCTGTGGGACAGATGTGGTCATGCGGAGCCTCGATCCGGGCAACCCGGACCTTGTGGGACAAACCGTCCTGGACGGCGAGGGAGTCGTGCCGGTTGTCTCCTTCGCCGGAACTGAAAGCGAGGCATGCGTCCTGCGGGGATTCACAATCGCCAATGGACAATCCGACCACGGCGCCGGAGTACGCGGCGGAAACCCTGAGTGTCACACCCGCGCGACAATTCAGGCCAACGTCATTATGGGCAACGAGGTCTCAAAGGCCGGCGGTGGGCTTGCCTGGTGCGATGGGATGATTGAGGGCAATACGATTTCTGACAACAAAGCGAGGGAGACCGGCGGAGGCCTCAGCCACTGTCACGGCACGATTCAGTCCAATATCATCACGCGAAACTCAAGCTGGACTGGCGGAATTCACGCGTGCAACGGGTCCATCCTGGACAACACGATTTCCGCCAATGAGGGAAACGGGCTGCTGAGCTGCCATGGCTTGATCGAGAACAATATCATCTCCCACAATCACAGGGGCTTGTGGGATTGCGATGGGACGGTCCGCTGCAACACGATTGCAGGCAACCGCGGCGGCGGCATGATTGATTGCGACGGCGACATTCTGAGCAACGTGATTGCACTGAACTACACATCACGCGGTGGAGGACTCAACGCTTGCGACGGAAACATTGTCAACAACACCATCGTTTGGAATGGCGCAACGTACGTTGCCGGTGGACTCTTCGAGTGCAAGGGGACCATCCTCAATTGCGTCATCTGGGGGAATTCTGCCTCCGGAGAACGGCAGTTGTCTCTTTCAAGCCTCCCCGAGAACTGCTGCATCGAAGGTTGGACGGCTGGTGGTAGTGGGAACATCTCGGACGACCCGGCATTCGCCGACCCGGACGGCCCCGACAATAATCCGACGACGATCGAGGATAACGATTACAGCCTCACGCCCGGTTCGGCATGTGTTGACACCGGACAAAACGAAGAATGGATGTCCGGAGCCACAGACCGGCTGGGCAACGCGCGAATCGCCGCCGGCGCCTGGGCGTGGCGAGTGGACATGGGGGCGAACGAGTTCATCTCTCCGACGTTCAGGGCTTTCATCGGAGTGGTGGCCGACGGGATTCAGCTCATCTGGGCAAGCCAACCGGGGGCCTCTTACGTCATCCACTCGTGCGCTGACCTCTCGAGCGGACAGTGGGTTGAGGAGGCAACAGTCCCATCCCAGGGCGCCGTTACCACGTGGGAGGATTCCACACCGTCCATCCGGAAGTTCTATAAAGTGGGGGTCAAGTGATGCCAGCAGGGGATTGTAGAGCTGCGAGTGGTCCAGCAATCCACGGATGACACAGGTCCATCAACTCGGCAGTGGAGACAACCGCAGCGTGCGGCCGTGGTTGCGTGGCAGGGCCAGCTGTAACGCCGCCGTCCCGGCGGCTGTCGCCAGGGCGGCTCGCCCTCGGCATCGGGGGCAGAATGCCCCCGGCACAGCCGGCAAGATGCCGGCGGTACACCCTACGGCGCCTCAAGCCCTATGCTGCCCCTACATCCCCGGGACCACAGACCATCTACGGTTACCCTTGTCACTCGCAACGGTTGGGCAGCCACACCTCAACCGCAAAAAGCCTTGACAGCCGCCCGTTTGCCGCGCGATGATGATAAACAGGTGAGGCAAGTCACGATCACCTCAAAACGGCTGTTGCGAGGAGACAAAAATGGCGACGATGCCTCGACCGTGCTGTCCTACCATGGCTGTCCTCGCTGCTTCTTTCCTCGCTTCCTCACCTTGTTTTTGTGCTGAATCGAAATGGCGTCATCGGCGTAGTGGCGTTTTTGAACTGGGCACTTTTTCCGCAGAAAAGAAAGGCGGGCACGACATGAAGATGATGATGTGCGCTGTAATCGGGTTGGTGGCGGTGTGTCTTTGGAGTGAGACCCATGCGGCAGTGTGGCACGTGGCGCCTCCGCCCCTGGGAAGCAACAAGAACCCGGGGACACAGGAGCACCCATTTCTGACCATTCAGCGCGGGATAGACTCAGCCGCGGGCGGCGATGCGGTGATCGTCGCCCAGGGCACCTACGTCGAGAACATCAACTTCAAAGGGAAGAACATCGTTCTCCGGGGCACGAATCCCAGTGACTGGAACGCCGTGGCCGGCACCATCATTGACGGGAACTGGAACGGCTCGGTTGTTACCTTCACCTCAGCCGAGGACGAGACCTGCGTCCTCTCTGGCTTTACTCTGCGGAACGGCAGTGGAACGTTCACGGTGATAGGCGGGCAGTGGGGTCAGGGCCCAGGAGGGGGTGGGATTTTTGGCGGGCACATGTGGAATCACACGCACGCCACGGTGGAGAACAACCTGATCACAGGGAACGGGGCTTGGTTCGGAGGGGCGCTATTTGGCGTGAGCGGAAGTGTCAAGAAGAACGTGATCGTGAATAATTCCGCATCGCTCTTCGGCACGGTCGCGCTCTGCTTTGGCCTCATCGAGAACAACCTCATCGTCGGCAACTCCGCGGCATACGGCGGCGGCGGGCTGGCTCATTGCGCTGCGGTCCGCAACAGCACCGTCGTTGCTAACTCAGCACCCCTCCAGGAAGGGGCAGGGCTCTGGCATATCGGCGTGACCCCTTATGGCCCCCCTGGCGGGTCAATAACCAACTGCATCATCTGGGGAAACACCTCCCCTACCGGGCCGCAGGTTTACGACTCGCTCACGCCAACCTACTCCTGCATCCAAGATTGGGCGGGGGCAGGTGAGGGGACCATCACCGTGAATCCGCAATTCGTTGACCCGGACGGACCCGACAACGACCCGGCGACGTTCCAGGATAACGATTATCACCTCATGCCCGATTCGCCGTGCATAGATGCGGGGGTGAATGAGGACTGGATGGCGGGGGCTACTGACTTAGACGGGAACCCGCGCATTTTGGCCGGGATATC
Organism: uncultured Verrucomicrobiota bacterium; assembly: GCA_964482435.1. GTDB lineage: Bacteria > Auribacterota > JABMQX01 > JABMQX01 > JABMQX01 > CAYZXL01. Next base: position 74,727 of record CAYZXL010000015.1, read on the forward strand.
GTCCCTCACCGTGGATATGGGTGCGTACGAATGCAGGTTTTCCATCGGCGGGATCACAATAGTACCTGATACAGATGCTCCAGAGCTTAGCTGGAAGAGCAGGACGAGGGTTCGCTACGGTGTCTGGTCATGCACAGACCTCGCGGGGGCCATCTGGAATAGCGTGGCAACGGTGACCTCCGCAGGGGAACTGACAACCTGGACGGACCCCGATACAGCATCCATCCTCAAGTTCTACAGGGTCGAGATAAAGTGACGCCTCCGGGCGCGGTCCCGTCTCAGGATCGGTCAACGCCCAGGATGTCGCCTGACCGGATGATCTCCCCTCTGCGTCCTCTGCGTTCTCCGCGGTGAGTTCCTCCCGTAACTGAGGGGTCACCGCCCATCAAGGATTCTGGTTCACAGCTTATTGGGTTCAGGCGACTTCGAGCATGCGGGTGAGGGCGAGGTTGGCTTTGCGGCGGGTCTCCTCGTCCACGCGGATTTCGTGGACCATGTTTTCGAGGGAGTTGCGGACAGCATCGAGCGTCGTCAATTTCATGTTCGGGCAGACGAGGCATTCGGAGGGAAAGACGAAATTCTTTTCGGGATTCTCCTTTTTCAGCCTGTAGCCGATTCCCATTTCTGTCGCGACGATAATCGTTTTCGCTTTCGATTGCTTGACGTATTTGACCATTCCGGAGGTGCTAAGGACGGCGTCGGCGAGTTCCCAGACTTCCACCAAACACTCAGGGTGGGCGATAAATTCGGCATCGGGATGCTTCTCTTTCGTCGCCAGGACATCTGCGGCTCGCAGGCACTCGTGCGTCCAGCAATATCCCGGCCAGAGGACAATTTCCTTGTCGGTGTGCCGGGCGACGTAGCGACCGAGGTTCCGGTCCGGCACAAAGATAATCTGCTTCTGCTCGATGGAATTGACGACCTTGACGGCGTTGGCGGAGGTGCAGCAGACGTCGCTTTCGGCTTTGACGGCGGCGGCGGAGTTTATGTACGTAACGACGGCAGCGTCGGGATAGCGCTCTTTCATTTTCCTGAGTTCCTCGACGGTGACCATGTCCGCCATCGGGCAGCCCGCCTCTAAGACCGGCAGAAGAACGGTCTTGTCGGGATTGAGGATGGAAGCGGATTCCGCCATGAAGTGGACGCCGCAGAAAACAATCACGTCCTTGTCCGTCGCCGCGGCGGCACGCGAAAGACCGAGCGAATCGCCCAGCACGTCGGCGATGTCCTGGATTTCTTCTCGCTGGTAGTTGTGGACGAGGAGAATCGCGTTCCGCTTTTTTTTCAGAGCGGCGATTTTTTCGGTCATCTCGGCGCAGTACTTTCTCTCAACCTCGTCGAGATATTCTTCTTTTCTGACGGTTCGGAGCATCGGATGAACTCTCGTCGTGAATCGAACCGACTTTCACTTCCTTGACGCGGTTTCGTTCGTTGACATAGACGATTTTTGGCTGAAGCTGACGGACGTCGGCTTCGTCAACGACCGCGAATGACATGACGGTGACGATGTCGCCGGGCATTCCGAGGCGAGCCGCTGGACCATTCAAGCAGACGGTTCCGGAGCCTTTTTTGCCGACGATGAGGTACGTTTCGATTCTGGCGCCGTTGTTGAAGTTGACGACCAGGACTTTCTCAAAGGGAAGCATGTCGGCGGCTGCCATGAGGTCGGGGTCGAGGGTCAGACTGCCAGAGTAATCAAGCTCTGCGGCGGTTACGGTTGCTCGGTGGATTTTGGCTTTGAGGACTGTTCGCATCATCTGGCTTTCTTTTCACTCCCTGCCGGAAGGCAAGTCGAGTTCGAGGTTATCAATCAGCCTGGTGGCGCCTATGAAAACGGCCAGGGCGATGAGGACGTTCCCTCGCATCTCTTCGATGTCGTCGAGGGTGTCTCGGTTCACAATGCTGATGTAGTCAATTTTAGCTTCTTTCGCAGACGCGATTATTTCCCGCATTTTGCTTTTGATTCTATCTGCTCGCGTCTCGCCGGAATCAATGAGGCGCCTGGCTTCCATCAGCGCTTTATAGAGGACGGTCGCCTGTTTCCTTTGCTCCGACGAAAGGTAGCTGTTCCGGGAACTCATGGCAAGACCATCGTTTTCTCTGACGATGGGGAGGACTTTGATTTTGACGAGGAGATTGAGGTCTCGCGCCATCCTTTTGATGATGAGGGCTTGCTGAGCATCCTTCTGGCCGAAGTATGCGATGTCGGGAAGGACGATGTTGAAGAGCTTCAGGACGACGGTCGTAACGCCGCGAAAATGCGTTGGGCGCGAAAGACCGCACAGATGCTTCGACAGCTTGATTTCCTCAACGTACGTCGAGAAGCCCTCCGGGTACATATCCTCGACGGGAGGACAGAAGAGAATATCAGCACCGGCTTCTTCGGCCATGGGACTGTCCCGGTCGAGGTCTCTCGGATATTTTTGAAAATCTTCTCCCGGGCCGAATTGGGCGGGGTTGACGAAAATGGAAGCCACGACGACATCATTGTCGGCTCTGGCGGCGCGGATGAGGCTGAGGTGCCCTTCGTGAAGAAAACCCATCGTCGGGACAAACCCAATGCTCCTGCCCGCTTTCCTGGCAGAGAGCGAAAGGCTTTGCATTTCTGAAATGTCGGTGACCAATTCCATTTTGTGAACCTGAACGCCCACGAGCTCTGGTCATCGTGCGACTGAGAAGAGGGGTCAGTGGAACGTGTGCTCTTCGCCGGGGAATTTCCCCTCTTTCACCTCACGGACGTACACCTGGAAAGCGTCCTTCATCACGGCCGCTACGTCGGCGTATCTCTTGACGTGCTTGAACGAGGCCGCGTCATAAAGACCCAGCATATCCGGCGTGACGAGGATTTGCCCGTCGCAGTGAATCCCGGACCCGATGCCAATCGTCGGTATGGTGAGTTTTTCGGTTATCTCCTTTGCACACGCCTCCGTAAGGCACTCTAAGACGATGGCAAAAGCGCCCGCCTGCTCGACAGCCATAGCATCGCCGAGAAGCCTCTCCACCGACGGGCGGTCTTTTCCCTGAACTCTCTTTCGCCCATACTTGAGGGTCTGCTGCGGAGTGAAACCGATGTGCCCCACGACGGGAATTCCCGCGCGGACTATTGCGGAGATGGTCTCTGCCATATTCGTCCCGCCCTCGACCTTTACCGCTTCCATCTCGCCTTCCTGAACCATGCGGCCGGCGTTTCGCACAGCGTCAGCTATGGAAACGGTGCACGACAAAAAGGGCATGTCGCCGACGAGGAGAGCGGTTGAATTGCCTCTCGCCACCGCCCGGCAATGCTCAAGCATTGTGTCCATAGTGACTCTGAGCGTTGTCTGATACCCGAGGACAACCATGCCGAGGCTGTCTCCGACGAGAATCATGTCTATACCGGCGTCATTGAGGCAGAGAGTCGTCGGATAATCATATGCGGTCAGAGCGGCAATTTTCTCGCCCTGCTCCTTTTTGCGGCGGATGATTTCGGGCGTTGTCTTTTCCATAGCTATCTCACCGACAGAGCGGTCTGGGTCTCCGCTTGGGACCTCATTCTATCCCTTTATTGTCGAGAAGACCCTTCCTCAACGTCTCGACGGTTACGCGCAGAACTGGGTGCGCGACCTCCGGCGCGATTTCGTTCAGCGGGTCAAGCACAAACAACCTTTCATGGAGTCTTGGGTGCGGGACCTTTAGGTCCGGCTCGTCAATTACCTGATTTCCGAAGAAGAGAATATCAAGGTCTATCGTTCGGGGGAAGTCCTTCCCTTCTCTTTTCCGCCCCAGCTCATTTTCGATTCGCTGGAGATGCCTGAGGAGATCCCTCGCTGAAAGAGAGCACTCAATCTCAGCAACCGCATTCAGGTACATCGGCTGCGGCGGCCCGCCAACCGGCTCGGTCTCGTAGAACGAAGATACCTTCGTCACCCGAATACCGGGGAGCTGGTTCATCTTCTCGACGGCGGCTTCCATGTTTTGCCTCCGGTTTCCCAGGTTGGACCCGAGGCCGACGTATGCGCCAACTGCCCGCCTGGCATACTTTGCTACCGAGCCACGCTCACAAGTCAATGCTGCCTCTCGACCCATTGGGAATACACCGGCTTGATTCTCTTTATTGCTTCGGCAATCCTCTCGTCGGGAGCTGTAAGAGAGATGCGGACGTAGCCTTCACCGAATTTCCCGAAGCCTATGCCCGGGGCGACGACGACACCGACTTCGCGGAGGAGGTCGAGGGCCGCCGAAGAAGAAGTAACGCCGTCAGGAAGCCGCGCCCAGACGCACAGGCCGCCTTTCGGCTCTGTTATCCGCCAGCCCATCGCGTTCAACCTGTCGCAGAGGAGGTCTCTTCTGCGTTGATAAGTCGCCATCTGGGAGGCTCTGAATTTGGAAAGGTCCATGGAAAGGGCGGCTCTTCCCGCTTCCTGGAGAGCCTGAAACATTCCCGAGTCAACGTTCGATTTCACTTTGGCGAGACCCGCGAGGATTTCCGCGTTCCCGACGGCGAAGCCAATCCTCCAGCCGGTTACGTTGAAAGTCTTGGAAAGGGAATGGAATTCGATTCCCACGTCTTTTGCGCGTTTGACCGACAGGAAGCTTGGCGCGATGTAGCCATCGTAAGTCATTTCCGAATATGCAGCGTCGTGGCAGACGATGACGTCATTTCGCTCCGCGAACTCGACAACTCGCTTGAAAAACTCGGCAGAGGCGACGGCCGCGGTCGGGTTGTTCGGATAGTTGATGAACATCAATCGAGCACAGCGGGCTATCTCGCGCGGTATCTCATCGAGACAAGGGAGGAAACCGTTCTCTTCGACGAGCGGCATCGCGTAGGGCTCTCCCCCCGCGATGATTGTCCCCGAGCGATAGACTGGATAGCCGGGGTCGGGAACGAGAACGACGTCGCCCGGGTTGACGAATGCGAGGGGGATGTGGCCGATGCCCTCCTTTGAGCCGAGGACGGGCAAAACCTCGCTCTTCGGGTCAAGCTCAACGCCGAACCTCTTGGAAAACCAGGCAGCAATCTCCTGGCGAAACTCAATCATCCCGTAATTTGTGGCGTACTGATGATTGGCGGGGTTTCTTGCTGCTCGCTCTAAAGCGCAGATGATTTCGCCCGGGGTTGGTCTATCGGGGTCAACGATGCCCAGGTCAACGACGTCAACGCCCCTTGCCTGGACTTCTCGCTTTGCTCGATCAATCTCGACGAAGAGGTATTCCGGCAATGCTTTCAGCCTTTGCGACAGCTCCTTTGAGACGCCCATCAGCTCTGTTTCCTTTCGTACCTACCGTTGCTCAGGAGACGCGTCAGTCTTCGGTCCGGCCGCCTTGCCCTTGACCTTCTCCCACACCATTTCGATGATTTGCCGGACTGTTGCCGCCTCCCTCGTCTCGTCGCCGCGAAGATCGATATCGAACTTTTTTTCCAGCGCGGTAATCAAGATGAGATCAGCCAGCGAATCATAGTGCAAGAAGAATCGAAGGTTCTTGGAAAAATCATCCTCGTCGCTAAGGCGCGACAGATCGGCTTCCAGGCACTCCTCCATAGCGTCCCGCACCCCGATGACAACGTAGGCCGGGATTCCCTGCGCCTTGAAATACTTATCATAGAACGTCTCTTCGTTCAGCGGCGTTCTTCCCGCAAAAGCGCGCTCGATTCGCCTCGCCTTCTCTCTTTTTTCAATGCGCCACAACAATAGCGTGCCGAGAGCAAAAATTGCGAGAAGGAGCAAGACCTGCTGCAACGTGCTCAATGGACCCTTGTCCCGTTAGCGCCAGTGCGGTTCAGACTCTCTCCAGGTCGGGGTTCCCCACGGGCCGTCTTCCCACTTTCGCCATTTCGTGCCATTGGCCATTCAGCTTAACGCGCACGATGTCCGCGGTGAAATCGTTGCTTTCCCCTCTCATGAAGAACGAGCCAATTCCGTACATATCCACGGGAGTTTGCAGCGCTTCGAACATTCGGATGCGGTGCGGGTCGAAGCCGCCTGTGGCAACGATTGTAATATTCCGGAAATACTGTCTTGCCTTCTCCCGCCACACGTCAGGCAAAGCGATTTTCTGATATCCCTCGTTGAGTGCAGAACGGAGGTTGACGACGAGCGCGGGCGTTACCCCGCAGTCCAGGGAGCAATCTCCCAGTTTCTCGACGCTGGCGTCCACCACGTTATTGGCGGTATCCGGGCGAACGCCAAACAGGATGTACTTCCGCGCCTCGCCTTCTCTGCCATTCTCGACGCATTCGCGGTATTTCTCGAACATCCGAATCGCCGTCCGGATGGAATCGGTGACGCAGTCGTTGTTCGTGTCAACGAGGGCAATCCTCTTGACCTCCACAGGGAGGATTTCCGCGAAGTGAATCATCGCTTCTGCGGTGTCTCGCAAAAAGCAGAGGATGTAAGAATGGGAGACGGTGCCGACTCCTTTCAGCCCCCACCATTCTCCCTGGGCGTTCGTTGAGATATATGGCAAAACGTTCTTTCCGCTCTCCCGATTGTACGCTTCGATAGCGACCCTGTAAGCGTATCCGTCCCCCGGCTGAGTTTGATGAATGTCGAACCTCGCCGGAAAAAAGAAAATCGGTTTGCCCCCGGAGGCGACCAGCGCCTCGTAAACATTGGTGGCGATGCGGGACCTTCTCGTCAGGGCACCGAGGATGGGCGTCTCAAGGATGGCGAAGTCGCGGTATCGCCCGCGCACTTTCATCGCGGGGACCCAGGGCAGAAGTCTCGTCCCGTCCTGAACGGAGTCCACCTCAAGCTCGTCGTAAGTCGAGACGAAAGAGCCGCCCTCGTCGAAATACCCGCAGCACTCCTTAAGAATGGCAATTGCCTCGTCGGTTCCAGCGACGATGGAGAAAGGCTCTCGCCGGGTGAAGAACTGCATCTCCGCGACCATGTTTCCGACATCAACGTCCTTCAGGTTGACGCTGGGGTCTTCGATGACGGGATACTCACCCTCGAATCGGTAGCCCTTTCGCGCGAGCTCACCGAGAATGAACGCGACGTTGCTGAAATAGGCGTCGTTGTACCATCCCTGGCGCATCCTCTCGGCATCTATCCCGAAAACTTCGGCAGGAAGCCTTTTCCCGTCGGCAACGCTCACGTCAAACCACCTCCGCGCCGAGGACTTTTTCCATCTGCTGAAGGGCGAAATTGTGGGCATCGCGGTCGAACGAAGCAACGCCTTCCCTGTACACTCGGACTTTGAAATCGCGGTTGCGCAGTCCTTCAACCGTGAACAAGACGCAAATGTTAGTGCAAACACCGACCACTTCTACCACCTCCGGCACAAAGCCGTTGAGGTAGAATTCCAGGCTCGTGCTGTGGAAACCGCTGAAGCGGCTCTTGGGAATCAGCACTTTCTTTCTGACGGCGTCAAAAAGCTCCGGAAGGACTTCCGCTTCCTTCGTCCCCTTGACGCAGTGCGCCGGGAACATTTCGAACTCTTTGTCGTCGGGGTCGTGGTTATCCGCAAGGAAAATCACAGGGAGGTTCTGTCTCTCGTATTCTTCGACTTTCTTCTTTACGAAAGGAATAATCTTGACGGCGTCTTCGCCGCAGAAAAGGGGATAGCCCTCCCTGCAAAACCCTTCAAGCATGTCAACGACAACCAGAACGTTCGACATACGGAACATCCCTCCTGGGGCCTTTTCCGTCGGGGTCGCCTCTTTGAAAAGCGCCTCTCACCACATTTCAAGCACATCCGCCATGGAATAGAAGCCCGGGGATGCTGCCGCGGCGAACTGAGCGGCGCGGAGAGCCCCGGAAGCGAAAGTAGTGCGGCTGTGGGCGCGGTGAATCAGCTCGATTCTTTCCCCCGGACCGGCGAAGATGACCGTATGCTCGCCTACGATGTCGCCGGCTCGCGCTGCGAGGATTCCGATCTCGCTCGGTTTTCGTTCGCCCACAATCCCCTGCCTCCCATAGACCGCGTCGCGCGAGAGGTCTCTTCCGGTTGCGGCAGCCACGACCTGCGCGAGCTTCCTTGCAGTTCCGCTCGGGGCGTCCTTTTTCTTGTTGTGATGAACTTCAAAAATCTCCACGTCGTAGCCTTTCAACTTCTTCGCCGTCTCCTCCGCAATCCGGAAAAGGACGTTGACGCCGATGCTCATGTTCGGACTGAGGACGATGGGGATTTCCTGAGCCGCCTCCTTCACCTGAGCGATGTCCGTATCTGATAGGCCGGTGGTCCCGATAACGACAGCCTTGCCAGCACCACGAGCGATTTCCACGCAGGAAAGCGTGCTCTGCCTTTCCGAAAAATCAATCGCCACTTCCGCGTTCCCGATGGCCCTAGAGAAATCGCTGCTTATTAAGATGCCAAGCGGCAACACGCCTGCTGAGACTCCAGCGTCCTTTCCCGTGTCTCGGTGTCCCTTCGCCTCAATCGCGCCGACGACCTTGAAATTCGCGTCTTCCGCTGCGAGGGCGATTACCGCCCGACCCATCCTTCCCGCTGCTCCGTTGATGACGATTCGTATCATGGGGTGCTCCCGAAAGTGGTCTCGCGGTCTCTCAGATTAGCCCGCATGCGCTGAGTGTCGCCCGGAGCTTCTGCTTGTTCGCTTCGCTCATCTCGCAGAGAGGCAGCCTCACATTGAAATCGAGGAGGCCCATCATGTCCATGGCCGCCTTGACCGGGATGGGGTTCGACTCGATGAAGAGGTCTTTGAACAACCGCCAGTACTTGTAGTGAAGCTCCCGGCTGCGGGCGATGTTCGTTCTGAAACTGCTGACCAGCAGCGACATCTCCTTGGGGATAATGTTCGCAGCGACGGAAATCACGCCTTTTCCGCCCGCGGCCAGCAAGGGGAAAGTGATTGAATCGTCGCCCGACAAAACCGTGATGTCACAGAGCGAAATGATGTCACAAATCTGGGTTATGCTCCCGCTGGCTTCCTTAACCGCGACGATGTTTTTGACCTTCGCAAGCTCCGCGACGGTCTCCGGGAGGAGATTGACTCCCGTTCTGCCGGGGACGTTGTAAAGGACCATCGGGATGTCCACTTCCTCGGCGATTTTCGTGAAGTGCTTTATCATTCCCTTCTGGGTGGGCTTGTTGTAATAGGGCGTTATGCTGAGCACGGCGTCCGCACCAACCTCTTTTGCGTGATGCGTGAGGGATAGAGCTTCTTCCGTGCTGTTGGAGCCCGCCCCTGCGATAACCGGAACCCTGTGGTTCACCTTCTTCACCACGAACTCAACGACCGCCCTGTGCTCCTCGTGGGAGAGGGTCGGCGACTCGCCCGTTGTGCCACAGGGAAGAATGGCGTCCGTCCCCTCCTTGATATGGAACTCGACGAGCTCCTCCAGCTTGTCGTAGTCCACAGCGCCGTCCTTGAAAGGCGTCACCAATGCGACGATTGACCCCTCAAACATGGGTATTACCTCCTCCGTTTTTGATTACCAAACTTAGCATCACTCGGTCTCTTCCTCGTAAGGGTTTTCTGGACGGCGAATGCAAACAAGCCGCCCCGCCGCGTCAGGGTTGTCACTCACGGATAATAAACGCCCTCGTAAACGAGTCTCGTCGGGCCGCTCATTGTCAAGTTGGACAACCGGTCGCCTGTTCTCTTGAAATTGATTGTCAGCGTTTCTCCGCCGCGGGTGAGCACTTTCACCGGCGGCTTAACATTTTTCACAAGGTTCGCGATGACCGCGCAAGCCGTGCACCCCGTGGCGCAGGCGAGAGTCTCGTCTTCCACTCCGCGTTCGTAGGTGCGCGCAGAAATCGAACTCTCGCTGGTTACCTGGACGAAATTCGCGTTCGCCCCCTTGGGCTGAAACCTCTTGTGAAAGCGTATCTTTCTTCCCAAGCCGACGACGTCCACTTCGCCAACGTCCTCGACGAACATGACCGCATGAGGGACGCCGGTGTTCGTATAGTGAACCCGGTAAGTCTTCCCATCAATTTCGATGTCAATGTTCAGCTCGGTGTCCTCGACAGCTCCCATCTCAAGCGAGATGTTATGCCCATCCGCGTGGGCGGTCAGGACTCTTTCCATTGTTTCAAGGGTGAGGGTCGTCGAGTCAATACCCTTTCGCCTGGCAAAGTCAATCAAGCATCGCGCGCCGTTCCCGCACATCTCCGCCTCGTTGCCATCCGAGTTGAAAAAGCGCATCTTGATGTCGGCCCTATTCGAGTTCTCCAGCAGGATGAGTCCATCGGCGCCGATAGACGTTCGGCGGGCGCACATCTCGCGGACTGCTTCCCTGTTCTCCAGAGGAAACGAGCTGGTCCGGTTGTCAATGACGATGAAATCGTTGCCTGCACCGGTGTATTTCGCAAACTCCACACAGCGGGTCATCCGCCTGCCTCCTCGCTTCTGTGACGAAGAAGGTTGACTGAGGAACTCCGGTATCCGTTCGTTCTCGATGAGCTGCCCCAGGTCACCTCTCTCACGAATCACGAAGAACTCATCGCCCCGAACGAGGACTTCCGCGCATCTCGGCCGAGAATTGTATTCGGAGCTCATGGAGGACGCGTACGCCCCCGCGGTCATAATCGCCAGGAAATCTCCTGCCTCGATGGCAGGAAGCGGCCTGCCTTCGGCGAACGAATCTCCCGATTCGCACACCGGCCCGACGACGTCCGCCTCCGTTACGTCAGGCCCAGCGTCTCGCGTCGGAAAGATGCGATGATACGCTCCGTAGAGAGCAGGGCGAATCAAGTCATTCATTCCGGCATCCACGACCATGAACTTCTTTACCCGGCTCTGCTTGACGTACTGGACTTGGGTGATCAGCGCTCCGGCGTTCCCGACGATGAAACGACCCGGCTCCACGATGATTGTCATGTTCAGGTCTTTCACGAGGGAAACGATGTCGCCAACCAACTGCTCGGCGGTGCGGGGGGCCTCTTCCCTGTAAATGACGCCCATGCCACCCCCCATGTCAAAGTACTTCAAATCAATACTGAACTGCCTGACCTGCTCGACAACCGCCAACAGCTTTTTCACGGCGAGGACGTACGGTTCGCTTGAGACAATTTGCGACCCGATGTGCATGTGGATGCCCACGGGGGAGACATGAGCCATCTCCTTCGACCGACGATATGCCTCGACGGCAGTCTCCGGGTCCACTCCGAATTTGTTCGTTGCCTTGCCGGTGGTGATGTAGGAGTGCGTGTGGGGATCAACGTCCGGGTTGACTCGCATGGCGAAGTGGGCGGTCTTCTTGACTCGCGCGGCTATTTCGTCCAGGCGAGAAAGCTCCGCAAGGGACTCCACCGCGAACATGAGAATATCGTTTTGCAGGGCGTACTCGATTTCAGCCGCTGTTTTGCCGGGCCCGGTGAAGACGATTTTCCTCGGATCAGCTCCGGCCCTCAAGCATCGGAACAATTCTCCCCGCGAGACAACCTCCATCCCCGCGCCACGCTCTCTTAGAAGACGAAGAATGGCGATGTTGGAGTTCGCTTTGACCGCGTAACAAACCATGTGCGGGATTGCTCCCCACGCCTTCGTTATCTTGTCGAAGTAGTCGAGGATCGTTCCTGCGCTGTATATAAAGACGGGGGTGCCGACCTCTCTGGCGACGAGGTTGACATCTACGTCCTCGCAGAAGAGCCTTCCGTTTCTGTGCTCGAACAAATCCATAGTCTATCGCTCCCTTGCCAGGCGGTTCTTCCAGAAGCGGAGTCGGGCCGCAACCATTTTCGGGGAAGTGCCGCCGAACGAGATTTTGCTGCTGATTGAAACCCGCGGATCGGTTAATCGCAGGGCATCCTCGTCAAAAGACGTGCTGAATTTGCGCAGTTCTTCAATGTTCAGTTCGTCCAGCCCTTTTGCCTTCTCGATGGCGTAAGAAACGATTTTGCCGACGGCCCTGTGGCTTTCTCGGAAAGGCAATCCCTTTTTCACGAGGTATTCCGCCAGGTCAACCGCGCAGAGGAAGCCGCCTTTCATCGCGCGACCGACGGCATCGGTTTTGACGCGGACAGTTCCCATCATTTCGGCGAAAACGTCGAGAGTCGCTTTGACAACGTCGGTGGATTCAAAGACTGGCAGTTTGTCCTCCTGCATGTCCCGGTTGTAGCTGAGAGGAAGACCTTTCATCGTCGTGAGGAGAGATACGAGGTTTCCGACGAGCTTTCCGGTTTTGCCGCGCGCGAGTTCGGGCACGTCGGGGTTCTTCTTCTGCGGCATCATGCTGCTTCCGGTGCAGAAGGCATCGCCTATCTCAATAAAACCGAATTCCGACGAGGACCAGATGACCAGCTCCTCGCTGAGCCTCGACAGGTGCACACCGATGAGGGCGAGCGCGCTCAAATACTCAACCGCAAAATCCCTGTCGCTGACGGCGTCAATGCTGTTGTCGCTGATTCTCGAGAATCCGAGTTCCTTTGCGACAAATTCGCGGTCAATCGGGAGCGACGTCCCCGCAAGGGCGCCGCTTCCGAGAGGCATGACGTCAGTTCTCCTGTAGGCATCTTTCAGCCTCTCTTTGTCTCGCTCGAACATGGAGACGTAAGCCAGCACGTGGTGAGCCAGCAGAACCGGCTGTGCCTGCTGAAGGTGCGTGTAGCCGGGGAAGATGACATCGCGGTTCCTCTCGGCGAACTCGAGGAGCGATTTCTGCATCGCGCGGAGCCGCACGATAACCTGCCCGATTTCGTCCTTCACGTACATCCGAAAATCGAGGGCGACCTGGTCATTCCGGGAGCGCGCGGTGTGAAGCTTCTTGCCGACTTCGCCGACTTTTTCGGTGAGCCTCGCTTCGACATGCATGTGGATGTCCTCGAGCTGCGGGTCGAACCGGAATCGCCCGTCCTCGATTTCGACTTTTATCTCCTCAAGCCCGCGAACCAGAAGGTCTTTTTCCTTCGTTGAGAGAAGGCCGATTTTCTGGAGCATCCTGGCGTGGGCGATGCTTCCCCGGATGTCGAAAGCATATAGGCGCCTGTCAAACTGAATCGAGGCGGTATATTCCTCGAGCAGAGGATGCGACCTCCCGGCGAATCGCCCGCCCCACAGTTTTGTCTCATTGGGTTTACGTTTTTTCATTGGACTGTCCGAACCGCTCCGGCGTTGTTCTCGTTGCTGGCGGACCGCCTACCGGCGATCTCTCGCCGCCCGAATTCGCAGCCGAAGGGCGTTGAGGTCAATGAACCCGGTGGCTTTTCTCTGGTCGTAAACTTTGTCCGCCTCAAAAGTCACCACGTCCTGTCGGTAAAGGGAGCGGGGGGACTTTCTACCGGTAACCAGGACGTTCCCTTTATAGACCTTCAATCTGACTGTTCCTGTAACGTCTTTCTGAGTCTGGTCCACCAACGCCCCCAGGGCATCCATTTCCGGCGAATACCAGAAGCCGTTGTAGATAAGCTGCGAATATCTCGGAATCAGCGAATCGCGCAGGTGCATGACTTCACGGTCCATAGTGATGGACTCCATGGCGCGATGCGCGATGTGGAGAATCGTCCCGCCCGGGGTCTCATAGACGCCCCTCGACTTCATCCCGACGAAACGGTCCTCAACGACGTCCACCCGCCCGACGCCGTTTTTCGCACCGATCTGATTCAGCTTCATCAGTAGATTCGCGGGTGAGTATTTTCTACCGTTCACCGCGACCGCGACACCTTCGAGAAAATCAATCGTGAATTCCGTGGGCTTGTCCGGCGCTTCTTCCGGATGAACCGTCGTCATAAACATGTCGCGAGGGGGCGCGCTCCAGGGGTCTTCCAGGATTCCTCCCTCGTAGCTTGTGTGGAGCATGTTCTGGTCAATGCTGTACGGCTTTTCCCTCGTCGCCGGGACGGGTATCCCGTTTTCTTTCGCGTAACGAATCAAGTCAGAACGGGACTTGAACTCCCACTCTCGCCACGGCGCAATCACTTTCAGGCCGGGTGCCAGGGCGGCATACGTCAGCTCGAACCGCACCTGGTCGTTTCCTTTGCCGGTGGCGCCGTGGGCGACGGCGTCGGCTTTTTCTTTCCGCGCCACGGCCACCTGACCTTTGGCGATGAGGGGGCGGGCGATGGAAGTCCCCATCAGATACGCTCCCTCGTAAATGGCGTTTGCTTTGAACATCGGGAAAACAAAATCCCGGACGAATTCTTCCTTCAGGTCCTCGATATAGACCTTCGTCGCCCCTGTATTCAGAGCTTTCTTTCGGACCTTGTTGAGGTCTTCGGGCTGTCCGATGTCGGCCACAAAGGCTATGACCTCCGCACTGTAATTCTGGGTCAGCCATTTGAGGATGACCGACGTGTCCAGACCGCCGGAATACGCGAGCACGATTTTCATTTTTTCTTCTCCAGAAGTGAGTCTTTATAAGCTGAACGTCATCGGGTGCTGGATGTCTTTCATCGCCTCGCCCCCCTTTCGCCGAGGAGGAGCAAAAGCAAGGCCTTCTGGGCGTGGAGCCTGTTCTCCGCCTGGTCGAAGACCACCGAATGTGGCCCATCGAGCACCTCGTCGGTTACCTCCTGGTTTCGCTTGGCGGGAAGGCAGTGCATGAAGGCCACGTCCTTTTTGGCGGCTTCGATCAATGCCGAGTTTACCTGATAGGGGCGGAATCTACTCATTTTTTCTTTCGCTTGGTCTTCCTCGCCCATGCTGACCCAGACGTCGGTGTAAATGACATCGGCATCCTTGACTATCCGGCGAGGGTCCTCGTCGAGGCGAACCTCGACTTTTTTCAACGCTCGTTCGAGTTCCGGCTGAACGTGCTCCCTCCCTCCCGCGACGCTGGTGCCGAAAAGGTCAGGGTCTGACTGGCGCGTTCCAACCACCATGGAGGTGCCGACGAGCGACGCCAGGAGCATCAGAGACCGGCAGACGTTGTTCACGTCGCCGAGGTAAGCCAGCCTTACGCGAGAGAGATCGCCCTTCTTCTCCCGAATGGTCAGAAAATCCGCCAGCGCCTGGCACGGATGCTCGACATCGGAAAGAGCGTTGATGACCGGGATCCGGCAGTTGCTCGCGAGTTCTGTGACGGTGGTGTGGCGAAACGTTCTCGCGGCGACGCCGTCAACCCACCTCTCGAGGTTTCTGGCGATGTCCGGGACGGTCTCTCGCTCCCCGAGGGCAATATCGTTCTGATTGAGATAGACAGCATATCCTCCGAGCTGCGTCATCCCCACCTCGAACGTCACCCGCGTCCTGAGAGAAGGTTTCTCGAAGATGAGCGCGAGGGTTTTACCGTGGAGATTGCGGTCGAGCAACCGGTCGCTCTTCAGTTCCGTCGCGAGGTCGAGAATCCGCTCGACGTCCACTCTGGTCAGGTCGGCAATTGAGACAAGGTCTTTTTTCATTTTGGTCCATCCCGTTCGTGGTCCCGAGTCACCCGGGAACCCGCTTCGCCTACGACGATTCTTCCAGAACAGAGTCCAGTATCTTCATACCCTGGTCAATTTCTTGCCTGGTAATTGTCAGCGCCGGTAGGAATCGAAGGACGTTGCCGGCGGTGCAGTTGATCAGCAGTCCCTTCTCCACACACCTGGTGGCAATATTTCCGGCTTCCGACTTCAGTTCCGCTCCGATCATCAATCCGACACCCCGAACCTCCTTGATGATTGGATACCGCAGCTTGAAGCTCTCCAGCTTTTCTCTCAGATAAGCGCCCATGGCCTTGACGTTCTCGAGAAGGTTGTCCTCTTCTATTGCCTCGAAGACTGCAAGGGCTGCCGCGCATGCGAGGGGGCTGCCGCCGAACGTCGAGGCGTGGTTGCCGGGAACCAGAACCTCCGAGAGCCTCTGCTGCACGACGAGCGCTCCGATGGGGAATCCCCCGCCCAAAACCTTCGCCAGCGTCATCATGTCCGGCTCGACATCGTAAAGCTGGTAGCCGAAATACTCCCCGGTCCGGCCGACTCCGGTCTGAACCTCATCGAAAATCAGGAGCACGTCCCTGTCGGAGCAGAAATTCCGCACTTCCTGGAAATACTCCTTCGAGGCGACATGGATGCCGCCTTCGCCCTGGACCAGCTCGACCATCACCGCACACGTATTCTCGGAAAAGGCGTCTCGCAGCGCACAAGTGTCGCCGAAAGGAACGTAGCGGAAACCAGGTAAAATCGGCCCAAACCCGTCGCGGTACTTCGCCTGGCCCGTCGCCGAAAGGGCGCCGAACGTTCTGCCATGAAACGAGTTTTCCATGGTGATGATTTCGTGCCGCCCGCTGGAGACTCCGTACTTCCGGGCGAGCTTCAGCGCAGCCTCCACCGCTTCCGCGCCGCTGTTGCAGAAGAAGCATTGTCCGCCAAACGATTTCGAGGAGATTCTCTCCGCAAGCTTCCCCTGAAGCTCGTTGTAGAAATTGTTCGGCATGTGGATGAGCTTCTCGGCCTGGGACTGGATGGCTTTGACAACCCTCGGATGACAGTATCCGATTCCGCTGACACCCCAGCCGGCGAAGAGGTCGAGATATTCCTTCCCGTCAACGTCCCAGACTTTTGACCCCTTGCCGCGGCTGATGACGATGGGACTTCGTTTGTAGGTGGGCATCACAAACTTATTGAAGCCCTCGATGATCTTGGCAGTTGATTCCGTCTGTGGCATTGTTGAGCCCTCGCTCCACTCGGATGTTCGTCAATTCGTCACGCTTCTGATTTTGCTGAGCAAATCAGACTCAAGCTCCGCGGTGTTCTGGAATGACCTGAGCCTCCGGTTCTGCCCCTCGATGATTTGTGTTCTCAATTCTTTGTCGTTCAAGACGAAATCAATCATCTCCGCAACGGCCTGGTGGTTCTTCTCCCGAACAAGAACGGCGGCTCCCGCGAGCGTCTCCGCGACAGCCCCCGCGTCGAAAGCGATGATTGGCACGCCGAAATACATCGCCTCCACCAGCGGAACGCAGAATCCCTCGTGCTCGCTCATGCAGACGAATGCGTCCGCCAGCCTGTAGAGCGCCACAAGCTCCGATTGCACGACTTCGCCTGCGAATACCACGTCGGCAAGGCCCAACTGCTCGACGAGGCTTTTCAGAATCGTCAAGTACCTCGGAGTCTGCCTCGGCGTTCCAACGAGAAAAAGGCGGCTGCGCGAGTTGATGAATTTCTTGTAATAGTAAAAGACGCGGATGACGTCCTCCTGCTTCTTGTTCGGTGTGAGGCGCCCGACGAAAAGGAGGTTCTTCCAGTCATCGTCGTATTTCCTCTGAACCTTCTCATCGGGTCTCACGTCGAGAATCGAAAAGTCAATCAAAAGAGGGAGCACGTGAACGTTGTCGTAGCCGAGGCTGAGAAGCTCTTTCCGATTGAATTCCGAATCGCAGAGGCACAAGTCCATTCGTCCGGCAAGCGATGCGAGCTCCTTCCGTCCAGCTTTGGCAATGTAATAGACGTGCTCGCTGACGCCGACGAAATACTCTTTAGGGGTAACGTTGTGATAAATCATGACTTTCTTGTCCGGCAGACCCTTGACGTAAGCCGACAATGGCGAACCAACCGAAAAATGAAGAACCGCGGCGTTCTGCGGCGAACTCACCGCTCGATGTTTCTGATATGGCAAGCATTCTCGCTTGAGTCCCTTTCCTGCCCGCCAGACGTAGATGTCAGAGGCGAATCCTGCTCGACGAAAAAGCCTCCGCAGAGCCATTGCGTGATTGCCAATGGCATCTCCTTCGTCGAGGACAGGCAGAAATTGGTGAACCTGCGACAATCCTTGTCTCCCGAATCTCTCGCCCGATTTATCGCCTGCGCAGCTCAGCGCAGCCGCTGGCTTTCTTCGGAGCCTTCCGTAAGCTCCTTCAGTTTTCTTTCCAGGCGCGAGAGGCGCTGCTCGTTTTCTTCGAGGAGACCGAGGACAGATTCGTTGAAAACAATCTGCTGCCTCAAAACGCGCCTGACCACCTTGTGGAAGAGCCTCACCAGCAATCCGGGGCCTTGCTCCCCGGCGCCCACGTCTGGCTCCGGAAAGATTTTCACGAACTTTCTTGCAATGAAAAGCTCGTAAGGGATTTCATCAACCGGGGCACGGCCGTAGTCGAGAAGACTTCCGATGGCTTCCTTCTCAGCGGCCCGCACGTCGCCGAGCTTTGACTTTCTGTTCTCGATACGCTGCTCAATTTCCCGCTCGATGGCGGCGAGCTTTTCTTCCGTTATGTCCGCCTTGAAAATACCCATCGGGTTAACCTTGCCTCACGTGTCCGGCTCGGACTCAATAGACAATCTGTGTGCCAATTCCTTCGTCGGTGAATATCTCCAACAGAAGAGAATGCGTCAGGCGCCCGTCAATGATGTGGGTTTTGTGGACGCCGTTTTTGACCGCTTCTACAGCGGCTTTGACCTTGGGAATCATCCCGGCGCAAATCACTTTCTCCTGAAGGAGCTTTTCCACGGTCCCTGCGTCGAGGGAGGACATCAGAGAACTCTCGTCGTTGAGGTCTCTCAAAAGCCCCCGCACGTTGGTCAAGAAAACCAGCTTCTCCGCCTTCAGCGCCTCGGCAATCTCAGCCGCCGCCTCGTCGGCATTGACGTTGTAAACTCGCCCGTCCCTTCCCACGCCGACGGTGGCGATGACGGGCAGCCGTCCACGACGCAGAATCTTTCGGATGGGCGAGGTGTTCACCTCGACGACTTTTCCTACGAATCCTATGTCCACCTCCTCGGCAGGCTCACCCAGGGCACTGCTCACTATGGGGCGGAATTTCTCGACCTGTAGCATCGCTTCGTCCTTCCCCGAGCAACCCTCTGCCCGGGCGCCGAACTCAACAATCTTCCGGACAATTTCCGCGTTGATTTCCTTTGTCAGTGTCCGCTCGACGATCTCAATAGCCTTCTCGTCAGTAACGCGGTAGCCAGAGACAAAACAAGGCGCGAGGCCGGCGTTTTTCATATTCTCGCTGATACGCCCGCCGCCGCCGTGGACAATCACCGGCTTTATCCCGACGCTGTGCATGAACACGACGTCTTTCAGCGTGCTGTTGAGGTGCTCCTCCTCTGAAAGCATGCTGCCGCCGAGCTTGACGAGGACAATCTTGCCCTTGAAGGATTGGATGTAAGGGAGCGCCTCGATTAGCACAGCAGCTTTTTGGATGTACTTTTCCATCGCGCACCTACACGTTGATTGCCACGTACTCCGCCGAAAGGTCGCACGTCCAGATTGTTTGCTGAAACCGACCGAGATGCAAATCCACAACCACCTGAATTTCTTTCCCGCGCAGCAACTCCGAAAGCCTGCTTTCGTCGGAGTGGGCGGGCTCTCCTCCTCTTGCCACCGTCATCCCTGAGATAGAGATGTCAACCGCGGCGGGTCTGATATTGGCCCCGGAGTATCCGAGAGCCGCAATGATTCGACCCCAGTTAGGACTTCCTCCGTGAAGTGCGGTCTTCACCAGGCTCGAGTTGGCGATGGCTCTCGCGGCCTTGTCGGCGTCCCGCACCGAGCGGGCACCTTTCACAACAACCTCGATGGACTTCGTCGCCCCTTCGCCATCCTTCACAATCATCTTCGCAAGCTCGGAGCAGACGAAATCGAGTGCCTCCTGAAACAGCCTTCGCGCGGGGCCAGTTCGAATCATTTCGTTGTCCGCGACGCCGTTTGACAGGGCGAGGACCATGTCGTTCGTGCTTCGGTTGCCGTCAACCGTTATCCGGTTGAACGATTTGTCAACAGCGTCCCTGAGGCACTCCGAAAGGGTGTCCCGGCCCACCGCAGCGTCCGTCGCAATGAACGCGAGCATCGTAGCCATCTTCGGCTCAATCATCCCCGCCCCCTTGGCCATGGCTCCTATGCGTACTTCGGCTCCTCCGATTGTCTCGGCCACAGCGACTTGTTTCGGCACGGTATCTGTCGTCATTATTCCCTCAGCGGCGTCCTGTGCGCCTTCCTTCCTCAGCATCCTCACCGCCTGCCGGATTCCTTCCTCGACGTTCTCCATAGGGAGAAACTTCCCTATCGGACCGGTCGAGGCGACGACGACTTCCTCCGGCCGGATGGCGAGTGCCTCCGCACACAGTTCCGCCATCCGCCGGGCATCACGAAGCCCTCTCTTGCCCGTACAGCAATTGGCGTTCCCGCTGTTTATCACGATCGCCCGGACCGTATCCTGACGCTGGAGTCTCTTTCGCGTTACCTGAACGGAGGCGGCCTTGACTCTGTTGGTCGTGAACACGCCGGCGGCTACGCACGGTTCTTCGGAAGCGATGATGGCGAGGTCTTTCGCGCCGCTTTTGATTCCGCAAGCGACCCCTGCCGCCAGGAAACCCGCAGGCGCTGTGATGCCACCGTTTATCCGTTTCACGTCCGGGTCAGCCCCTCCATTTCGTCGAAATCGAACACCGCGTTGAGGCACTGGATTGCCTGTCCGCTGGCTCCCTTTCCGAGGTTATCTATGGCACTGGTAACCACGACCTTGCCTTCGGGCGTCTTGGTCATGCCAATGTGGCAGGAGTTTGTTCCCGCCACGTCCGAAGTCTTCGGATAGACGCCGTCGGGCATGACGCTCACAAAAAGCTCGTTGTGATACATTTCTTCATAGGCGGACCGAATCTCAGCGAGGCCCACGTCGCCTTCCGGGTCGAGGTAAATCGTGGACAGAAGCCCCCGGTTCATTGGCACGAGATGAGGAGCAAAAGTCACCTTCACCTCCGCACCGTACAGACGCGAAAACTGATCCTCCATCTCCGGCTGATGGCGGTGCTTGCCTATCGCGTAAGCCGAAACGCTTTCGTTGCACTCGGGGAAATGGAAGCGGGCAGACGGCGTCCGTCCCGCGCCGGTAACGCCTGATTTCGCATCAATCACAATTCCATAGGGCCGGACGAGCCGCTTTTTCAACAACGGTGCCGCGCCAAGGATGGCCGATGTCGGGTAGCACCCCGGCACAGCCACCAGCGGGCAACCCTTCAGCCTCTCGCGGTAAAGCTCGGGGAGGCCGTAAACCGCTTGCTCAAGCAACTGGGGATAGCCGTGCTTCACTCCGTAGGCGGCGGCATAGGTCTCCGGGTTCGCAAATCGGAAATCGGCGCTCAGGTCAATAACCTTTATTCCCCGCTCCAGAATCGGGGCAACGAAACTCATAGAAGCCTTGTGCGGCAGGCAGGCCACCACGGCGTCGCAGCCCTCGAGTGACACGCCTGGCTCGTACTTCTGAACGATAAGGTCCAGCCTCTTGCTGAACCGGGGGAAGGCTTCGGAAACCTTCTGCCCCACGAATTCCAGCGAGAACAATCCGGCAATCTCCACGTGCGGATGGTTCACGAGGATGCGTATTATCTCCTCGCCAGTGTAACCCGTGGCGCCGAGAACGACGACTTTTATCTTGCCTTTCTGTCTTTCGGGACCTCTCGATTTCATAATCAATTCCGTGGCAAATGCAATCTGTTCGTCCCCTGCTGTGGGCACACCTTCTGGCCAGTGGCTCATGAACTTGCGTTCACGCGGAGACCATGAAAATGCTCCTATCAACCCTGTTTTTTCTCGCCAAGACGCTAAGAATTCATGGGGCTCGCTCTTTTGCGTCCTTCGCGGCTTTGCGAGAGCCCTCCCTCCTCGCCGCGTAGCGGTTATTTTCACGGCAGAGAAGTCGCCACGTCCTGAGCGTGCAGCCCTGCCTTCCCGAAAAGCCCACCCAGGCATCAAAACCAGAAGCTCGGCATCGCCGTCAGAGCTTTCGTATTCTACGAAACGCCAAAAACTAATGTCAACGTCGGTAGCGCACTGGATGTCGCTGTGCAACCGTGGCATCCTGCCCCCGGCGAGGTTCATGGACAACATGCCCATGCCGCCGCGGCCCGCTGGTCCCACGCAACACAGCATCCGAGAGCCTGGAAGTCCACCCACCGCTTCGCACGCGAGAACAGATGTGCCGAGGACCCAAAGCCAACCTCCTTGAGACCTAAAGCAAAGGAGCAGAAGTACTGCCCTTCTGCTCCACTCACGAACTCTTACTTGTTTTTCAATCAGCCCGGCAAAAGCAGCAGCACATCACCTCTTTGTCCACTGGAACCTCGCCCTCGCTCCCCGCTGGCCGTACTTCTTTCTTTCCTTCATTCGGGGATCGCGGGTGAGGAACCCCAGACGCTTAAGCTGCTGCCTCAAATCCTGCTCTGCGGCTACCAGGGCTTTTGCGATACCGTGGCGGATGGCGCCCGCCTGGCCGGAAATCCCGCCGCCCCTTACCGAAACTACGACGTTATACTTGGAAAGGCGGTCAACCGCCACGAGAGGTTGTTTGACGACCAACGGCAGAGACCCCGACCCGAAATACCCTTCCAGGGACTGCCCGTTGACCAGAATGTCGCCTTTCCCTTCCATCAGACGTACCGCGGCTACGGACGTTTTTCTTTTCCCGGTAGCCCAATGAACTGTCGGTTGTTCAGTCATAACTCCCTCTTACTCCGTTCTTCTCCTATCGCGTCATGTGGCGCGGCGATCATGCCATCGAAAGCGATTCCGGCTGTTGCGCCTTGTGCGGGTGATTCGGCCCGGCGTAAATCTTTAGCTTTTTGATTATCTGCCGCCCCAGCCTGCTCTTGGGAATCATCCTCTGCACCGCAAGGCGAACGACGCGATCCGGATGCTTCGCCAGCATATCCGCATACTTGATCTCTTTCCGCCCGCCCGGATAACCGGAAAATGTCTGGTAGATTTTCTTCTGTGCCTTCTGTCCCGTAACGACGATCTTTTCAGCGTTGACCACGACCACAAAATCGCCGGTGTCCACGTTAGGCGTATAAGAAGGCTTGTTCTTGCCGCGCAGGATGTTTACGATGCGGGTTGCCATCCTTCCGAGGACCTGGCCCTCCGCGTCAATCACGTACCAGCGTCGCTTCAGTTCACTTTCTTTTGCCACGTATGTCTTCATACTTCTCTTTCCCACTCCACAGTACCTTAAGGGGAAAGATACCATACGAAAAGCACCCCCACTTGTCAACAAAAATTCTCAGCCTTCAGCACCGCCTCACTTATGGGCGGCAGACGCGGCAGAAAAGAACCCACGATTTCCACAGGATAACAGGATGGACCGGATAATCCTGAAAATCCTGTTAATCCTGTCGGACATTCCTCTGCGGTCTCTGCGTCCTCTGCGGTGAGTCCCCCCCAAGACTGAGGTGTTACACCCTTGGCGACAAATTGTACTATACACGTAGAAGGTAGACAGGGGTATGGGAGGTTGAGTTACCTGAG
>CAYZXL010000016.1:0-80578 GCA_964482435.1 uncultured Verrucomicrobiota bacterium
CCAGCGACCCCTGCGTCCCGAACGCAGTGCTCTAAACCACTGAGCTACACCCCGACATGGAAATCGAACGTCTCGACGCCGCCCGACGAAGCCGAAAAAGTGCTCGGCGCTCTCAGGCGGCAAGGGCACGTTCAAAGGCCCACGGCTCCCAGTACCCTGCAGCGTGCCGTCCCGCCTTCGGCGGGACCCGTCTAAGATCATGGGCAAGATGCCCATGCCGCCACGAATGTCGCAGCCGGGTCCTGTGCGATCGCCTCAGGCGGCCTATTTTTCGGGACTCTGTTGCCCCTCGGTCTCCGCGCCTGGCCCTGCGCTGGGCTTTTTCCCTTTTTTCAGGAAATGTCTTGCCGCCACGACCGCGACCACGACAACGACGGCGATGACAATCGTCACCCAATCGAAGTTCTTCAGAAGAAACTCTTTGACTTCCTTGCCCCAGAGCTTGCAGATAACCGCTTCCCCGAAGAACCTCGCTCCCCTGCTAACTAATGATATCAAAAGAAATGGTCCAAAGGCGAGCCGAAAAGTGCCCGCCGACCAGGTGAATGCAACGTACGGGACTGGCGTGAACCCGGCGATGCCGACGGCTGCCACGCCATACTTGGCGAATAGCCTGTCAACAACTCCTATTTTATCCTCGGAAAGGAATTTTCTCAAGATGGCGCGTCCCGCTTTTTTCCCGACGAAGAAGGCGAACGTTGCGCCCAGTACCGAAGCCAGGGTGCATACCAGCCCAAAAATCAGCGCCCACTCCGGCTTTGCAATGGCGAAGACAACCAGGGGAACGTCCGGCGGCATCATGAACAAAAGCTGCGTCGGGAAGATCGAAGACTCGACAAATCCGATCGCCGACAAGAAAATCAACCAGTACGAGGAATACTCCGGGGAAAGAAGACCCTTTATCCAGTTCGCGATGTCCTCGATAGACGCCATCTATTTCCTTTCGGTTGAACGTCGGCAACGCCCCGGCGATTCGATCCTCTTGCCCGCGACATAGATGCTTCGACCTGAGTTTCTGCCCTCACTCTGCCCAGCCGTACTCGCCGACAAGGGGAACGAAGCGACACCCGCACACGTCACTCGCCTCGTACCCGGTTTGCGTTTTCACCAGCTTCTTCAGAATCTGCGAAAATGTATCCCCCACAGGAATCACGAGGCGCCCGCCAACCGCCAGTTGCTCGATGAGTGGTGCCGGCACCTCTGGCGCCCCGGCGGTAACGATTATTCCCTCGTAAGGCGCGTGCTCCGGCCAACCTTTCGTTCCATCGCCGGTCATAAGCTTGAAATTCTCCAACCCGAGTTCTCTCAGGACGGAAGAAGCCTTTGTACACAGCTCCGGATGCTTCTCCATCGAGTGAACCATCTCGCACAGGAGGCAGAGAATAGCCGTTTGATACCCGGAACCCGTCCCGATTTCAAGAACTTTTTCGTCGCCTTTCAGCTCCAGGCACTCGGTCATCAGAGCCACCATGTAGGGCTGGGAGATTGTCTGCCCGCAGTCTATTGGGAGAGGCGTGTCCTCGTATGCCTCACTCAGCTCCTTCAGGAGGACAAACTTTTCGCGGGGCACCCTGCGCATTGCGTCCAGCACCCGCCTGTCCCTGACTCCTTTCGCGGCGATCTGTTCCCGAACCATCGCCTCCCGCTTTTTGAGGAATTCGGCTTCTTTATCGGCGGGCGTTGTCATTTTTGCTCCCATTCGGGCGGGGACTTCTGTGCCTTCCGATTGCGCGAAACGTGTATCTGAGAGCCACCAGGACAAACCGCAGAGTATCCAGCACCGGGTGAACCGAGCTTTTCTCGGTCCCGTAGATTGTCGCAGTGGGAATATCTCCGATTCTAAAGCCTTTCCTCGCCGCCTCCAATAACATTTCCGATTCCATGTCGAACCTCTGCGTGCGCAGGGCGAGCGCCTTCAGCACGTTGGTTCTAATCAATCGGAAGCCACACTGGCTGTCCTTGATTTTCTGGTGCGTCAGGGCGCTGAGGACACGCGAAGACAGCCAATTGGTTATCTTCCGCTCCAGAGGCATGAATTGCACGTCGCCCATCCTGTTTCCCAGGACGATGTCATAGCCTCCCTCGACCAGACATGAGACAAACCTCGGGATTTCGTTCCAATCGTGCTGCCCGTCGCCGTCGAGAACAATCACGCCGTCCCACTTTCCTTCTTTCAAAATCGCGGCAAATCCCGTCTTGAGGGCTTCCCCTTTTCCACAATTTATCGAATGCCGGAAAACGAGCGCTCCTGCTTCGCGGGCGATCTCGCCGCTGCGGTCGCTTGACCCATCGTCAACGACGAAAACTGACTCCACGTATGCAAGGCTTCCAGTGACAACCTTTCCCACGTGCGGAGCTTCGTTGAAGACCGGGACAAGGGCACAAACCTTCATCTGCTCTCTCGTCGAGTTTTCTTCAAGGGTGACCGAGCGTTTCAAATGCACGCTCCCCGGCACCTTGCCCGCGGCGTTTTCTTTCAGCGAATTTTGTTCCGCTCAGTAAGGGACCGACGGAATGCGGCACTCTCGTCGTCGCCACGGGAGGCCCCCGGGAATCATCGTCAAGGAGAACCGAGATGTTCTGCTGACAGCCGCCAGGTCCGGTCTGCTTGAACACGTGCGCCGCACAATCTCTCGCAGCCGACCGGAGCGAGGGGACTCCGTCTCGGAATTCCTCTGCTCTTTCTTCCCCCGTTTTCGGTCCCAGCTCAAACCGGCGGTGCGGGCGACGTCATCACAAAGACAGGTTGATCGCTCGGACGCTGTGCAAGCGGAAGACGCTTCTTGTCGGGATTCAGGTAGGTATATCCATCAGCGCCGTCGGTGAGAGGGACCGAATCATCGAGGCCCGGGCTACGCCATCGCAACGACCTTATCAACGATACGAAGAGAGGAGTCGGGTCGGCTGAGTTCTGCCATCGCCTCCTTCATCCGATTGAGCCTCGCGTCGTCCCTGACCAGCTCGGCGGCTATCCTTGCGGCATCGTTCGCGCCGTTTGCGAGTACTGCCACCCCCTTCTCCGAGAGGAACTCCGCGTTTCGGACCTCCTGGCCGGGGATGGGCGACACCAGGACCATCGGCAGCTTCCTGGCGAGGCACTCCGAAGTGGTTATCCCGCCGGCCTTGGAAATCAGGAGGTCAGATTGCGACATCAGCTCATGAACGTGGTCAACGTAGTGGAGCACAGCCAGCCGCTCCGGATAAGTCCTCGCAACGGCGCTCAACTTCTTCTGAAGCCGTTTGTTTCTTCCGGCGATGGCTGTGACCCGCACGTCGCGTGTCAGTTGGAACAACCTTTCAGCAATGGTCGTCATGGGCCCCAGCCCCCGGACTCCCCCCATAAGGAGGACTGTTCTCGACGAGACGTGTCGCTGGGACATGCCCCTGTTGCGTTCCTCGGCGAAGCGCGGCCGGACGGGAATTCCCGTTACTTCTATCTGGTCTGCGGGGGCGCCCATCTCGACAAACTCGCTCTTCGACTCCTGCGCTGCCACGCAAAACAGGTCAACGCCTTTGAGCTTCCAGAAAAGATTCGCGAAGAAGTCGGTCACCACGCCAACCAGGGGCAGGCTTTCCCCGGTGAGGCTTTTGTACTTGTCAACCATGATACATGGAAACGCCTGGGTGCAGATGACGGCGTCCGGCGCGAAATCGTCCAGTATCTTCCGCAGACGGAGGTAACCGCTCAGGTGAACGACATCCCTCAACTTCCCGGTTTTCTCTTTGCACCCTACTTTGTCGTAGAAATACCGCCAGACCGATGGATTGTTTCGGACCAGGCTGCGGTACGTCGTCGTCGCGAGAGCACCGAGAAGGGGATTCGTGCGTTTGACGAGATTCATCCCGCGTACGTTGACTCGCGGATACCGAAGCTGAAACGCTTCCTCAATGGCAGCCGCGGCCATCTTATGGCCGGAATGGTCTGGCGAGTAGAGCAACAGAACACGCCGAAGCATGACACCTCCAATAGCGGACTATCGTCGCGACACCTTCTACCACAAGAGCAGGCACGGCCACAATAGAAATCTCAAATGTCTCCATTTGCAGAGGTGAATCTGACAAAGCCAGTCTGAGGAGAAACCTGATCAGCGGCGGAATCCTGTCGGGGAATGACGATGTTGCAGGGCTGGGCCGCCGGCGTGTTGAGGCGGTGGCGTCAGTGGCCGGGCAGTTTCACTGCAATGGGCGGAGCTTTCTTGTGGAAGTCGGTCACCTGCTGATAGGAGTGGCCGAGGCGAAGAATCGTCTCTTCGCCGAACGGTTGTCCGAGCAATTGAAAGCTGATGGGCATGCCTTCGGAATCGAAGCCGCAGGGGATTGAGATGCCGGGCAGGCCCGCGAGGTTGCAGGAGATGGTGTATATGTCGGACAGGTACATCGTCAGCGGGTCGTTCACTTTCTCGCCAATCTTGAAAGCCGCCGTCGGGGAAACCGGCGTGATTAGACAGTCCACTTTCTTAAGCGCTTCCTCGAAGTCTCTCTTGATAAGCGTCCGGACTTTCAGTGCCTTGAGATAGTAAGCGTCGTAATAGCCGGAGCTCAGCGCATACGTGCCCATGATGATTCGCCGCTTGACTTCCGCACCGAAGCCTTCCCCCTTGCTTTTCGTGTACATTTCGTCGAGGTCACCGGGCAATTTCGTTCGGTGCCCGTATTGGACACCGTCGTATCTTGCGAGGTTGGAACTGGCTTCCGCGGAGGCAATGATGTAGTAGGCAGCAATGGCATACTCGGTGTGAGGCAAAGAAACCTCGACGGTGATTGCCCCGAGATACCAGAGCGTCCTGGTCGCTTCCTCAATCGCCGCGCGAACCTCTTTGCCAAGCCCTTCGGCGAAGTACTCCGCCGGAATGCCAATCCTGACGCCTTTGATGTCTCCGTCCAGAAGCGCGGTGTAGTCGGGTACCTTGATGTCGGCGGAGGTGGAATCCTTTGGGTCGTGGCCTGCAATTACCTTCAGGACCATTGCACAGTCCCAAACGTCTTTGCCGAAATTCCCAATCTGGTCGAGGGACGAAGCATAAGCGACGAGGCCGTAGCGAGACACCCTCCCGTACGTCGGTTTAATCCCGACACAGCCGCAAAAGGAGGCGGGCATCCGAATGGAGCCGCCGGTATCTGAGCCGAGAGAGACAATTGCTTCGCGGGCAGCGACCGCCGCCGCGGAGCCTCCGCTGGAGCCGCCGGGGATTCTCTCGAGGTTCCAGGGATTGTGCGTTACGGCGAACGCGGAGTTCTCCGTTGTGGAACCCATTGCGAACTCGTCCATGTTCGTTCGCCCGACGAAAATTGCCCCGCTATCCCTCAGCCTCTTGACGACGGTGGCGTCGTAAGGCGCGTAGTATCCTTTCAGGATTTTAGAAGCGCACGTCGTCTCCTCGGCCTCGACGCAAAAAATGTCTTTCAGCGCCACCGGCAGCCCGCCGAGGGGACCGATTTCCTCTCCGCGCGCAATCTTCTCGTCAATCGTTCGCGCCTGTTTGAGAGCGGCTTCCTCGTCAACCCTCAGATAGGCTTTGACGAGGGGGTCAATTCGGCGAATGGCGTCGAGGACATCCTCCACGACCTCCTTCGCGGAGACCTCCTTTTCCCGGACCATCCGCACTATATCTTTAGCACTGCAAAAACTCAGGCGCATCTGGCTCTCCTCTGGCCTCGCTGTGGGCGCGCTACTCCACGACCCTGGGCACTCTCAGCATCCCGTCGCGCGCCTTCGGGGCGATGGAAATGACTTTTTCCTGGTCCAGCGATTCTTCTCTCTTATCGGCTCGCCACACGTTCTTGAGGGGAAGGACGTGGGCCGTCGGCTCCACGTCGTCGGTGTTCAGCTCGTTGAGCTTTGCGACGTATCGCAAAACGTCGCGCACCTGGGAGGTCATGGACCTCTTCTCCTCCTCGGTAAGCTCGAGCCTCGCCAGCCTTGCTGCGTACTCGACATCCTCAACCGTAATTTCCTTCATCCGGCATCTCCTTAGTACATCGGGTCACAAATAGTACGACGCATCTGCCCCCAATGGCGAGGATATTTGTGACAGGATTCACAGGATGGTCAGGATTTTAACGGGCAGGCGCAAGGCTACCCACCTTCGGCGGGGGATTCGCAGAATCCTGTCTATCCTGTTCATCCTGTCCGAAACAAACGCGACTGGTTATGAATTGGGACGCTTTGCAGAACGCTTTTTGCCGCGCGCCCTCTTCGGGGGCTGCTTGTCAGGCGCCTTGTGGCGCCATCGAAAGGGCGTCCGCGAGCCTCCCAAAATCGTTCATATGGACCCGCTCCGGTCGCAGGGCAGGGTCGAGACCGCTCTCGCGCAAGGCAACCTCTATCGTCGGCTGCGGAAACCCCAGTGTCAGCAGCGAGTTCTTCAGCATTTTCCTGCGCTGCTGGAACGCTGCCCGGACGACGCGGAAAAAGAACCGTTCGTCCTTGACCCGGACGCCCGGCTCGGCTCGCGGGACAATGGAAATCACCGCGCCGTCCACCTCCGGTCTCGGGCGGAAAGCTTCTTTTGAGACCGAGAATAGAATACTCACTTTGGAGTAATAGTTCAAAAAAAGAGTGATTGCTCCGTAGCGCTTGGTACCGGGGACCGCGGCGAAGCGCTCCGCAACCTCCTTCTGAACCGTCAGGACGCATGCGTCTATTGAGGAGCGGTTCTCGACGATTTTCGTGACGATAGGCGTCGTGATGTAAAAAGGCAAGTTCGAGACGGTCTTGACTGCCGTCGCGTCGGGGAAGCGCTGTCTCAGTTTCGCCACTTCCTCACTGAGATTCATTCGGAGAAAGTTCCCGTGCCGGACCTCTACGCTCGGGAAGTCGCTCAGCCGCTCCCGGAGATACTCGCAGAAGCGCCGGTCAATCTCCACCGCCAGCAAAAACAGCGCCCGCCTGGCTAATGAGAAAGTGAGTGCCCCTTTTCCGGGCCCTATCTCAATCACGACGTCCGTCGGAGAAACCGAAGCCGCCTCGACGATTCTGTCGCGGACTGACGTATCAACAAGGAGGTTTTGGCCGAGGTCTTTTTTGAGACAAGGAACTGACATGAGAAATCCGAATTTCCGTTAGGGCTATGGTTTGCGCCTGGCAGACTTTTTCAACCTTCCGGCGATTTCGGCTGCCAGAAGAATCGCAGCACTCATGCTGCCCGGGTGAGCAATGCCTTTTCCGGCGATGTCGTAAGCTGTCCCGTGGTCTGGCGACGTTCTCACAAATGGCAAGCCGATGGTGATGTTCACTCCTTCCTCGAAAGCCAGGAGCTTGACGGGGAGCAATCCTTGGTCGTGGTACATGGCGATGACAGCGTCAAATTCGCCATTCTTGCACCGATTGAACACTGTGTCCGCCGGATACGGGCCGGAGACGGAAATCCCTTCCGACCCGGCCGCCTCGATGGCCGGCAGAATTCTTTCGGTTTCCTCCTTCCCGAACATGCCTTCTTCGCCCGCGTGAGGGTTCAAGCCGCAGACGGCGATGCGCGGCGTGTCAATCCCAAACCATTCCTTCAGATGCCGATCCGTCAATCGAATCTTCGTCAAGACGGCAGACTGAGTGATTCTTCGCGCGACAGTCGCGAGCGGAACGTGCATCGTCATCAGCACAACCCTCAATCCGCCCCCCACGAACATCATGGCGTAATCCTTCGTCCCTGACTCCTGGGCGAGGTAGTCCGTATGCCCGTCGAGGGGGAGGCCGGCTCGCCGGATGGAGGCTTTGTTTATTGGAGCGGTCACCATCGCGTCAATTTTCGACGAGAGCGCGTCCCCGATTGCGCGGTTGATGTATCCGACGGAGTTGACTGCACACCGCCTGTCCATCTCCCCGTAATGAACGTGCGACATGGGGTAGTCCGCGCAGTCAACAAAGGAAACACAGGCGTCGGCCGCCTCGCGTTGGGCAAATGCAATTGACTTGAGCGCCAGGTCTATTTTCAGAATCCGGAGAACGGAGGAAAAAATCGTCTCGTCGCCGTAGATGACGCACCGGCACGCCCACGACACTCTCCCGTCGGTGAGGGATTTGGCGATGACCTCCGGCCCGATCCCCGCGGCATCCCCCATCGTGATTCCTATCAGCGGGACGCCCTGTTTACCTTTGACAATTCGTTTTGCCATGTTGCACCATGCCGAACCAGGTCTCTCGCGAAGCCGCGAAGCCGCATAGGATAGCTGAGAATCAAAGACACAAGACGCTTGGGGTCTTAGCGTCTTGGCGAGAAAACACTCGTAAGGCCCTTCTATGATGGGTGACCGAATTCATGAATCAGAGCACTAAGTGACGAAGGCACGATTCTGTTATCCTATCATGCCGTCCAGAATGTACGTTACCGAACTTGCAAATCGGGTATGGCTGCGAACCAGTGGCAGATTTGCAGGCTCCATCTGTGCCGTCACCGGGGCACCCACCTTGCCAATCAGAGTGCTCACTGATGCCACTCGAAGACGGTTTGTCCCTCGCTGTCGAGCACGAGGATGTGCTCGATGCTCTTGACGGTGATGAGGGAGCCGCCCTGGCCACACTGGTAGATTAACTTGCCTTCTTCGTCGAGGAGGCTGAAATTCTGACCGCCCTGGTTGATTGGCAGGGTGTCGGCATCTGCCCCGCCGTCAATGAGAGCGGTATCCTGTCCGTAACTCACGTCGTGTGTGATGCTATCCTGCCCCGCGCCCGCATCTATTGTGATCACATCATCGCCGCCGCCGGAGTCCGGACAGGAACCGCACCGAAACTAAGGAGATTCCCCTTCGTTTCAAAGGAATCCTGGGGAAGGTCGTTTTCGGTGGAACCGAACTCCACCAGAACCTCTCGCAGGCGGCGGACATTGTCCGGTGTCGGCTCAAAGAAGATGTCTGTGTCTTTCGTGAAGCGGGGAAAGCCGTGAAACGCCACAGCGTATCCGCTCACTATCATGTAGTCAACGTTGTGCTTTTCGAGTAACGCTAAACACTCTTCGAAATCTGGCTGGATATTCATAGAGGAACTTCCCCGCTTCGAGTCGCAGTCGTTCGACGGCGTCGAGACGGGCCTCGGGCGTCTGCTGCCTCCAATACGCGCGCTCCTTCTCCCGTTGTTCTGCGTGAGTCGTGATAGTCAGTTTCTTCATAGCGGCCTCTCGGACATCACATACACGGAGCCGTTCCATCGCCAGCGGGCTCCGCTATCAATATAACGAACTGCCGCAGATTTTCAAGCTCAGAACGCGTCTCACCTTCCCGGGAATCTCGCCGGCTCGTGATTCAATCGCCTGGTAATGGGGGAGAAAGAGAAGACACAGAGGCGAGGAGAGCGGTTTTTCCGAGTTACTCTGAGTACGTATGTTTGACCAGGTCGCAGAGCATGGAGGGGGAGCGAAGGGGGCCGTCGCCGAGAGCGAAAAGGCGCTCGACGTTTTTGCCGCTTTCGTCTCGCATTTCCTTCACGCAGGGATTTCCGAAGGGGTCAACATTGGTCAGGCGGCAGAGGAGACAGACTGTGTCCTCGTAGATTTTGCTGAGGTAGGCGAGGGTTTCGAGGCGCTGGTCTGAGAGAAGCAAGACGATGCCTGGAGAATGTTTTGCATAGACCGCCAGGGCCGCCGCCATGAGGGCTGCGTTGACCTGGTCGGCGTAGAGCTTCCGCTTGTTCGCATCACCAGCGCAGGCGCGAACGAAAACCGGGCTTGACAGAACTCAACGGCGGGGTACAGTAAAGCATGTGAACAAAGAGTTCACGAACGAGACTGAGCGGAAAATCGAGTGTTCACAAGGCAGGAGGGATTCCATGCGTTTCAAAGTTGTTCTGGAACCGAGTGACGAGGGCGGATATACCGTCTATGTACCTTCTTTACCTGGTTGCATCAGTGAAGGAGAGACGGTTGAAGAAGCTCTTAGAAATATCCGAGAGGCGATCGAACTGTATCTTGAGCCCGTGGAAGATGATTTGGTCACGGAGAGCACTGCACTGGTGCAGGAGATCGAATTGTGACCAAAGTGCCCAGCCTGCCGCATACCCGCATTATCAGAGCTTTACAGAGGGACGGATGGACAGTAGTGCGTCAGCGCGGCAGCCACATTCGATTACAGAAACGCGTAGGCAACGAGGTGCGTAAGATAACTGTCCCAACGCACCGGCCAGTCAAGCGTTCTACTTTGGCGCACATCCTCAAGCAAGCGCGATTGGATGCTGACGAGTTCGTGAAGTTGCTGTGAGCAACAACTGGCGAATCCCCTCGGCCTCCTTCCAGGCCTGTTCAGGGGAGATGAGAGGCGCCTTGAAGGACGCGGGGTCAACCTTCACCGCCCCGCTCTCCTGATGTTCTCTGCGACCTGTCTCATCTCTTCCCGGGTCGGCTTCTGACCTCTTAGGGTCCGGAAGAATGTGGGCAAGGCCTTGACCAGTTCCGGGTCTTTCATCAAGTCCTCCGGCACTATTCCCTGATCCGCGGCTGCCAGGTCGAAGAACTGGTACCAGTCATCAGACCCCGATTGGATGCCAAGAGCCCTGGCATAACGTTCCAGGATTTCCCTGCTTCTCGGAGGAGGCGAGAGACCTCTCTCCATTCGGCTTATGTTTGCCGCATCCGCCCCTGCCCTCTTACAGAACTCACGCAAAGTCAGCTTGTTTCGTTGCCGAAGCGATTCGAGGAAACCGCCAAAATTGGTCCGAACAGTATCGCTCATGCTTGTCCCTCCCCCAAGCGTGTTGTATAAAAGATACAACAAGGGGGCCGTCGTGTCAATGCCCTGGACGAAAAAAGTTTCAGTAGGTGTCCCTCAGCAATTCGAAAAGGACGAAGGGGGAGCGAAGGGGGCCGTCGCCGAGAGCGAAAAGGCGCTCGACGTTCTCACTGCTTTCGTCTCGCATTTCCTTTACGCAGGGATTTCCGAATGGGTCAACGTTCGTCAGGCGGCAGAGGAGATAGATTGTGTCCTCGTAGATTTTGCTGAGGTGGGCGAGGGTTTCGAGGCTCTGGTCTGAGAGAAGGAAGACGATGCTCGGGGAATGCTTGCCATAGACCGCCAGCGCCGCCGCCACGAGGGCCGCGTTGACCTGGTCGGCGTAGAGCTTCTGCTTGTTCGCATCGCGGGCGTAGGCGTATCGGAATCGTTCTTCGGCTCGGACCTGGCACAGGAGGAAGTTCCAGTAGAGGAAGAACCGGGAATTTCCGAGCGGGCCTTCGATCTCGTAATGGGTGTTGCGGGGATAGGGCATTCCGACCATCGCGAAAAGCTCGTTTCCCTCCTTGGCGAGCCCTTCCATGACGAATTGAGCCAGCTCGTTGAGGTTGTGGCCGATTCTTTCCGAGTTGTGGCCGAGGTACATCATTTTGACGCCGGTAAGCTCTTTCTCAAGGAAGATGAACCGGGCCAACTGCCACGCAAGGTTTTCGTCGGAATGAACGTCGAGGGCCTTATCCGCTCGGTCGGAGGCTTCCCAGTAGGCGCGGGTGTCCATTCCCAAAAGATACATCGGGGCAAGGTTCAGGGAGGTTTTCAGGCCGCAATAGCGACCGGCTATTCTTCGCGGAAAGGGAAGAACGAGTGACCCGTGGTCCTCACCCAGCGCTTTGAGCTCGCCAGCGTTCGCATAGATGATGCTGACGGGGAATCTGCCGTGCAGAACTTCTTCGGCTGCTTTGGTTTCCTCGGTGCTTCCGCCGCGGGAGAAAGAGAACATGACGGTGTTTTTGCCGTGAGCATCGTCGGGAATCTTGTCCATCTCGTCGGCGGAATGGAGAGGTATCCATTTCTTCCGGCAAGAAGGCTCAGAGTTGTAAAGGTTCGCGAGGGCGTGCCAGCGCATTTCGTTTCCGCCGATGCCCAAGGTGATGACGTACTTGAGTCGTTTTCTGACGGTGGCGATTGCTCTTTGCCTTTTCGCGCCGCAGGCGGATTTCTGAACGTCCGTGCCGAGCTTGTCGAGGAGAAAGCCGCCAATGATTCCTGCCTCATTTGTCCCGTATTTCTGCCTCATTTCCGGAAGAATCCGGCTGGCATCGGGCATCTCTCCGTTGAAGAACCTCTCGCGGGCTTCCATGATCCCGCCCTTGAACACGGGAAGAGGCTCGCTCCTCAGCAGGACAAGAACTGAGTCGCAATATTCGTCCAACAGACGACGCCGCTCGGCGCTGACGTGCCGCTCGGGGGACTTGAATCCTACGAAGTGGATTTTGCCTCGCGAAAATTCCAGCCCCTGCGAGCCAGGCGCGAAAGCCATCGTGGGGACATTTGAGAAAGGGACCGTTTGCCCCTCTGGACACCGGCTAATTCTGTATCGGATGGCAGGGGGCCGGAGGCAAACTTTCGTTTCCATGGCCGCGAGAATCTCTTTCTCGGTCTTCCCGGCTTTCTCCGACAATGCACGGACGAAAGCTGTGGGATCCAGCATGGAGGGCAAGGCTCGCTGGACCTCCGCGGCGGTGACAATTTCCAGTTCCGCCTGAACGCCAGCGGAGAAATCTTCCACGTTGGTTTCGGGAAAGCCGACCTTTTCGAGGGCGGCAGATACTTCTGCGGTCGAGGTCTCTCCCATTTCAGCGAGGTAGTCGAGTACCCGCTTCCCAATGAGGGATTGCAGAAAAATCTTCTCGGTTACCTCGTTTGGCAGACCGAAAACTGAGGCGAGTTGACGAAGAGCAGACACAACACCAGGGACTTGTGCGTCGCTCGGCATGGAAAGCTCCTTACACTTTCAGGTCCACACGAGGCGGCTTTGGGCAGAGTCCTGCGACGAGCATTCGGCGAGAAGAAATCCCCTTTTCGGCGCCCTCTCACACCGGCGCCAACGACGGCGCGCAAATCAGATGCCGGGCACGCGGCCTCGCTCACGCCATCAGCTTTTTCATCAGGTCAATCGTCGAGCAGACGTGACCAGCGGACTTCTTCAGTTTCTCGGAATCTTCCGGTGAGAGTTCCAACTCCACAACCTTCTCGACACCTTCTTTTCCGAGGATGACCGGAACGCCTACGAAGACATCGCTAAGGCCGTATTCGCCTTCCAGCTTGACGCAGCAGGGGAGAAGCTGCTTCTGGTCGAGGAGGATGCTTTCGACCATGGCGGCGGCCGCTGCCGCGGGGGCGTAGTAGGCGCTTCCCGTCTTGAGGAGGGCGACTATCTCTCCTCCCGCGTTCTGGGTGCGGGCGATCATCCGGTCAATGGCTTCCTTCGGGAGAAGTTTCCCGATGGGAATGCCGGAAACCGTCGAGTAAGCCGGCAAAGGGACCATCGAATCGCCGTGCCCGCCCAGGACCATTGCCGAGACTTCCCTCACCGACACGCCCAACTCCATCGCGATGAAGCACCGAAACCTCACCGAATCGAGGACGCCCGCCATCCCAACAACTCGCTTCTTCCCGAATCCGCTTCGCTCGTACGCGAGATAAGTCATCACGTCGAGGGGGTTGCTGACCATCACGATGATGGAATCCGGCGCGAATTTGACGACGTTGTCAACGACCCCAGCGACGATGGTCGCGTTGGTCTTCAGGAGGTCGTCGCGGGACATTCCGGGCTTTCGGGCGATGCCTGCGGTCACGACGACGACGTTGCTTCCGGCGATGTCCTTGTAGTCGCTGGAGCCGGTAATAGTGACGTCAATCCCCAGCAGGGGCGCCATTTCCAGCATGTCCAGGGCTTTGCCCTGAGGCATCCCCTCGATGATGTCGGTCATGACGACGTCGGCAATGTTGAGCTGTGCCAGGCTCAGAGCCGTCGTCGCTCCGACATTTCCTGCGCCAATGACCGCTACTTTTGCGTTAGCCATCCCTTGTCCTCCTTGCCTCCGACAGGTCAGAGGTAGTTGTTGATTAAGGCTCACCTGTGGTGAGCACTTCCTGCATATAAAGCAACAGGCAGAACGCGTCGTGCGTGCCGCCTGGGGGTGACGCAAAAGCCGGTATAGTTAACGATGGCGCCGCGGATACCTCGCCCCGGCGCATAGCAACCCCCTGAACGAGCGGTCCCCATTTCCCGGCAGCCGGCGAAGCGCCGCACCCTGCCATCGGAGCTCCTGGCCCGGAGCGCTGCCCCGGACGTGGTGCGTTCCCGTCCGGTGAACTACTTCTTCATCGGCAGTATCTTGTAAAGACCCGTGCCGCAGGTCGGGCAAACTCCCTTGAGTGCGGGCCGGCCATTCTTCATGGTCACTTGAACTGGGTTGGCGATTTCTCTTTTCGCCTTGCACTTTACACAATATGCGTCAGACATACTTCCCGCTTCCTTTCCCGGTTTTGTGCTTAAACGTCACTCCACTGTTCGGTATCCAAAAAATCGGAAAGTGTCCACAAGCTATCAGCCAAGCGCCATAGTGTCAAGGAAAAAGCTGTCGTGGAAATTCACGGGTTTTTGCCTACGGCGCGCTGGAGCCACTGGTTAAGGTTTCCTTGAAAGCGACAATCGAGGCACCCGCCCCTGTCTTTGCTGCAATAGTCTCTGAAAAGCTGGTGGAGACCTTGTTGAGCGACGGCAGAGGTAACGAGGTCTTCCCTTTGGTGCCGCCCGAAGAGGCGGTGCCGCATGAAACGGGTGACCTTGTTTTCCTGCAACTTCGGCAGGAAGTTGTAGAGGAGGTAGAGAGTGCTCTCGTACTCTTCTGCTGACTGCCGGAAGTGCAGAAGCAGGATGGGTATCGCCACGTTCACGAGAATCTCGCGGACGCGGCTTTCGCCGAGGAGGCTCACGGGCCGGGAGAGCTTGTCTCCGCCGAGGACGTACCGGAAGGACCAGTACTTGTCTTCCTCGCAGCGAAACAGTGCGTGGAGTTTCCCGACAGCGTCGAGGTAACGCTTCCGAATGTCGTCTTTTTGGTGGGAGCTCCGGGCAACGTCCAGCTCCTGCCGAAAGCGGTCGTAGTCTTCGGCGAATTCGGCGCCGGTCTTCTTAAGTTCGTGGAAGATGCGAACCATCGTTGAGAAGACGGACTGGCTTCTATGGCGATGGACCCACTGGCTCGCGGCGGCGATTCTCCGCAGGGGTGAGTTGAGGGGACGGACACGGAGGTTCCATTTTTCGGAATCCATGGGAAAATAGGTCGTGCGAGCTGCGAAGTCCCGCCAGACGCTTTCCATGAAACGAAAGAAGCCCGATGTTTCGTCATCCCAGCCCGGCGCCTCCTCTCCCGGAAAAAGACCCGAAAGATGCATCAGAACGCTCTGGATGGGATAGTGCGAAAAACCCCCCGAACGCTCGCTCGTTTGAAGCCGGAGGACGTCTAACGGAATTCGCTCCGCAAGAATCAGAAAAGGCTCCTTGTTGGTGGGGTATCCGAGGGCTTCCATCAAGCCTCCATAGAGGACTGCATCGTGGCTTGTCTCCGCGAGCCACTCGGCATATCGCGCTGCTTTCTCAAGGATTCGCCACTCCCCCGCAATGCTCAGAAGGGTGCTGACCCGTCCTTTGCTGAGAGTTGCCAGAAGCTCGGCACAGCGCCCAAGACCGGCTTTCCGGGTGTAAGGGAAATCTTCGGTCTCGATCTGGCCGACAATCTTGCCGAGGGGTCTGGTAAGGTGCCTGGACAGTTCGAGCTGCGGGATTTTCTCCCCGGAGGAGGTGCTCAGAAACATGTCATCAGTGTCCCGCCACATGCAAACGTGAGCGATGACACTATCGAAGCGAGGTTCACGGTGATGGCGATGCTCTTCCCAGTGGGAGGAGCGGACGTGAATTTCGATGTCCCCCCTCACAACCTCGCCCCCTTCAAACTCCACGGCCGCCTGCATGAAGTCCGGTCCT
The DNA here is from genome assembly GCA_964482435.1 of uncultured Verrucomicrobiota bacterium. Lineage (GTDB taxonomy): Bacteria > Auribacterota > JABMQX01 > JABMQX01 > JABMQX01 > CAYZXL01. Next base: position 15,707 of record CAYZXL010000016.1, read on the forward strand.
GCCTCCAGGTTCCATATTCCGGGGGAAATGACTCTGACGGCTCGTCCGTCAGCCGTGCGGAGATTCTTCAGGTAGGTCTGGGTGTACCACAGACAGGAAACCAGGCGTTCCGAGATGGGAAGGTAGTCGCTGACCTGCTCGGCAAGGACAGCCGAGTCGCTTTCCTTGAAAACGGAATAATCTGTCCGGAAACACGGTCCTGCCATAGGGCTCGACGCGACAGTTCGTTCGCTAAGGGTCCTTCGTCGCTCGCCGGGTCTTGCAGCGACGAACCGAAACACCAAGTTGCAGTCAATGGAACAACAGTAACAACTCTCAACGACCTTAATATCAAATGTCTCAGCGCGGCGAAAGGGAAACATGGAACCCTCCGGTGCGCCTCCACGCGCGGCCGAGCGTACCTCCCTTCGGGCAACTGCGCCCGGCGTCTTGGGCGCTCTCATAAAAGCCTTGACACTCGACGGCGGATTTGAGAAATTCGGCTGACTTTAACTGATGGTCAGGAGGAGTGCTGAAAACAATAAACCATCCAGAAGGGGGAGAGAGTATGACATCCAGAGCAAGATTGGCGGTCGTGAGTCTTGTTGTCCTCGCAGGGGGACTGGCGCTGTGCACAGGCTTCGCGGAAGAAAAGGCGGCCCCGCCCGCCGGAAGGACGTGGTTCGCGGGGGTGGATGCGGCGATTTACAGCGACTACATATGGAGGGGAGTCAATAAGTACGACACATCGGTTTCTCCGGCGGTTTACGTGAAGTTTCCGTCGTTCTGCGTGAAAGCGCTCGGGCTTTTTGAGACGGGCGAGGACGCAGGAACGGGGGAGATTGACCTCTCGTTAGAGTACTTTTTCTCCTTGGGGCAACTGAACTTCAGCGCGGGCTACATCTACTACGGTTACGACGAATCCCCCTATTCCGACACGTCCGAGCTTTTCGGAAAGGCCGCATGGAGAACCGGGACGCCGATTGTTCCATCGCTGGAGCTTTACTGGGACGTTGACGAAGCGAGTGCGCTTTACGCGCGGATAGGGGTGGCTTACGAGGATCAGATAGAGAACGTCCCCTTCAAGGTGGCCACTGCCCTCGGGGGCGCGACGGAAGGATTCGCCGAGACGTACTTCTGGGTCTCGGAAGCGGCATTCATTGACTTCGAGGCATCCTTCTCGATGGTCATTCCGCTGTCGAAGCAAATCAGCTTTGAGCCGTTCGTAGGCATCTCCGTCCTGCTTGACGACTCTATCAAGACATGGGTGAAGGACGACACCAACGAGTACCTCGGCGCGGCACTCCATCTGGTGTTCTAAAGGCGGGTGCAGTTTTCGTGGCGGGGCCCGGCTGAAGCCGGCTGGCAGGGGACCTCACGTGCTAATGCTGACCACAGGCTGAAGCCCGTGTCTGAGGAGGGTGCCGGCTAAAGCCGGCAAATAGCACTGTCGAGGTGCCTATTCATGCTTCCGTCTTGCCGACGGGCACGAGACGCGGTCAATTGATGACATGCTACCGGACCAAGCCGCACGCTTGGCGTGGGTCTGTCTCTCTGGAAAGGCGCGGTTATGATTCTTGTTGTTGACGACGATGCGGTGCTTGCCGGGGCGCTGGCTGTCGCCTTCGAAAAGGAGGGATACCGCGTACAGATGGCCGGTGACGGTGGGGAAGCCTACCGTTACATCAAAGACCCCGAGTGCAAGCTCCTTCTCCTCGACATGCACATGCCCCGAGTCAACGGGGCGGAACTGTTGATTCTCATGTCTAATGAGGGGATAAACGTTCCGACAATTGCTATGAGCAGTTTTCGGGATTTCACGGCGGACGAGTTGAAAGGATTTCCCACAGTCGTCGGCCTCCTGCGAAAGCCCTTCGAGATACCTGAGCTCGTCGCGCTGGCGAAGAAGCACGCCCCCAAACCCGCTGCCCGCAGACGAAAAAGACCAGCCAGCAAAACAGAAAAGTAATGCCCTATCGCACGCCCTGCCCGCGCTGCAAAGCGAGTAGCTGTGTGGCGCACGTGGGGTATCATTATACTTTCCTGCGCCTCAGTCGCTTCGTTCCGTCGCAACCACAACCTCCAGATACCGGTGAGTAAGAGATGAAAAGAGTCATCAGGAAATTCGGGTGTGCCGTTCGCGGGATAGCCGAGGCTATCCGTATAGAGAACAGCTTCAAGTTTCACTTTGCCGCAGCGATTGCGGCAGTGCTGCTGGGCTTTCTCCTGAAGATTAGCGAAAGCGAGTGGGCTGTCCTGGTGCTGGTTATAGGGCTGGTGCTCGTGGCGGAGATGTTCAACACCGTCGTCGAGCTGATAACCAGGATGGTCACCCGTGAGTACAACGAGCTTGCGAAGCAACTCCTCGACATCAGCGCCGGCGCGGTGCTTTTGAGTTCGATCACCTCCGCTGTCGTCGGCGTCGTGATTTTGGGGACCAAGCTCTGGAAACTCATATTCCCTGCATAGACCGCGCCCTGTCCGGAAGGCGGCTGTCGTCGGCTGCTTCCCGAGCACAGCTGGGCCCGAGGTACGCTCGTCCGACCGCGGTCCAGGTGCTTACTCCGCCGGGAGGAAGCCGCGCCAGTCCCCACCTGTGACAGCAGTTCCCTCCGCCACTCACCACGACCAGCCCGAGTCTGGCCCGGGGGAAGCAAATGGCTGCCCTCCGGCGCGGTTTTTCAGTAAACGCCCCACAGCTTGCTTCATGGCGGCGCCGGGAGGGCGAAATGCCAGGATTCCCGCATAATCGGGTCTTTGAGTAAGTCCCCCAGGGCTTGCTTCATCGCCTTGTTGTAGTCCCCGACTGTATCCAACCTATGTTCAAGCCGGAAGATGTGCATGTTCGGGCTGGTGAGGTTGATGACGTCAATGCCCTCGAAGCGAGTAAGGCCTTTGTCGCTCACCGTGACCGTGGCGGGGACGAACTCGAATACCCACTTCTGGCCGCCGGTCTTAGCGCTCGGCACCGCACGCCATCCCACCTCCTGCAGCCTCGCGACGCCCTTCTGCGGGTCGAGTACAGTCTTGACGGCCACGGCGAGCGTCCTACCCCCCGCGTCTATGAAAGAGGGCGTTGACCACATGGCGCGGTCCATCGCCCAGACCTTCTTCTTCACCTCTTCTGGAATCGGCCTGTCAAGAGCTTTCACCGGGTCAACTCCGGCCGGATTGACGTTCATCAAGCCGTAGCAGAAGTAATCCTGGACTTTGAGAGACCACCCGTCCATAAGGTCACCCTGCTTGAATTGCCATCGAGAGACAAACGGTTCTTTGCCGAAACACGGCAGCCAGTAAATCGGCAAGCCGGACCGCATCACGCCGACATAGGCGTTCGGGTCGAGGTCAACGTTGTACTCGCTGCCGCCGTTGGAATTTCCTGCGCTGATGTAGAGTTTTTCAACCTTCCCTTTGAGCAGTTCCGGTTTGCGATTGAACGCCGCACACACGTCCCGGAGGCTCCCGACGGTTATCATAGTGACCTTCTTGTCCGACTCCGAAAGGACTTTGAGAATGAGGTTGATTCCCTCCTGGAATTTCTCCGGCTGGTCAAGCCCCTTATCGGAAGGAGACCTGAGCTTGTTGGGCAATCCGCAGGCGAATGACACTTTCTTGCCAGTTATCGCCATCATCAACTCGATGGGGATTCTGCCGGGCCTCTTGAGCTGCTTCTCGCCCTGGTCGAGGACGATGCCGCGTAAGTCGAGCTCGCTGAGCGAGAAAACCGTCGCCAGGTCAAACCAGTCGTCCGGGTCGTCTGGCGGATGAAACAGGTCGGAGCAGTAAATGACCGGGGTGCTTCCGATAGCTGGCTCCTGGGCAGGCACGGCCGAAGGGGCCGGCCCTGCGAGGCAAAAAGCGATGACCATAACGCCCCAACTCACGATAGCGACTGCCGGAGCAAGCGGTCTTCTTGCAGACATGCCCTTCCCTCCCATCTCTGTACGTTGCGAAACTCGATGACAGTGTTCCCGACGCTGGCCTCGCCCTGCGCATACCCATGGGGCGCACGCAGAATTGCCGCCCTGCGCCATGACGACGACTGGCCATCGGCTTTCTTGTTGCTCCATTCTACTCCCGAAGCGCTCGAACGTTCAAGGTCCCGCGAGCCACAGGTGCAAGGGGGACTTACCACGAAGACACAAAGGCACGACGTGCAGGGAGATTCAAGTCTCCGCGGGGCGCGGACGTCGCTGCAAATGAGTGGCAGGTTGTCAGGCCTGCTACGCTCCTGCCTGGCTCAAAGGACCAAACGCGAACCAATGCCGGCAGAGGAGCCCGGGAACCTTGGACTGCGGGAGCGCTGCTCCCGCTTTCGAAAGCTGAAGCGCAGCTTCAGCACTCCAAATGCTGCCGCTCGAGTTGTGCCTCACCCCCTCGGCAGACTGCGGTGGATGCCCACCGCGCCCTGGCGCCAGTCCTAACAACGAGGAGGGTCCATTCCTTCCCGAGCAATCGGTGCTGTGGTGGCATGGGCATCTTCCCCATGAACCTGGTCACGGGTCCCGCCAAGGGTGGGATGCCACGACCACCCAGCCAGACGCCGGACGATAAATGCCTTGACGGAAAGGTGGCGGATACCGTAAACTTTATTTGACTGCTTGGAGGGAGAAGGATGAGTGTGTACACGCTGAATGAAAGGATAACTCCGCGCAATATCGAAGACGAGATGAAGGAGTCCTTCGCCTCGTACGCGCTGAGCGTAATCATCCAGAGGGCTCTTCCGGACGCTCGGGATGGACTGAAGCCCTCCCAGCGCCGCATTCTCTACGCGATGCGGGACCTTCATCTCACCCCGACGAGCAAGTACCGCAAGTGCGCCAAAATCGCGGGCGATACCTCTGGCAATTATCACCCCCACGGGGAAGGTGTCGTCTATCCGACGCTGGTGAGGATGGCGCAGGATTTCGTCATGCGATACCCCCTCGTTGACGGGCAGGGGAACTTCGGGTCCGTGGACGGGGACCCCCCAGCCGCCATGCGATACACGGAAGCCCGCCTCACCCACTTCGCCATGGAACTCTTGGAAGACATCGAGCAGGACACCGTTGACTTCATCCCCAATTACGACGAGACGCTTCAGGAGCCGACGGTTCTGCCCGGGCGATTCCCCAACCTCATCTGCAACGGCTGCTCCGGGATAGCCGTTGGAATGGCCTCCAACATTCCACCGCATAACTTAGGCGAAGTGGTGGACGCGCTGAAGCTCTTGATTGACGACCCGGAGGTCGTGCTATCGAAGCTCATAGAAGTCATGCCGGGGCCGGATTTCCCGACGGGCGGGCTTATATGCGGCACGGAGGGAATCCGAGAAGCATACCGGACGGGCAAGGGGAGAATCGTCTGTCGGGCGCGGACCGGGATTGAGCCGACGAAGAGCGGCAAAGAGTACATAGTCATCACGGAAATCCCGTACCAGGTTGACAAGACCGATCTAATCAACAACATTGCTCAACTGGTCAACAACAAAACGATTTCGGGGATTTCGGACCTGCGCGATGAATCCGACAAAGACGGGATGCGCGTCGTCGTTGAGCTGAAACGAGGGGAAAACGCTCACGTCGTCATCAACCAGCTTTATAAGCACACGGAGATGCAGAAGACGTTCGGGGCGATCCTTCTTTCTCTGGACAAGAGCCAGCCCCAGACGATGGGGCTGAAATCCGTCCTGAACTGCTACATCGGCCACCGCAAGGAGGTCATCGTCCGCCGAACCAAGTACCAGCTCGATAAGGCGGAAGCGAGAGCACACATCCTCGAGGGCTTCAAGCTCGCGCTGAGCAATCTCGACAAAATCGTGCGAATCATCCGTTCCTCCAAGGACAGGGACGCGGCGCGCGACGAGCTGATGAAGAACTTCAAATTCTCCGAGCGGCAGGCCAACGCCATTCTCGACATGCGGCTCTACCAGCTCACGGGACTGGAGCGAGAGAAAGTCGAGAACGAATACCGCGACCTCCTGAAGAAAATCGCGTACCTTAAATCGGTTCTCAGCAGCCCGTCGCTCGTGAAACAAATCATCAAGGACGAGCTGGAGGACCTGAAGAAAAGGTTTGCGGATGCTCGACGAACCGACATCGTGCCAGCGGAAGGCGATTTTACGGTGGAGGACCTCGTCGCGAATGAGGGGTGCATCATCACCATCAGCCATGCGGGATATATCAAGAGAGTGCCGGTTGCAACTTATCGCAAGCAGCACCGAGGGGGGAAGGGCATCTCCGGAATGGAGACGAGGCAGGAGGATTTCGTCAAGCACCTCTTCACCGCCTCAACGCACGACTATCTCCTTTTCTTCACGACGGAGGGGCGGTGCTACTGGCTAAAGGTGTACGCGATCCCGCCTGCGGGGCGCGTCGCCCGGGGCAAGGCAATCGTGAACCTGCTTCAAATGCCGAGTGGCGAAAAAATCGCTGCTCTGATCCGGGTGAAGGACTTCGACGGCGAGCGCAACCTGATGATGGCGACGCAGAAGGGCGTCTTGAAGAAGACCCCTCTTTCCGCCTTCAGCAACCCGAGGAGCGGCGGGATAATTGCGCTTCGGGTTGACCCCGGCGATAGCCTCATAGAAGTCAAACTCACCAGCGGACACGACGAACTGGTCCTCGTGACGCGACAGGGGCAGTCAATACGATTTGAAGAAACAGATGTTCGGCCCATGGGCCGCGCTGCGCGGGGCGTCAAGGGAATCACTTTGGGAAAATCAGGGGACGCCCTCGTCGGCATGGAGGTTGTCGAGGAGCACGCGACTCTCTTAGTGCTCTGCGAGAACGGCTACGGGAAACGAACGGCCTTTGAGGAGTTCCGGCGGCAAAGGCGCGGCGGGAAGGGAATCATTGCCATCAAGGCTTCCGAGCGCAACGGTCCTGTGGTCGGGGTGCTGAGCGTGAAGGACGCCGACGACATCATGGTCATCACTGCCGAAGGCAAGATGATGCGGACGCCGGTCTCTCAGATTAGAACCATTAGCAGGAACACCCAGGGGGTAAGAATCATTTCCCTGTCGGAGGGAGACCGGGTCGTGGACGTGGCAAAAACCGTCCCCGAAACGGAGGAGACGGAGGAGGCCGGCGAAGAGAACAACGGCACCCCCGAAGCCGCGCCTGCCAAAGAGCAAGATGCGTGACCAGAGGGGGCGCGGCTGCCTAATCGTGGCACGGGCGTCCCGCCCGTGAGCAGCTTCATGGGCAGGATGCCCATGCCACCTCGGGCCGCGCGGTTTCAGGCCCGATCACGCGTGTAAGCTTGGCGGGCGGACGGTGAGATGTAAGAGCCCTTTCCGGCCTGGGCGACGCCGAGGGGGTGGTCCAGGCACCGGCTCTCCGCCCCGAAAATACAGCCACGCCCGACCAGTGTGCTCCGGCTCCAGGTCATTCCTCCCTGCAATACCTGTGCGATAGGTCTGGCCGTTTGAGCCCCTGGAAGACTTCCACCCATCGCCGCCGAACGCTTTCCTCCTCAATGACCGGCTCGAAACCAAGTTCTAGATATGTCTTAATGGCCGCGAGCCACTCGTCGTCCGTGTGGAGGAAGGCGGAGCGAAAGCCCAGCCGCTTGAGCTGCCGAAGGACCGCCAAGGCGAGGACCTTGCCAAGCCCCTTTCCAGTATGCTCGGGCAAGACGGCAACCATGTGCACATAGCCGGCTCGCGGACCAAGCTCGGGTTTAGACCAGGTTATTGCAGTGCCTATCGGCTCACCACGGTAAACAAGAAAGAAGACCCTGTCCGGCCGGAAAGCATCCCGCTCGGCAATCTCTCTGCGAAAAATCACCGGGGACACCTCCCAGCCAAAAGCTCTTGAGACGATGGCGGCCCAGTGGGCGTCGTCGCCATCCTCGTATGTCCGAAGAGAGTACCCCCTCGGGGGATTCACCTTTCCCAGTCCCTCGAGGTGCCGCCTCCTCATCAGAAGCTGAGGTTGTCTCACTGGTCCTGCTCCCTGGGGGTCGCGACGCTATTAGTGCCGCAGCTTTGCCTTTCTATTGTGGCATGGGCATCTTGCCCATGATCCTCCACGGGTTCCCCCAACGGCGGGATGCCACCGCTGCGCACCCGCACCCTCGCTTTCAATTGACCGCTGCGCCCCGACGCCGTAAACTGAGGTCCGAGCGAAGAGGTTGTCCGCCTATGCGACATCTGCCAATTACGAAAAGTACAGCGCCTCTTTCGGTTCTGCGGCTGCCCGTTGTCCTGAGCCTGCTGGCCCTCCTGTGCTGCTCCTGCGTCCAGCGAGAGCCAAAGCTCGTGCCTTTGCCGGACATCCAGCCCTTGATGACCTACCAGAACTCATCCCCCCGGTTCCGTCTCAAGGTGTTCATGTACGCCCCGGGGAACCTTCTGTTCCAGGTGGAGAACCTCATTCCGGAATTCCACCTCGCAGGGCTGCCGGAGATAACCAGTCCGACGGGCCGCATTCTCCAGGCCCGCCTCGCCGGAGACGAGGCCGTCGAGTTCAATCTTCTGCTTCCCGGGGATGCTTATGTCGCCTCGCAAAACGATGTTACCATCCCCTGGGTTCTCAACGAAAAAGGGCCCGGGGGCTTCCTGCGAAGCGAAGGGGAAATCATAGTGGACGTCGCCCGAACCTCGCAGACCCGGCACCTCGTCAAATCGGTGAATTACCGGCCCGTCACGGACCGGGGTCTCCCAGGGGCGGAAGCCCCCTCGTCCTGAGCCAGGGTCCGGCAAGCCTTCGCAAAAATCGTTGTCCAATCAAACGTCGAGATTCCTCACCCAGCGGGCGCTTTGCTCGATGAACTCCTTTCGCGGGGCGACCTCCGTGCCCATGAGCATGGAGAACGTCTCTTCTGCTGCCACGGCATCTTCAAGGACAATCTTGAGGATCACCCTCTTGCTCGGGTCCATGGTCGTTTCCCACAACTGCTCCGGGTTCATTTCGCCGAGGCCCTTGTATCGCTGCACGGAGATCCCCCTGCGCCCCAACTGGCGGATGGCCTCTACCAGTTCTTTCAGCGAGCGGACTTCCGCAGTCCCTTCGGAATGAGTCAGGCGATAGATCGGCTTCTTCGCTTCAAAGTAGTCGCCGACATCCACGCCCAGCTTTCCCAGGGACTCGATGACTTTGGCCAGCTCTCGCGACTCGAAAAGCTCCAACACCTTGATTCCCGTCTCGCCGCCTGCCTCGCCACTCTCTCCGTTGGACAGTACGACCACTTCGCCGCCGCGCTGCTTCTCAAAAGCCGAGGCTACTTTCCGCAGCTCCTCGTCGCTGAAGACGAACCGCTCCTCTCCGTCCACGAGCACCCTGTAAAGGGGGAGGTTTCCAGTTTCTTTATCGCGGGAGGCGAGGTAGAGCCGCGGGTCAATGCCCTTGCGAGAGATACCTATTAGAAGGTTCTCCGCCCTGACAACCTCGCCAAGGACCTTCCCAAGCTGATGTCGCGTAAGCTCCTTCCCTCCTTTGGCGGTGACAACTCTCAACCCTTCCATTCCGTTCTCGAGGACGAAGGAGTCCATCTGCCCGTCGTCCTGGATGTAAACCTGCTTTTTGCCAACCTTCACGCCGTATAATGGAGGTTGCGCGATGTAGATGTTTCCTCGCCTGACGAGCTCCGGGAGTTGCCGGTAAAAGAAAGTCAGCAACAGCGTCCGAATGTGGAGGCCGTCAACGTCCGCGTCGGTCATTATGATAACCTTCGCGTACCGGAGCTTCCCGACATCGAAATCCTGCTCGACGCCCGTTCCCATGGCCATAATCATCGTGAGAATTTCCTCGTTCTTGAGAATCTTGTCGAGACGCGCTTTCTCGACGTTGAGGAGCTTCCCACGCACCGGCAGAATCGCCTGAAACCGCCGGTCTCGCCCCTGTTTGGCCGAGCCGCCCGCGGAGTCGCCCTCGACGATGTACAACTCGCAAAGCTGCGGGTCTTTTTCGGCGCAGTCGGCGAGCTTCCCAGGGAGAGAGCCGCTGTCCAGAGCGCCCTTGCGCCGGGTCAAATCGCGGGCCTTTCTGGCAGCCTCTCGCGCCCTTGCAGACAGGGTGACCTTCTCAGCAATCGCTCTGGCGACGGAGGGATTCTCTTCCAAAAAGGACCCCAACTGCTCATTCACGACGGACTCCACGATTCCCGCAACCTCGCTGTTGCCGAGCTTGGTTTTTGTCTGCCCCTCAAACTGAGGGTCGAGCACCTTGAGGCTGAGTACCGCCGTCAGCCCCTCCCGCATGTCCTCGCCACTGGGGACTATGTCGCCGTTCTTCACAAGGTTGCTGGCGCGGATGTAGCTGTTGATCGTGCGAGTCAGCGCCGAACGAAACCCGCTGAGATGTGTTCCCCCCTCGATGGTGTTGATGTTATTGACAAAGGTCAGGACGGTTTCCTGATAACCGTCGTTGTACTGCATGGCTACCTCGACTTCCACGCTGTCCTTGGAAGAGAGAAAGTGGACCACCTTCTTATGTAAAGGCGTCTTGTTGCGGTTGAGGTGCTCAACAAACGAAACAATGCCCCCCGTGTACCGGAAATTGTTTTCCTGGCCTGTTCGCTCGTCCTTAATCGTGATGGTCACGCCGCTGTTGAGAAACGCCAGTTCTCTCAGCCTTTCGGAGAGCGTGCTGAAGCTGAATTTGGCGTCGGGGCCGAAAATCTGTGGATCGGGCTTGAAGGTGACCTTGGTCCCTGTGGACTTGCTTTTGCCGAAGGTCTCGAGAGGGCTGACGCACTTGCCCCTTTCGTACCTCTGGTGATGAACCTTCCCGTCCCTCCTTACCTCCACCTCCAGCCATTCGGAAAGGGCGTTGACGACTGATACCCCTACCCCGTGCAGCCCACCGGAGATTTTGTAGCTGCGGTGGTCGAACTTGCCGCCCGCGTGGAGCATTGTTAAAACCACCTCCACGGCCGGCTTCTTCTCGGTCCGGTGGATGTCCACGGGTATGCCGCGGCCATTATCTACGACGGTGACGCTTCCTTGAACGTGGACGATGACGTCAATCCTTGTACAGTACCCAACCATCGCCTCGTCAACGCTGTTGTCCACGACCTCGTAGACGAGGTGATGGAGTCCCCCAGCGGCGGTGTCGCCGATGTACATGCTGGGTCGTTTTCGAACAGCCTCAATTCCTCCGAGAACGGTTATGGTGGTAGCGTCATATTTCGCCTCGCTCTTCGCCATACTCCTCTCCTCCTGAGCTCACCCTCCTGGTCGAAACGCGGCTCAGGAAACGCACTCGTCGTATTTCTCGCCAGCCCAAAGCGGCATTCAGGGCTTGCGCGATTTTCTCGGAATGAAATGCCGACAACTCCGCTGCCCAGACGGTGCTGTCCACGGAGACGATGAGAGTCCCCGCCCGAAGTGAAACAGGAGTGGCATGCCGAGCTACCTCCTGGCCCACGACGCTCTCCCAGACGGCTGAAATCTTGCGGAGCGATGAATCAAGCTCCTGCTCCCACTTCGCTAAAACACCGGGAATTGCGTCGCCGAGTCGAACCGAAGGTCGGAATCCCATATACCTCACCGACTCCTATCTCACCCCTCAGCCTCCGGGAGGCGCATTGGCATGATAAGGTGTAAGAAACCCCCTTCCCCTGCAATGACTCCGGGACTGACCGAATCTGTCAGCCCGAGGTTTACCTCATTCTCGTCCATGCAGTTAAGGACATCGCGCAAGCATCGCGGGTTGAATCCGATGGTTACGGGCTTCCCCTCGAACTTTACGGGCATCGCAACCCGCGCCTCGCCAAGCTCCGGGGTGCTCGCGGTGACAACCAGCTCACCTTCCTTGAAAGCGAGCCGGACAGAGCTGGACTGCTCGCTCGTGAGAAGAGCAGCCTGACGAACCACTGCCGCAAACTCCTCCCGTGGCAAAAAGGCTCTTGCTGCCGAGGTCTTCGGAATTACGCCTTCGTAGTCCGGGAACTTCGCGTCAATTAGGAGCGACACCAGAAGGTCAGTACCGACCTTGAAGCCCACCTGGTTGCCCGAAAGGAAGACAAGCGCATCCCCTTCAGTCGTCAGCATCTTTTCCAACTCCTCAATTGCCTTGATCGGCACGATCATGCTCGCTGCAAAGTCGGGAGGCGTCCCCAGCTCCGCCTCCATCCGCGAAAGCCTTCTTCCATCCGTTCCAACCAGCACCAGCCGACCGTCCCTGACGACCATATACAACCCCGTCAGGAAGTGACGGGGGTCCTCACGGGAAACAGCAAAGGAGGTTCTGTGCAACAGCCTCTTCAGGACAGCTTGTGGCATCGTGAAAATCGGGTCTCCCTCAAACTCCACAACTCGCGGGAACTCTTCCCTGGAGATGCCGAGGACCTTGAAGAAAGACGAACCACAACTGATGCTCGCTACATTGTCCGGGTCCACCTCCACCGTTATTTCCCCCGGCTGGAGCTCGCGCGCAATCTCGAACAGAGTTCTCGCCGGGAGTGTGGTGGACCCCGTTTCAAGAACAGTAGCTGGCATCCTTGACCGAACGGCAACTTGAAGGTTCGTCGTCGTGAAAACAACCATCCCCTCTCCAGTCTCAATCAGAGCATTCGCGAGAATAGACAGTGTGCTCTTTGTAGCTACCACCGGATACGTCTTCTCGAGAACCTCAAGAAAATCGGTTTTCTGAGCAGCGAATTTCATCAAATTCCTCCCCTGTTGTTAAAGATGCTTACGATTACGAGTTGTTGCTGAACTTGAAAAGAAAAGTATGTCGTAGGCACTGTGGATATGTGGCTTTGAGCTTGCATTGGCTTGAGTGAAATTGTGACCTCTCTGTTGAAAGCCTGTCAATTGGCGTGGACATAGAGCCAGAAAGCTCGCACAACACAAAATAATAACAGGTTTTCATCAAGCTGTTAACCATTTTTTCCTACTTTTGTCAGGACTGTACAGACCCACCTCAGCAGGAATGGGTACGACTACACTTGAGTGGTGCAGTTGGTGCAAGGGTCTTGATCAAGACGTGCAACAGCCGACCGCAAGGTCGCCTCCTCATGCTCAGGACCACGTGCCGGAGAATTAAGGTTGTGCCGGCTGAAGCCGGCCGCGGACTGACAACGGCGCATGGAAGACGACGTTACGATGAGAATCAAGGAAGCACGCCTGATACTCCACGATTTCGCGGCCACACCTTATTGTAACCACTTGCTTTTGGGGGGAAAAAGCAGAAGGAACCCAGGCTTCTGCGATGTATCACGAGGGGTGTGAGTCTCGCCGCGTGCGTCTGCGTTCATCGCCGGTTGATTCCGTCCACGCCCAGCCGGGCCGGTCTGCCGCGCGAGACAGACCGACTGCACCCAGACACGTTAAAGAGCTTGAATTTGGGGGGTTGTTGTGGTATAAGAAAACTCGGCTCACTGGATGGTGTGCGAAAGGTGGTTCCGCTTGCGAAAGGCAGGGAGAAGACTCGACCCGGGGCAAAGAGCGTTTGCATCAGGTCGGAGGTTGCGACTTTGAAGAAAGTCCTGCGGTCACTGCAACACCTTCATTTCGTTTGTCTTGCCACATTTCTCGCTCATGTCGGGCATGCTTCGGGAGATGCCTGGGAAGCAAATCAGCCACCAGCTCCCATTCCACCGTACCCCCTTGAGGAGTTGTCCTCCATCACTGTACAAGCCCGCCCTCCGGAGATCGTTCTTGGGGAAGCGATTTCCATATACGGCTCCTTGACCAACTCCCTGGCGAACGGTCTTCCATGGCGGAACGTGGAAATAGCGGTCCGGCCGCCAGGGCAAGCGGAGGTAGCGTTCTCGGCCACAACGGACGTACGGGGGGACTATGCACTGTTCTACAGGCCGCCCACGGCCGGGGTCGGCTGGGAAGCCGTGGCTTCCTGGCCGGGGGATGTCTTCCACGCGGGGGCCGTATCGAAACCCCCCGCGGTCTTCAACGTTCTGGCGGCTGACACGAAATTGAGCGCGGTCCCCTCAGCGTATGCCGTCCTGCCGATGCAGCCGTTCGATGTGACGGGCCGTCTTGAGATAACCACGCCGCCTCTTGTTGACTCGAATGTGCTGGGCGGGCAGACTGTGACACTGCTCTTGCTCGACCCATCAGGCGAAACGCCGGGGCCGGTGTTAGTGACGACGGACATTGCCGGGCGGTACGCGTTTCAGGACTTGAAGCTCGGACAGGTAGGCGTTTGGAAGCTCTGGGTGAAATTCGGGGGGAGCCCCAACCTCAATCCGTCATCGTCGGAAGAGGTGAAGGTGCAGGTGAAAAGCTCTGCAGGATATGCGATTGTCGTCTCCGGGGCGGGACTCGACACCGAGAACCTCGACCAGCACAACCAAACAGCAGACAGCGTTTACCGAAAACTCCTCCGGAGGGGCTTCGGAGCAGAATACATTTACTATCTGCGGTTCGGAGTTCCCGACGACAACACCATCCTTGTGGATGACACACCGAGCAAAGACGCGATCAAGTATGCCATAACTACCTGGGCGAAAGAGAAGATGACGGCCGAGCCGGGGCCGCTGTTCCTGATTTTCATCGGGGCGGGAAAACCGTTGATGTTTTTCGTTTCGGGAGTGGAGGAGACTTTAGCCCCATGGGAGCTCGACGGCTGGATCGCGAGCCTGGAGAGGTCTCTGGGAGGCACGCGGGCGGAAGGGCAGCCGATAGTGTTCGTATATGGGGCCCCGTACTCCGGGAGTTTCGTCCACAGACTCTCGAGTAAGGAACCTCGCCGCATCGTCATCACAAGCTCCGATCCACGGGAGTTGCCCGTTACAGGGCCGGAGGAGAACGGGACGGGCAAGCAGGGTGAATTCTTTGTTCTGGAGCTCTTCGAGAACCTGGCATCAGGACGGGACCTGATGACCTCGTTCGAGGCGGCGGTGGCGGCGACTCTCTTCTACACTCGCAACAAGGATGGAAACGGTGTCATCGGCGGCCTGGCCTACCCGGACTTAGGGGCACACCATCCGCTGCTCGATGATAATGGCGACGGGATTGGTTCCTTCGGCTTTCTTTCCAGTCGGGCGGGGGACGATGGGGCTGTTTCGGCGAATATCTTTCTCGGATATGGGGAGTTTTTGCCGGAGGCTCAGATCGTCGAGGTTTCACCAAAGCAAATCATCAATCCGGGCGAGTTCCCGGAACTGTGGCTAAGGGTGAGCGACAGGGACATGGTGCAGGGTGCGTGGGTGGTCATTAAGCCTCCCTTCTTCGGGCTGGGAACCGTTACCGGGGATGCTTTCGTCCATCGGGACGTGGATGGGACGAGGTTTCCGCTTTATGACGCTGACGGGGACGGGGTCTATCGGCCAAGCGCGCTGCCGCCGTTCACTCAGACCGGGACGTACCGGGTGCTTTTCTTCATCAAAGACAAGTACACCGGGCAACTGGGAGAGATGTGGAAAGGCAAGGTAATCGTCTTCGACGCCGCAGCAGCGGCTCCGGGGGATTTTTCCCTCCTTGTGCCGGAGGAGGGGGCGACGGTCGGCAGACAGGTTCTTTTGAGGTGGAATCCGAGCGCGATGGGACGTACCGACGACGAAATCAGCTATACGTTGCAGGTGGCCACTGACCCGTTGTTCATGGACGTGGTGTTCGAGCAAAACGACATTGAAGACACTTCCTTTCTTCTCGGAGAAGGGGTGGGCCTCCGCGATAGGGCAACGTATTTCTGGCGGGTAAAGGCGGAAAGCTTTTTCGGAAAGACGCGATTCGCTCGCGGGGGCGAGATGAAGAGCACTGACGTCGGTCAGCCGCTCCCCGGCATGACGACCTATAACCCAAACAGCGACTCTTACACCATTCTCGGCGACGGACTCGATGCCCTTGGAACCGACGACCAGTTCCGGTTTGTGCACACTTCGGCGAAAGGAAGTTTCGAGATTTCGGCGAGACTTGATTCTCTCGAGGGGATGAGCGATCCCGCCTTTGCCGGCATTATGATAAGGCAGTCCACGGACCCGGATTCGCCCTACGCCATGGTAGGCCTGAACGCGCAAGGGACGGTTGTTTCCGGGTTCCGCGGGGCGCCGGGTTCGGAGGCGTTCGTGCAGAACTACTCGACAGTCTCGCTGCCCGGGTACCTCAGAATGGTTTGCTTCAGATCCACGACGACCGGAGGGGCGGAAATACAGCCCTTCTTCTCGCCCGACGGGAAGGACTGGTATCAGGGGGAGCCGATAAGCTTGTTGTTGCCGGAGGAGGTTCAGGTCGGGATATGCGTCAGCAGCGGGGACGAGAGCCGACTGGCGAGAGCGGTTGTGAGCGAGTTCAGGGTTTCTCCGATGCTGGGCGCTCCGACAGGGAAGACTTCTTCTTCCGAACAGCCGCTCTCTCCGGCACCGCCTCCTACCGAGACTCTGGGGAGCGACTATGGCACTTTTCAAACGAATTACGGAGCGGGCTTGCCGGGATACAACGTCCTGACGGTGCTCGTGTACAATGAGAACGACCCGTCGCAATCTCCACCCGGGACAACAATCACAATCACGCCCATTGTCGGCACAATCAACAACTGGATGTATTCGGCATACGTCCCCGTTGGAAGTTACACCATTGATGTCTCGGCGCCGAATTTCTCCCCGGAAGGCAGGACGACGGAGGTCACCGCAAGCTCGGCTACGACGGAAGTTTTCACGCTTACTCCCAACAGCGGCTCCGTCTCCGGTAAGGTTATCAGGGCGAGCGACCTGGGCAACCTCAGGGGGGCGGCAGTGCAATTAGAGGTAAGGTCGGGCATTTACCTCGGAACGATTTATAACGCAGTCACGGGGAACGATGGCAGGTTCAGCGTGACGGCGCTGCCGTCGGCGGTGAACTACCGGATCACGGTGTCGAAGACTTATTTCAACACTTACCAGGCATCTTTCTCACTTGGCGCCGGCCAAGCCAAGGACCTCGGCACCATTTCTCTGAGCTTCCCGGACGCCGACACTGACGGGCTGCCGGATGGGTTTGAGCAGACGATTGTGGACTTCGACCCGGGGGACGCCATCAATGATATTACCGACGTGCTGGGGAGCGATGACTTTGACGGCGACGGCCAGACGAATCAGGAGGAATACCTCGCGGGGACGTCTCCCACAGCAAGCGCTTCGTGCTTAATGATAGTAAGCATAGTCAGCAATACCGCGAGCGCTTTCACCATCACCTGGACGAGTGTCAATGGGATGCTCTATCGGACATACTACAGTCCCAGCGTTGGCGAATGGTCCGCAGGGAAATCGGATATCGCCGCCTCAGGAACGGGCCAGAACTCCTGGACAGACGATAGCGCGTCGGGAACTTCCCCGCCGCCGGGCAACGTCCGCATCCGGTTTTACAGAGTGGAAGCGTATTGATCATCGGGCACTTATGCCCGCTTGGCGTGGGTCGGCCGTCCTTATCCTACTTCAGCGGTATCGCCGGGAGTCGCTTGAGGGTCTTGTTGACCGGGTCCACAACAATCCCTACCGACTCGAGGGCCGTGACGCCCAGAATCGGCTCCGATCCCGGCTCCCCGAAGATTACGCGCCCTGCCGTTATCTCACCCATGAACTCGATCCGAACCAGGCCGTACGGATACTCCTTTACCGTTCCGTCTGCCAGTTCGTAGGACATCTTCCCTTCCCTGGCAACCCCGATTCTATCCAACTCGTCTCTTGCCGCCATCGAGTCGGTAGCCCCCGTGTCCACCAGAAAGACCGCCTCGTAGTTTCCTCGGGGGCTTTGCAGACTCGTCAGCTTTGTTGTGACCTTTGTGAGTCCCATATTTCCTCATCCCATTTGCCTTGACCGGCCAAACGCGCGTCAGCCACGAGCGACGGGTTAGCGCTACTTGGGCCAACGCACCACGAACGACTCCCATTCGTAAGATAGCCTTCCGCCAAGCGTCGAGTAGCTCGCCCAGGATGAATTCGGCCAAGAGGCCTTCGCAAGAAGGGCAAATTGCCCTGCCATGGCGTCCACCAAAGTGCCGAGGCAGGCACGCGCGAACTCGGCGTTTCGATTGTGCTTGACCGTGTTGTAGTCGTGATACCATTGTAGCGGCGGCTCCGCGGTGGACCAACCGCGAAAGGGGGAAACGCACCAGGGCTCAGGGCACCACAGGAGGAACACGACCTCCGCCGGTCCCAGATGGAACGTACCATCAAGCGTGCTGTAATCCCTTACTGTCATTTTCTTCGGAGACTTCCTACACCCACCGTCCTTCAGGAGGTCCTTAGCAAGGCTTTCAAAATCCGTGCATACTCTCAAGAGCAAGCTGTAGATTCGGTGGGAGAATGTCCCAGCGTTGGCATCAACAGGCTCGATGAACTCGAGAATCTCCTGGAGGTCTTTGGTTAGGAGTTCAAAGGACGCTTCATAGTTCGCAAACACTACCATCTTTAGTGTCCCAAATTGACGTGGTAGGGCTAACATGGACCGAACCGGCTCTGTCCCGTCGAGCTCTTTACGAATATAGCGGATTGCTGCGGATTGTCAAGGGCAGAAGCCGCGCGGGTGTGGCTGCGTAATCGTGGCATTCACGCGGCCTTTGTTTGCTCCCATATATGCCGCTTGTGCCAGACAACCAGCGACTCTTTCCGGTGATCCCAAAGGCGATCGAAGCTACCGTCTCGCATGGCGCAGCGCACTCCCAAGACCTGTTCGGCTCCTTTGGTGCTCCACCGTCCCGCCTTCGGGCGGGATTTGCACCTTGCCTGCACCAGACTCTTGCATTGGGCTTCCACATCCCCGCCCCGACAAATCAGCCGTTTCCCAGCTTGCTCATTCTGTCCCGCCTTAGGCGGGACCACCACACTGGGGACACAACGGCGTTGCCGAATCGTCCTCGGCCTCATCGCACCAGCTCTGTAACCATTCCCTTCCCAGTTGCTCCGTCGCCTCTTTCAACGCCTTCTCCACATCCCGAAAACGCCTGAGACAACCGGGCATCTTCGCCGCTACCTTCTCCACAATCCCCAACGCATCTCTGCGCAGCTGTTCCTTCAGTCGCTCTTCGTCCATCTTCCAAACCTCCTCTACCTGCCCAATTCTCCGCTTCTCTCCATCCCCCATGATGCCAACCACCCCCGCCAACCTGCCACCAAAATACAGCCACACCCGTACAATATACTGTAACGCCTTACTTATTGGCGGCCGAGGTCGGAGAGAAGAAGCCAGGAGTTCGACAGGACAACAGCATGAGCCGGATAACCCTGAAAATCCTGTTAATCGTGTCTCACATTCCTCTGCGCCCTCTGCGTTCTCTGCGCTGAAAATGGGCGCTACGCGGTCACCATTTGGACGGGAATTCTTTCTCCCGCCGAAGGCGGGAAGGACGCAAAGGAGCAAGCCCCATGAGTTTCTGGCGTCTTAGCGTCTTGGCGAGAAAAAACAGGGTTGATAGGAGGATTTTCATGGTCTCCGGGTGTGCGAAGCTCATGAGCGACTGCGGTGAATCGCCCCGTGACGGAGCGGTTACTGGAAACTCTTGACGACTATTGACCCACTGCCGTTGGAATGGTATCTTAAGAGGATGAATGGTCACGCTTTTCCCGCAGAAATCTTCTTGCGGTGGTCCTATGTTTGTGGTATGTTAATACTGCTGAGATGGAAGGGCTTATTTACAGCTTGGAGGAATCATGAAAACACTTCGTAAAGGACATCTTGGGTTCACGCTAATCGAGCTACTTGTGGTTATAGCTATCATTGCGATTCTTGCAGCGATGCTTCTTCCGGCGCTTCAGGCAGCAAAGGAGAAAACCCGCCAGACCAAGTGCCTATCCAATCTTATGCAGATAGGAAGGGCGTTTCGGTTGTATCTCAACGAGAACGACGGACGCTGGCCCCCCAACGAGCTGACCGTTCGCTACTCCTACCTCGAGACGATCAAGAACCAGAAGGGGAAGTATCGCCTCTACCCGACTTACGTTGACAACATTGAGGTCTTTAAGTGCCCGAGCAACCTCAAGAACTACCCCTCCCCGAACGGTGAGCAGTACTACGAGTACAATTACAGGCTGTTCATGGGGTTGGACGATATCGGCGATCAGGACCTCGACCACGGCCGCACGGAGGAAGACGTTCTCCGTCCCCCGATTACGCCGATGGTCCACGACACCGATGGCTACACGACAAACAAGCGAATGGATGCCGAGGACAACCACGGCACGGCTGGCGGGAACATAGTGTTCGCGGACTTCCACGCGAAGTGGATCCCGGGCCAGCAGTGGTTCGAGGCAGTAGGAGGCGATAACCCAGCCTACAATTTCCCCTATCGTGACCATTGAGGCTTTGCCCCTCAGCGGCCTTCGGTGCTGCGGGCGCGAGGTTGGCCCCTGGCTGCGGGCGCAGCGACGGTATTTTCCTGGCGTCAGCGGTCAAGGTGCAATTGTCCGGCGAAACGGCCGCGAAGCCCTTGCGCGCCTGCGTAATCGTGTTGTTTCCTCCTGCCACCCCGTTACCCTATTGACTCATCTCACCCTCAAGGTCTATCTTTGGAATGGCTCGGTCGTGGAAGCGCACGCTGCGTCATTTCTGCTGATCGCCTATCAGGTCTAAGTCCAGGCGGGTTTCGTCGAAGTCGCGCGGGCGGTTTTTTTCCCCGTTCGCTCCCCTCGGCGCAGAACCGCCTCGGCTCACTGTGGAGAAGGGGGTTCCATGTCCCTCAGCAGTTCCGAACTGAAAATCATTTGCGACGAACTTAACCGGCTCCTCACAGGTGGCAGGCTGAAGTGTGTCGTCCAGTCCAGCAAGGGCCGGCTTTGCCTGACCATTGGGACGAGGGACTTTCACCATGATCTCCTGATTTGCCTCGAAGACCCCTTCATCAGAATTCATCTGACTCATGCCAGCCTCCGGGCCGAAAAGACCAGGTTCTTTTTCGGAGACCTATTGACCAAGCAACTCGTGGGCTTCAGAGTCGAGGAGGTCAGCCAGGTCAACGAGGACCGAATCGCGCAATTGCGCCTCGCAAAAAGCGGTCAGACTCGTTTCCTCTTAGTCGAGTTGTTTCGTACCAAGCCGAACATCTACCTCCTCGACGAGAATCGAGTCGTCATAGCCGATTGGCGCCGGGAAGCCGCCGGCAAGGAGTATGTCCCCAAGCCGAAACCGCCAGTTCAGGCAACGCCGCCGAGGTTCGCCGCTTCCGGGAGCGAGGTGTTCAACTATGCCGTTGACAGAGAATATAGGAATGCCGAAGAGGAAGCCGCCGCCGAGAAGGAAAAAGCCGCTATCCTCGCCTGGCTCCAGAAGGAAACTCGTAAAACCGAGCTGCTCCTCGTCAAGTTAACCCTGGACCTCCGGGAAGCCGAGAAGTGGCAAGAACTCCACCAGAAAGCAGAGTTCCTCAAGTCCAATTTGTCTTCCCTGGAGAAGCAATCGCCACGCGTTCGACTCACGGATTGGACCACCGGAGAGCAAGTCCAGCTCGACCTCGACCCTTCTGTCACCGTCCAGCAAAACATGGAGCGGATGTTCGAGCGGAGCAAGAAGCTGAAGCGCGGCTTGGGCCAGATTCGCAATCGCATCCGCGCCGCTGAGGAAAAGCTTTTCGGGCTGAAATCGGCAACCGAGCAGGTGAACCAACCGCCCAGTTTGGCTTCCACTTTTGCCCTCTTCGAGGCAGTCGCAGACATTCTTCGCCCGCGCAGGAAGCCACCCGCAAAGCCCGCCCGGGCCGTTTCGGTCCCTTCCCGGGCTTTCACGTCAAGGGAGGGATTCAAAATATATGTCGGCAGGAGTGCTGCGGAAAACGACCGCCTGAGTTTCGCCTTCGCCAGGGGAAGAGACCTCTGGTTCCACGCGAGGGACTTTCCCGGCTCGCACGTCGTCGTGAGGGCTAAAAGCCGCGCCGAAATCGGAAGGGAGACAATCCTTGATGCCGCCAACCTTGCCCTTTACTATAGCAAGGGGAAAGCGGATGGCGCCGGCGATGTGATTTACACGGAAAGAAAATACATCGCCAGGGCCAGGGGCCCTTCTCGCGGGCAGGTCAACGTTTCCAGGCACCGCGTCATTCGCATCGAACTGGATGCAGGCAGGATAAAGCGTCTCAAGCAGAACGCGGCAGACTCTTCCGGCGAGGCGGCTGCCGATTGAGGACAGTGCTCATGGACTCGCGCGCACTGGAGAATCTCGAATTCAACGTGGTCAAGGACATCGTCGCTGACTTTGCCATCTCCGACCTCGGCCGCGACAGAATCAGGCAGCAGGAGGTCATGACCTCGTCCCAGGCCATTCGCCGCGACTACGACCTCATCAAAGAAATGATGGATGCGATTGCCTGGCGAGAGACCATGCCCATAGACGGTCTCTCTGACGTCAGACCCAGCCTTCGCGCGGTTCGCCCCGCGGGCACATACCTCGATCCGCCGGATTTACTGCGAATCCACGAGCTCCTCAAAGCCGCTGGACGCCTCAAGAAGTATCTTGGGACTTACCGCGAGGATTTTCCCAAACTCCACGCCATGATGGAACGATGCCAGCCCGTCCCCGAATTTGACAAAGCCGTCCGAACCGCCATCAACCCCGACGGCGAAATTGCGTCCAACGCCACCCCGGAGCTTGCCGAAATACGACACCTGATGACAGAGACGTCCGGCAAAATCGAGAAAATCTTCGACCGAATGATTCGCTCGGCCGAGATGAGAGAACTTCTTCAGGAAACTTACGTGACCGAGCGCAAGGGTCGAAAAGTCCTCCCGGTCAAAAGCGAGTTCCGCTCCCAGGTCTCGGGCATCGTGCACGACCTCTCCATCAGCGGCGGCACCGTCTTCGTCGAACCCATGTCGGTGGTCGGCTTATCGAATGAATTGACCGAGCTTGCCGCACGAGAAAAGGAGGAGATTCGTCGAATCCTCCTCTCCTTGAGCAACTGCCTTCGACAAAACCTCGAGGCGGTCCTCACCACCGTCGAGACCATGTCCGAAATTGACATGCTCTATGCCAAGGCTCGCTTCGCGGCGAGGTACAAATGTTCCATCCCCGGCATCTCGACAGACCGCTCCCTCAAAATCGTCAACGGTCGCCATCCGCTTCTCCTGAAGTCCAAAGAAGACCAATGTGTTCCTCTCAACGTATCGCTCCGCGACTCTGATAGAGTTCTCGTCATCTCCGGCCCAAACGCCGGGGGCAAAACCAGCGCGGCCAAAACCATTGCTGTCCTGTGCTTGATGGCTCAAAGCTCCACCCCCATCCCGGCAGACGTCAGCTCAGTTCTGCCCATCTGCAGCGGCTTTTTCGCCGACATCGGAGATTATCAGGACATCTCTCTCGGCGTGAGCACCTTCACCTCCCACCTCGGAGAAGTCAAACGCATCCTGGAAAATGTCTCCGAGGGGAGTCTGGTCGTCCTCGATGAGCTTGGAACCGCCACCGATCCCGCCGAAGGCGCGGTCCTTGCGGAAGCTATCCTCGAGGAGCTCACGCAGAAGGGAGCTTTGGCTGTTGTTACCTCTCACCTTCCATCCCTCAAGACGCTCGGCATGACACGCCAGTGGGCGAGAAGCGCCGCCGTGGGCCTCGACCCGCAGACCGAAAAGCCCAATTTCGTCCTGTCTATGGACATTCCGGGTGAAAGCAGCGGCCTTACCATCGCCCGTCAGCTCGGCATTCCACGCAGCATCATCGAGAGAGCCTATTCGCTCATGTCCGACCAGCAAAGGGATTTGAGCCATGAACTGGAGGCTGTCCGAAAGGAAAAGGCAAAGGTTATCAGCGCATCCAGAGAGTTGCAGGAGGCCAGAAGCAGAGTCGAGGAAGAGAAAAACCGTTATGAAGACCTCCTGAAAGCCCTTGAAGCCGAGAAGGGAAAGGTGAAGCTCGAAAAGCTCAAGTTTCGGCAAACTGCTCTCACTGAGAAGCAGAAAATTCTCCGCGAAGCCAGAAAGCGCGTCGAAAAAATGATCGCCGCTCTCCCTTCCAGAAAGCATCTTTCCCAGGCAAAAAGAGAACTCCATGACGAGGACGCGGGCATCGAGGAAGAGACCAGACAGGTTCAGAAAGAGATTGATAAGCTGACCGGCGTTCCCGCGCGAGATCTCGCCATCGAAGAGATTCGTGAAGGGATGGTCGTCTGGGCACGCAACCTCCGCCAACCCGGCACTGTCAAGGCTGTCTATCGCGGAGGGAAGAAAGCGGACCTTGTCGTGGATGGCGTCGTGTTCACCGTGGACGCCGATCAACTCGCTGAATGCCCCCAGGAAGAAATGCTCCATCGCGAGGAGCCCGGTAGAACCTCCATCCCGCGAAAGGAACTTGCCACGACCGAGTTGAATCTGGTAGGGGAGAGAGTGGAGAAAGCCATCGGCTTGCTCGACCAATTTATCAACGACGCTTCCCTTTCGGGCGCGGATAAGATTCGCGTCATCCACGGGTATGGCACGGGTGCTCTGCGAAAGGGAATAAGGGACTTTCTCGCCAGCCATCCGCTCGTGGAGGGTTTTCGACCCGAAGATGAAAGCGAGGGCGAAGGAGGCGCCGTCACAATCGTCAAGCTAAAGTAGGTTTTGTGTTGGCACATGAATTGGCCAACCCGACGACATATCCGGGCCGAAGGCGGGGGCCAAAGGCGAGGATATTCCGGACATGATTTACAGGATGGACGGGATTTTGGAAGGAGGGCGGGAAGCCACTCCTCCTTTGGCTCGGCGGCGTCACCGAAACTGACCAAGCTCAAAATGGGGCAAGCAGGATTCACAAAATCCTGTCTATCCTGTTCATCCTGTCAAGGAAAACGAATCAACTGAATTTATGAATCGGAGCTTTCAGGCAGGGTTCTCGTCGGAATCCTTGAGCGACGCGACGGGTGGCGACGAAAACCATGCGCAAGGATGATCAATGCCAAAGGCGGTTCTCATCACAGGCCCGGCAGGTTCCGGCAAAACGGCTCACTGCCTTCGCGTCTGTCGGGAGGCGCTGAAAGAAAAGTCGCCCGGTCGAGTTATCTATCTCGTGCCCGGCGCCGATGCCGTTCGGGATACTGAAAGAAGTCTGCTGCTCGGCGGTGACTCGAAGGGCCTCATAGGCTCTGTCGTCATGGACTTCGTCGGACTCGCGTTCCGCATTTTGAAAGAAGCGGGTCATTTCCCTCTCCGTCGGATCAGCTCCCTGGAAAAGACGTATCTCATTCATCTTATCCTGCGCGATATTCCTCTGAGTTTTTTTGGGAGCGCAAAAGCTTACGATGGCTTCGCGGAAGTCGTCGCGGATTTGATTGCTGAACTCAAGCGAGGGATGATTTCCTCGGAGGATTTCCTCCGAGGATGCTTAGCCGCCACCCGGCACGGCGTCGAGAGAGAAAAAGTCCTCGAGCTCCACGCCATTTACCGCGCCTACCAGGAGATTTTGAAGAAATGGAATGCCTACGATGGCGACGGCCTCCAGTGGATGGCAGCGGAAGCCCTCGCCGCCGACCCCTCCCTTCTCTCCTCGGTCGAGATTCTCCTCGTTGACGGCTTCGCCACCTACACCCCCGTCGAATTCGAAATTCTACGTGTCCTCATCTCGCGGGTCGCCGAGTCCCGCATCACCCTTTGCTGCGAGGCGGGGCGACCGGAAGTCTTCGGTTTCGTCGAGGGAACGTACACAAGGCTGAAGGAACTCTGTTCCGACAGCCTTGCTCTGAGCACCAACCGCGATGTTCCCGAGCCCCTGACTCATCTCCAGAGAACGCTCTTCAGCCAGAGTGAAGCTCAGCTCTCCGCCGGAACAGTGGTCGCAATCCTCGCCTGCTCCGACCCCGTGCGCGAGGTTGAAACCGTCGCCCGCCATATCGAAAAAATCCGCAGGGAAGAAGGGCTCGACTACAAAGACTTCATGGTGATTGCGAGAGACATCGCTCAGTATATAGCTCCCGTATCCGAGGTCTTCGCCGAGCGCCGAATTCCGTTCTGCGCCGCAGCCTCCGCCCCTCTCCCGCAGCAACCTTCCATCAAATCCCTCCTCTTTGCACTTCAGCTCCTGAACGGGGAATTTCGCGGCGACGCAATTCTTGCCCTCCTGAAAAACCCCTATTTCAATGACGATCCCGACATCGCAGCCCAAATCGAGAATTATGTGGATGAATTCGGGTTGTGGGACGAGGAGGAGTTTCGCCAGACCTGGACCGCAACCGGCGAGACCACGCGCGATGTCAATTGCCTCGACGCCTACAAAACCCGCCTCCTGGAGACCCTCGATAAACTTCGCTCGCAAGCGCGAGCCATCTCCTCCGCTGAAGAATTCCGCGACTTCGTTTTCCAGACCATCAAAGAACTCGGCCTTCTCCGCAGGACTGAGACAGCCGCTCAAGTCGCTGCTCAACCGCCGCGTCTGGGCGTCTCAGCAATTCCACCATTTTCGCCCGAGTATCGCGCGCTCCGCGCCCTCGCCTCCTTGCTCGATGCTATATGCGAATATGTCCGCTTGACTGACCTGCCACCATCCGACTACGCGACGTTCCTCGACATCCTCGAGCGAGGACTTTCCTGGGCACAGGTCCCCACTTCTCCGAGAAGCCTCAACTCCGTCCGGGTTACTTCCATCGTCGGAGGCGCCCCTGCTGCGGCGCCCGTGGTTTTCATATCCGGTCTTTGCGAGCGGTCGTTTCCGAGGGAGATCGTCAACGAACCTTTCTTCAAGGACCGCGAGCGCCGCTTGATTAACCGCCAGGGGAAGATAATCCTTGACGAGCGCCTCCCACTTTCCTCCGGCGAGAGATTCTTTTTCTATACCGCCGTGTCAAGAGCCACACGTCGCCTCTTTCTCACTTACCCCGGCACCGACGATGCCGGAGAGGAGCTTGTCCCCTCTCATTACCTCGGCGAGGTTGTCAGGCTCTTTTCGGATTTGGAGGATGTCGCAAAGGAAACGCCCGCTCTGAGGGTTGTCCCCGACTTCGACTCCATCTCAGATGCGGTCGAGATGCGGAACTTCGTCTCTCACCACCTCGCGCGGAAGGCCGTGGAACAGGACGCTCAACACGACGAGCGTCAAAGCCTCGCCGCCCTCGCGTACAACGAGTTGTTGGGTGCCGGGGAATTCTCACCCCACAACTTGATTTATCGCCCGCCCGCCCCAGACGCGAAGCTATCTGAAGATGTCTTCAGCGCCTCAAGGACGAATGTATATCCCACCAGCGTCTCGGAACTTGAAACCTTCGCGAGATGCCCCTTCCGTCACTTTTGCCAGTATCGTCTGCGGTTGAAAGAGCTGCCCCGCTACGAGTTCTCCCACGTCGAGGAGGGAACCCTGTATCACCATGTCCTCGCCGCCCTTTACAGGGAAATCTATCAGACCTCCGGCGCCGAAGAAACCGGCTCTCGTCCGGACTCAGTGCCTCGGCGCCCCGGCATCGAGGCCATTCCCGGCGGGAAGCTTACTGCCCGGCTCCGCGAGCTCGCTGACGAATTTATCAAGTCCGGATATTCCCGCCTCTTCTGCACTCCTCGCATGGAAGTCCGCCGGCGCTCCGTCGAGACTAAACTCGCCAATTTCCTCGCGAGCGAGATTGAGAACCAGCGCACAAACGCCACGTGCCCGGCTTTTTTTGAGCTCTCCTTCGGACAGGGCAAAAGCCGCCACAATGCCGACAGCCGCTCCACGACCGAGCGTCTTTCCCTTTCCATTGAATCTCTGGCAGAAGACGAGACAGGCCAGGGGCCTGGCTCCTCTCGCTCTCAACCTGACGCGGCTCGGGGAATCAAGGTTCTCCTCTCCGGCCGCATGGATCGTGTTGACGCCTTCGACAGGGAAGGACAGGAATTTGGCATCGTCCTCGACTACAAGAGGTCCGAACGCCGCTCCGAGTGGGACCTCCGCAGCGGCACAGTCCTTCAGGCGGGCCTTTACATGCTTGCCCTCAAAGAACTCTTCGGTTTGGAGCCAGCCGGCGCCTTCTACTATTTCATCTCCTCGCGCAGAAAGCGCGGCATTTTCGCCGCAGAGGAACGGGAAAGAATATCGGGCTCTGGAGACGTCTCCCAAAAGGACAAAGCTTCTTGCCAGGATATCGCCCGGCTAATCGAGCGCAAAGCACGCCAGGCTCTCGGGTACGTGCGGCGAATCCTCGACGGGGAAATCGCCGTCAATCCCGCCAACCCCGACGAGTGCAGGTATTGCCCCTTCCTGTCCGTTTGCCGGGTCACCGAGTTCCGGGGATGATTCGGAGGGATCGGCCGCAACCGAAGCGCGCCGCCGCTCGATAGCCCCCCGCTGCCATTCCCTCGTGGCGTTGTTTACAAAAATCAACATGTTTCCCTGCTGCATCCCCTTGCCATCTCCTTGCACTCAAGTCAGTTGCGACTCAAACTGACACTCCCCGCTCTCTCTGCGGCACGGTATAACGACCCTGCCCCTCTGAAATGGCGAGCCGCCCCCCAAGCGCATGTCCTTGCAGCAAAGCATGATACGAAAATCCGTGAGAAAAGGTGCATTTTTTGCTGCGCAAACGCTGCGAGGACGTAAAATGGCTTATTCCTGTTTTGTCATGTGGTTCTTCGTGAAGCACGATGTTCCGGGAAGGCCGTCTCTACGGTTTGCGCTCTATCCCCGCGCTCTGTCCCCTCACGG
Organism: uncultured Verrucomicrobiota bacterium; assembly: GCA_964482435.1. Classification (GTDB taxonomy): domain Bacteria; phylum Auribacterota; class JABMQX01; order JABMQX01; family JABMQX01; genus CAYZXL01. The sequence goes on from CAYZXL010000016.1 coordinate 44,112, forward strand.
ATTCATGCAAGGCATGTCCGAAAGCGAGCGGCAAAGTGAGCAAATCCGGCAGACTTTTGCCGGGAAGACTCAAGTTCAAATCAAACGACTCATGCAAAAGGAGGTAAAGTCATGAGAAAGCTGTTCAGCGCAATGAGAAGCCATAAGTTGGCTGCGCTATCGGGAGTGGTCCTCTTGATAGCGTTCACTGTCGTTAGCCTGGCGGTCGCCTCAAACATGGGCTTCAAGCTCAACTACGGCGTCGTGAACGCGGTCAACCGGCTCCTCTACGGAAGCGGTGTCAGCATCGGACAGGGAGTCGGCGCGGAAGACAACGCTGTACTGGAGGTCAACTTCGACCTCGCTAACCCGTCCCCGAGGAACAGCAACATGGGGTTTAAACTCAACGTAATTTCCCTCCCCACGGATGGGCTCGAGGTCGAAACCCCTGGCGGGACGTGCATCGTTCACTTGGATGACCAGGGGCTCCTCTATTTCGGGAAGTACTGAGGCCGACCAGCGAGCCTTTTGCCATTTCGACAGCAGAAACTCGTTCCCATGAACCGATTGAGGGCCTGCGAGCAGGCCTGGCCGGGGACAGGTACCGGGCGTCATCGCGCCGGAGCGGTCCGGGGTGTTTGGTCCCTGTTCGCGCTCACGGGTGGACGGGATTATCATGTACATCGCGTCCATCCTATCCAGCGAAAGGTCTCTCGACCGCTGCCGGAGGTTGAGCGACATTGTGCTTCGGCGCGCATTTAGCTTGCATGGAGGAACCGTTTTGTGGTAAGAAATGTTACAGAAGCGCCGAAAGGAATCGGCTGCGTGCGGGTCCGGCGCTGAGAAAATGGTCTCGGGCCGCAGACGAATCCCAGGCGAAAATTAACTGATGGCGATTTTCTGGCTTGTAGAGGGACGACCGAACGCGAACCTCTTCAGGACGTTACCTAAATACCAACATCCGCAGGGGATGAGACTGAACGAAATTCACCCTGTGCTGGGCACGGCTTTCGCCTCTTTGAGGCTGATTCGGTAACAAGTCGCACCACTGAAGCGTGGCTGTCTTTTTCCCTAACCAACTTCTTGAGCGGATACTGGCCGAGACGGACCTGGTCGAGTTGGTATCGTCATATTTTCCCCTGAAGAAGTCAGGGCGCAACTTCAGCGCGCTGTGCCCTTTCCACTCCGAGAAGACCCCGTCATTCTTAGTGAGCCGCGAGAAGCAGATTTTCAAATGCTTCGGATGCGGCAAGGGTGGAAACGCCTTTCATTTCCTGATGATGAAGGAGGGGATGCCGTTTCACGAGGCAGTCGCGACCCTCGCCCAGAAGGCGAACATACCGCTCCCCGAAAGGAAAGTGACGCCAAAGGAGGAGGTCGCCAGGGAGGAGATGTATGGGGCGATGTCCTTCGCTGTGGCGTACTTTCAAGAGCAACTGAAAAAACCGTCCGGAGAGGCGGCGCAAGCCTATCTGCGGCAGAGAGGAATAGCCGAAAAGAGCGTTGAGAAGTTTTCGTTGGGCTTTGCTCCGGGGGCGTGGGATTCGCTCCTCAACCGGGCGAGCCGGAAGTACACACTTTCGCTCCTCGAACGGCTCGGATTGATTGTTCCGAGGGAGGGTTCGCCTGGCCATTACGACCGGTTCAGGAATCGAATAATGTTTCCGATTTTTGACCCGCGGGGAAGGGCAATCGGGTTCAGCGGGCGAATTCTGCCGGGCGGCGAAGGAGAGGATGGTTCTGCTCCGAAATACATGAATTCCCCCGAATCGCCGCTTTTCAACAAGAGCGAAATCCTCTACGGCCTGAACTTCTCCCGGGCGAACATTGCGAAAGAGAACAAGGCAATCGTCTGCGAAGGGCACATGGACCTCGTCTCCATTGACCAGGCGGGATTCGGGAACGCCGTGGCGGCCCAGGGGACGGCCTTTACCCTGACACAGGCGAGGTTGCTCAAAAGGTATTGCTCGGACGTGGTCTTCGCCTTCGACTCGGATAGCGCCGGGCAGGAGGCGACGCTGCGAAGCTTTGAGCCCCTGATGGAAGCTGAACTGGACGTTCGGGTGGCTGTCGTGCCTTCCGGGTACGACCCGGACCTGCTCATAAGGGAAAAGGGGGCGCAGGCATTCAAGAATCTCCTGGACGGAGCAGTGGAGCTCGTTGATTTCCAGTATGAAGTCCTCAAGCGGAAGCACGACACCGCAACCCTCGCCGGACGAAGGGCAATCGCGTCGCAGATGCTCTTGACCGCGCACAAAAGCCCCAGCGAAATCGTCAGAAATTCCTGGCTTCAGAAAATCTCACAGGCCCTCGGCATTCCCGAGGCGACGCTCCGGGCTGAAATGCGGAGGATTAGCGGAAGCTATCGTCCTTTCGCGGCAGGTCGGTCCCAAGAAAAGGGACAGGCGCGGGAGAATTTCGCTGTCATGGAGGCCCAGAGCGGCCTCATCGGCTACATGCTCGACTTTGAGAAGGTCAGAGACCTTGCCGCCGAGAACCTCAAAACTGAGGATTTCAGCGACCCGGTGTGCCGGCGAGTCGCGGAGAGAATCCTCACCATCCATCGCCGGGGCGGGAAGGTCAAGTCCGAACCGCTCCTCAAAGAGGTGGAGGATCCCGGAGAGGCGGACCTGATCTCGCGTTTCGTTCTGGATCCAATGAAATCGGAAAAGGCGGTCGAGGCGGCCCAGGGGTTGATTCAGAGATTGTTGAAAGAGAAGCAGTTGCAGAAACAGAAGGAGATTCAGGGCATCATCGCCACCCCGGGACAGAAAGCGCCCGACCGAGCCGCTCTCTTAGCGGAGTTTCAGGAGCTTTGCAAGGCACAAAAGGTAGTCCGCGTCAAAACAAAAAGGTATTGACTCAAGCCGGAAGCTGGCATATACAACCGGCTAACATCTTGCTACCAGCGTTAATTAAAATGGGAAGCAGGTGAGAATACATGAGCAAACAAGAGAGAAATAAGAGAATTCGAGAGCTCATTCACCTCAGTTCCGAAAAGGGCTACATCACCTACGACGACATCAATGAGATTCTTCCGGAAGATGTCGTCTCGGCGGAAGAGATTGATTCCATCATGATCCTCCTGCGGGGGATGGACATAGAGATAATGGACACCACCGAGGTGCAAAAGCGGGCTTCTCGCTGGGAGAAAACCCAGAAAGCCGCCGCCAAAAAGCACGAAGAGGAAAAGGTGGACGTCCTCGACGACCCCGTCAGGATGTACCTCAAGCAGATGGGGCAGGTCCCTCTCCTGACCCGCGAGCAGGAGGTCGAAATCTCCAAGAGAATCGAGAAGGCGGAGGAGGAGATTCGCAGGCGCATAGTCAAGTTCCGGCAGACCCCGAAGGAAGTCATCGCCATCGCCAAGTGCGTCGAGGCGGGAAGGGAGCGGTTCGACCGCATCATCCAGGAAAGAGGGGTCAAGGACCGCGAGCGGCTCATGGGCCTCCTCCCCAAGTTTTGCGACAGACTCCTGAAGGCGGATGAGAGGCTCACCGCTTACCTTGAGCGGCGCCGCCGGAAGAGGATTTCTCCTCTTGAGATGAAGAAGCTCGATACCCAGGTCAAGCGGACAAAAACCCTCATCCGCGACCTTGTCAGCAAGTTCCGCTTCAAGCAGAAGCCGATTGACATGTTCTGCGACGCGGTGGTCGCCATTTACGGCAAAATCTGCGATTCCAAGAGGCGAATTGCTCAACTTCAGTCGCAGAAGAAAAAGCCCCAGGTCCTGGAAGAAGTCAAGAATGAGAAGATGAAGCTCGCCCGAATCGAAGCGTCCGTAGGGACAAGCCTCGACGAGTTCTGCACGGAAGTCCTTGAGTTGCAAGAGTGGATGGATGAGGCAAGGGCCGCCAAAGGCGAAATGGTCGAAGCAAACCTCCGCCTCGTCATCAGCATCGCCAAGAAGTACACCAATAGAGGGCTGTCGTTCCTCGACCTGATTCAGGAAGGGAACATGGGGCTGATGAAGGCAGTGGAGAAGTTCGAGTACCGCCGGGGATACAAATTCAGCACCTATGCCACGTGGTGGATTCGCCAGGCAATAACCCGCTCCATCGCCGACCAGGCTCGGACCATTCGCATCCCGGTCCACATGATCGAGACCATCAATAAGCTCGTGCGGGCTTCCAAGAAACTCGTCCAGGAGCAGGGCCGCGAGCCTACCCCGGAAGACCTCGCGGAAGAGATGAATATCCCGTCGGAGAAAGTCCGCGGGATTCTCAAGATTGCCCAGCACCCGATTTCCCTGCAAACACCGGTCGGCGACGGCGACGATAGCCACTTCGGCGATTTCATCGAGGACAAGGGAGCAGAATCCCCGGCGGAGGCGACCGGATATAGCCTTCTGAAAGAGAAAATTCAGGATGTGTTAGGCTCGCTCAGCGACCGGGAAAAGCGGGTTCTGACGCTGAGGTTCGGGCTGGAGGACGGCTGCCAGCGAACCCTCGAGGAAGTCGGAAACGAGTTCAACGTAACCCGCGAACGCGTCCGCCAGATCGAAGCAAAGGCTCTCCGAAAAATGCGCCATCCGACGCGCGCCGCAAAGCTGGAAGGATTTCTCGAGTCTTACGGGGCCGCTGTGGGACCCCTCCGCGGCGGGGCCGCCGCGACGGAGTGATGGCCAGTCACTCTCAAAAAACCTCAACGGGTCCGTGCGTCGTCCCTCTGACATAAGGCCGCGTGCTTGGCCCGGCCAACGAGCTCAACGGCACCCTGCGAGCCGTTCGCTGGAGTGAGTCCCTAAGAAAACAGGTTCCAGCCCTTCTTTTTAGCCTTGCTAAGTAATCGTCTGAACCACCTTTCCGTGAGCGTTTGAGCGAACTGGCCCCATTTGATTCTCCTCATGTCCTTGTCGTAAGTATAGTAACCCGTTCTGTACCCAAAGCGGCTCCGATCCCAGCTTTTCCCGCGTGAAAATTCAATTCTCTGAATCATGAACTTATAGTCGTGAAACATAACGTAAACCTCATCTACAACACCGCCTGGGGCCCACAGCCCTCCCCGCTTGTCTCTACCCCTGATATCCCTTCCGATCATCGACATGCCTTCGAGGCGTCGCCTCTGTTGTTTGCTCATCTTTCTGACCATTGCTGACTCTCCTTCCTGTACTCTGTTCATAGCGCCCCCGCGTGGCGAGCCTCTCGGCGACGGACGCCTCGGCTCCTCCGTCCCACCTTTCGTGTTGCGCCCGGCCGGGTGCAGCGCCGCGCGCACCGACTAACCGAGCGGCTCAGCCGCGCGATGGCCTTGTGCGGAGCGCCTCGTCATCGCGTATCTGCTTGCGTGATCGAAGCCTATTGGCAGCGAGCGCAAGGCAAAGGCGTCGGAGCCCGCTCGTCTGCCTCAACCGCGTCGTGATCGCTTTAGGACTCATGGCGGTCTTCATCCAGGACGCTCCTCAGACGCTCAGTGTCGTCTTCATCCTCTGCCGCTTTACCCTTCTCTTGGTTCTCCCGGAAGTTGTGCGCCATGCCAGACAGCCACAATCCAGACAGTTCTTCCTTTTACACGGCAAAAGAAACGGTAAGGATTCACAACAACTTCCCGAAAAGGAAGATCCGGAAACTCCGGGAGCGCCCTGCCGGATTGCGGAAACTTTCGAAGCCTCGACAAGACCTTTTCCGCCCTCCGCCGGAAAGCCATCGCGGCAGTTGGGTTCTCGCGGTAAATATAACCAATGGCTGCAAGGAACCGGTCGCGCCCCGAAGGAGTGAAAAGAACTTTCAAGGCTTGTCCTCTTTCAGCAAAGAATCGGCCTCGGCGAGAACCACCTCGAGGTCATAACCCTTGCCTGCCTCGATCTCTTTTTCGCCGCGCGCCAGAAGGCGCAGAAGCTCCAGTTGGTGCTCCGAATGCTCATAAGCTTCCATGCTGACCATGACCGCAGCGGCCCGACCTCTCTGGGTGATGACAACGGGTTCACCTGAGGCGGTCACTCGCTTGACGATAGCTGTGGCATCCTGCCGGAGGTCGGTAATCGGCACGATATTGGGAATTTTACCCATTGGCAATACCTCCTATAATAGTATTAACAATATTGCCAATCGGAGTGGAAGGCAACAACGATTTTGCCGCTGATAATGCCTCCGTCCGAGGGGTGGGCGCGTATCTCTTTACAGGTTCATTGCGGGGACGGGGTCGCTGAGGAAGCGGTGAGGAAGCGTTCGAGGTCGGCGACGAATGGGTCCGAGCGGTAGATAATTCGCGCGCTTTCAAGGGATTGCTTCCCCGATGGGTCGAGGCGCCTGACCTCCTCCAGTTTCCTCTCGCTCGCCTTCTGGTCTCCCGCCTGCGCCAGATAATAAGCATAGACGAGGCGGTGGAAGGGATTGACCGGGGAGCAGCGGACAGCTTTCTGAAATCCCGCCAAAATCTCGTCCCAGTTGACGGTGCCGCTCTCTATCATTTTCGCGAGACGGGTTTTTGCGATTCTGTGGGCGATCATGGGAGAGAAGCGGCGCAGGCGGTCGGCAATCGCATACTCGTCGAGAGCATCGTCGTACCGGCCGAGGTGGGAGTAGATTCCGGCGAGATAGGTGTGGAGGTTGTAGTTGGAGCGGTCCCATTTGAGGGCTTTTCCCAGTTCCACGATCGCCTCTTCGTAATCGGCAAAACCGGGCGGCGGATCGGTCTTCTCAATCAAGGACTGCGCGAGGGCGAGATGCGAGTTAGCATTAACGGTTTTCGACGTGAAGAACACGCCAAACCCACAAACAGCAACGAGGATCACGACTCCAATGCTCGCCGACCGATTCGTAAGCTGGAACTGCCGAGCGTCGTCGCCCCGAGCGTTTCGGACCATCAATCCCAGCAAAAGCCAGACAGTCATGGCGATTCCCGGAACGTACAAGTCGAAATCGGCGAAGCTGTGAAGGAGAAAGGAACAAATCCCGAGGAATGCGGACACGACGATGGTGTTTCCAAAGGAATCCCCTCGCTCGCCCCTGAGATACCGCCGGACGTGACGCCACCCCGCCGCCAGCCCGAACGTCCATGCACCCAAAAAGAGAATCAGACCGAGGAGGCCAGTCTCGATAAGAATCTCGAGATAGTTGTTATGGGCGCTCTGTGTTTCATGAGGACCCGGCACGCGGTAGAGCGGGTACAGCAGCCCGAAGGAGTTGAATCCGCTGCCGATGACGGGGCTTCTCGGAACCATCCGCCAGCCGGCGGTCCAGTAATCGAGCCTCGCGCTGAAGGTATAGCCGCCTTTCTCGACGAGAAGCCTCTGACCCATGGGCGACACAATGAGCGCCACGAGCGCGACCAGAACCGCGACCGAACCCGCCACAAGAACCCTCGGTCTCAGTCCAAGCTTTTTCCGGGCGACGAGGACCAAACCGGCAGCGATCAGAAACAAAGCCAGAAAGCTCGCCTTGGACTGGGTCAGCAAAAAGGCGAGGAGGCACGGGAGAGGAACAAGTAGCGCATAACCGATGAGTTTGCGGAGGTTTCTTTTCGTGAACCACTCCTTGTGATATGACATGTAAAGCAGCGTCAGGGGCAAAGCAGCCAAGAGGAAGCCCGCAAGCGAATTCGGATAAACGAAGACGGAGAAGATGCGCCGGCGGGTGATCCTCGCCAGGTAGGCGTCCTGGAGTTCCGGGGCAAGCTGGCTTCTGACATCCCGCGCCATTTCCTCCAGGCCAAACGCGAACTGGTACAAGCCAAGAAACGCCACTATGGAGGTCGAGACAAGGAAGCACTTGAGGATTCTTCTCTGGAGGGCAGGCGTCTCGACGGCGTGGAGGGCGAGGAAATACAGAATGGCGTAGCTGACAAACTGCTTGAGAATCACCACGCTGGAATGAACCGACGGTGAAAAAAGAGTTGCCACAAGACCCACAAGAATGAAAAGCCACATCGCGGCATCAATCCGTGTGAGCCGCAGCTCGAGCCTCCGCCGCGAGAAGCTCTTCACGCCCCACAGGAAGAACGTCAGAACGATGAGGATTTGCGCCATCTCCTCCGGCCATGGATTCGAAAGCGCCCCAGAAACAACTCGCAAAGCCAAACGGAATTTCAGCGAAAAAACAGCCGCGAAGAAATCGGCCACCGTCGAGGGAAGCTGTAAGAGGTCTGTCGGGACAAGGGGCGTGGACGTGTCGAGGTTCGGCAGGCCAAACTTGAGCGGAATGAGAAATGCCAGAACACCCAGAAGGAATCGGATTGCCCAGTCGTAGATTTCCTTCTTCCGGGGCAACGGCTGTTTATCGAGGCGGCTCTTTGGCTTCAAAAGGGCGATAGCTCAACCTCCATGCTCAGCGGACGACGTGGCATGGCTGCGCTGCCTGTCGAGAAATTGGCTTACGGCGGCAAGAGCTGCTATGGCCGCGGTTTCCGTGCGCAAGATATTCTCACCGAGGGAAACGAGGAACATGCCGCTTTTCCGGGCGGTCTCTGTCTCCTCGAGCGTAAAGCCCCCTTCAGGGCCGACTACAATCCTTATTTCCGTATGAGAAGGGGAAACGTGGGACAGTGCCTCCAGGACGGGAACGGCCTCCCCGTGCGACCACGCTAAAATCGAAAACGCCGATTCGCGGACATCGCGGGCTATGCTCGAAAAATCCGCCGGAGAGTTCACCTGCAGCAAAGTTGACCTGCGGCATTGCTTCGCGGCAGCCACGGTTATCCGGCGCCAGCGCTCCAGTTTCGTCGGGATGCCGTGTTCATCAAGCCTGACTACGGTTCTCGCCGTCACAAGCGGCGCGATGGAATCGGCGCCGAGCTCCGTGGCTTGCTCGACAATCAGGTCGAATTTTTTCCCTTTTGGCATCGCCACGTAAAGCTCGACGGTGGGGCGGTCGGTCGTTTTATGAACCTCCTTTGCCGTAATCCTCGCGACAACGAAATCTCGCCCGATGCGTTCTATTCTGGCGAGGCATTCCGTTCCCTCTCCATCGAATAGAACAATATCATCCCCCGGCTTTCTTCGGAGGACGGACACAAGATGGTGGGCCTGCTCGCCTTCAATCCGGGCGAGACCTCCGCGAATTGCTTCCGGCGGGACGTAGAATCTTTTCTCGCTCATGGCGCCTCTCCGGTGGCGGCCTGGTCAAGTCGTTCCTGACCACAGTGCTTCTGGGTAGGATCACTTATTGTGCAGCCTGTTCATCTTCGCGATAAAGGCGGCTCGCTGCGGATATTCTTTATCGGTGGTCTCGGCGGCGAATCGCTCGAGCAGTTCCCGCTGCTGCCTGCTGAGTTTCTTTGGCGTCTCGACGATAACCCGCACGTGCTCGTCGCCTCGACCGAATCCTTTTCTGTTGACGATTCCTTTCCCCTTGAGGCGGAATATCTGCCCGCTTGAGGTCCCAGGCGGGATTTTCAATTTGGCTTTTCCGTCGAGAGTTGGCACTTCGATTTCCTCGCCAAGGGCTGCCGCCGTGAGAGTGATTGGGACCTCGCACAGGATGTCGTCGCCGTGCCTGTCGAAGATGGGATGCGGCTCAACATCAACAACCACGTAGAGGTTGCCGGCCGGGCCGCCTCGCTCGCCAGCTTCTCCCTCGCCCGGAATTCGCAACGTCGCGCTATCCTCAATTCCGGCGGGAATGGCTACGGAGATAGTCTTCCGCGTCCGGACTCTCCCACCGCCGGCGCATTCGGGACACGGTTGAGAGATTACGCTGCCCGTTCCGTGGCAGGCATCGCACGTCCTCTGAATGCTGAAGAAGCCCTGGGAGGTTCGGATGTGGCCCGACCCGCCGCACCGGGGGCAGGTCCTTCTGCCGGTCCCCGGCTTCGCGCCCGTCCCGCCGCACGTCCGACACGAATCGGTTTTGGGGATGGTGATTTCTTTTTTTGTCCCGAAAGCCGCTTCTTCAAAGCTGATGGTCAAATCGTAGCGCATATCGGACCCCCGAGCGCCCCCCGTGCGCGTCCGCCGCCCGAAGACTTCGCCAAAGAACGAGTCGAATATGCTGTCGCCGAAAACGCCGCTGAAAGTTCGCAGCGCCTCGTCCAAGTCGAACTCGTGGAAGCCGCGGTACGCTGCCCCCGCGCCCTGGAAGGCGGCGTGTCCAAACTGGTCGTAGTTTCGGCGCTTCTCCGGGTCGGAAAGAACCTCGTACGCCTCCGCGACCTCCTTGAAGCGCCCTTCGGCGCCCTTATCGCCCGGGTTTTTGTCAGGGTGGTGCTTCATCGCCAGCCTGCGATAGGACTTCTTGATGTCCTCGATGCTGGCGTCCCTCGCCACTCCCAGAGTTTCGTAATAGTCCTTTTTCTCTGCCACTCGTGCCTCAGCCTCGCGCGTGATGCCGCGGGTTCGCGGCGCCGCCGGAATTCGGTCGCGGGACGGGCGCCCCGCAGCCCCTCCCCTGCGGCCCTGAGATCGCAGCGTGATTATTAGCCGTTGCGAGCGCTGCGCGACCAGGGGTGCCAGGGTGCTCGGCGCCGGGGCGAAAAATCCCCGCTAGTCTATACGCAGGCCCCCGTCACCAATAATCAGCGGGGTGCACGAAAACTCAACGTGACGGCAGCCCCCGTCTCCTGCCCGCTGGTGGACTACCCTCCGGAACAAAAGGAGGCCGGTCTCGACCGCGCCACCCAGTCCACTGATGGCTGTGTCCGAGTAGACATAGTGAGTTTTCAGGCGCAGCTCGGACCGCCAAACCGAGGCGTTCGCCTCCCGTGTTAACAGGGTAACAGAGACCGGGTGCTCTCTCCAATGATCAGGGGGATGGACGTCCCCCTGCAGTTGGGCTTCGAAGGATACGAGGCGTCCCTCGAGCCCGGCGTCCTCCGGATACTCAACTCCCACGAGATCGTCCAGGTCAAAGCATTCACGGCACGCTATCAGGGCGCGAACCATGATCTGGCACCAGATGTCGTAGAGCGCGAACAGGCCGACGGGGTACAGGGGGTCTTTGGGATGGCCCCTGTCTCCAGAGAACACCTCTGGATGCTCCGTGCCACTCCTAAGCTCCTCAAGGAGTGACTCTACACTGGGACTCCAAGCTGTTGTGGGTTCTGTCGAGATGTCAAACCCCTGGCCGGAGCGGAGCTGCGTCTCTTCCTGGAACTGGCGTCGCAGGATGCCGTACGCTTGGAGCCGGTCCGCTTGAGTCAACTGGGCATACAACTGCCTTATCCTTTCGGCGTTCTTGTAGTCCACCATAAAGAACGCAGTGCGCCCCCTCGCCAGCCTGTCAACGCGCCGCTTGCAGTCATCCTCCCACTGAGCTTTGTATTTACGAATAAGATCTGCGGAGAGCCGAGCCGTCAATCCGCCCGGCCCCGTAGCTTCGTCGTGGTGCTTGAGGCATAGCACCGCCAGGTTGTCGGGGCCGTTGTCCGACGTGTTGCCGCTGATGTGGTGTATCTGGACCCCTCCGCCTCCGCACACACAGCAGCTGTGGCGGTTGGCGATCAGCACTGATTGGCGAATTCCCCCGGGAATCGCGACTCGATCCATGGTTGTTGCTCCATTGCGTGTGACAATCAATGACCTCTTGGGGGCCAGGCCTCCGTGTTCCCCCATCCCCCACGGAAACTCTGCGGTCCCTCTCAGCCGGAACCACCCGCCCTCAGCGGCCTCTGGGACAGCACGTCCTACGTAGCGTCACTTGTCCTTATCCTCGTCAACGACTTCGTAGTCGGCGTCAACGATGTTTTCGTCTTTTGGTCGTTTGGCTTCCGTCTCGGGAGCTTCGGTGGGACCTCCAGCCGCCTGTTGAGAGGCCTGCTGCTGGCGAGTTGCCTGCTGGTACATCATCTCGGCAACCTTGTGGGAGGCTTGCTGGAGCTCCTCCATTCCTTTTTTCATTTCCTCGACGGAGTTGGATTCTATGGCTTTTCGGAGTTTTTCGATCGCCCTTTCGACTTTTGCTTTCTCGCCGGGGTCAATCTTATCGCCGTGCTCCTTGATCGTTTTCTCGACGGTGTAAATGAGCATATCGGCGTGGTTGCGGGTTTCGGCCTGCTCCCTCTTCCGCTTGTCCTCCGAGTCGTGGACGCCGGCGTCCTTGACCATCCTCTGTATTTCTTCCTCAGTCAAGCCGCTTGAGGACTCGATCCGGATTTTCTGCTCCTTAGCGGTTGCGAGGTCCTTTGCGGAGACGTGGACTATCCCGTTGGCGTCTATGTCGAAGGTCACCTCAACCTGCGGGATGCCCCGCGGCGCCGGAGGAATCCCCACGAGGTCGAACCGGCCGAGGGTTCTGTTGTAGGCAGCCATCTCTCGCTCGCCCTGGAGGACGTGGATGCTGACGGCGGTCTGGTCGTCGTCAGCGGTCGAGAAAATCTGGCTTTTCCGCGTCGGAATGGTCGTGTTCCTCTCGATGAGCTTTGTGAAGATGCCGCCGAGGGTCTCGATTCCGAGCGACAGCGGCGTAACGTCGAGGAGAAGAACGTCTTTGACCTCCCCTTTCAGGACGCCGCCCTGAATCGCAGCGCCGACCGCGACGACCTCGTCCGGGTTGACCCCTTTGTGCGGCTCTTTCGCAAAGAGGTTTCTGACCAAATCCTGAACGGCGGGCATTCTGGTCTGTCCCCCGACGAGGATGACCTCATCAATTTCTTGCGGCTTGAGCTTGGCATCCTCGAGCGCCTGGACGACCGGCCCCTTCGTCATCTCAACCAGGTCACCGACGAGCTGCTCCAGCTTCGCGCGGGTCAGCGTCTTGACAAAGTGAAGCGGCCCGGAAGCGTCCATCGAGACGAACGGCAGGTTTATCTCCGTCTGCTGAGACGACGAGAGCTCGCATTTAGCTTTCTCGGCAGCCTCCTTGAGCCTCTGGAGCGTTCGCCTATCGCGGCTGAGGTCAATCCCGTGCTCCTTCTTGAACTCCTCGACAATCCAGTTGATGATTCTCTGGTCGAAATCGTCGCCGCCGAGGTGGGTATTTCCGTTCGTGGACTTGACCTCGAAGACTCCTTCGCCAATTTCAAGGATTGAGATATCGAAGGTCCCCCCGCCGAGGTCATAGACCGCGATTTTCTCGTCCTTTTTCTTGTCGAGGCCGTAGGCGAGCGAAGCCGCAGTCGGCTCATTGATTATTCGCAGGACGTTCAATCCCGCGATTCTTCCCGCGTCTTTCGTGGCTTGCCGCTGGCTGTCGTTGAAGTACGCCGGAACGGTTACCACCGCGTCCGTGACCTTCTCGCCGAGGTAGTCCTCCGCGGTCTGCTTCATCTTCTGGAGAATCATCGCCGAGATTTCCGGCGGGGTATATTCCTTCCCGGCGATGGAGACAACCGCGTTCCCCTCCTTATCCTGAGCCACCTTGTACGGGACGAGCTTCATTTCCTGCCCAACCTCACCGTACCTGCGTCCCATAAACCTCTTTATCGAATAGACACTGTTGTCGGGGTTGAGAATTGCCTGGTTCTTGCCGGCGATTCCCACCACGCGCTCTCCGGTTTTGAGAAATCCCACAACCGACGGCGTTGTTCGCCCGCCCTCGGTGTTCGTGAGAACTTTCGGCTCGCCTCCCTCCATGACGGCGACGCACGAGTTTGTTGTCCCGAGGTCTATTCCAATTACTTTAGCCATTTTTGTCTGCCTCCTCTATCTTCTCAGATTCATCTGGTTTATTTTCTTTTGTTTCGCTCTTCACCTCCACGGCAGGAGCTGCTCCGGCTTGCCCTTCTTGCGTCTGAGGAGAAGGGGGTTCGGTCTCCCTTGCGGGCGCCGCAGCAACCTTCACCGCAGCGGGCTGAACCACCCTGTCGCTGAGGGCATAGCCCGTCTGGAGAACTTCTAAGACGTGCCCGTGAGGGTGCTCGTCCGTGATGACTTTCTCGATGACTTCATGTTTGAGGGGGTCGAAGGGAACGTTCACCGGACAAATCTCCTCGACTCCACGGTCTTTCAGAACGTTCTTCAACTGCTTGAGTATCAGTTCGACTCCCTCGATGAAGCGACTTGCCTCCGGGAGTCTCTCCGCCGCAGCCAGCGCCCTTTCAAAGTTCGTAAGGATTGGCACAAGCTCGCAGACGAGTTCTTCCGTCGCGTATTTGATTAGCTCAAGCTTCTCCCTCTCCTTCCTCTTCCGGAAGTTCTCGAGCTCCGCCTGAACCCGAAGAAGCCGGTCGTAATACTCGTCGGCGAGAGAAGCCTTCTGCCTCAACTCATCAAGTTCGCTCTCAGAGATCCGCACTGCCTTAGCCTTCTTTTCCTTTCTCTTTGGAGCGGCTTCTTCCAGCTTTTGGTCCGGGGCAGTTTCCTCCGGCTTGGGCACTGCCGCAGATTCCTCAACTTTTTCTTCCTGTACTTCTCCCATCAAACTCCTTCCTCCACTTTTCTGTGCGTGCAACAAGTGCTGCGACCCCGAGATTGAGTAATATATCCCGCCCGGCGGGATGACAACATCCTGAGAATCCCGCTCATCCTCTCGAAAAAACATCCCGGGGCGTGCTCAGAAATCGGCTCTGGTATCCCAGTGTCTCCGAGGTCGCAACGCCATCTTGAACGGCCGCGACGGATCGGAAGCAATCCTTGCCCGCCCGTAAATCTCCGAGAATCTCTTGCTCAGAAACCCGGCGCCGTGCTCCACGAGCGGAATGACCCTCGAATACCTCATCCTCATCGAGCCAATCACGCCAATAGCACCCGCAGAGACGCCGCTGACCTTGTACGGAGCTGCGACCATAGCCAGGTCCACGGGGCCTTCCCATTTGGCCTGAATCTCGTCGCCAATGAAGACGGCCACACCATCCTTCCCCTGGCACGATTCCAGCAGGTTAATCAGCGGCGTTTTATCCTCGAAGAATCGGACCACCGAGCAGGCCGCCTCCGGGTCGTGCATCTCTTTCTTTTCAAATATCTTAGAAAAACCCTCCAGGAACAGTTGCCGCTTCCCGCTCCCGCCGCTAATCAGATACTTCAGAACAACCTCGCTATAAAGCCTCTCGCCCGCCGCCTTTTCCGCCTCGTCAAGATAGCTCTCGGAGAAAAGCCCGGCGAATTCCGGGCCCCTCAGCTTCGCGTTGAGGTACTCCTCAATCCTTTTCAGGTTGAAATAGCCAAGCTTCCGCCCGACGATGACCGCGCTGGTGGTGGCAACCCCAATGTCCGAGATAACAACCGCTAAGATTCTTCCCGCGCCGACCTCGACAAGCTTGATCTCCCGGATGATGCTGTTGAGAAAGCCGGGCGAGAGGACGACGCCGGCTTCTCCAGAAGCCTCCGAGAGCAGAGCGCAAAACCTCTCGAGCAACCCGCCGATGCCGGTTTGCTCTTCTGCGAAAACCTCGTATTCCTTCTCCGCTTTTGGCCAGAATTCGCGCGCGGGAGCGTCGTCAAGGACAAGGGATTCGACGAACGCCTTGAAGCCCTTCTGCGTAGGTATCCTCCCGGCCGACGTGTGCGGCTGAACCGTCAAGCCCAGCTTATCGAGCTGCCCCATCACGCTCCGGACAGTCGCGGGGCTTAGGTCGAGCCTCGCCCTTGCAAGAACCCGAGACGAAGCCACAGGCTCACCGGTCGAGATGTATGTGCTGACCAGCGCGCCGAGGATTTTCTTCCTCCTTCGTTCCGCGAGACTTTCTTCTAAGACCCTCATCCTGATGCCTATGTGTTTGTGCCCGTTTTTACAGCCGACCTGGCGACTCAGCCGGAACCATTTTGTCGCCAACGGCCCCCATCAGTTCCGCGGCCGGCAGAGCTGGCAGTTTCGGCCAAAGACTGCCAAAAATCGCCTCTAATGTACTGCTTTTTCGACAATTGTCAACAGAAAAATTGGGACTCGAGTTCCGAAATTTGTTATATTATTGGCAGTCAGCGGCTTAGAGTGATAGTTTTCACCTGAGCAGGGATTGCGCGGGCGCAATGGCAGGACGGACGAAGCAGGCGGAGGTGGGATTGGAGAAGGAAGCTCGGATGCGGATATGGTATGGCTGCGCTTCTGACGGCAGGGGTAGTGATGCCAGGTGCCCACTCAGGCTTGTACCGCCGGCATCCCTGGCCGGGCGGACTTGACGGCTGCGCCGGGGGCATCCTCCCTCGGTGCCGAGGGCGAGCCGCCCTGGGGACAGCGCCGCCTTCGACTAAGATGCTCCCAACGCCGACCTGAGCGCCGGGTCATGGAGAGGATACCTTATAGAGACGTTGAGGGTGCGAGGCTGCGTACGGGTCAACCCAGGAGGTGGATTCGCCCTCGGAGGGGATGTTGGACCCGGCTAACGTCCAGTCCAGAAGGTCGGTGGAGAAGTAAATCGAGTAGCTCTTTCCCGGCAGAGGCTGGGTGTTCCAGGTGATTTCCAAATGTCCCGGCTCCGCGATCGGCTGAATCGCGGATACCAAGAATCGCCGTGAGCCGTACTCATAAGCCCCCATATCCACCCGCCACTCGCTTTTCCCGCGATAAATCCGAAAATTCCCCGCCTTGTCCTCCTCTGGCAGATACTCCGCTTCATTACTCCCCGCATCAATGCACGGGGAGTCTTCTGCGAGGGTGAAGTCTGTGATCTCCAGGGCCCTTGCCGCAAGGTCTTGCGGGACCTGTCCGTAAACACGCAGCGCCCTACGGGTATTTCCAGCAATGAGGTACACCGTGCGCAGGTCGCCCGCCTTGGCAAACATGTGTCTGAATCGGTCTTCCGGGCCCAGTGTCTCTTTGCAGAGAAGCACGGTCGTGGCGTCATCGTAGTCGTATTGCCCGATCTCTTCCACCTCGCACGTTGCGTAAGCGCGAAAGTTCGGCTGCTCCTGAACGTTGCCTTCCCCTTCCGAGTAGAACAACGACCCCATTCTCGAATATGTCGCGCGGCATCCGTACACGTCAAACGGATTGCCGGCGAAGATGCAATTCGAGACATTCTCGTATGTGCCGTAAGTCTCGGCCGGGTACGGGACGTACACTCCGCCGGAACCCTTCTGGAAACAGTGACATACGATAGTGCAGTTGACCACATTAACGTTGGACTCCCAAACGATCCCGTCCGTCAGCCATACGCCCGCTCGGTTTGCCGCAATAACGCAATTCAGGATATCCCCACGACTGTCGCCACGATGGTAAATGGCGCCGCCCTCATGCGGGCTATCGGGATCGACGCCCGCCTGGTTATTTGCGATAACGCAACGCCTGATGCTTATCGGCCCGCTGCCGAAGATCCCCCCGCCATCGCCGCCGGCGGAGTTATTGGCGATCACGCAGTCCAGTATGGCGCATGGACCGTAGCAGTAGATTCCGGCTCCGGATCCCCTGTAACTCGCGTTTCCGATGATCTCGCAGGCTACGATCCTGCAACGCGTATCGGACGTGGCGAGAAAGATGCCGCCTCCCTCCTCTGTGGCCGAATTCCGGTCAAGGGTGCAGTTCTCGATTGCAACCTCCGACCTGACCGCGTATATGCCGCCGCCTAACCCGCCAGCCTTCTCATAGTCCACACGGCACTCGCTGATGGTGCAATCCCCAACAGCGATGTCCGAGGAGTCGCTGATGTGGATTCCAGCCCCCTCATAATCGGCGTCGCACTCGCTGACGGTGCAGTGCCGAACAACGATGCCCGAGGAGTCGCTGATGTAGATTCCCGTCCCTCTGAGCGAGCCCGAGCCTCCAGCAACTGTCACATGTTCAACCAACACCCTTTGCTCGTTCACACAGGCAACAAGAGGCTCTTGCGCGAGGGGAACAAAGGTCGCGTCGAGGCTTCGGCCTCCGTCCACCTCAAGGGTCCTCAGCATGTCCGCGTGCACCAACCCGATTGTTGTCGAGTCCCGCCCCGATCCGCTCAGGGTGAGGCCCGTCTTCAACAATATCTTTTGGCTGAAGATGCCTGGTCCAATGAGGACGGTGTCGCCTTCGGAGGCGACCTCAATTGCGGCCTGGATGGATAGGGAGGCGGTTTCCCAGGAATCGTAAGGCGGGGTGTCGGAGCCGGTTCTGGAGACGTAGTGCGTGTCGGGATAGGCGGGAATCCACGCCATGAAGACAAACAAAGATACCGGCAGGAAAAGCGAGAGCGCCAGCGAGGGTTTCATCCTTGATTCCTCCTGTGCGCCCTCCGTTCCCGAGCAGACCACTATTTACTTACCACACGCGTCGCTTCCTGTCCAGTCCTTTTTGCCCAGGAGGTACTCCTCAGCTTCCGAGGAACTCACCACGGAGAGCGCCGAGGACGCAGAGGGCGGAACAGGGTAACGGCACTGTCGGCATCATCCTGATTATCCTGTAATCCTCTCTGGCTCCGCCATTTTTCTCTGCGGAGTCCGCCGCGGGCAACTGATAGGGCATCTGGAGGTCAGAAGTCCTCGTAAGATGGGGCCGACGGGAGAAGCTCGCTCGACCTCAGCCTTTGCGGCAGCCGCCTCAGGGACCTCCCCCACCGACGGACCTTTGTCCGCCAGGTCACCCAGAATGGAATTTCCTCGACGCTGAACTTCAGCGCGATTCGCTCACCGCCCTTTTCCTTTGCGGGAAGGTAAACGACGTACACGAACCGGTTGAACGGGTCGGTGAGGAACGCTGCTCTCACCTCCGCATCGCCTTGGCCGCGAAGGGTGTTGTACTTCTGACTGACGAAGCTTTCCGACGCGGGGAGACGGAAGAAATAGACCGGCGCCAGCCGGCGTTGAGGTTCGTTCTTGAGCCGCTTGACAATCCCAGCAGTCTGGCTCGCCGGGAACAGGCGCGCGATGTAGTTATCGGTCCTTGATTCCGGCAAATGGTAAGCCCCCATTGAGACAACCAACTGGTCATCAGATTGCGCGAATTGGGCCGAGACCGGGGGTCTCTTCGCTCTTGGCAGGGGGCGATAGAAGGCTCTGACTTCCGGGTCTCCCCAGAGGCGAAAACTCAGTCCTGAGCGGTACACCTTCGTCTGCTCCTTCTGTCCGCGCATAGCTTTGAGCTTCGCCAGGCAGAAGGAGTAGTTTCGCGCGTCGCGCAGCGCCTCGCCCACCGTATCTCCGCGGTACAGGAGGCCGTCGCAGAACGCTTTGGCAACCGCGCTGCCGGTGGCGCTGTAAACGTTGAAGGCGCTTCCCACAAGGCCGGCTGCCCCCAGGTCGAACATTTCGCCCGACGAAACCTCCTCGAGAGAGTGGCAACTCTGGAGGACAATCACCGGCAGCCCGTCGAGCTGCTTGACCTTTTTGGCGGTCGTGTCTGTTTCGGTTTTGCTGTTCGGAGCGGTTTCGGGCCATGGCACGACGAGGTCTTTCGCCTCTGGCTCAACGTCTTTAATCGGGGGAACGGGCTCCGGGGTCGGACCGGGTTCCGGGGACGTGCTGGAGTCGCCAACCTCCGGTTGCAGGTCCGAACTTACGTAGTCCGACGGCGGAGCGGACGACCAGGGCTGATAGTATTCGCTCGGTTTGTGCTCGGTGTCCCATGACTCGCCCTCGTCGAAATACGTTGGCACTGTCCCAAAAGGTGAGCTGCCGAACATAACTAAGTCGGTGGCATGCCCCTCGAAGACAATCAGGTGAGCTTTCTCGGCGGCGGCAAGAGTCTTGTCGTCAGTCACCGGGAGCCCGTAGAACTCGTCGAGGTGCAAGCCGAAGTTCTTGAACTCTTGCGCCGTGGCGCGGCTGATTGTTTCACAAAGGGGAAGGGTCGTATATTCGGTTTTGGGACTCGCCACCATAACGACCCGCGGCAGCCGGTCGGCGAACATTTTTTCCCGCACAATACCGCGAGCAATAAGGGCGGAAGCCTGCAACAGCCCCTTGCAGGGGATTCGACCTACTGCCAGTGCGGCCGCGCCGCCTTTCCCGGGACCGGAGCACGGTTCAATCTCGACTTCCTCCTCGCCGACGTTGTCCGGGTCGAAGAGCTTGATTGCGTTTATGGAGTCGTAATGCGCGAGAATCGTCACGGAGCGCGGCTTCAGATTGTGGGTGGCAATGAGTTTTTCGACCGCTGCCTGGGCCTTCTTTCCGTCGGGGGAGTTGCACAAAACGATGGGCGCGCTGCGCACAAAACTCAAGTACGGCGCTATCCAGGCGGACGAGGGGCTTTCCTCTTCGGGGGTTGGAACGCGTGTCAAAATGACGTTTCTTATGCGCGGTGCCCCGAGGTGCTCGACGAGCATTTGCTCGACCAACCAAGTGCTAAGTACGTCCACCTTCCGCGACAGCGCTTTGGCCCAGGGAACGGAGCCGTTGCCGTCCGGAACAACGGCAAGGATTCGCTCTACCTCCAGTTCGCTGAGAGCCCTCCAGAGATGTTGTACCTCCTCCTTGCCCGTAAAGGGGATGAAGGGGATGTGAAGGTGCGCGGCAAGCGCCGAGCCGAGAATCATGCCGGCTGGGTCGTCAGCCCTGGCAGAGACCACCTCGTTGGTATTGCGCCAGAAACGCCGGGCAACGCGAGCAGCCCCCTCCACAGGATTGTCCCCCGTGACGAAAACATCCGCCTCGATCTCGCCGAATGCGTCCTCCGGCAGAGGGGCCGCGTCAGGCGCCAAGACCAGGCACCGGCCCGGCGAAAGACGCTCCAGTACCCTCTTTGTCTCCTCCGCCGGGGGCCACGGGACCGCGACGAGGACCGGGACATCTTTCCCACGAGCGAGGTTCGCGGTGAGAGGCGCCGCCGCGGCCAGGAGCCAATCGGACTTTTCCGGGACAATGACGACGTCTATGAGGGCGGCTTTGCCCTCGCGTCTGGCTCCGCTCAGGGACTCACCCGCGCACAGACGCCCGCCTGGGACCGTAACCGCTAAGCCCCAGAGGGCAGCCAGTGCAAACAAGAAAGCCACTGCTCGGTTTTTCTCTCGTCTCTTGTACGCCATAGGTGCAGCAGCCCCTGTCGAAGCTCTTGACATGGCTCACTATTCCCGCGGCTGCGGGCTCGGTCTCTCTTTCGCAGCCGTCGCGCCCGGAAGCGCGCGTTGAACTTCATTCTCGTCCTGGCGACTGGCTCGCGCCAAAGTCCATGCCGCCATTCGCGGCCAGCGCCTCCCCGGCACAGCCGGGGAAATTACGACGGATTATTGCAAATTCACCCCTCGGCATGCAATGGTTCCCGTCGTTCGCTCAGCGCTACCTGAACATATCCCCGCGAGGTCGCTGTGTCTCGCACAGGCATTCCTTCTCGAGCGGGCCAATCCTCTTGCCAAAGAACCGGCGGGGGGATAATGTTCTGACCGAATTTGTTAATGGAAGGCAGAATGTGAGAAGGAGCCGCTTTGTTTCGTCCCCTTGAGTTGAAAGACCGTGCACTTGTGACGGAATATCTCCGTCAGCATCCGCCGAAGACTTCGGAGCTGACGTTCACGAATCTTTTCGTGTGGCGGAAGTCCAGACCCATTCTTCTCGGCGAAGCGGCCGGGTCCCTTGTGTTCATCGTCGAGGCGCAGGACAACAGTCGGACGAGAAGGATTGTGCTTGGTCCGCCCGTCGGTGGGGCTGCTGCAACGGAGGCTCTTGAGCTGCTTGGCGTCGAGGTTGAAGGATTTGCGCGTGTCCCCGGAAAGACCGCAGAGGAGTTGCGGGCAGCCGGATTTCAAGTCGAGAGCGACAGAGACAACTGGGATTACGTTTACCGCGTTCGGGACATCGCGGAGCTTGCCGGCAGGCGCTATCACAAGAAGCGAAACCTCGTCAAGCAGTGCCTTGAGGCTCACCGCTGCGAGTACGAACCGATTGCTCGGAAAAACCTCGGCGAGTGCCTTGACATGCAGCACCGTTGGTGCCAGGTGAGGGAATGCGGACGTGCCCCCGGGCTATGCGCGGAATACCTGGCAGTCCGCGAAGCTCTCGCCCATTACGAGGACTTCCAGCTTATCGGCGGCGCCGTTCGCATTGATGGCAGGATCGAAGCCCTTGCGATTGCCGAGGAGCTAAGCCCAGGGACGGCCGTGTGCCATTTCGAGAAAGCAATGCCGGGGATTCAGGGGCTTGGTCAAGTTATCAATCAGTGGTTCTCAAAGCATTCTCTGCGCGGATTTGAATTCGCCAATCGCGAACAGGACCTCGGCGTCCCCGGTCTCCGGCAGGCGAAAGAGAGCTATTACCCGGACCACATGGTTGAGAAGTTTAACGCCTTCGTAGAGAGGGGGGCTTTCAGGCTGTCGTTGTCCGTCGAGCCGCATGAGTGCGACAAGCCTCACTTGACGAACAAAGCAACGCAGCCCGGGAGGTTTTGAGACCATGGTGAGATTCACTCGGTGTCCGGAAAACCCGATTGTCCAGCCGGGTCGTTACAAATGGCGCATGGCGGCGGTGTTCAATCCGGGAGTGATTTACGAGGAAGGCAGATTCTTCATGTACGAGCGAGCCGCCGGCGGCCTGCGCCCGTTTCACTGCTACATCGGCCTGCTTGAGAGCGACGACGGCGTTCACTTCCGGCACGTGAAAGACGAACCAGTCTTCACGCCCGAAATGGCGGGAAGCCCTTATGGAAGCGTTCAAGACCCCCGCGTTGTCAAGATTGGCGAGACGTACTATATGACTTTTGCGTTCCGCCCGTATGCGTGGAGCTATCACCCGACGGGGTTGGGTGTGCCGGACCAATCCGCTGCGAATTTCCCCGGGTTCAGCGGCAGACCCGAGGACAACCAGAGCCGCTCGGGGATTGCCGTTTCAAGGGACCGCCTCCACTGGGAGCGCCTCTGCTGGGCGACGCCCCTCGAGCTCGACGACCGAGATGTCATTCTCTTCCCGGAAAAAATCGGCGGCCGGTTCGCGTTACTGCGGCGCCCGCTCCAATACGTCGGCCCAAAATACGGAACGGATTTTCCCGGCATCTGGATTTGCTTCTCGGAGGATTTGCGGAACTGGTCTGAGCCGGAGCTTCTCGCCAAACCAGAGCAGAAGTGGGAAGGCGGCCGAATCGGTGGCTCGACCCCGCCAATTCGAACCGAAAAAGGATGGCTTGTCCTTTACCATGGCGTCGAGGAGGATTATCCGCCAACCCGCCGCGTGGTTTATCGAGTCGGCGCTATGATCCTCGACCTGAGCGATCCCCGCAAAGTCATCGCTCGCACGCGGAAGTTCCTCATGGAGCCTGAGACTTACTACGAGAGGTTTGGGCTTTACATACCAAACGTCATTTTCCCGACGGGAAGCGTTGTCAGAGACGGGGTGCTGTATCTGTACTACGGAGTCTGCGACACCGCCATCTCGCTGGCGACCATTCCCCTCGCCGAATTAGTCGAGCACGTCCTCCACGAGTCCCCTTGATGACCTAATCGCGGGAGATGCTCGTCTTCTCTTGAGCAGTTGCATCCGTGCACGAGGCGCTGAAAGAAATCAAGCATCCTTTGGGACCTCTCGCCGTGAACCTTGCCCTGTTTTGTATGGACGTGACCTCCCGCTCCGCCGCGTCGAGCACGAGGGAAATGATTCGATGTTCGTGCTTGAGGATTTCGGTGGGCGTCATAACGTCGTCCTCTCAGTGCCGATGTTCGGTTTCGGCTTTGGTTTTTTCGGCGGCGCCGTGAGGAGCGGGTTCGGATGTGGCCCCTTCTTCGCCATGATGTGCCGCTTCCGCGATAGAGTCCTGGTACAGCCGCTCAGTATAGTGCACAAACTTGATGTATGCCGCCACAAACTCCCGTCCCGCTTCGACGCTTTCCTCAGCGTGTTTTTTCGCCTCTGAGGCGTGGGTGAATCGTTGACGGACACCAGCCGCCGCGGCATCGGTCACGAGCCTGACGAGCGCATTAACGCTGCCTTTCTCAAGAGCCTTGTCAGCCTCCACCACCGTGGGGCTGAGGTCAAATCCGGCGGGTTTCAATCCCGTATAGGGAGCGCCTTCGCCAGCTCTGTGGATTCTCACGACCGTTTCAAAGAAATACATGTCAGCCAGTTCTCTGGCTTCCGGTCCTTTTGCCCTCACCGCCAATGTCTTCTTGAACGCTTCTCGAACCTCCGCCTCGCTTTCCTTCGAAGCCCACCTGAGAACCGGCGTTACGTCGCCTTTCTCCAGCGCCGTCCTTGCTGCTTTTACGACCGGTCCGTCGAGCGTGTCGCAGTGAGGACAGGCTGTCCCTGCAACCAACATGGAAAGGAGAACAACCACCGTTACAGTCCCCGCGTGTTTCACCGAACTCCCACTTGTTCTCACGTCCAACCTCCTTTCTTGCGGCGTTGAGCCCATCGGACGAATCGTTGTGGATTGAAGGTCGCGCGGAAAGCTGGCCTGTCGCAGGGCGTCTCAGCGGACGGGTGCCTTCCTCGCAAAAGGCTTTCGCCTTCTGGAGCGCACCGAGGAGGAAGGCCCCTTCGAGTGTTTCCGGTCAAACCGGCGGTTCAGCGCCTCGTAAGCGGCAATCTTGTCCATTCTTCTGCGATGGCGGCCGCCGCGAAACTTCTCCTTCAGCCACACATCCACGATTCGCAGGGTCGCTTCATCGTCGAGATAATCGCCCGCCAGGCACAGCACGTTGGCGTTATTGTGGGTGCGGCTTGTCCGAGCGAGTTCCTCGTTATAACAGAGAGCAGCGCGAATGCCGTGAACCTTATTGGCGGCAATGGTCTCTCCTATTCCCGTCCTGCAAATAAGAATAGCGCGGTCGTTCTCGCCTTTCGCCACCGACTCCGCGGCCGGAATTGCGTAATCCGGATAATCCACCGGGTCGGGTGTATATGACCCAAAGTCCGTTATGGTGTGGCCCTTCCCTTCGAGGTGCTGCATTATCAAAGCTTTTTTCTGAAAACCGCCGTGGTCGCACGCCAGCGCTATCTTCATAGCTCCCTTATTGCCCCCTCCAGAGACCTTTTTATCATTTCCTTGCATTTGATATAGGCGTCCTTTCCCATCCCCATGGGGTCAGGGATGTTCGGGTAGTCCGGGTCGTCCTTGACCGGGTCGAAGTGTCGCAAAAGGCGAGTCCTGGCGGCGTAGCTTTTGAACCAATCAGCAATTTGCCGGTAGTGCGATTCGCTCATCACAAGCACGGTGTCCGCTTCGTCAAGCAGGTTGCCATCGAGGAGCTTAGACCGGTGGTCGGAAATGTCAATCCCCTCCTCCTGCATAACCTCCTTCGCATACCGGCTCGGCTCGGCGTCGTGCGCGGCGGCCACCCCTGCTGAAAGGATTCGGTATGTGTCCGACCCCGCCAGTTTCTTCAAAAGGCCGACAGCCATCGGGCTGCGACATGTGTTGCCCGTGCAGACAAAAAGGATTGTTTTCTTTTTCTCTTCGGCCATTCAGCGAACGGAACGTTTTTGTCGAGCGCTCAGGCAGAATCGTTGCCGGGCCTTCGTCACCCCGCGCCGCCAGCTTTTCTTCCGGCGCCTGCCCTGAAACAGGCCTTCGGCTGCAACTGGGTTGCCTACCGTAGCATACTTTCGGCGGCGTTGAAAGGCCTTTCGCACGTCGGAGGTGATGTCCAACTTAGGGGGACTCACCGCGGAGAACGCACAGACCGCAGAGGGATGTCGGACACGATTAACAGGATTTTCAGGATTATCCGGTTCATCCTGTTATCCTGTCGAAATGCGGACTCCTTTTCTGCCACGTTTGCCGCCCTAAGTGAGGAGTCACTGTCGGAGCGAAATTGGTGTTGACAGGCGGGGTTAGTGTGGGTTAATCTAAATTTGATGCTAAGGCACACCAAAGAAGGTTAGGCATGTACGCTGTTATCGAGACAGGCGGAAAGCAGTATAAAATCCAGGAAGGCGAGACCATCGAAATCGAGAGAATCGCCGGACAGGCCGGCGATGAGGTGACTTTCGACAAGGTGCTTCTCATCGGCGATGGGAAGGAGTGCGATGTCGGGCGGCCGACTGTTCCCGGTTCGAAGGTTGTCGGGCTGCTCGTCAGCCACGATAGGGGCGAGAAAATCGTCATCGGCAAGTTCAAGAGAAGGGGAAAGTACCGCAGAAGAACCGGGCACAGGCAGGAAATCACCTTCGTCCAGATCAAACAGATAATCAAGCCACAGAAGGAACAGGGCAATGGCACATAAGAAGGGAATGGGAAGCACCCGCAACGGGCGGGATAGCCAGGCGCAGCGGCTTGGCGTGAAAAGGTTTGACGGGCAATTCGTCACCGGCGGCAGCATTCTCGTCCGGCAGAGGGGGACGAGGATTCATCCGGGCAAGAACGTCGGCCGCGGAAGAGACGACACGCTCTTCGCCAGGGTTGACGGAACAGTCGTCTTCGAGGGAACAAAGCCCCGAAGGGTAAGCGTCTATCCGGCCACGAGTTAACCCGGGGTTGGCACAAGGGTCGGAAGCAGGGCAGCTTCAGGGTCCGGTTTGGGGTCGCGCGAAACCGGGACCTTGCTTTCGCCACACACATTTCATTCGTGATCGCGGCACGCCTTTCACTTCATCTCAATCCTGTAGAATTTCTGCCGGGATGTGGCTGCGACATCGGTCCAGAACGTCATTCGACTGCTGGACTGCACCGTCGCCATCAGTTTCCACCTTCCCGCAAGCAACTCAAGACACGAGAAAATGACGTAGGTTTGCCCTGGCCGGCTGATCCAGCTCAGTTCGAGCGTCCCTGGCCCGGAGCTCGCCATCCCGACCACTTTGAAGGCCATCGTGGGGTATTCGTATGCCCCCATGTCCACTGTCGCAGAGCTAAACCCATGCACGATTCGGGGATTGCCCTCGATGTCGGTTCCTGTTTCCATCCACGGCTGATTCTTTCCGGCGTCAATGCACGGCGAGTATGCGGACAGGTGGTAGTCGTTGTCCTCGTCGGTCCCGGGGTCGTTGTCAGGGCCATCGAAGTCAACAAAGACAGGGTCCTGAGAAATATTCCCCTCTCCGCCTCCGATGCAATCCTGGATGCAACTGAAGGGAGGTACGCTTGATTCATGAACCTGGGGCTCGGCGCTTTCCGCGGTGTTGCCCCAGATGATGCACCCCCTGAGCTTCGCGTATCTGCAATAGGACACCCCCCCGCCCCGGCCGGCTGTATTCGCAACGATGGTG
Source organism: uncultured Verrucomicrobiota bacterium (assembly GCA_964482435.1). GTDB lineage: Bacteria > Auribacterota > JABMQX01 > JABMQX01 > JABMQX01 > CAYZXL01. Next base: position 70,876 of record CAYZXL010000016.1, read on the forward strand.
TTTTGCTCGGCCAGGCCCTCCCTGGAGCGGATGCCCCCGCCCGCGCGGGAGGGGGTCGTGGGCGCGCGCGGGGTGATGGGAATTCACAACGCTACGATCACTCGATTTGAAGGCGATAGAATTTGATGCGAGCGGTTGGCCCCGGGTCGGTCCAAGAGAGCCCCATCCCCAACCGGGGGTCCGGCGCGACGAGCAATACCCTCGCCTCTTTGGCCCACGTGCCGGCTGAAAGATCCTCGCGTGACCAGATTGTAAAGATATCCCCTCCGCGGCTTTCCCAAAACAGGGTAATGCCTCCGTCGGGTACCCCCGCAATATGCATGATCTTGAACGGCAAGCACTCGTACGCCCCCATGTCCACTGTCAACGAAGAAATCACGCGCAAGATTCGCGGGTCCCCAAGCAAGTCAACCGCATTCCACATCCACTCCTCGTTCCTCCCCGCATCAATGCAGGGTGAATGCAGTGATAAGCGGAAGTCGTTGTCTTCAAACGTCGTTGGGTCGTCATCCCGCCCGTCAGGATCAATGAATCCGGGGTCCGTTGCGATATTCCCTTCGCCACCCCCCATCCAGTCCTGAACGCATGAAAAAGTCGGGATAGCGCACTCGACCAAGTGGGGTCCGATGGTGGCGGTGTTTGCCCAAATAACACAGCTGGCGATCGTGGGTTGGCAACGGTGCAGGCCGCCGCCCTCGTCAGCCTTGTTGCCGTAGATCGTGTTATTCTCGATGCTTAGGCATCCATAAAGGCCGCCGCCAAGTTGCGCCGAGTTTCCCGCGATCAGGTTGTTCCGGACAGGGTGGTCCGAACCGGAAAGTCCTCCACCGCCCACGCCCGCTATGTTCCCGGTGATGCTGTTGTTGAGAATGGCGCCGTCACAGCTATGCAAGCCGCCCCCGAAACTGTGGGCCGAGTTGCCGCGGATCGTGTTATTCTCAATGGTCCCGTCGCACCAGTGCAGTCCGCCGCCATTCCGACCCGTCTTGTTTGCGATGATCGTGTTCTTCCGGACACTCCCGTCGCACGCACCCAAGCCTCCGCCGTTCCCTTGTGCCACGTTTTCACAGATCGTGTTGTTCTGCACGGGGCCGTCGCAAAGATAAAGGCCTCCGCCTCGCCCCTGGCTTGAGTTCCGGCAGATCGTGTTACTGTCAATACTGGCCCCGCACCAGTACAGTCCGCCGCCGTCTGAGTAGTACTCCCCGCTCGCCGAGTTGCCGCTGATGATGTTGCCCTGAATTGTGCCATTGCAGTAGTACAAGCCGCCGCCCAGTCTGGCGGAGTTTCCTGCGATCTCGTTGTCCCGTACGAGCCCGTCACAAGCACATAGCCCTCCCCCGATCCCGCGGTCTCCCACACCCGACGCTGAGTTCCCCGAAATCGTGTTGCCTCGGATGGTGCCATCGCAAAGATAGAGCCCGCCGCCCATCTCCGCCGAATTGCCGGTGATCACGTTTTGGCTGATCGTCGCATCGGCCCATACCCCGTAGACACCCCCTCCGCGCTCGGCCTTGCCGTTGCGGATGGTGAAGCCAGACACGACGCACGTCCCATTTTCTGTGCCGGCGAACGTCACGACGGAGCCCGCCTTGTTCCCGTCAATGACGGTGTTGGCGACGGTGTCTGGGTCGAGAGGACCGGTGCTGGTGAGGACGATGTTCTTACCATTGAACTTGACGTTTTCGACGTAGGTTCCTTCGGCGACGACGACCGTGTCGCCGTCACACGCCGCGTCAATCCCCTCCTGTATTTTCTTGAAAGCGGTTTCCCAGGATTGTCCGTTGCCGGACGCGGAAATGGAGCTCCTAACGTAGAACGTCGAAGCGGAGATGGACGCGGTGCGGGAAAGTGGAAGGAGAAGCAACAGGCACGCAAGAAATGCTCTGATGAGCACGAGCGTCACCTCCTCGTCCGGTAGTGCCCAGAAAGCGATATGTGTCCCCCCTGGGAACAATTTTACAGAGCTTTGACTCCCTCGAACAATATCTTGACGGAGGAGGCACGTCAATCAGTTTTTCGGCTCGCGGAATGCCAACCGAGCACAGCCCCTCGGCTAAGACACCGCGGCGCTCGGACGCGCTCCGAGAAACCACACCGGGACGGGCAGCCGCGGAGAGTCCATCACGGGGTGTGTCCAAGCGCCTCCGGAGGAATCGTCTGGCGGGGGACACCGGGACCCTGGTATTCCAGTTGGATGACGGCATCTCCCCCGTTCTCGTAGAATTCCAGAATCAGCGAGTGGACTCCTTCGGACAAAGAGATGCTTCCCCAGTCCCAGGTCGCGGAGTGGTCGCTCCACTTATCAATGATGGTGTCGTCGGCAACCTTCAGGCGGACGCCGTCGTCGGAATTCGTCCAGAACGTGTACAGCCCCGGGGTCTCTATCACGACGACACCGGTCCAGCGGACTGAGAAGTAGTCCAACGGCACTTCGGGAGCCGGGGAGCTTAGACCCCAGACGAAGTCCACCGTTTCGTCAATCCGGCTGAGGACGAGGTTGTTGAAATTCATCCCCTCGAAATACTCCCCTTTGAGACCTGGTTCGACGACCGGCGCTCCTATCTGGACACGATAGAATCTTCGCCGATGAAGGGGACCCTCCAAGTCAATGTAGTAATGCGTCGTATCAACCGCTTTGAGGTCTTTTGCGATGACCGTGAGGGTGTCGGGGCTATCGCCAGCGAGGACGGTGTAAGTCAGGCCCGCGGTGCTGTTCCAGGCGATAAACACCCCCTCATTGTAGTAGTACAGAGTGTGGATGAGGAACGGATTGAGGGTGATAGTAATCTGGTCGGCTCCAAGGCTGGTGCCGCTGGCGTCGAAAATCTCAATTGTGAAATCATTCACGCCCGGCTGGAGAATCCCGGAGAGAGACCAACTCGTGGGGCTTGGCCACGTCGGCTCGACTGGCAGGCCGTTGAGGGTCATCGTCTTAGCATTGTAAGGCGCTGTGCCGGTGAGGACGAGGTTGGGGTTGGTCGTGGCAAGAGGCTGGCCGCCGTTGGTGGTGATGCTGACGGGACGGTTGAGAAGCTGTCGAATGAAGTTGCGGCGAGACGACAGGTAGGACTTGATGCCGCTTGGGCTCTGGGCGCCGACACCCTCCAGGTTGAAAAGGTCATACGTTCTGTCCATGTAACCATCGGCGGCCCCGGGTAGCAGAGGCCCCTCGGCAATCTCCCACAGGATGTTCTCGTAGAGCGAGCCAAATGCCGAAAACAGGCGGCTGAAGCCATACAAGCCGCTGGCGGTCAGGGAGGTGGAGGGCCCGTCGCCGCTTCCGAGGACGAAGTCAATGTCCCATGGGATTAGCACGAACCGGCCGTCGGAGGAACGCTGATAGAGGAGGTTGTTTTTGCCGCGGTTGTATCCCCAGCTATCCCAGTCGCCGACAACGTGGCGGACGGCCATTTGCTTGAGGACTTCTTCCACGTCCATGACCGACTCTGCGGCGGCGGCGTATATGGTGTTGTTAGGGGCCGTGGCCGGGTCAATCTTTGACATGAGGGTGACGATGGGCTGGAGGTTGTCCTCGGAATCGCGGCTGCGGATTTTGTAGTTCCCGCGATACAGTTCCTTTTCCTCGCCCCATCCCCCTAAGTTACCACCGCCCCAGTACCGGAGGTCGGCATCGCGGTTAGCGAAGCCTCCGCCATCGTTGAATTCAAACCAGTCATCCACCTTATAAAGATAGCCGTCGTCATCGTCGGGGAACCAGAACGCCACGTAGTCCTCGTCAACCTTCTGGGCGTCCCCGTACAGCTCGTGGTCGGTCTGATTGCACAGGACGCGGACGAAGCGAATCTGACTCCACGGGACCCCGATTTTCCGGGAAATCCAGTAGGCGATCCGCTCGCTCTGGAGAGCGGGGTTGCGGCCCGGTTCCATGGTGTCGAGGTTAATCTCTCGCCGGCCGTGGAGGGGGTTGTCCGGAGAGAATCGCACCCGCAAGGGATGTTTGTTGTACACGGGGTTCACCGAACCGCGGATGAACGGGCTGCCGCGGAGGCGAATCCAGCAGTTGTAGTACATCTCGGTCTCGTCGTAGATGAACGCGCAGGGCAGGAGGTGGTTGCTCATCTTCGGCCAACTCGCCAGCTTCTGCCCCGTATCGGCGGGTATCAAGATTCGATAAACGGGGAAATTAGACTCCTTGGGCGATCCGACGACTTGATAAACGCACTGGCGGTAGTTTATGTCGGCGGGGAAGCTATTAGTGGCACCCTGGCCATCTGACGCCTGAATGTAGAAAGCCATGAGAGTGCCACTCGATTGAGCGGGGATTTGTCCGGAGTAGATGCCGGATGTGCCCGTTTGATTCATCGGTGAGGAAGTGAAGGAACCGCTGCCCTCGACGCCGTAGAAGAGTTGGACGCTGGCGATGCCATCTATGTCGGCGATGCGGGCGGAGACACTGACAACCTGGCTGCCCGTCGGAAGAAGCGGGGTGTGCTGAACCTCGGTGATGCTCGGGCCACGATTCGCGCGGAAGGCGCCGTTCTCTGCTCCCGGGCTGCCAAGCTTTTCGGGGACTTGCAACTCGACGGCGACTGCCATCCCCTGCCCGTGTGTCCGAACAAGAAGCCATTTCGAGCCGCTCAGCCAGCGTGCATATCCGCTCATGGTGTAGGTCTGCCCGATGCTGAGAGGAACGTCCCGCTCGATGCGGTTGCAGTACGTGTCTCCTCGGCCGCTCGAAACGATGTGGAGAGAATGAGACCCGTCCACGCTGTCTGCATCCGTAACAAACGACTCGACGTGAGTTCCTTCGATCAACCAACCGCTTGTCCCCGACTCAAAGGAGCCGTTCGACAAAAGCTGTGTGCTCCCCTGTGAGACGCTCAGGGAATCCACCAGCGCCTCACCGCGGTGCTGGAGAAATATGTGAAACTCACTTTCCGGCTGAACCCACCAATTCGTGAAGACAGATGTATGGGAGAACGGCGTCCAGGATGATTTTTGCGACTCGTCGCTGGCCGCCCAGGCAGCGGGCACGTTGTTGTCGTCTCGGGGGTCTATAAGCTCGAGGCTTGAGCCTTCGCCGTCGGCGGCATCGGGCCAGGTTCCGCCGTCGTAGTAGCGCACGGAATCAACCACGTTGTTGTACTGGTCTCTCAGGCGGACGTTTTCACCGTCGTTGGCGAGGACGCCGACGTACGGCCCAAAGATGTTGCTGATGCCATATTTCGCCTGGATGTGGGCGGGGTCTTTAGCGATGACGAGGTATTCCCCGGGCGCCAGCTCCGTCCCCTGCGGAAAGATGCAATCAACCGCCTTCGTCAAACTCCAGCCTGTGAGGTCAATGGTCTCCGTGCCGCGATTGTAAAGCTCGACGTACTCATCGGTGTCGTCTTCGGTGATGGGATGGTACATGATTTCGTTGATGACGATGGAGTCCTCCAGCTCGACGAGGTTTGTGGTTCCCGGAGAGGGCGACGGCATGAAGTACCAATTGTCCGCTCCGTCGGGATAACGACCATAGCTCACCTCTGGTTGGACGTGTTCGCCATAATTGGTCGCGTCAATGACGCGAGAGAAGTCCGCAGCCGTCAGAAAGATTTTTTCGCCAAAGGAAGACAGACCAAATCCCAATTCTTCACGAGTGAAGACGCGATGTTCCCCCGGCTGCAATAGGCCGTCCGGTATCAGAAAGCGAGCCAGATCGTCCGCGTCGTCGCTGAGGTACCTTCCGCCGATTTCAACCGGGTCGTCGCTTCGGTTGTAAAGCTCGATCCAATCGCCGGCGTCGGGGGTCGTCGTTTTGGCGAGGAACTCGTTGATGACGACTGGTTCATGGTTCTTGGACCCGGGCTTGTGGTGGCGCGTGTCTCCGTCTCCGTTGCCCTGGCTGGGAACAGGTTCCTCCGTTCCCTTGAAGTACACGCAGTCGGCCCCTTCCTCGAGCAGGACAGTGGGGGTTCCGGCCCATGTGCCGATGAGCCGCGCCGAGATGATGAAGTCGCTGCTCGGCGCGTTCGTGTTCACCCCATGGATGGCCAGCACGTTCCCCCCGGAGACCAAACGGTCGGCGAACTGGGTGATATCGAAGGACTCATAGGACGACGGCTCGGGGGAACACAGACCACACGTTGCCCTGTACGACAGAGGGGTGTCGAGTGAGCCCCCGACAGTCCAACTGCGGGCAACGGCCTTGCCGTTCAGGTAAGCGACACAGCCGTCCTCGTAGAAAACTTCCAGAGACAGCGCTTCGACCCCCTCCGCATTGGTCACTTGAAACGGGAGGCGAAAGTACACCGTCGTGTAGTTGTAGCGCATATCCGTCAACGTCGTCGTGATGGGGAAAATGCCGTCGGCGTCATATCCGACGGGAGTGACCGCGGAAGTCCACTTCGAATCGTCAAAGCTCTCTTTTGTCCATTCGATGCTTGGCAGATTCGACACCGGATCAAAGGTCGGAACCGTAAATCGTCCAGCGGCGCCGGGAGTGCCGCCAATCTTCGCGCTAATCTCCCAACTCTCCGGCTCACCCAGGTCATAGAAAGGATAGAGAAGTTCCAGGGAGTGCCCCGGCCCGTCGGCCCCCGCCGGCCACTGACCGCCGTCGTTGTAGCTGAACGAAAACAACCTGCCGCCACCCTCGACGCGAAAATCAATCCTCTCTCCAGCGTTGTCGAGAAAGCCTTCATAGGGGCCGTAAATGGGGACATTGCTCAAGTCAACGCCATGAGCGGCGTAGAAATCGCGCAGAGCGTCCGGATTGGAAGCAACCAGGAGAAACGAGCGAGGGGCAATCAGTGTCCCCTGTGGGAAAACGTACGACACCCCCTGCACGAAGGCATACCCCCCGATGTCGTCCGTCTCCGGCCCTTCGTTGTATAGCTCTATGTACTCCAGTGCTTCCCCGGTGTCCGGGGGATCGGCTGGAGAAAAGACCGGATGGTACATCAGCTCCGAGACAGTCAGCGCCGCAGCAGACGTCACGACGAGCAACGACACGAGCATCCCCACGGACAAAACGAGCAACCGAAAACGAGCCTTGCTCGCAAGACTAATCCCTCGAACAACCTGCAAGTTCATAACCATAAGCACCCTTTCTTTCGAGCAGTCCTGACCAGGTACAACCATGCAATAGAGGGGAGACCATTCGCAGGGCAAACACCGCCTGCCGACGTGCGGAAGACCGGCTGACCCGACTACTTCAATTGAATTATATCATTTCCAGTCACGACGGGCAAGGGCCGTCGAGAAAAAGCGGTTTTGGATGCGGAAATTGGCATACCATTCCGTCGGGCTAACAGATATAATTCCGCGTCGAAAAGGAGCAGGCAGTCCCCACTGCCCCAGGGCGTCTGATGAAATGACGGCAAGGGCTGCCAGTTCCGCCGCCTGGAGGGAGAATGGGCGGCCGGACCGACTGCATAGACGGCGGTCGCGTAGTTTTGTAGGCAGGACAACGCCGGGGGGCACAGATGACACCCGACAGGCTGACGAAGTTGGTGCCGCTGCGGTGTTCAGGGTCTTCACATGTTCAAACGAGTCACGGAATGGATTGAACATCTTAACGCAATCCGCGCGGGAGACGAGGCGGCTCTGCAATCGCCGCTCGGCCGCGCCATTGTGCGAACATACGGAGATAGCCCGGAAGTCCTCCGGCAGCGTCTGACGCTTATCCGCAGGGCCCTGGCCGCTTTCGGGGAAACGTACGGGAGGCACAAGTCTGTTGCCGTTGTTCGCTGTCCGGGGCGAATCAACCTCATGGGTCGGCACATTGACCACCAGGGCGGGCACTGCAATCCGCTGGCGATAGACCGCGAACTGGTCATGGTTGTCCAGACGAGAGATGACGACGTCATCAGCCTGGCAAACGTTGACCAATTCAGTTTCCCGGCGCGTATCTTCTCGCTGAAGGAGGTGGCTCGGCGACTGCCGCCCGACGACTGGACGACGTTCATCAACTCCCAGAGCACCGCTGATTTTCTCGCGCAAAACTCCGGAGACTGGTCTCTTTACGTCCTGGCGCCGATCATGCGTCTCCAGAACAAATTCCCGGGGCGCCGCTTCCGTGGGATGAACCTCATGGTTGCGGGCGATATACCGATTGCCGCTGGGCTGAGTTCCTCGTCGGCGCTCGTCGTGGCTGCCGCCGAGTCAACTGTTCTCGCAAACAATCTTCCCGTCGAGAGAGATGAGTTTCCGATAGTGTGCGGGGAGGGCGAATGGTTCGTGGGCACGAGGGGCGGGTTCAACGACCATGCTGCCATGAAGTTCGCTCAGAGGGGGAAGGTGTTGAGGGTCAAGTTCTTCGATTTCGCCGTCGAAGAGGATGTGGACCTTCCAGCGGATTGCCAGTTGGTCATCTGCGATTCGGGGACGAAGGCGAGGAAAAGTGAGAGCACCAGGAACATTTACAACGCGAAGGTTACGGCATATGCGATGGCGAAGGCTCTCCTGCGGAAAGGCAATCCCCGCTGGGCTCCTCTCATCGAGCATTTCCGGGACGTCTCTCTCTCCAAACTCGGCGCGACTCTACCTGAGCTGTACCGGGCAATCCTGAATCTTCCCCGAAAGATGAGGAGAGACGAGTTCAAAGAGGTCGTGTCTCCCGCGGCGATAAGTGAAACCGAAAAGCTTTTCGCATCCCACGCCGAGCCGCCGTCGGGGTACGACGTGAGGGGTGTTGCTCTTTTCGGCGCTGCCGAATGCGAAAGGAGCAGGCTGTGCGCCGAATATCTCCGACGGGAAGACGTGGCGGGATTGGGGCGACTGATGAACGTCTCTCACGACGGAGATAGGGTGACGTCCGCCGCCAGCGACGGAACCAGAGCGGAGTTTTCGGAGAGGGAAACGGACGAGAGTATCCTTGACCTCATCGCTCGCGTGGAGAGCGATGACCCAATCGCGATGGAAAGCGCTGCGATTCACCTCCAGCCCGGCTCTTACCGGTGCAGCACGCCGCACGTTGATTTGATCGTGGACATTGCCAGGGCCACTGAAGGCGTGTATGGGGCGCAGTTGTCGGGTGCAGGGCTTGGCGGGTGTGCGATGATTCTCCTCGACAGGAGGGCTTGCACCGACTTGAGAAACAATCTCCGCGAGGGCTACTACGGCCGCCAGAACCTCGACTGCCTTTTCCTCGCCTGCACCCCCATCGGCGGCAGCGGCCCGCTGCTTGGCTGAGTTGCGCCAGACCAGATCACAAACCCGGGGTTCTGCATCGTTGATTTGCGGCCAGCGGTTCGTGTACTATATGGACGCAGCACGGATCGAAGCTGGTGTGAGATGCGTAGCCTGCCGCGTCAAGACACCGCTGAGAGAGAGGCGAGGGCGAGATGGACTTATTCGCTGCGGCCACTGAGAATGGACCATCATTGGAGAGCGCCTTCAAGGAGGCGCTGTCGGGGCGCGCTGAGCAGGAAAGAGCCTCGTTGAGCGGTTTCTCGGAGCGTGTGGAGCGCGACGGACGCGTTTCTATCAATGCGCGGGGCGCGGAACTCCTTGCATTTCTCAAGGCTGGCCAGTATAAGAATATCCACCAACTGGCGAAGGAGGAGTCCGGGAGGCTGGGGAGGAAACCGGAGGAGATCCTCAGAGAGAGACTTGGTCGGTATTATGAGCGCCGCCTGATCTTCGACCGGCATTTTGAGCACGGCGAGCAGTTTCAATATGGGGCGCTCAGCATCGGCGGCCAGCTCTGAGGAACAAGGGATTTTTCGCACCTTTTGAGGGGGATTTGGGTCGA
>CAYZXL010000017.1:0-76768 GCA_964482435.1 uncultured Verrucomicrobiota bacterium
AGAATGAAGGAAGCATGCCCGATACGCCACGATTACACAGCCGCACCCTCGACCGGCCATGTGTTGACATTGGTGTGCCCTGGGGCTATCTTCGGTACTCAGCACTTACGTTGTGACGGCGCACGTCTTCGAGGTAGAGGTTCCAACCCTGGGTGCGGGACAGTTTCAGGGGCTTTCCCTCGACAATATCGAGGCTGAGTTCACGACGGAAATCGGGACGTCAGACGGTGAAAAGCAGATACCCCAAAGGCTCTTACCCTTGACAAAACGCAACTCGTGAAAGGGAGAACATGTTGAGAACCATCACCAGAGTATCGGCGTTCGGCGCGGCACTCCTGGCCTGCCAGGTTTGGGCGGGAACCGCGAGCATCACCATTGACACCGGGAAGCCTGGTCCGCGTCTCAATCCGCGTATGTACGGGATTTTCCTCGAGGAAATCAACCACGGCGTGGATGGTGGGCTTTACGGCGAACTGATAGCTAATCGGGCCTTCGAGAACAGCCGTCCGCCGGAGGGATGCTCGCTAAGGGATGGCCGCTGGCGAAGCAGACAGGGATGGGACTCCGGCTTCGACGCTGAGGTGGGCGAGGTGCCGCGCTGGTCGCTGGTCCGCGAGGGCAGCGCCGAGGGGCGCATGGAGTTGGAGACGACCGGCGGATTGAATGACAATACACCGTATTGTCTGCGGCTCGACGTGGAAGAACCATCGGGCGGGCGCATCGGTATCGCGAACGAGGGCTTCTGGGGCATCGGCGTGATGAAAGGCGAGAAATACGACCTTTCTCTGTACGCGCGCGGAGCGGAGGGTTTCGTCGGGCCGCTTGCTGTTACGATGGAAGGCGCGGCGGGCACACCTTGCTCGGACACCGTCAAATTCGATGGCGTCGCCGCAAGCTGGAAACCTTTCAAAGCGACGCTGACCGGGACGAAGTCGGAACCGAAGGCACGGCTGGTCATCACCGCTGGCGGAAAGGGCAAAGTGTGGTTTGACTTCGTGTCGCTGTTCCCGCGGAAGACATTCAAGAACCGCCCAAACGGCCTGCGCGCAGACGTCGCGCAGATGATTGCCGACCTGAAGCCCGGCTTTGTCCGTTTCCCGGGCGGCTGCGTGGTCGAGGGCGGCAACATCGAATCGGCCTACAACTGGAAGCTCACCGTGGGGCCGGTCGAGGAACGGCCCGAGCGCTGGAACGTGTGGAACTACCGGCGGACGCACGGCATGGGCCTCTACGAGTATTTGCAGTTCTGCGAGGACCTCAGTGCGGAGCCCCTGTACGTCGGGTTTGCGGGTCAGAGCTGCCTGGGTCGGCGGCCCGAGCACGTGCCGATGGAGAAGATGGGCTGGGTGGTGGCAAATTTCCTGGATGTTGTCGAGTACGCCAACGGCCAGGCAAACTCCCAATGGGGCGCGTTGCGGGCAAAGAGCGGCCATCCCGCGACCTTCGGCCTGAAGCTCATTGAAATCGGGAATGAGAACGCAAGACCGGAATACGAACAGCGCTATAGACTCATTCACGAGGCCCTCAAGAAGAAGCATCCGGAAATCGTTGCCATCGCAGACTACGCCATTCCGGATGCCGCTTACGACATCGTGGACGAGCATTTCTACGGCTCGCCCTCCTGGTTCATTTCGCAGTTCAACCACTATGACAGGTACGACCGCAACGCCCCGCCTGTATATGTCGGCGAAATCGCCGTCACCTCGCCGGAGGGCGGCGACCTCAAGGGCAACCTCATCGCGGCTCTCGCAGAAGGCGTTTTTCTGATGGGGATGGAGCGCAACGGCGAGGTGGTGCGCATGGTCTCATACGCGCCATTGCTGGCGCATGTCAGCGGGCGAAGCGGCTGGCACGGCATGATATATTTCGACAGCACCCGCGTCTTCGGCACGGTGTCGTATTACCTCTGGAAGCTTTTTGGTCTGAACCGCCTGGACCAGATCGTCCAAACCGAAGTGGAGTGCGAGCCGTCGAAGCCCGTCGTCATCAGTGGAGGAATCGGCGTGGGAACGTGGGAGACCGCGGCTGAGTTCAAAGACATTCGCGTCGAAAAGAACGGCGAGGTTCTCTACGTGTCCGACTTCTCGAAAAAGGCTGAGGATTGGAAAACGGAAGGCGGCAGGTGGAGCGTCCAGGACGGCGCGTGGCGGCAGAGTGACCGCGTTGTGGGCCTGAGCTATTTCGGCGACGAGACTTGGTCGGACTACACTCTCACACTCAAAGCGCGGAAGCTCGGCGGCGCTGAGGGGTTCCTGATTGTCTTTGGTCACAAGGGCGAAGACAAGTATTGGTGGAACATAGGCGGCTGGGGCAACCGCGAGCACGCCATCGAGTTTAACCGCACTACTGTGGGCAGACACATACCCGGGAGGGTTGAACTCGATCGCTGGTATGACATCAAGGTGGAACTCCGTGGCGCCCGCATGCGATGCTACCTCGACGGCAAATTGGTTCACGATGAGACGGTTCCACTGACCAAACGCCTCTTTGCCGTGGCGGGTCGCGACGATGCCCGGGGTGAGCTGGTTTTGAAAGTCATCAACACTGCGCCTGACCCAGTGCTGGCTAACCTGAACATAGCAGGCGTGGGCGGGGTGGCATCGGAAGCCCAGCTTGACGTGTTGACTTCGGCCCGCCGGGATGACCAGAACTCCCTGGCAGAGCCTCAGAAGGTCGTTCCGAAAACCGAGACCATCGCTAATGTCGGTCTCCAATTTGCTCACGAATTCCCGGCTAACTCGTTGACCGTGATGAGGCTGAAAATAAAATAGCATAGCCGGAAGAGAATTGTTATGACCGGGACCTAATTGCAGAAAGAAATCGGGCCCCCGACGATGCCAGCGGCAGCCGCGCGGCTTTCAGACCGCGAAAAGAGTCATAAGTCAATAAGCGTTTTCGCAATACACGCACGTTCAACGTCCGGAATTCCCGGCGGCGAGACCGCCCGACAGAATCGAGAAGCATCAATCCACAAAATGAAGGAAGCCCATCATGAAAACTCAGATTACGCAAGCCATAGCCCTGATAATCCTGATTGCCACAGCGATGCTGTCGCAGTTCGCACGAGGCGATGCTCTTGCGGGCGAACGGTCCAAGGTCAAGGTCGAACCGGTCATTCCGTTGAAAGCCCGCGCGTTCCCACTGGAGGACGTGCGCTTGCTTGACGGCCCGTTCAAGCGCGCGATGGAGCTTGACCGGCAGTACCTCCTATCGCTCGACGTGGACCGGCTACTTCACAACTTCCGTGTGAACGCCGGCCTGCCGTCGTCCGCCGAACCGCTGGGAGGCTGGGAAGAGCCGAAGTGCGAACTGCGCGGTCATTTCGTCGGACACTACTTGACAGCCTGCTCGCTGATGTATGCGAGCACGGGTGACGAAAGGCTCAAGCAAAAGGGGGACCAGGTCGTGGCGGGCCTCGCTGAGTGCCAGCAGAAACTGGGCAGCGGTTACCTCAGCGCTTATCCGGAGGAGTTCATTGACCGAGTCGAGGCTCCCAGGCAGGTGTGGGCGCCCTACTATACCCTTCACAAGATTTACGCCGGCCTGCTCGACATGTATGTCTATTGCGACAACCAACAAGCTCTTGATGTCTGCAAGAAGTTCGCCGACTGGCTTATTGCTCGCAATGCCCGCCTCTCCGACGAGCAGATGCAGAAAATGCTGGGCACCGAACATGGCGGCATGAACGAAGTGCTCGCCAACCTGTACGGTCTGACCGGCGAAGACAAATACTTGAAACTCGCTCAGCGCTTCAATCACATGGCAGTCATAGGGCCGGCCTCCCGCCGTGAGGACCGCTTGACCGGGCTGCATGCCAACATGCAGATACCCAAGTTTGTCGGCACCGCCCGGCAGTACGAATTGACTGGCGAGGAATCGCTCAAGACGGCCTCGACCTTTTTCTGGGAGACGGTCGTCAAGGAGCGCTCTTACGTCATCGGGGGCCACAGCGACGGCGAGCATTTTTCGCCGAAGGAAACACTTTCCCGGGCCCTCGGCCCCAGCACGACCGAAACCTGTAACACTTACAACATGCTCAAGCTCACGCGCCACCTCTTCTGCTGGGAGCCGCGGGCCGAATACGCCGACTACTATGAGCGTGCGCTCTACAACCACATCCTCGCATCTCAGAACCCGGAGACCGGGATGATGTGCTACTACGTGCCCCTGCGGTCCGGTTCGCGGAAGGACTATTGTGGTCCGACCGACTCGTTCTGGTGCTGCACCGGCACCGGCGTGGAGAATCATGCCAAGTATGGGGACAGCATCTATTTCCACGACGGCGGAAAAAATCTCTACGTGAACCTTTTCATTGCTTCCGAGCTGAACTGGAAAGCTAAGGGCCTCAAGCTTCGCCTGGAGACGAAATATCCCGACGAAGCTAACAGCCGCCTTGCTTTCACTTGCGAGAATCCCGTCGAGCTGAGCCTCAACATCCGGCATCCGTACTGGGCGGTGTCGGGCATGGAAATCCGCGTCAACGGCCAGAAGGAACCAGGTAGGAGCAAGCCCGGCAGTTATGCCGTCGTTAAGCGAACCTGGAAGAACGGCGACACGGTGGAAATCTCGATGCCGTTCACTCTTCGCACGGAAGCCTTCCGCGACAATCCGCGTCGGCTCGCTTTCATGCACGGGCCGCTGGTGTTGTGCGCAGAAGTGGACATAAAGAAGCGCTTTCCGGCAATTGTGGCGGAGGAGGGTCGACTCCTCGCTGCCCTCAAACCGGTGCCCGACAAGCCCTCTACGTTCACTGGCTCGCCGGAAGTGTTCCGCATCCCCGGAGAGCAAGGAGGCGGCGTGACTCTTGAGCCGTTCCACAAGATGCACGGCAATCGCCACTACGTTGTTTACTGGGACCTCGTCAGGCCTGCGGAGTGGCAGGCGAAGGAGGAGCAATACAAGGCGGAGACGGCCCGACAAAAGGAGCTTGACACACGCACGGTTGATGCGGTGAGCCCCGGCGACGAGCAAAACGAGCGCGACCATAACCTCAAGGGCGAGCGCACCCAGGCTGGTGAGTTCGGCGGGCGCAACTGGCGCCACGCCACTGACGGCGGTTGGTTCTCATGGGAAATGAAAGTCCTGCCGGACAAGCCGCAGGAACTGCGGGTCACTTACTGGGGCAGCGACGGTGGCAACCGGGTTTTCGACGTCCTGATTGATGGTGTTAAGCTCACAACGCAGCGGCTCCAGAACAACAAGCCCGACCAGTTCTACGACGAGACATATCCAATGCCAGCGGACATGACCAAAGGAAAGGAGAGCATCACGGTCAAATTTCAGGCTCGCGCTGGCGCCTGGGCCGGCGGGGTTTTCGGCGTGCGAGTGACCAGGAAAGAGTGATCGTCAGTATCGGCTGTGAAGGCATGGTGTCGAGATTGACGAACATGGGATCGCTGCTGACATTCCCCTCCCCGCCCCCGGTCCAACCGTGGATGCAGGAGTATGTGAGGAGGGGACACGACTGAGCCTGGGGGCCGGCGCCGTCACTGGCGAGTTGACAACCGTTACGTTCTTTGTAGACTGCCAGCGTTGAATGCTGGACGATTCCCTGCAAGTGCGGGCAAAAGTACCGCAGGCGTGTCCGGATCAGAGTAGCCTGCGCCGTCATCGAGGGAGCTCCTTAGAGGGAGAACGGTATGAATGCGTTCGAGAAGGTGTGCGCCGGCATGGCGTTTGTCTTGGGGGCAACATTCCTTGTCCTTGGCATAGTCGGCTTGTTCACGGGGTGTAGTGCGCACTTTAAGCTACCTCCGATACTGGGCGCGCTGCCAGCCCTCGTGGGATGGGGTATCGTTAAGTCCGTCAGCCTATCGTGGAGGACTCCTCCACAGCATCAAGGGGATCATGAACCGGGGGCATCATAGACACGCGCATGGGCCTACGGTTCGATGAAACCTCCGGGGCACCGGGAGCCGAGCAAGGCTAATCCCCCACTTACTTGCCCCCACTCTTGGATATAACCTATGTCTACGCCTGTCTTGGCCAAAAAGAAAACTGTGCGGTGCGGTAGCGGCAAAGACGGCCTGGCCTCGGGCGCGGCGCGCATCCCGGCCGCTCAGAAGAGAAGAAGGCTTAACTTATCGCCTTGGACGAGGGATGAAAGGCCGGAGCAAGGAATCATCTTTGGGAGCTTGGTTGATTTCGAGGCAGTGCGCCGATGGGGCCTTGACACTACGGATACGGGGCCAGCGAGGCGGACAAATCGGCCCAGGTTGTTGAAACTGAGGCGAGGGTTTGTTAAAGTGTCGGTAGGGTTCGGCGTCGCTGAAGACGAGAAGTGTACGTTCACTGAAGGAGGATGAGCAAATGCGCAAGATTCTGCTTACCACGTTGGCGATTACCGCCACCTTGATGGCGATGGCACCGGCGGCAGACAACGTGCCGCCCAAGGGCTTCACCGCGCTGTTTAACGGCAGGGACTTCACCGGCTGGCAAGCCAGGCAGGGAGGAGTCGAGTCTGAAGTGGAAAAAGCCGAATGGCGGGAGCATTGGAAGGTCGAAGACGGGATGATCAAGTTCGACGGCCAGGGCCCGACGCTGTGGACTTCCAGGAAGTTCAAAGACTTCGTTCTGATGGTAGATTGGCGTTTCCCGAAATCCGGCGACACCGGCATCTATCTCCGCGGCAACTCGAAGAGCCAGGTGAATATCTGGTGCGACGAAATGGGCTCTGGCGAAGTTTGGGGGTACCGCACGGACGAGAACCTGTCCGAGGAAGTCCGAAAAGCGTGCACTCCTATTAAGAAAATGGACAAGCCCGTTGGCCAGTGGAATACGTTCGCCATCGCCATGAAGGGCGATTGTCTGACTGTTGAACTCAATGGCGAAGTCGTGATTAACAACGCCCAGTTGCCGGGAGTTCCCGGGGAAGGGGAGATGGGTTTGCAGCAGCACGGCTCTCCGATTGAGTTCAAGAACATCTATCTCAAGGAGGTGGCGACCGCGGCGGAACCGGCAGGCGTGGCACCTTCAGTGGCCGATGAGAAGGCGCAGGCGGTGATTGACGAGGTGGAAAAGGAGTGTGTCAACCGTGGAATCCGCCTGCTCGCGCCGGAGAAGGCGAAACGACTGGCGGAGTTGGTCCGACAGGTAAAGCCACGCGTGGTGGTGGAGTGCGGAACGGCGGTTGGCTACTCGGGGCTGTGGATTGCCCGCGAACTGAAGGCCGCCGGTGCTGGCAAACTCATCACCATTGAAATCGACGCCGGCCTGTCACGAGAGGCGGAGGCCAATTTCCGGAAGGCCGGCCTGGCGGAATACGTAACCCTCAGGGTCGGTGACGCCCGGAAGATCGTCAAGGAACTGAAGGGGCCGATTGACTTTGTGTTCCTCGATTGTGGCCCTGCGAACTATCACGCGTGCTTCCTCGGGCTGGAAGACAGACTCAAAAAGGGCGCGATCGTGGTGGCCGACAACGCGGGCTACGGGGCACGCGAGATGGCCGAATACCTGAAGCATGTCCGCTCGAAATACAACAGTAGCACGGAGTGGTTTGACATTGACCTGCCCTGGGCGAAACGGGATGCCATCGAAGTGACGACCATCTTACCCCGGCAGCCCAAGCAGGAGTAGCGGCCGGCGGTTCTCGGCGGACAACCCCGCCACAAGCTCAACGTTTTCCACCGACCCCTGTGCCGCAAGATTCCCCTTGTGCTTCAGCGCTAATTCTATTGCGTCCAGTTCCTCCTCCGAACAGTGCGTTAGATTCGCCACAATGCGAGTCTTCACCTGCCGGCCTACCCGATACGACTTTCCCAGATAGGCCGTCTTGTACACCTTTGGGTTCTTCGATGGCCATTTTCCTCTCGCTAAATACATGCCTGCCCAATACCACGAGTCCTGAATCACCCCAAGCGGAAGATTGAAAAAAATATCCCCTTACTTGCATGCTTACACAAACCGCCCCTGAATACCCCCTAACTCCTCTTATGGCAGTGCCTTACCTGCACATCATCGAGGTGAGCTTCCGCTATGAACAAGAGCGCTGTTACACCCGCCTGAGCGCTTTTTCCTCATGGGAGGTGGTACGGCGCCACTGCCAGGAGGGAGTCACTTCAATTCGATTCTGTAGAACTTACGGGCCGGGCTTGTGTCGGGGTCGGTCCACGCGGTTGATGTGCCCTGCGAGGCAATTGACGCTTCTTCGAGCCACTCGTTGTCCAAAAGGTCCGAGCACGACCAGACCACGCACGTGTCGTCGGGATGGCTGCTCCAGATTATCTGAGGCTCGCCTTCGGCACTCTTCTTGACCTCGAGAATCTGAAACGGGGAGGAACCGTACTCATAAGCCCCCATGTCCACGGTAAGAGATGTTCTCCCATGAAATATCCGGCGATTACCGTCGAGGTCAAGCGTGGTGAGCATCCAGTCTTCATTCCCGCCCTCGTCAATGCAGGGCGAGTCCGGCAGGAGCCGGTAGTTGTTATCGCTGTAAGTCTCCGGTTTGTTATCTGGTCCGTTCGGGTCAACAAACAGCGGCGGGGCGGCGGTGTTACCCTCTCCCCCAACGGTCCAGTTCTGAATGCAGGAATACATCGGGCTGCATGATTCGCAGAGCTGTGGCCCCATCTTTGCCGCGTTTCCCCAGACGATGCAGTTGAGGATTGTCCCTCTGCATTTGTAGAAGCCGCCGCCGGTTGTGGCCGAATTGTAGGCAATCGTGTTATTGCGAATCGTATCGTTCGATTCGGCTATGCCACCGCCCGGTCCTTCGGCAGAGTTCCCGACGATTGTGTTGTTCTGGATTACCCCATAGCAGGAGCAGAGTCCTCCGCCGTAACCATCTGCGTGCGCCCAGTAGGACCCGCCGGAGTCCGCCGCATATGCCCGGTTGCCGGCAATCTGATTGGCTTGGATGGTGCCGCCGCAGCCAAATAGCCCACCCCCCCTGAGGGCGGAATTCTCGACGACGCTGTTGTCTCGGATTGTGCCGTTGCAGTTAAACAACCCGCCCCCTTCCCCGTTGACGAAAAACCAAGCATCCAAGTCGCCGAAGTAATCGAGGCCGGGACGGGCGATGTTTCCCTTGATGACGTTTCCGGAGATGGTTCCGCTACACCAGCACAGACCCCCGCCTATGCCAGCAGAGTTTTCGGAAATCACGTTGTTGCGTATTGTTCCGTGGCATGATGCCAATCCGCCGCCCGGAGAGGGCGCATACATGTATGCCCTGTTGCCTGTAATCACATTGTTTTCGATAGTGGCATGAGTGCCGTTCCCGGCTATCCCGCCGCCTTCTCCGGCCTCCCCGTTGCGAATAGTGAAACCTGAAAGAACGCACGTCTCGTCCTCGCTGCCCTGAAACGTGACCACGGAGCCTTTCTTCCCCCCGTCAATGATCGTGTTGGCCACGACTGATGGGTCATGGGGGTTAGTGCTCCGAAGGATGAGGTTCTTGCCGCAGAAGTTGATGTTTTCCTGATATGTCCCTTGTGCCACAATGACAGTGTCCCATTCCAGTGCCGCCCGAATAGCCTCCTGAATGCTTTTGAACGCGGTTTGCCAGGAGGCCCCGTCGCCAGAAGTGGCAACCGAAGCGTTAGCGTACCGGGTTATGCTTTGCACAGGATTGGCCCCGCGCTGATATTCCATGAGGTTGGATTTTCCGTCCATGTCTGGGTCGTCGTTTGGCCCGTAGGGGAGGCCTCCTAAGAAGCAAACCTCCCAATCGTCGGGAAGTTCGTCAGTGTCGCTGTCGGAAGACCTGGGGGTCGCTTCGGACGTATTCCCGTAGGCTCCCATGTCAATGCGCCCGCCCCGCGGGTCGCGGGGCTCATTGGAGAAATCCGAAGTCGGGTCACCCGCGTCAATGCAGGGGGACCAGGATGCCAGATGGAAGCCGCCGCGCTCCGGGTCAACGAAATATGGGTAAAAGGATATGTTCCCTTCGGCTTCTTGTGTCCAATGCTGAATGCACGAGAAGGTGACTGTGGAGACCCAACCGATTTGAGAACCATGAATGGACTCGTTTCCCCAGATGATGCAGTTGCGGATGACGCCGCGGCAGTCGTACAGGCCTCCACCCTCTGGCGCAGAATTGCCATAAATCGTGTTGTTCTCGAGAATGCCATTGCAGCCATAGAGCCCGCCGCCGGCCCCTCGCGCCGAGTTAAAGGTGATCAAGTTGCCCTGGATGGTTCCATGGCATCCGCGGAGATCACCTCCCCTGTCGGACGAGTTGCCTGTGATGATGTTACTAAGGATGGCGCCGTTGCACGCGTAGAATCCGTTCGACGAGTTCCCCATCACGACATTTTCGCAGATTACCCCGGCGCAATAGGCTAAGCCGCCGCCTCCATTTCGTGCCGAGTTTCCCGTGATGACATTGTTCCGGATCGTGGCACGCGTGTGAGAGTCGGAGGTTGTCCCGCAGACTCCGCCGCCGTCGTACGCCTCCCCGTTGCGAATCGTGAAACCTGCGAGGACGCACGTCTCGTCTTCAGTGCCAGCGAAGGTCACGACAGGGCCGGATTTGTCGCCATCAATGATGGTGCTGGCGACCAGGGCCGCATTGAGCGGGTCAATGCTTCTGAGAACGACGTTCTTTCCTGCGAAGAGGATGTTTTCCCGGTAAATGCCTGCATGGACGACAATTTCGTCCCCGCTGAACGATTCAAAGAGCGCGGCTTGAATGGTTTGATAGCACAGCCCCCGAGTCAGGCTTTCGGCAAGGGTTGCCGCCGGAACTAAGGGATTCCACCCGTAGTCGAGTTCTGTGACGTTGAGGATGCCGTCCCCGTCGGGGTCGGAGCCCATATCGCTCTGAAGGCTCTTGAACCAGAACGTCTCCCAGTCATCGGGCAAGGTATCGCCATCCACGTCGGGGGACCTGGACGTCGCCTCGGAAGTGTTTCCATACGCGCCGATGTCTATTCGTCCGCCGTTCGGTTTTGGCTCATTGGAGAAAGGAGAAGACGGGTCGCCTGCGTCAATGCACGGCGACCAGGACCGCAGATGGAAGTTGCCATTCGGCGCATCCACAAAATGGGGGTCAAGGTGAATATTCCCGTCGCCACCTCCGACCCAGTTCTCGATGCAGGAGAAGGTGGGCACCTTGCCGTAGTATAGCTGGCCGGACTTTCCATTTCCCCAGATGATGCAGTTGCGGATTGCCCCGTATGACGAGGCCAGCCCACCACCACGCCCGGCGGAGTTTCCAACGATGGCGTTGCTTTCAATTTGCCCGTCGCAATAGTACAACCCTCCGCCATCACCCTTGGCCGAGTTGCCCGTGATGATGTTATTCCGAATGGTGCCATCGCAATTCCACAGGCCGGCTCCGTTCTGGGCTGAATGGCCCGCGATGGTGTTGTACTGAATCAGCCCGTGGCAGTTGTTCAGCCCCGAGCCCTCGTACTGGGCCGAGTTGCGGCTGATGATGTTGTGTTCAATCGTGCCGTTGCAGTACGCCAACCCACCCCCTTGGTTCCCGACGATAGTGTTGTTGGCGATTGTGCCGTCGCAAAAACCAATGCCCGCCCCTCCGAAATTGCCGGTCACAACACAGTGCTGGATGGTAGCGTTGGTGTGGTCGCTCCATGTGCCGCCGCGAATCCCTGCACCCAACCCGTCTAACCCGTATGGGTCAATTCTTCCGCTTCGAATAGTGAACCCGGCGAGGACGCATGTCTCGTTCTCTCCGCCGGAGAAAGTCACCACCGGGCCTCTTTTCCCGCCGTCAATGATAGTGGCGGCAACGACGGAAGGGTTGAGAGGGTCGGTGCTGCGGACCGTGATGTTCTTGCCGTTGAAGTTGACGTTTTCGACGTAAACGCCCATGGCGACAATCACAGTCTGGCCGGGGGAGGTAGCATTGATTCCCTCCTGGATCGTCTTGAACGCGGAATTCCAGGACTTACCGTTGCCAGAGATCGACACCGACGATCTGACATACCAGGTGGGAGGCGGCGCTGCCGGGCTGGATCCCCGACGATATTCCTCGATGTTCGAGACCCCGTCGCTGTCACGGTCCCCATTCGGCTTTTGAGTAAGGTCACCGAAGAACTCGTTCTCCCAGTCGTCGGGGAGACCATCCGCATCGCGATCCAGTGACCTGCAAGTCGCTTCCGGCGTGTTGCCATACGCCCCCATGTCAACCCGCCCCCCATTCGGCTCAGGCTCCTGGGAAAAATCCCAAGTTGGGTCGCCCGCATCTATGCAAGGAGACCAGCTTTTCAGGTGAAAGTCGCCGTTGGCGGGGTCAGCAAGGTAGGGAAAGTAAGAGATGTTCCCCTCGCCCGAGCCATCCAATGACTCAACGCAAGAGTACCTGGGGGTTGACGACTCATAGAGTTGCCAGGGACCCTCGTTCCCCCAGATGATGCAGTTGACGATTGGGCCATGCTGCAGGGCGGCATCAGCGCCGGCGTCTCCCGCCGAATTGCCGTAGATCGTGTTATTCCACAAGGCACCTCTCCCACTGTACACCCCGCCGCCCTGGTAGCCGCCGTTGTTCTCCGTGATAGCGTTCCCTCGGATGGCGCCATCGCACTCGGCGACTCCTCCGCCATAGCTCGCCGAGTTGCCGGTGATGACGCTGTTCTCGATGGTGGCGTGTGTGCCGTTACCAAAAATGCCGCCGCCGTAGTTGGCTTTTCCGTTCCGAATGGTAAAGCCGGAAAGGACGCAGACCCGGTCTTCTGAACCGAGGAAGGTGACGACGGAACCGGCTTTGCTTCCGTCAATGATGGTGGCGGCGACAACGGTCGCGTCGAGGGGGTCGGTGCTTTGGAGGATGATGTTCCTGCCCTTCAATTTGAGGTTTTCGACGTAGGTGCCCTGGGCGACAATGACGACATCGCCTTCGAAGGCGGCGTTGATTCCCTCCTGAATCGCTTTGAAGGCGGTTTCCCAGGACTTCCCGTCGCCAGAGCTTGGCAGTGCTGCGTTCACATACCACGTGGGCGGCGAAGCCGTCGGGTTGACCCCCCAACGATATTCCTCGATGTTTGGCATTCCATCGGCGTCGGCGTCGCCATTCGCCTCCTGGGCGAGGTCGCTGAAAAACTCGCTCTCCCAGTCGTCGGGAAGACCGTCGGAGTCATTGTCGGGGGATTTTGATGTCGCCTCCGGCGTGTTGCCATACACCCCCAGGTCCACTCGGCCTCCATTCGGCTCGGGTTCCCGAGAGAAATCGGAAGCCGGGTCACCCGCGTCTATGCAAGGAGACCAGCTCTTGAGATGATAGTCCCCGTTCCCAGGGTCAACAAAGTGGGGATAGTAAGAAATGTTCCCGTCGCGATCGAAACTCCCGCCTTTGATACAGCAATAAGTCGGAGGGTCGCACTCATGGAGGTCCACGGCGCCTTCGTTCCCCCAGATAATGCAGTTCCGGATTGTCCCCGTGCAGGAATCAAGGGTGCCGCTGACGCTCGTTTTTGTCAGGTTTCCCACGATGGTGTTGTTCTCGATCGTCGCTGAGCAATTGCAGACCGCCCCGCCGAATCCCGCTGAGTTACCCACTATTACGTTATTTTGAATCACGCCGTGGCAGCGGCCCAGCCCTCCGCCATAACTCGAGGACCTCTCCACCCCTGAATTTCCTCTAATCGTGTTTCTGCGGATGGCCCCGTCGCAGTACGCGATGCCTGCCCCGTTATACTGCGCCTGGTTGTCGGCGATGATGTTGTTCTCGACCGTTGCGCGGGACCCTCCGCCGTGAATGCCTCCGCCGTCCTGAGCTTTTCCGTTCCGAATCGTGAAGCCGGAGAGGGTGCACGTCTCCTCCTCGAGTCCGAGGAAAGTGACTACGGAACCGGCCTGGTTGCCGTCAATGATGGTGGCGGCGACGACAGCAGGGTCAAGAGGGTCGGTGCTGCGAAGCGTGATGTTCTTGCCGTAGAAATGGACGTTTTCGACGTATGTGCCCTCGGCGACAAAGACCGTGTCGCCATGGGAGGCGGCGTTGATGCCCTCCTGGATGGTTTTGAACGCGGTCTCCCAGGACTTCCCGTCGCCGGAGGTGGGCACTGCCGCATTCACGTACCATGTCGGACACAGCGCCGTCGGATTGAGTCCGCGACGGTATTCTTCTGAGTTCGGGATGCCATCCGCGTCCGGGTCGTGGCCCCCACCTTGGACAAGACCGCCGAAGAACTCCCTCTCCCAGTCGTCGGGAAGTCCGTCACCGTCGCTATCGGGGGACTTGGAAGTCGCTTCCGGCGTGTTGCCGTAAGTCCCCATGTCCACTCGCCCTCCGGTTGGTTCGGGCTCTTGAGAAAAGTCCGAAGTAGGGTCCCCCGCATCTATGCAAGGAGACCAGCTTTTGAGGTGAAAGTCGCCGTTTTGCGGGTCAGCAACGTGCGGAAAGACTGAGATGTTCCCCTCCCCCTCGCCGGGCCATGCCTCGATGCAGGAGTACGCAGGGACGGAGCAATTGTCGAGCTGTAGCGAGTGCTCGTTCCCCCAGATGATGCAGTTGACGATTGTGCACTTGCAGTCAGCGAGCGCCGCGCCCGCGAACTCAGCCGAGTTGCCGTAAATCGTGTTGTTGCGCAACGCGCCCCTCCCACGGTACACGCCGCCGCCGTTTTCTTTCGCAGCATTCTTCCATATTGTGTTGTTCTCGACGTCGGCGCTGACAAAACCGGAGCCAATTCCTCCGCCGTTGCGTGCAGAGTTCCAGGCGATCTCGTTGCAGCGAATTGTGCCAGCGCACTGATACAGGCCGCCGGCATCGTTGCCGGCCGAGTTGCGGACAATGGCGTTCTTCTCGATTATCCCGCCGCAGTGATACAGCCCCCCACCGGAGTATTGGGCCACGTTCGCAGAAATCGTGTTGTTCCGGATGAGTCCATCGCAGCAGGCAATCCCGCCGCCGTAGCCCGCTGAGTTCGCAGTAACCACGTTATTCTCGATGGTCGCGTACGTGTCAAGGCTCTGGTTTCCACCGCAGATGCCGCCACCGAACCAGCTTTTCCCATTGCGAATAGTGAAGCCGGAGAGAACGCAGGTCCGATTTTCTGCGCCGGAGAAGATGACCGCGGAATCGGCCTGGTTGCCGTCAATGATGGTGGCTGCCACGACAGCAGGGTCAGAGGGGTCAGTGCTGCGGAGGACGATGCTCTTCCCGTTGGACTTGACATTCTCGACGTAGATTCCCTCACCGACGACGACCGTGTCGGCATCTGAAGAAGCGTCAATCCCCTCCTGGATGGTCTTGAATGCGGTGTTCCACGACTTGCCATCGCCGGAGCTTAAGACTGCCCCATTGACGTACCACGTCACCGACGCGACGAGGGGGTTCAAGCCCCGATAGTATTCCTCGATGTTTGAGATTCCGTCCGCGTCCGTGTCGCCGCTTGCGTCCTGGATGAGGCTGCCAATGAATTCGGTCTCCCAATCGTCCGGAAGCCCATCTGCGTCAACATCGGGCGACCTGGAAGTCGCTTCCGCCGTGTTGCCATAAGCCCCCATGTCCACCCGCCGTCCATTCGGCTCGGGCTCCTGTGAAAAATCGGAGGTGGGGTCGCCGGCATCTACGCAAGGAGACCACCTCTTGAGGTGAAAGTCGCCCTTGGCAGGATTCGTAAAGTGCGGAAACAAGGAGATGTTCCCCTCGCCTTTCCCGGTCCATGATTCAATGCAGCAATACGTGAGGATCGGACAATCAAAGAATTGGCCGGAACCTTCGTTTCCCCAGATGATGCAGTTGACGATTGCGCCGGGATGCCAGGCCACGGCGGATCCCGATGACCCAGCGAGGTTGCCGGAAATCGTGTTGTTGCGGAGCACGCCTTCCCCACCGTGCAGGCCCCCGCCTTCCCGGTTGGCCGTGTTCGCCCATATCGTGTTGTTTTCTATGGTCCCGGCGCAGTAATTCAGTCCACCGCCGTTGTCGCTCGTAGAGTTCCCCGTTATGGCGTTTCTGCGAATGGTGCCGTTGCAATAGGATAGTCCGCCGCCTCCGTAAGCCGAGTTCGCCGAAATCGTATTGTTGCGGATGACGCCATGGCAAAAGGCGAGGCCACCGCCGTAGTCCGCCGAGTTGCCCGTGATGACGTTGTTCTCAATGGTCGCACGCGTCCCGTAATCCTTGCTCCCCCCCAGAATGCCCCCGCCATAAGAGGCCTTCCCGTTGCGGATCGTGAACCCGGCAAGAACGAAAGCCTCCTTTTCCGCCCCGGAGAATGTGACGACGGGACCCGTCTGATTTCCGTCGAGGATTGTCGCGGCGACGACAGCCGGGGCGAGCGGGTCAGTGCTGCGGAGGGCGATGTTGCTTCCCCTGAGATAAACGTTTTCGACATAGATGCCCTGGGCGACGATGACCGTATCGCCGTCGGAAGCGACGTTGATGGCATGCTGGATCGTTTTGAGGGAGGTCGCCCAGCTCTTCCCATCGCCGGATACCTCGACCGCGCCGTCCACATACCAGGTTGTTGACGCTCCTGGGCGGACGGAGAAAAGAGTGAGGCAAACCCACGCCAAAACGACTCTCGCCATTTCTGTTCCTCCCATGCGCTGCAAGTGCACCTGCATTGACAACTCCACCCCAACATTCAAGCGAACAGGTCGCCTCTACTTACGCACACTGACCCTGTAGTAGCGACTCTCGAGCTGAACAGACTCCCAGTCGAAGACCGAATGGGTGGAGATGAACGGTCCGGGCGTTACGCTTCCGCCGACGGGAAACCACAGTTTGAGGTCGGAGCTAACATAGCACTGGTACGTGCGGCTGGGAACGACTGTCCAGCGGAGAGCCGTGCCGAACGGCGTGCAAACGATTTCGATGATCCGAAAAAGCGATTGTGGGTCCAGAGGGTCGGTGCCTGCGGCCACTTCCTGTCCGTCGTTTTTCCCATCGTTATCAGTATCGGGCTTCAAGGGGTCGCTGTGATGAGTGTTAACCTCGGCGCCATCGCTCAAATCGTCGTCGTCCGAGTCGCTATTGTTTGGATTCGTCAAGCACAGGTACTCCTGAAGATTGGTCAGGCCGTCCATGTCCGCATCCTCTGCGGCGTTGTCCGTTAACGGGTCGAGCGCATTGTCCACCTCCCATGCGTCGGGCATCTGGTCGCCATCTGTATCTTGATTTTCAGGGTTGGTTGAGAAGAGGTACTCAGCGCGGTTTGGCAATCGGTCACCGTCCGGGTCCTCAGTCCCCCCGTGGGCAAGGCTGCCGAATATCACAAGCTCCCAATCGTCCGGCAGAAGGTCTTCGTCAGAATCCTCCGAGGCTGAAGTCGCCTCCGAAGTGTTGCCATACATCCCGATGTCAACCCTTCCTCCGTTGGGTTCTGGTTCTTGCGAGAAATCGGAGGAAGGGTCCCCTGCGTCTATGCAGGGAGACCAATTCTTGAGATGATAATCGTCATTTGCCGCGTCCACGAAGTAAGGAAAATACGGGATGTTGCCTTCTCCATCGCCGGTCCATCGTTCAATGCAGCAATAGGACACAGTTACCCCACCAAAAAGCAGGTTGTTGCCTTTATTCCCCCAGATGATGCAGTTGTGGACCGTTCCGGAGCAGTCATAGAGGGCGGCTCCCGGTCCGTCGGCAACGTTTGCGAGAATGGTGTTGTTTTCAATCGTTCCGTTGCACCCGTGCATCCCCCCGCCCTCGTCGGCGGAGTTTGCGATTATGGCGTTGTTCTGGATGATTCCGCCGCACCAGTACAAGCCCCCGCCCTGAGATTGGGATAAGTTACCGGAGATGATGTTGCTACGGACGGTGCCACTACAGAAGGCGAGCTCGCCGCCGTGCTGCTCTGCGGAGTTGGCTTTGATTGTGTTGCGCTCCACAAGGCCATCGCAGAAAAACAGCCCGCCGCCTTCGGAAGTGGCCGAGTTCCCGACGATCACGTTGCTCCGAATAGTCGCGTGATTTCCATCGCCTGATGTGCGGCCGCAGATTCCACCGCCGAGCATGGCCCTGCCGTTTCGTATCGTGAAACCGGACAGGACGCAATTCTCGCCCTCCGTCCCTTCAAAGGTCACGACAGGTCCGGCGGCATCCCCGTCAATGATGGTGTTGGCGACGATGCCGGAGTCAAAAGGCTCAGTGCTTCTGAGAACGATGTTCTTGCCCTTGAAATGAATGTTCTCAAAGTAAATCCCCCGAGCGACGAGGACTGTATCGGGATAATACGCCAGGTCTATCGCTTCCTGGATTGTCCTGAAAGCTTTCTCCCACGACGTGCCGTCGCCAGAGGCCGGCCGAGACCTGTCAACATACCACGACACTCTTATCGGCCTCGTGCCGGCAAGGTATTCGTCGGCGTTTGAGATTCCGTCGCTGTCGGCATCTCCCTCCGCAACCTGAGCCAGGTCGCCAAAAAAGTGCATCTCCCAGTCATCGGGAAGAGAATCTCCGTCGGTATCCGGCGATTTGCTTGTCGCCTCCGGCGTGTTACCGTAAGCTCCCATGTCAATTCGTCCGCCGTTTGGCTCCGGTTCCTTTGAGAAGTCCGAGGCGCGATCTCCTGCGTCAATGCATGGCGACCAGCTTCTGAGGTGGTAGTCCCCCCCTCCCGGGTCAACAAAGTGGGGGAAAAGGGATATGTTCCCTGTGCCGCCTCCCGTCCAGTTTTCGATACATGAATAACTTGGAGTGCGACTCGCAACGAACTCAGGCCCCTCTGATGCCGTGTTTCCCCAGATGATGCAGTTGCGGATGTCGCACCCCGGGAGAGAAATATCGCAGTCGGACAGCCCACCGCCAATATCAGCGGAATTGCCGACGATTGTGTTGTTCACAACCTTGCCGAAGCAAGAAGCCAGCCCGCCGCCTCGAGGGGCAGAATTCTCGTAAACGACGTTGTTTCGAACCGTCCCCCTGCACCATCCCAATCCACCGCCGTTCGACCTGGCGGAATTTCGCGCGATGACATTCCCCTCAACAATGCCGTCGCAATAGTGAAGACCGCCCCCGTCAACGACGCTTGAGTTGTTCGTGATGATATTGTTACGGATGGTTCCCTGACAACTGTCCAGGCCCCCGCCAGACGCTTCAGCCATGAGCCGCGCACGGGTAGCGTTGCCGGAGATGACGTTGTTCTGAATCGTGCCGTCGCAATCGTATAGGCCGCCTCCGTTCTGACCAGACGAATTCTCCTTGATGACGTTGTTTTGAATGATGCCGTTGCACAAAAACAGTCCGCCTCCTTCGTACTCCGCATAATTTCCGACTATCACGTTATTCCGAATCGTGACACGAGCCTGGTAGTCCCATGTGCCACCGCAGATTCCCGCTCCGCGAATAGCCCTCCCGTTTCGGATGGTGAAGCCTGAGAGGACGCAGGATTCCTTCTCCGTTCCTGCAAATGTCACGACGGATGATGCCCCCTGGCCGTCAATGATGGTTTTGCTGACTATGGCCGAATTCGAAGAATCGGTACTCCGAAGAACAATGTTCTTCCCCTTGAACGCCACGTTCTCGCGGTATGTCCCCTGAGCAACGACTACCGTATCGCCGGAGACCGCCGCATCAATCCCTTGCTGGATGGTCTTGAATGCCGTCGCCCATGACTTCCCGTCGTGGGACCCCAGCGCCGAACAGTCCACGTACCATTCAGCGGATGGCGCATCGGCGCAGACCGACCAGAACAACAAAGGCAGTAATTCGATGATAAGCGCTCTCTCGACAGCCCCGATCATCTCCGTGATCCTCCAGTTTGCTTGCGGAATCTATGGCAGCTTCGACGTAAAGAGCTGCTCTTTGCTCAACGAACAACTTCGACTTTGTAGAACCGAGACCCGAGGCCCGGGGTTTCCCAATCGAAAAGGGATAGCGACGAATCGAACGAAAGCAGCGTGATTGCTCCACCAATCGGCTGCCAATTGGCGAGGTCTGTGCTGAAATAGCACTGGTAAGTTTTCCCGTAAGCGGCTGTCCAGCGAATCACCGTGCCTTGCGGCATGGAAATGATTTCCATAATCCAGAAAAGAGAACTCGCGTCACGCGGGTCGGTGCGCGCGAATACCTCCTCGCCATCGCTCTTCCCGTCACCGTCCGTATCGGGCTTGAGAGGGTCTGTGCCGTGGGCATAAACCTCCTTGCCATCGCTCAGGCCGTCGGCGTCCGTGTCTTCGTTTTTAGGGTCTGTGGCACGCTGATACTCCTGGAAGTTGGTCAGACCATCCCCGTCCGCATCGCCGCGCGCGTCGTTTACAGGAGCATTCAGCCCGTTGGCAACCTCCCAGCCGTCCGGCATCTTATCCCCGTCGGTATCCGCGGAAGTCGGCGATGTGCCGTACGTATCAACCTCCATCCCGTCGTTCAGACCATCGGCATCGGTGTCGCTATTTTGAGGGTCCGCGAGGTGAAGAAACTCACCCGCGTTGGGCAAGCCGTCGTTGTCCGGGTCCTCGCCGCCGTCGTTTCTCAGCGGATCAAGCTTATGCTCGACCTCCCATGCATCAGGCATCTGGTCGCCATCTGTGTCAACGGAGCAAGGGTTTGTCCCATACGTAATGGCCTCCTCCCCGTCCGTCAACCCATCCCCATCACTATCGGTCTCCATCGGGTCGGAATGGTACGTATTGACTTCCTCGCCATCGCTCAGCCCGTCGCCGTCCGTGTCCGGGTTGTTCGGGTCGGCTGAGAACAATAGCTCGTCGGCATTTGGCAGACCATCAGCGTCCGGGTCATCTTCCGGCCCCATCCACAGCATGGCAAAATGAGTTATCTCCCAGAAGTCCGGGAGACCGTCCACGTCCGCGTCCACATGCTCATCAGCTCCAATATCCAGTCGAGAACCGAACGGCCTGTACTCCCCGTCGAGGTCAACGCGCGGAAGGTCGGGCACATCGTTCGTTCCTGCGTCAATGCACGGCGAGCCCGACCGGAGGTGGTAGTCTCCCCTCGACGGATTCACAAAGAGCGGGTCGTGCGCTATGTTTCCTTCGCCGAGATACCCGCCCTGAACATCGCAGCAGGTCAAGAGCAATTCCGCTTGCTCCGCGCGAACCTCGTCGGGGGTGTCCCCCCACAGGATGCAATTTGTCAGCGCCGGTGAGCTCTCAGAACAGAAAATCCCACCGCCCGAAGACGTCGCCATGTTGCCAACGACAGTGCAGTTGGTCACCGTGGCATTGCTCTGGCCCGAGCAGAAAATGCCGCCACCCCTCTGTTGAGCCTGGTTTGCCGCGATCATGCAATTCGTAATCCTCGGACTGCTCTGGTTGAGGCATTGAACACCAGCTCCGTCCTTCGCCGAGTTGCTAAGAAGGATGCAGTTGATGACCCCGGGATTGCTCTGCTCATCGCAGGAAATGCCCCCGCCATAGTCCGCGTTGTTGCCGGTGATGGCGCAATTGATGATCGTCGGACTGCTTTTAGCCTTGCAGCAAATGCCACCGCCGTAGTCCGCTGAGCCGGACCGGACGGTGAAGCCATCAAGCACAGATGCGGGCGTTTCGCCGCCGTGAAAATGGAAACCGCGGCCAAGGCGTTCGCAATCTATCACGGTATTCCCCGCCCCTTCCGCGGATTTCACCGTGATTTCTTTACCGCCGAAATCAATGCCGCGGTTCCCCGGGCCGGAATATGTCCCCGGTGCCACGAGTACAGTGTAGTCCCAGCCGGTTATCGCCGCGTCAATCGCAGCCTGGAAGGTCTTCTTAGGGCCATGAATCGCCTCGGGGAAGGCGGCCAGGCCATCGTAGCGGTCGTCACCGAATGTGCCATTGACGTAGTAGGTCAACTCGGGGTTATCCGGGTGAAAGACGTTGGTTGCGTGAAATATTTCGTAGGCATCGCTCCATCCGTCACCATCAGCGTCGGCGTCAAGGGCCGGATTGGTGCCGTGCTGATACTCCTGGAGCGTCGTAAGTCCATCTCCGTCGGGGTCGTCCTGCGGACCGGAGACCGACACGGAACCGAAGTATTTCCGTTCCCACCAATCGGGCAACGAGTCAAAGTCAGTGTCAACATACTCATCGGCCCCAATATCCACCTGAGTGCCATAGGGCCGGACCTCGCCTTCAAAATCCGCACCGGGAGCATTTGTGGCGGTCCCCGCGTCAATGCAGGGCGAGCCCGGGCGCAGGTGGAAGCCCTCGTCAAAAAGCGGGGCAGCGTCTATGTTCCCGTCACCGGGCCATCCGCCCTGGACATCACAGTAAGCGATTTGCGGGGCGACCCCCGGCGCCGAGACTTGCCATGGCGAATTCCCCCACAGGACTGTGTTCACTATGAATATGCCCGCCTGTGGGTGGCACCAGATGCCGCCAGTCGGGTTGTCTGCAATGGTGCAGTTTGTGACAACGATGCTCGCCTGTTCTTTGAGGCAAATTGCCCCACCTCCTCCAGCACTGGAATTCCCGGCAATAACACAGTTCGTGATCTGGAGCAAGCCACTGCCCTCGTACAGGATAGCCCCGGCATCGTTACCCGAGTTGTCGGTAATGACGCAATCGGCCACCGTGCATGATGGGACCGCCATGCGCACTCCGCCAAAGCCAGAATTTCTGGTAATGACGTTGTGGGCTATTGTCAGCGCATCCGTACCCCCCGTTATTCCCCCGCCGCGATTGTTGCTGACCACGTTACCGACGATGGTGGCACCGCAGGGACCGAAGCACAGGATTCCGAGTTCGCGGTTGGCGGTTATGGTGTTGCCAGAAATGTTGGATTCTGTGTTGGACCAAATCCCGGTCGAATTTGCCGTGATGAGGTTATCCGCAATCTCGGGAGAAGTCCCGTAATAGGCCCAGACGCCGTAGGAGTTCTCCGTGAAGGTGTTCTCCTTGATCACGGGAGAGCACTCGAGGCCGCTGCACTGGATGGCTCTGTCGTTGCCGCGAAAAAGGTTGGAAACAATAAGAGGGGAACAGCGGTCTTCGCAGACCACTCCGCATCTACCCCCGGCGACGGTGAACCCCGTTAGGACGCTGTCCGGGCCTTCGCCGCTATCGAACGTGACGGTGCTCAGGGACCCTTCCGCATCGATAATCGTTGACGCGACAATCCCCGGATCCTGCGGGTCCTTGGAGCGCAGAGTAATTGCCTTTCCCCTGAAGTTTATACACTCGCGGTAATGGCCGGGAGCAACAATGACGACGTCCTTGTCCCACGCCGCGTCAATCCCTTCCTGGATGTGTCTGAACGCTGTCTCCCAGGAGAGGCCGTCCGGCTCTTTGGTCGCTGCGCAGTCAACGTAGATGAACGAAGGTGTTGTGGGGTTGGAGCCTCTTCGGAGCTCTTCAATGTTCGTTCGAGAGTCGCCGTCCGGGTTACCGTCCGCAGCTTGAGACAGGTCGTGGAACCATCGCATTTCCCAGTCGTCCGGCAAGCCGTCCGCATCTACGTCGAGCGAAGCAGGCACCGCATTAGGGGTGTTGCCATAAGCACCCATGTCTATTCGCCCACCGTTAGGCTCAGGCTCACGCGAGAAATCAGACGCCGGGTCCCCGGCGTCAACGCACGGCGACCAGCTTTGAAGACGGTAATCGTTCTTATCGGGCGCGACGAAATGAGGCCAAGCCCATGTATTCCCGGCCAATGGATCGCCCCCGCGAAGACACGAGTAAACGGCCGAGCAGGAGTACAAATCGCTGCCATTGCCCACGAATATGCAGTTGCTGATCGTCGCCGAACACATGTAATCGCAAAAAATGGCAAATCCCACGTTATCAACGATTGTGTTGTTCACAATCTTCAGCGACGACTGGTTGTAGTAGATGCCGCCCATGTTATTGCTGGAGGAGTTCCGGGCAATGACGTTGTTGGCAACAACAGCTTGCGAGTTGTGCGTGTAGATACCACCCCCTATCCACGCCTCGTTGGACACGATGACGTTGTTTATGATCGTGGGCGACGAATTATCGCAGTAGATGCCGCCTCCCCAGTCGGACTTCCCATTGGTTATGGTGAAACCCCTGAGGACCGCGCTGGGTCCCTCTCCGGAGGAAAACGTTACGACTGGCCCCAGTTCCTGTCCGTCTATGACTGTCGCTGCGACAACAGCGAAATCGTCAGGGTCTTCCGACCGAACAGTGATTTCCTTTCCCCTGAAGCTAATGTTCTCCTCATAGACCCCCGCCCGGACAATAACCGTGTCCCCGCCACTGGCGGAATCAATCGCTTGCTGGATGGTCTTGAAGGCCATCTCCCGCGTCGTTCCATCGCCCGATTCCGGAACCGAGGCGTCAACATACCACTCGGCCGCTATCAAGGCGCGTGGAAGGAAACCGAGAGAAAGAGCGGATGCTGCTAAAAGAAAGGCTTTGGCAATCATTGTCCCCTCTGCTTTTCCGACCACCCCCGAAATCATCTGCTACGCGTAAGCTTCGGACGCGCTGCTTCCCAAAAACCTGAGCACAATTTACTCAGTTTATGACGCTAATAATGAAGCCCAGAGCGCAAGTTGTCAATCCCAATCTTCCGGCCTGAGTAATCCCTCAGTCACGGGCGGGTTGGGACGGGTGTTGCGAGAAGAGGAGGTCGTAGGGATCCAGGTTGGGATTTTGGGCGAGGTGGTCGAGGGCGTTTTTGAAGCGGCCTTGGAAGCCAGCGAAGCGTTGCTTGAGGGTGAAGATGATGGTCGTGAGGATTTCGCGAGTCCGGGCACCCGCATCGGACTGAGAGCCGAAACTCACTTTCCCGGCGATGACCGAGGGGCGCGGTGGTGGCGGACGGCTGAAAGAGGAGCATAAGAGAGCAAAAACGTCGGACGTTCGGCGGGGCTCTATTATCTGACGGCGTCGCCGGTCCAAGAAGGTTTCAGTTCGGACAAGCAGAGTGCAAAAGAGCGTAAGGCTAAGGGGGATACCCCCCCGGCTGCAGGCACTTCCATCGCACTTGAATCATCGTCGGTTTTGACCCCGTTGTGCGGACTGCCCGAAGTGGGTGCCCGCAGCACCTTGCTGTGCAAGCGAAGCGTCTGCGCCGGGTCTGCTCGGGGGACCGGCCGGTATCGGCTCAGTCGCATCAGTCGTCTCCAAAAACTGTAGAGAAGGGGAGGCGGAAGGGGTCTGAGAGAGAAGGGTTGTCGAAAGTCTTCGGTGCAAGTGTTGAGTGGATTCCGCGCTTTTTGGGCTAAGCACCGAGCAATTCACGCTGCAACAGGGAAGGCCTCGAGAAAAGGTTCGTCGCAACTCGCTGGCCAGTAACTGATTTCAGGTTTTCACGTTGGCAGGCTTCGGCTTTGACCTGCTAAGGCGCGCCGGTTGCTCCTCCAGAAACAGCATTAATGGTGTGCGGAGTACGGAGCACCCATGTTCTGCAAGTTGACCAAAGGAACATGAATTTCATCGCATGATTGTCCAAACATGCGGATGGGAGTCCGATAACACCGCGGGCGTACACTTAAGCAAGAAGTTGGATACCCACGCCTGCTCGCCACATCACGTTGTCCTTTGGACCAACCGAACAGCAGGCAGGTTACGGAACGAGAGCATATTCTCCGGACGAAGAGCCAGATTTCTGCGGGAGCGGTAAGCAGGCGCGGCATCTTCTGAACGTCGGTTGTGTTCATAAGCAGAGGCTGCTTTCCAATAAGGGATGTAACCGAGGGGGCGAAGCTGTGTATGGAACCAAGCGCATCGCTCTCGCTTGTAGCCGCCGATGTTGTTCAGACTCGGTGTTTGTGAATCGTGGAAGGCGGCCGCGGTTGACGTACGCAGGAAGAGGGCTTGTGTGCAAGGCTATCATACAGTCAGCGCCGTCTTAGTCAAAGAGGAAAGACCCTGCCCGTCGGTGGCGCAAGGCCGCCCGAGGGCGGCTTCCCGCCTCTCTGGCGCCGTACTTCGCACACAAGCCCGCCGGCGGGCGGGGTCGCGTGAGAGTCGTGCTGAGCGGGCAAGCACCCCTGAGGTTACGTGCCGCTGATGTTCAGAACCCATTCTCGAGATTACCGATGTTCGGGCGGACAGCCACCACACTTGATTACCGGAAGCGGCCAACTGCGTAGGCTCAAGAGTGTCTGGGCGGATTCCTGCGCTGCGGAAGAAGCAAAATCAGGTCGTATTATGGAGGCTGGTCAAAATCCTTTCGCAGGGTCGCCCTCGAAATCCAAAGGAGCGAAGAGTCACGACAGTGGCGCGGAGACTCACGAAAGGGGGAAATGTTAGGCCATTTTCGGACCCAGTATGCTGGCGTGGGCAATCAAAGGCCCCGGCCCTTTGCCGGATTCCCCCCGCGCCTGTGCATACTCGACGGCAAAGCTCAGCAGGCGGGCGCCTTCATCAGTCGTGGAGAACTGACTGCGGAAAACGTTCAGGACCCCTTCGCAGGATCGCCCTACGGAAGGCGCCCCCTCAACATGAAAAGGGATCATCGCTTGAATCACGAGACAATAGTGGTGGCGTTGAGACGCGAGTTCTGCCGCGGAGAAACGCGGTTCGGCATGACCGCAAAGAGGGCAGCTCTATCGAGAAGCAGAGGCCCCTCCCCGCTGCCGGACTACGCCTCCCGACGGGGGACCCCGCCTCGGCCGCCGCAATAAGCCGAATCAAGGGCAAAGGGGCGTTGCAGCATGCAATTGGACGGTTTGCTCCCCAGCACTGGCGTGAGTTGTAGCTCCGATTCTTCGACGCGGTAGCAACTTAACCTTCTGGGACCAGTTTTCACCGCCAAATCTCCGAGAGATGACGTCACAGGCTCGCTCCTATGTCCGGACCACCCAGCGCCGACAGGATATTGTTACTGCCCACTTTCAGGAACAGCACGTGGCTTATGCCGCAGCATAGCATTGTTAACTATAATCCGCCGGACGTAATAACTTCATTTGCTGCTGGAAGGCGTTGAATGTTCGACGCGCATGGAACAGGAATCGGAATGAGAAACGAAGAAGCACAGGTCTCCGCAAGACCGTGAGCGCAAGCTCGGATATAAGATTACAGAGCGCATTCGGGGAAGGCAGGAGATCGGGGGATGGTCTGGGCCAGCGCGCTGTGCGTGCGGGATTCTGGGTTTTTGGCATCCGCATCACGAGCCGCCTGTTAGGGTCGGTTCGCATGATCGTGCTCGCCCGCCTGTTGGCGCCGGAAGACCTCGGTTTGATGGGCATTGCGCTTCTGGCGGCATCCGCTTTGGAGACATTTTCACAGACCGGCTTCGATGCAGCTCTGATTCAGCAAAGGGAAAGGACTTATTCGTATCTGGATACGAGCTGGACGGCACAGGTCATTCGGGGCGTCTTGCTTTTCGGTATTCTTCTTACTTGTGCGCCGTTCGTCTCCGCATTCTTCAACGCGCCGGAGGCCGCGGCCATCGTTCGCGCCATTGCGGTCGCCGAATTACTCGAAGGATTCACAAATATAGGAATCATCCATTTCAAGAAGGAACTGGAGTTCAACAAACAGTTCGTCTTCGAATCCAGCGCGACACTGGCGGATTTGGTCGTGACTGTTTCGCTGGCTTTCATTTTGAGAAACGTTTGGGCATTGGTCTTTGGGTTGCTTGCTGGAAAAGCCGCCCATTGTATTGCATCGTATGTGATTCACCCATATCGTCCACACCCCGCGTTTGATCGGCGGCAACTGAGGGAGCTCCTTGGCTTTGGGAAGTGGGTTTTCGGCTCGAGTGTTCTGGTTTTTCTTCTCACTCAGGGAGATGATGCCCTCGTAGGAAAATTGCTGGGGGCGAGCACGCTGGCGTTTTATCAGGTGGCTTATCGGATTTCGAACTTGCCGGCAACCGAGATCACACATGTCATTTTTCAGGTGGCGTTCCCGGCTTACTCGAAACTGCAAGACAATATACCCAAACTGAGGAGCGCCTTTCTGGCGGCCTTGCAGATTACGGCGCTGCTATCCATTCCATTGGCAGGACTCACCTTTGTATTGGCCCTTCCTCTGACGACAATCCTTCTGGGAGAAAAATGGCTTCCCATCGTCGAAGCAATGCAGGTGCTATCGCTCTTCGGTGTGCTGAGGTCCATAGGAGCCTCACTGGGCGCCATCGCGCTGGCGACCGGGCAGCCCCAGATTGAAACAAAAATCTCTGTAGTCCAATTATCCCTCTTGGCGGCCATCATCTATCCGTTAACCAGAAGATGGGGAATCCTTGGGACCTCCTGGGCCACAATCGTTCCGATGATTGTCAGTGTTGTGTCACTTGTGTTTGCAACGAAACGCATTCTTCATTTTCGGTATCAGGACTTGCTTTTGCGGCTCTTCATTCCCCTGAGCGCCGTCGTTGCGATGGCTTTCGTCATCCTTGTTTTCCAGAAACTCCTGCTGCCGTCAATGACATTTCTTTCTCTTTTGTTCCTTCTGGTACTGGGCGGCTCCGTCTACGCAGTTTTCCTACTCTTACTGAGCAGGCTCTTCGGATGCAACATGCATAGAATACCACCGCTCGTGCAGAGAACGTGGAAACAATGATCCGACGAGTTGCCAAGGCGGCGCTTCGCATTCTTGATAGCCGACTGAAAACGAACTTGGAGTCTCACGCGGTAGCCTTCGTGGCTGCATGGTATCGCTCGCCAGTCCTGAATTTCCTTCGCCGAAACTTCGAGTTTGCCCGTGTTCGTTGGAAGTACTTAGTCGGAGTGTGCTCCAGCAACAACATCAAACTGCATTTGGGGTGTGGTGGGGTACAT
The DNA here is from genome assembly GCA_964482435.1 of uncultured Verrucomicrobiota bacterium. Taxonomy (GTDB): domain Bacteria; phylum Auribacterota; class JABMQX01; order JABMQX01; family JABMQX01; genus CAYZXL01. Next base: position 28,491 of record CAYZXL010000017.1, read on the forward strand.
TTTGATGGTTACGTGAACATTGATTGGAGAAAAACGATTGCAACGGACTTGGTGTGCGATATTAGAAAGCTACCGTATCCGGACAAGTCGGTTGAGACAATCGAAACCTACCATGTGATTGAGCACTTGCCGAGGTGCGATGTCGCCAGGGCCTTGAGAGAGTGGTATAGGGTATTGAAACCGAATGGGAAACTGATTATTGAGTGCCCCGATTTCGATTATAACGTTCGTGCCTACTTGAAGGGAGGGGACTCGACGATGCAGCTGTATTATGTCTATGGAAGGCATCGCTTCCCGGGGGATGTTCATTACTGGGGCTATAATTTTCGACGACTCGAGAAACTGCTCAAAGAATGTCAATACACCGACATCAGAAAGCAAAATGCACAGGATAATCACTCCGAGGAAGGAGGGTGTCTGCGGGCGGAGTGTCGAAGGCCGGCGCGGGAACCCGCTTGCCTGTATGCGCAAGACGCCAGCCGCAATGGGTTCGCGTCTTCCGAGAGAGACTTATGACTCGACGGCACCGGTTTGGTTTTGGCATCTGTTCGTGCTGGCCTCGCCAGTTCACGTCGGGACCTCGGGAACGAACGCCAGCGGGAGTCAGGCGATCCGGCCTTTAGGAGGAGGAAAACGTTCCGCATTCTCAATTATCTTTACACTCGAGTCTTCCCGGCAAAAGTCCGTTGGCTGCCTCGCTATTACGAGGTCCTTAAGACATTCGCAGGAAACGGCCGAAAGAAAATCCTGGAGATAGGGTGTGGCCGTGGGCATGTCGCGTGCGAGTTAGCGAAAAACCGGGCGAAAGTTATTGGCATAGACCATTGTGAGTCTGAGATTCGCTCTGCCGTCGCCGCAGCGCGAGCGACATCGAGCCCGGCCACATTTTGCGTGGCAGACATTTCGAATTTGCCGTTCAGGGATCGCCTTTTCGATGTTGTGGTTGCGCTGGACTGCCTCGAATATCTTCGGGACATGAAGGCGACATTTGCCGAGGTGTGCAGGGTTCTTAAGCCAGGCGCCGGGCTGTTGATATTCACCATACCGCATTTGTCCACATGCAGCGCGCGTCTGTTTTGGGTTCAGAGGTTCCTTCGCAAGTCGGTTCCGCGCTGGCTACATTCCAAACCCAGGATCAACACGAAATCGTGGCTGGAGGCCTCCTCCGAAGAAGAGATACAAAAGGATGGCAGGCTTAAAGACTACGATGTGGATGAACTTCTCAGCTCAGCCGAGAACTACTTCCGACTGGAGGGGTACCGATACGCTCTGCGCCTTTTCTCCGCTTTAACCACCGATATCACTTATGGAATTCGTGGGTTTTCCGCCATCCAGCCCTTTCTTTTCTTTCTTTCTGTTAGGCTGGATCATTACCTATTTGCACCTCACAGACCGGGCTATCTTCTGGTTGTCGAGATGGTGGCGCGAGAATGAAAAACAAGCGCGTTTTTTGGGTCAGCTGGTTTGCGTACCGCGCTCGAGTCGCACACTTGTTTCAGTGGATTCAACTACACCTTCTGAAAAGGCGACAGGCTGTTATACTGGGCTATCACCGAATCGGCGATGCTCACGATTTTCTACCCCCAGGATTGGTCTGCGGGCGACATGACTTCGAGCAGCACCTCAAGCTACTTCGGAGACGATTCGTTCTCCTCTCCCTGGAGGAATTGGTGACTCGCCTTCAGCGACGCGAACCGATCCCGTTTCGCTCTGTTGTTGTCACTTTTGACGATGGCTTTGCGGATGTTTTCACCAACGCATTTCCGCTACTGAAGAAACACTCTGTGCCTGCGACTCTCTTTTTGACCACGGATATGTTGGATCAGTGCCACTTGCTGCCGCTGCATGTGTTTTACTATCTGGTGCATGCGGTCGGATTTCATCGAATTGTGCAACTACTTCGTGAGACAGGGTACGTGGAGCCCTCACCTTATCGCGTAAACGGCTCTACGATGGAAGAACAAAGAAAAACGATCGAGCGAATACTTGGATTCCAAATATCCTCACCGGAAGGGTGCCGGCTTCTGGACCATCTATCAGAACGCTTTGGTGTCGAAGTGGATGGTGAGCTTCCTGAGCGCTTGTACCTCTCGTGGGAAACTGTCCAGGCCATGGAAAACGCAGGGCTAACGTTTTGCCCCCATTCACGCACGCACCCGAGGCTGGCTCTTCTCCCCGAGGAGGAACAGGTGGATCAAATTGGTGGATCTTACTCCGCCATCAAACAGAGATTGAGGAGCTCCTCGCCCATCTTTGCTTATCCCTTTGGAGATGAAGATTCATTCGATGATAGTACTCGAAGGGCCTTGCGAAAAGATGGCCTGGTGGCTGCCTGCTCTAACATCCCAGGTAAGGTCACCAGCGACAGCGACCTGTATGCCCTTTGTCGGATTCCTATCTCTTCCGAGGCATTATCGCTTCCGGAGATGTTCTGTGAGATGGTTGGGTTCCTCGACTGGCTAAGAAATGTCAACAAATGGCTTTCGAACAAGTTGAGACGCTCATCGCCCCATCACCGGGACCTCAAGGACCCAGGCACGCCAAAATCGGCCCACCCTCAACCAGGACGATAATCTTCAATCGCATTCTTGGCTGTGGGGACTCAAGCGGGTCGCCAGTGTTGTCTATGGACTGTGCGTTCCCAAATGCTCGTCCACGGAGATGCCAACTCAACAGGACTTCGGAGAGAACAGCCACGCGCGGACGGGCAGTCAGCCATCACCTCTTTCCTTTGTCCGGGGTACAAAGGCTGTCATTGCCGCGAGTGGTGATGCCAGGAATTAGAAAAAACTTGGGAAAGAATCGGTTTCACGGAAAGGAAGAATCATGCCGAAGAGAATTCTTATCACTGGAGGAGCTGGCTTCATCGGGAGCCACACAGCCGACCGGTTGATCGAGCGAGGCTACGAGGTTGTTATTTATGACAATCTGGATCCGCAGGTTCATGATTCCATTCCGGATTACCTGCATCCGGACGCGGAGTTCATCGAGGGCGATGTAAGGGACCGAAATCGCTTGCATCGTGTCCTGAGGGGGGTGGATGCGGTATGTCATCTGGCAGCGGCCGTCGGCATCGGTCAATCCATGTACGACATAGAGAAATATGTGGATGTAAACATTGGAGGTACGGCGGTACTCTTGGACTTGCTGGTGAAAGAACCCGATGTCCGGGTGGAGAAAGTTGTCATCGCAAGCAGCATGAGCATTTACGGGGAAGGGGAGTACGACTGTCCTGAGTGCGGAGTCGCCAGGCACCCCCGTGTTCGCTGCCGAGAGGAGATAAGGAAAGGCGGCTGGGAACTCCACTGTGTTGTGTGCGCCCATAGACTGCAGCCCAGACCGACACGAGAAACCAGCTCGCTGAACGCGAACAGCATCTACGCCATCACCAAAAGAGTGCAGGAAGAGATGACGACGATGGTCGGCCGCGCCTACGGCATCCCGGTTGTTGGGCTTCGCTATTTCAATACCTACGGGCAGAGGCAGAGCCTCAGGAACCCCTACACGGGCGTCTGCGCCATTTTCAGCGGCCGAATCAAAACTGGTAATCCACCGATTCTGTATGAGGATGGATTACAGACCCGCGATTTCATTCACGTGCGAGATGTCGCAAGGGCGAACCAACTGGCCATCGAAAGCGCGGCGGCGGACGGGCAGGTGCTTAACGTCGGGACCGGCAGAGTCACAACTGTCAAGGAAATCGCTCAGGCACTCATTCACCTGTATGGGAAAGAACGGGAGCTCACACCACGAATCGCTAATCAGTTTCGTGAGGGGGACATTCGGCACTGCTGTGCGGACATTTCGGAGATTCAACGAGTCCTGGGGTTTTCTCCAGAGGTTCCCCTCAGTGAGGGGCTGCAGGACCTTGTGAACTGGGGACGAACTCAGCAGGCCGCCGACTGCTTTGACCAGGCGCAAGCCGAACTCGACCGATTCGGTCTCGTCCACTCGCAATGAAAACAATTTCCATTCTCAGTTACGACCTTTCAGACAACTGTCTGGTGAGAACCTACCCCATCGCGAAAGTCCTTCAGCGCCGTTACAGGGTGGAGGTCGTTGGCCCGGTTTTTGGTGATAGCATTTTCGTCCCGTACAGAGATGAGTTTGTGTACAAACCTCTGTATCTGCCGCGGGACGGCTCGCGACTTCAGAGGTTGGCGCGTGGCTTCACCGGGCTTGCATGGTTGCTGGATAGGGTGGCGGGTGATGTCATTTATGCCTTTAAGCCCCGGGTTACCAGCCTTGGAATCGGCTTGTTGGCGAGATGCAAAAAGAAGGTTCCGCTTCTTCTCGACATTGAGGACTGGGAGGCCGAATCGTTCTATTATTCCCCTTTCCGGTCAAAAGTTGTGGCACTGGCGGGACTCCATGACCCGAACAATATCTTCTACAATTACTTTATCGAACACCTAACGAGCCTGGCCGACGGAATCACGGTCGTTTCGACGTACCTGCAGCGCCGGTTCGGAGGGGTGCGATTGGTACATGGAGCGGACTGCTACACTTTCGATCCCGCGAAATATCAGGATGGACGCCTTCCCAAAGAGAGAGACGGGAGCTTTGTAATCCTTTTCGCGGGAACGCCAAGGCCCCACAAAGGATTGGAAGAACTCACACAGGCTCTGAGGATCATTTCATCTCCCCGTCTCTGTTTGGTGGTTGTTGGCCACCAGACAGAGTACTTGCGGCGCTTATCACAGAAGTACAGCCGATACATGAGGTGTACTGGGCCGCTGCCCCATTGCGAAATGCCCCGCTTGTTGAGCCGCGCGAACCTCGTTGTACTGCCGCAGCGAGATGTGCCGGTCACACAGGCTCAGGTCCCCGGCAAGATATTCGAAGCCATGGCCATGGCGAAACCAATCATCGCGACGGAGGTTTCTGATATCCCTGAGATCCTGGATAACTGCGGCTGGCTCGTCGAACCTGAAAGCCCGGAGGCGTTGGCAGAGACCATCAGGTACGTGATGGAGCATCCGGAGGAAGCAGCGGCGATGGGGGAGCGGGCACGACAACGATGCATCGAGAAATACAGTTGGGATGCCATGGAGCGGATCCTGTTCCCTCTCTTCGAGAGGTTCCTGTGATTCGCCGAACACAGTCAGACAAGGGGTACCCGCTGCGCCCAGCGTCGTACCCCCTTCGCAAAACCGGAGTTCCCCCTCGGGGCAAGCCTCTGACGCTCTGTGAATATACTCCCTGTTGTTCCTGGCGGTAGCGAGAAGGACAGATTTCATTCCCACGCACTCTCCGCACTTCTCGGGTCTATTCTGAGCTTTTTGGCAAACGGAGTCGCAACGAAAGCAACGCAGGGAGCAGGAAAATACGCGGCCATGCTCCCGAAAGGTGGGTGCCGCGTGTCCACGGTCGGGTTAACTGAGGTTCAGATAAAGCCGAGCCGTCACGATGTATCGGAAGTTGAGAAGGTTGCTGTCGAGGAATTCTCTGGCTTGACAGAAGAAAAAACGGAGGCAGATCGTGGCGCTTTGCATGGTTGATGAATGCAGCTATTCCTCCGGAAGATACAGAAGACGCTGGCGTGTTGTGATAGTGACTACGGTTCCTTTATCTTTCATCTTCTTCAGCGGTCTGTTCCAGTTTCTGCGGGAGCGCGGATATGAGGTACACGGGGTATGCTCTCCGGGCAAAATGATAAAAGAAGTGGCGTCCTCCGAGGGGATTGTGATGCATCCGGTGTCCATGTCACGTTCCATTACCCCGCTGAGTGACCTTTTGACGCTGGGGCGGCTGGTGAAGCTGTTCATCTATCTGCGACCGGACATCGTTCACTCGCATACGCCGAAGGGTGGGCTGCTTGGCACACTCAGCGCCTGTATCGCGGGGGTTCCAGTCCGGTGCTATACGCTGCATGGGTTGCCCATGATGACTGGAGGGGCGGTGAAGCGGCAACTCCTCAAGTGGAGTGAAACCCTGGCGTGTGCCTGCGCGCACCGCGTGTTTTGCGTGAGCGAGTCGATCAGAAAGGTGAGCATCCGACTCGGGATCTGCCCGAAGGACAAAATTCAGGTTTTCTGCAATGGGAGCAGCAATGGTGTGGACGGACGCACGTTTCAGCGCACTGGGCTCGTACAGAAGTGGGCGCGCGAATTGCGCGCCAACATAAACATCCCCAAGGACGCGCTCGTCATGGGCTTTGTCGGGCGACTATTGACGATTGTGTAGCGAACGGAAGGGGCCTCTGTCATGGTGGGAGCCCCGCCAGGTCAAAGAAGGAACGGAGAAGCCCGGACTGGCCCCGGGTGCTGCTCATGGAGGACCGGACCAGCAAGTGCAGCTCTTCCAGGTCGTCGGGAGCAAGGTTCGGCAGGTCGGCGTACTTGGTATGGTTCCATACCTGCTCCGTAGGGTTGAGCTGGGGGGCGTAAGCGGGCAACTCCTCCAGATGGATTTTGTCACCGTGACGCTGCAGGTAGTTCCCAACAACGGCTGCCCTGTGGACATTCCCTCGGTCGAGGATCACGACGATCTTGCGCCGCAGACTCCTTCGGAGCGACCGCAGGAATCTCACGACGTCCTCTCCGCGGATGTTGCGATTCTGAATCCGCCAGTACAGGCCAAGACGACGCCTGCGAGGCGCCAGGCTAATGGCGCTGATGACCGACAAGCGGTCGTGGCGCTCCCACTGACGCTGGATAGGTGTTTTACCTTTCGGGGCCCAAGTTCGCCGCACTGTGGGCTGCAACATGAAGCCGCTCTCGTCGAGAAAGACAATGCTACGTCCTTCTCCTCGCGCGTTTTTTTATATGGGGCCACCCCTCTTTGCGCCAGCGTTCAATCTCCTTCTCATTCCTTTCCCTCGCGCGCCGCTCGGGCTTTTGACAGCTCCACCCACAGGAATGCAGCAACCTCCACACGTGCGCCGGGTGGTACCGCACGCCAAAATGCCGCTCGATCACCTCGGCCACTCGGGGTAGGGTCCACAGATCGTTGTGATACCCGTGGGCTTTTGGACCTTGCTTCAGCAGCTCAAGCAACTGCTCCTTCTGCTCGGCCGACAGACGCGGGCGCGGCCCCGGATGCGGTTTCGCCGCCAACCCCTCCACCCCGCTTTTCTCTACCACCTCCTTCCAGCGGGTCACTGAAGACGGCGAACACCCAATCAGCCGGGCCACTTCTCCACCGCGAAGACCTTTCTGGAGAAGCGATACCGCCCATCGTCGCCGAGCCTCCAACACCTCGGCACTCCCTTTGGGTCTCATACAAGCGACAATTATACAAGGATTTCATTGGCTGTACAAGCGTCAATAGTTCGAGACAAAGGCATTTGGGAACTGGTTTCGTCGTGGAGAATCCTCCGAAGGGAATTCCAGAACCTTCATCTGTTGGTTATCGGTTCAGCCGAAGCGCAGGACCCGCTCTCTCCAGAGATCCTCGACCTCCTGAGGAAGGATGAGAGAATCCATCGTGTGGAGTGGGTGCCGAAGGAGAAGATGCCGGGATACTACGCGGCCATGAACATCGTCGTTCTTCCGTCCTACAGGGAGGGATTCCCAAACGTGCTCCTTGAGGCAGCGGCGATGGCTTTGCCGGTTGCCGCAACCCGAATTCCGGGGTGCTTGGACGCCGTAGTTGACGGCTTGACCGGGATTCTTGTCCCCCCGAGAGATGCTGCCGGGCTGGCGCATGCAGTCCACCGGCTGCTTGAAGACCCCGGACTACGCTGGCGGATGGGAGAAGCCGGGCGGCAACGTGCCTTGCAGGATTTCCGTCCGGAGCCGATATGGCTGGCGTTGTGCCAGGAGTACTGGAGTCTCCTGCGCCGCAAGTGTTCCCGCGCTTCCCTTCGCAGACTACTGGATCGCGAGTATCAGGTTGCTCGCTCGTGGGACGTGCCGTGGACTCGGTTTTCTTCTTTGGGCAAAGGGCTGCAAGCAAGGCCTGGGCGGGAGATGGAGTTGCTGAAAAGGGCTGTGGATTTCTCCGTCGCTCTTGTCGGGATAGCGGGGGTGCTGCCCTTGTTTCTTCTCGTCGCGCTATTAATCCGACTCACCATGGGGGGGCCCATATTCTATGTGAGCGAGCGCCCGGGCATTGAGGGGCGGGTCTTTCCGCTATACAAGTTTCGCACGATGCGATACGAATGCAGCCCCCACGGGGAGCTTCCGCCGGATTCTGAACGGCTCACGGCGCTCGGGCGGTTCATTCGGCGATGGAGCCTTGATGAGCTTCCGCAGTTGTGGAATGTCCTGAAGGGGGATATGAGCTTCGTAGGCCCGCGTCCCCTGCTGGTGGAATACCTTGGCATGTACACCACCAGACAGGCCCGCCGGCACGAAGTCCGTCCCGGTATCACCGGCTGGGCACAGGTGAACGGACGCAACGCGCTGACTTGGGAACAGAAGTTCGACCTTGATGTGTGGTATGTAGACCATAGGTCGTTCTTGTTGGACCTTAAGATTCTTCTCAACACACTGCCGGCGGCTCTCCGAAGAGAATGGATATGGGCGAGAGGTGAGACGAATGAGCCGTTTCTGGGGAGTGCGCCCGACAGAACAAAGAGAGCACAGGGAGGGCGAGGCCCCATTCCCCTCGGGGAGCGGGCAAGTCTCACCCGAACCGACATGGTTGAGCAGCCATGCAAAAGCTGATGATTTACGGAGCAGGGGGACACGCCAGAGTCATCGTCGATATGGTTCATAAGTGCCGTAAGTACCATATCGTGGGGCTGATTGACGATAACTCGCACAAGCAAGGGCAAAGGTCACTCGGTGAAGAAGTGAAAGGAACCTTCGCGGAGCTGTCGCGTCTGCACCTGGGGGTTAACGCATTCGTTATAGGTATCGGCGATAACAAAAAAAGGTTCGGCGTCTGGGAAAGGCTCAGGGAGCTTGGCGTGGAGTATGTCAGTGTGGTTCACCCTTCCGTGAGCGTAGGCGAGGAGGTGACTATCGGGGAAGGCACGGTTGTGATGGCAGGGGTTATTATCAACTGTTGCTCGTGTGTCGGCGTTCATTGCATTGTGAACACCGCAAGCTCGATAGACCACGACTGTCGCGTGGGAGATTTCGCGCACATTGGACCGGGGGCCGTGCTGTGCGGCGGTGTTCAAGTGGGCGATTTCTCGCTGGTGGGAGCCGGCGCAAGGGTCCTTCCAGGAGTTAAGATTGGCCGCGAGGTGACAATAGGGAGCGGGGCTGTCGTCACTCGGGACGTGCCTGACGGGGAGTGTGTTGTGGGTGTGCCGGCAAAGCCGCTGCGCACGGCCGCTGAGGCGACCCGGTGATGTTTCGGGGCATAGAGGTTTTCCCCGGCAAACAAACCTGTTGCGCAGTGCAAATGCGGCCTGTGCAGGAGGAGAGTGAGGAATGCGATTTGAACGTCGCCACTTGTTGCTGAGTGGAGGTTCACAACCGTATCCGCACAGGAGGCCCTGCGAACTCATCCGATGGCTCTGAACAGCCTGAAATAGGAGTGGTAGCTATGAGCAGCACGCCGGCGAAGGTCAGGATATTCTGGCCTCGCCTTGGGGAACAGAAAAGGTTCCAGGAAAGCCTGAAGCAAATCTGGGACTCCCGTACAATCACGTCCGGTCCATTCGGCGAGCAGCTCGAGCACCAGGCGAAGGAATATCTTGGAGTCAAACATGTTGTTGCTGTCGCGAGCTGCACGTCCGGGTTGATGCTCTGCATGAAGGCGCTGCGTATGGAGGGGGAAGTGATCTTGCCCAGCTACACGTTTGCCGCCACAGCGCATGCAGCCGTCTGGGCAGGACTGCGGCCGGTCTTCGTAGATTGCGAACCGAAGACATGGACAATAGACCCCTCGAAAGCTGAAGAGGCGATAACTTCCTCAACCGGCGGGATACTTGCCGTCTCCGTTTTCGGGGTGCCCCCGCCCTATCATGAATTGGAGCGATTGTCAATCCGAGCAGCATCGAGCACCGAACCCGAATGATGGAAGCCAGCCTCTTGTCTGGCCTGGCCATCCAAACGACCCGGACCGCCCTCGCTCATTCGATGTCCTATCCCTTGACACTGTCTTTCGGCATTCCCCACGGACTGGCTTGTGGGTTCACGCTGCCGGCAGTTCTTGAGTTCAACGCGCAGGCCGATGATGGACGCCTCGCTCAGCTCGCCAAGGCCATGGGATTCCACTCCGTCTTGCTTCTCCGGGATGCTCTCCAGGAACTGCTCGTGGAGACCGGGACGGAGACACTTCTGAAGAGATATGTTTCCTGGATTGACGATTTAGCCAGGCTTGCTCCTCAGATGCTTCATCGAGGCCGCGCCGACAACAACCTTCGGCCGGCGAACTTGCACGATGTGAGACAAATTCTTGCCGCCGCGGGCGCGGCGTTACATCTGAATCCCGCGCCGAGAGAAGTTCAAAATAGCGAGGCGACCGAACTCAGCCTCCCTGGACGCTCTTCTGCCACATAGGGAAAGTTCATCCGGGCGGCTCCGTACGCTGAGGAAAATCCTCTGCAGGAGACGGTCGAGTGATCCTGGCTTCGGTTTTGCCTCGGGTGACCTGGCGGGCCCAAGATAGGTGGGTTGTCCGTCGCGGGGGTGCCCCCGCAGAGCGCTTCTGTGCGGCGGGTCGGCTCCGAGAACGAAACCGATGAGCCATCCACGAACACTCGTTCAGAAGGTCCGGGCGCGTTGCCAGACAAGAGTGCCTCTTTGCTCTTTGAACAGCTCAGTGATTCCCTTTCCCGACAGAGCCTCGCCGTCCTACCGCACCGCCCGGAGCGGCTGTGATCGGCTCCGGTTCCGCAAAACAGCTCGAGCGTATGAAAATGTGCGTGGCGTCGTATCACGCTGCAGGGATGGGGAGGCCTCAAGGTATCAAGCGTGGCAGATGGTGGTCGTGTTGCTCATGCTTAGCTCTTTTGTTTTTCCATCGCTGCTTGACTTCTTCTCTCTGGGCACCCCTTTCGGTAGCATCGGAAGTCGCCTCTCAATTCTCGGTGTGACATTTGTCGTTGATGAGCTCATTGTCTTATTGGGGTTGTTTCCTTTGTTCCTTTCCGCGGCCCGCGAGAAACACCTGACCATTGACGGGCCCAGAATCATCTACATGTTGTTTATGTTTTATCTCGTCAGTTCTTTCCTGCTGGATTATTTCCTTCGGAACCCCGAAAGGCATGACCTGGTTTTGAGAAACAGGTGGATCATTCTCAACGGACTCTACTTTCTTGCGCCTGTTGTGGGGAAAACGGGCCCGGCTGCCGCCCATGAGGCCCTGATCCGGTACAGTAGGGTCGCCTTTCTGCTAGTTTGCTTAAAAATCTTGTTTGTCTTAGCAGTCGGGGCGGACTTTGACGAGGTTCTCTTGTCGAATGTCAACCCAGACTTCTCCACTTTCGCCACCGTCATGTGCATGTCTGCTATTGCGCTATGGCAAAATCGGTTGCTTGTGGCAGTAGCGGTTTTCTTGGCCGGCGTGACGGCGATTCTGTCCGAACAGTTCTCTGCGATCGCTGCCTATGTCTTCTCGCTTCCATTGGGTTTGGCAGTGCGCTCGGTCGGGCGTGCGGCTTGGGTTCGGCACCTCTGGGTCCTGGTCTGTGGCGTGGTTTTCCTTTCTGTAGCGCTGTTGTTTGCCCTGACGGATGTTCAGGAAAAGTTTCTATTCTTGGCGACAGAGCGGTTTCACATGAATCCCTTATCCTTTTTGTCCTTCCGGGTCTCCGCCCACCATTACTTTTCCGCATGGAGTGCGGCACTCAGCGAGGTCTATCACCATTCCCTTTTGTTCGGCATGGGAATCGGAAAAAGTCTCTCATTCTATTCGATCCCACACTCACCAACAGGGTTCCACGTCGCTTATTCTTTAAACCTCATGCACAATATGTTTGTAACCGTGCTTTTTTCCTTCGGTCTGATCGGCCTTGCCCTTCTTCTGAGCTTACTCGTTGTTCTGCTCAGGAAACGTCAAGTCGAATCGAGAACGGGCTTTCCCGGTGGTGGTGTTCATGCGCTCGTTCGGGCACTGGTTTTCCTGTTTCTGCTGAACTTCATCACCTCGCCGGGAGAATGGAAGTTGAGACAGGGAGTCCCGTTCTGGCTCCTCCTTGGGATGTTGTCTGAACTGCGAGTTCCCCGCCGATAGGAAAGTGCTCATCCTGGATACAAGCAACAACTACTTCGGGGCGGAGGTGAGCCTGCTCGTTCTTCTCCGGGCGCTGAGGCCGAACTCGTTTGACCTGGTTATCCAGAATGAACCCGGGGATTTTGAGGAGAGGCTGCAATTGGAGGGGATACCCTACCGGAAGACCCAGATGACCCTGTCGCCAAGGCGAAAGGGGTTTCTCGGGACGGTGAAGGCGCTCGACAAACTGATCTCCACTCGTGGCCATACGATTGTGTATGCAAATAACGACGACGGGTCCATGCTGCTTGCGGCACTCAAGCTTCGGAGATTCATGACAATCAAGACGTTTGTCCATATGAGGATGAAGCCGGGGAACGGTGACTATCTGCGCCGGTTGATGTTCCTCCACAACGGAGTCATTGCCAACTCAAAGTTCGTTGCCGGCGCGTTGGCGGCTGCAATCCCCTGGACCCCGGCAAACATCAGGGTGATTTATAACAGCCACGCCAGACGCGGCGTCCTCCCTCCATCGCGGGGGAGAAAGGGACCGAAGGTTCTTCTGAGTCTGGGAAGATTGAGCCCACAGAAGAGCCAGTTGGAAGTCCTGAAAGCGTTGGTGCAAAATGGGGTGATGGAGGAAATTGACACTTACTACTTGGTGGGAGCAGGCAAAGCCGCGGACCCGGGCTACCAGAAGGAAATTGAAGCATATATTGAGGAGAAGGGTCTCGGCCAGAAAGTCGTTCTTGTGCCGTTCACACACGACCCCGACCCGTACTACGCGCGGGCGACATTAGTGATCGTTGCTGGTGTGGGCGAATCGTTCGGGCGCGTGATTATCGAGGCGGGGTTCTGGAGAATTCCAGCCATTGTCAGAAATTCCGGGGCTCTTCCGGAACTCGTGGAGCACGGGTATACCGGCCTTGTCTGGGATGGCTCGCCCTCTCAATTAGCTTTGCATGTCCGAGCGGTCTGTTCAGACGAGCGCTACGCGGAGCTTCTCGGGAATCGTCTGCACGAGGAGGTGATGTTGAAATACAGCGACGAGAGGTACGTGAGCTCCCTGATGAGATGTTTCGGTGAAGAAGGCTGACCGGAGTGTATGCCCTGACGGCAGTGCGAGAGATGGGCGGTCGAGCATGAGGATATGTCTTTTCACCATAAGTCCGAAAAAGGGCGGGGGAGTCATAAGAAAGACCATCCTGCTCGTTGACTATCTGACCAGGGCTGGATGCGAGGTGGACTGGTACTATCCTCGTTCCCCTGGAAGGTACCCCCCATACGTGGAGAGTTTTCTGAGTGACGGGAAGGTGAAAGTCAAAGAGATCTTTGCCTTCCCGGGCGTTCGCGTTTTGGATGCTCTTGACCCTTTTTCTCAGGTACCGAGGCGCTGCGATATCCACCAAATTGTAAGTGGCTTTTGTCTGGACGGTATGCTGTTCCAGAGAAAGGGCTTGCCATATTTCTGCTGGGTGGCTTCCACGATAACCGAAGAGAAGCTCGGCGTTGCTAAGTTCCACGGCATCCCAAAGGGGATTATCACCCGATTCAACCTCAAGCTCGGCTTAGTTCTGGAGCGAAAGTACGCAAAGACAGCGTACATGCTTTTTGCCAATTCCGCCTCGACCCGGGACGCGCTCCTGCGCGAATTTGGCCTGCCCGACGAAAAAGTGAAAGTGGCTTACCCGCCTGTGGACACGGAGCTCTATCGCTACTTTCCCCAGGAAAAGCGAGACCCGAACAATCCCTACATCTTGTTCATGGGAATCTTCAGCCCCAGGAAGAACCTCGAGCTTCTCCTTGAGGCGTTCAGCATCGTTTCCAGACGGAAGAAAAATGTCCAGCTTTTGCTCGTCGGGAAATCGGGGAGATTTCTCCCTGAGTATCGCAGGAAGTGCCAGCGACTGAAGATAGACAGGAAAGTTGCCTTCGTGGGGGAGGTGAAAGATAACGTTCTGTATTTCCAGCACGCACTTGCAACCGTCCTTCCTTCGAAGCAGGAAGGGTTTGGAATGGTCCTGGCGGAGTCGCTGGCCTGCGGCACACCGGTCATTGCCACGAAGTGCGGGGGAACCCGGGAAATCGTGGACCATCGGGAAAACGGGTACCTCACTGACCCCGACAAACCGGGGCAAATGGCCAATTATCTTCTAACACTCATCGAAAGCCAGCCCCTGAGAAGCCGCATGGGGAAACGAGGTCGAGAAAAGGTGGAGAAGCTCTTCTCCGTTGAGGCGGTGGGGAGGCAATTTCTTTCTGAATATGAGGGTTTCCTGCGCAACAGGAGGACGGAACGATGAGAGCCGAGGTGAGGAGGATCCTGGCTTGTCCCAAATGCAAGAGCCGGCTTGGCTTCACGGAAACAAGGGCCCTCTGCTTGAACGGAACCTGCAAGAAATCCTTTGCCGTAAAAGAAGGGGTCCCCGTTATGGTGGCCGATGAAGGCGCGTTTTTCCGTCGAGACCGGGACCTCAGGTGGGACAATGCTGCCTGGGTGCATACGGCGAGGAGGCTCTACAGGAAGCTGTCCAGTAGTCATACCTTCAAGAGTAGGAAGAGCCGAGGCATGATACCGCGTCTCCTCAAGAATTTGTCGGCTGATCACGTGGCCGTAAATGTAGGTTCCGGAAGAACAGCATATTCCATCCGCGTCGTAAATGTTGACATCTTCCCCTACGACAACGTTGACATTGTTGGAGATGCGTGTGAGTTACCCGTCGCTGACGACTCTGTGGACCTCGTGATCTCCCAGGCGGCTCTCGAGCACATCCAGGACCCCCGAGCCAGTATTGCAGAAATGAAGCGGATTTTAAAAAGGGACGGAAAAGTCTACTGCGAGGTCCCCTTTATGCAGCCGTTTCATGCGGACCCAAACGACTACTATCGTTTCACGTTGACCGGTATTGAAGAGGCCTTCAGGGAATTCACGATTCTGGAAAAAGGGGTGGTTGTTGGGCCAAGTTCCGCGTTCTCGCTGATTCTTCGGACCTACGTTGCTCTTTTGTTCTCCTTTGGGAACACACTGGTTTTTCATTTCCTCGGGCTACTTCTCGGCTGGATCACTCTTCCCATCAAATACCTCGATGTCTTTCTCGAGAAGAACAGCTTGGCATACCGTATGGCCAGTGGTATCTACGTTTTAGGGGTCAAGAAGTAGATGGCGATAAGGGTCCTTCATGTTGTGGACCTGTCCAAGGCCGGTGGCGTACAGGTCATGTTCATGCAGTTCCTCGCCTTGGCAGTACGTTGGGATTCCTTTGTTCATTATGTCTATGCTTTGCGGATCACCGAGGAAAGGAAGGATGAGCTTCGACGAGTGGGTGTTCGATGCTACTTTCCCCGCTGGAATGGGGATTATGACCTGTGGAACAGACTGCGCATCGCCTCGGTAATCCGAAGGGAAAGCACAGATTACGTTTGGGGACAGAACTTCACGGGGAATCTGTGGGCAGCTGTGGCGAGACTCCTTTCATTTTCACGTGTCACTCTCCTCACCCATGAGCACGGCTCTTCTTGGAATGTCCGGGGGATTCGCCTGATTCTTTCGAAGTTCTGGGCGCTTTTGAGCGACCGCATTCTCTGCAACTCGAGCGCCGCGGCTTGTGTCGTGAGCCAACGGTTGAAAGTCAAGGCACCAATAAGCGTGGTAAGAAATGGGGTCCGGGCGGAGCCCTGCTGTCCAGAAGGGCGGCTGAGGCAAATAATCAGAACAGAACTCGGATTCAGGGGCAACGAGCAAGTGGCGATGTTTGTCGGACGCCTTGAGTATTTGAAAGGGGTCCACACCTTGATTGCGGCGGCAAAGCTTGTCGCCCGAGAGCTCCCCACGGTCCGGTTTCTCATCGTCGGGTCCGGATCGATGGAACAGGAATTGAAGGAGCGGCTCAAAGTAGCAAGTATCTGTGAAAAGGTCCGGTTCCTCGGGTTCCGATCCGACGCCGCCCAGCTCATGTCCGTCTCAGACATGGTTGTCCTGCCCTCCATTCGAGAACCTTTTGGAAACGTCCTTGTGGAAGCGGGTTTTGCAAGACGCCCCGTGATCGCCACCAAAGTGGACGGAGTCGTCGAAATCGTCGAAGACGGCAAAAGTGGGATTCTACTTGATCCCACTGTCGCCGTGTCCAAGAAAGCCAGGAAGCGTTTGCCGAGATATGTCTATCATCCGGGGTCCGGCAGATTGGTATCCCCACGTGAACTGGACCCTGCTCGCTTGGCGGAGAGCATCATCTTTTTGGCCCGGAATCCTCTCCTGGCAGCGAAAATGGGCGATTATGCTTATCAGCTTGTTTCGGCGCGCTTGAGCATTGACCAATACGCAGGCAGACTGAGAAAGCTGTTCAATTGACCCAAGCCCACATCGCTCGTTACAGAATCTGTTAAGGTGAGAATCTGTAGGGTCAGTATTTCCTATCCGCGCGCAAAGGCTCCTGGGGGCGGGTTGGTGCCGTATTTTCTCGCTAAGTACATTCCGGAAGACACCCTCTACCTGACCAGGAAGGACGATTCGCCGCGACGACCGCCCCCCAGACATGTCGTCGTAAAAGAGATTGCTTTCAAGGACAACCTCACACCGGCAGGTTTGAGAGACGCGCTTCAGGCTCCGCCCAGCCTAAGGCGTTTCAGCCGAATCCGCTTGAATCTGAGATTAGTCGCCACTATGAGGAGCGTTGTCTTTCTCATCAAATCAATACCGGCACTGATTGCGTTTCGTCCGCACATTGTCGCCTGCCATCAATCCGTGACCATCCTGCACGGCATCTTTGCGAAATACGTGCTCGGCTCAAAATTCGCCCTGCACATCCACAACAACTCAGAAATCGCCGTGATGCAAAACCTCCGGCTACTCCGAGGTCTGGTTCGCAAAGCGGACCGAATATTCTGCCTCACGCCATCCATGGCGGAATTGCTTTGCGGTGTCGTCCCCTCGGCGGCATGGAAGGTCCGTTGCACATCTACCGGCGTGGACCCACTGCTGTTCAGGAATACGGGTAGGCCAAGAGAAAAGCAGATCATCGCAATCGGCCGGCTCAGCCCCGCGAAAGGCTATCTGCATTTGCTCGACGCTGTATCGGAGGTGTTTCAGAGGTATCCAGACTACAAACTAATAATCGTTGGCGAAGGTCCCGAAAGAAAGAGAATGCAGAAACAGATCCGAGACGCGGGCCTCTCCAGAAAAGTCAGGTTCACAGGAGCCCTCCCCCAGGAGCGCGTCGCCGAGCTCCTCAACAGGAGTCGTGTTTTCGTGATGTCTTCCGTGACGGAGGGGCTGCCCAAGGCCCTCCTCGAGGCTCTCTCCTGCGGGACACCCGCTGTGGTCACGACAGCTTGCAACGCCGATACCATAGTTCGTGGCAGAGGTATCGTCGTACAAAGCGGATCTCCTCACGCGATGTCGGATGCCATCATGAAAATGATAAGTGACAGGGTGTACTGGGAAACATGCTCCATAAACTGTACCACCGTTCGCCAAGAGTTTTCTTGGGAAACTGTCGCGGGACTTCTCCGTCGTGATTACGAGGCGTTGTTACACGACCGCCGCCACCGGATGTCGGGTGCTTTACGCTCAGGACCCTTGGCGGATGTGAAGTGCCATCAACGTGGGTGTAGCGGCTGAGGAACAGAGCAGCGGAAAGTCCGCTTTCGGGTCACCTCGAGCATGGAGAACGCGTTCCCGGGGTTTAGCAGACCATAAAAGCTGCCAGAGAAAGACACGAAGGAATTGAGAAGAAGGGACTTATCGGTTTCTTTTCAGAGGTGGATACCCTCATCCACAACCGTTTCCCGTGTATCGTCGTCCATGCAGAAGAATGGAACTCTGTGTCCAATCGCGACGGCCCAAGCCAAAGGGGAGAATCCGATGGCAACAAGATTACAGTTTGGCGCGAAATCGCTTCGAGACCTGGACCCGAAAGTGTTGCCGGTGTTCCTCAACAAAACATGGGTACACCTTGGCGCAGACTTGTGCGATGAGAGAATACAACCCAGCAGTCGTTCAATCCCCCCTTTACGTGAAGTTTTTCGCAGACACTCCATCGGGTACATCCTGAAAACGACCGCTCGTCTCATCCGCAGGAAACGTATTCACCTGCTGAAAAAATCACAGGATATAGACCTGAAGAAGGACCAAATCTTCAGGCTAACGAATTTCCAGGAATTCTACTATAGAAAGGGAGATATATTGGAGTTTTCGGATAATTCTATTGACTTTGTTTTCTCCGAACATTTTTTTGAGCACCTATTCTTTGATGAAGCATTATCACTCTTGAGAGAATCCCATCGAATTTTGAAGGATTTTGGCGTCATACGTACGTGTGTTCCCGATGCCGACTTGAGAACATACGAGGCTCCGGAATCCGTTGGGTGGCCAGACCGAAAGTTGCCTTACACCCACCCTGACAAGCACAAATCTCGATGGTCTGTATACTCATTATCAGAGCTTCTTAAGGTTGCAGGCTTCAAGCCCGTTCCTCTGCGCTATTGCGATAAACACGGCAACTACAACCGCATTCATCCAGCTCACATCAAGCAGACCTATTACAGATGTCCTGATCCTGAAGTCGTTTTCACTCTCGACTACGTAAGCAGGAAGAATTCACTCATAATAGATGGAATCAAAATGCCAGACCGTTCGGACTTCACCTCGGGACCGTCGAGGAGAGAAGGAGATGAGGATTGAGTCTTCCGCATAAAAGACGGTGGCGGGCGCGTAAGGGGCTTTGCTGTGAGGCTTCCCCCAGGGGGCACCGCGGAGCATCTCAGCCGCGAGCATAGCAGCATGTGACCCTACCTTCAGTTTCACAGGCGACGCGCTTTATGGCAAGATTGCCGGCTGCTCAGTAAAGGGTTGCTTACCCTAACAGCGGATTTCTCAACCAGGTTTGGAGAGATGGAGTATTTTTGGCAGCGGAACAGACGCCTATGATTCGGCATCGCAGCGCTAAGACAGGTGCCTTGAACCTGCGCGACACCTACACCACAGAAAAGGCTCGTAGCGATTTGGTCTGTCACTTGTGGGTATATCTCGTGCTGCGGCCTGTCTCGTTTCATCTCACCTCTGCTCTAATCCGGATAGGGGTTAGCGCCAACTTGTGCACGTTGGCGGGATTTATCTTCCTTGTTTCTGGCATGGCGCTGGTCTTGCTTGGATTCATGAGCAACGTGAATCTCGTTCTCGGGGCGGTACTTCTCAATGTTTGGTACCTGTTTGACGTGATCGACGGCAACATAGCCCGCTTTCAAGGTCAAGACAGCAAATTCGGGGCGTTACTCGACTGGTTTGTTGGAATGGTGTATGCCACGCTACTGCCTGTGTGTCTGGGGGTAGCCCTGTATCTGATAAGTCTTAGTAGGGATGTGTTCGATTTTGGGCTGGGCCTCCCCAACTGGGCCTGGTTAGCCGTAGGGGGCGTTGATTCGTTTTCTCACCTTCTGCGAAACATCGTGAGTATGCAAGGTCGAACGATTCTCGGCGAACCGTCAACTTATGCAGTCAACGCGGAAGTAAGCATCGGCGCCATCATCCCCAGGGCCATTCTTAGCTTCCGGTTGCCACTGTTTTTAGTGGCATCCGTTCTTGGGTGTTTGGGTGCTTTATTCATTCTATACTCTGGCTACAACCTGGCCAGCTTTCTTGCGGTTGTCTTCGTCTTTTTCCGAAAGGCACGCATTGCTGACAGGAATCGGTCACGCGAAAAGGAGCAGCCACAGCCTCCCGATACGGCTTCCCGCCCTTGTCCGTCCCCAGCTACTACTTTTACGCAACGGCCGATGGAACGCCACGATCGGGCGCGGGGAAGTTCCTGAGCTCTCCCACTCCTTTTTGACCGAATATCCAGAGCCTCTCCCATGCAGCACAAAACTCAGCCTCGCCGAAAGCAGGGTTTTAGCCCACAAGTGAACCCGAGGTCCCCAAGTCACGCCGAGGCAACGCACGAGAATTCAAAAAGATGGGAAGAAACAGGTGACAGATTTGAAGCGCAGTTCGGCGGATATAGCGGTGTTCTATCTATCTCTGGCAGAACGCAGATAACTCGAAGAAGGGCTTATACAATCGTGGGACTCACCGATTATTACCCTGGGCCCTTACCGTGAGCGCGTCGAAGAGGAGGCCAGAAAGTAACCCGCGACCAAGTAGGTGGAAACGGTGTGCGAGGCGATCGAAGTGAGTGCGAGAGAGGCGAGTCTCAAAAGAAGGGCCGCACGGACAAGACGGCAAATGAGATAGCAAGATGTTGAAGATAAAGGCATTGATTTGGCGAAAACGGCGCCTTTTCGCGTTCCTTGCAGATGCGGGTTGCGTTGTGTTGAGCTACTGGCTCTCCTTTTTGATCGGGCTGGCGGGTCTGGGGAGCTCATGGGCTCATCTCTTTGCCGACACCGTGTTGATGCTGGTTGCCTGCCGCTTTGTCTTCTTCTGGGTCTTCAGACTCCATAATGGCTCATGGAGATACGCGAGCATATCGGACCTCGCAAACATATTGAAAGCGGTTGGCTCAAGCGAAGCGCTTTTCAGCGTCCTGTTGTTTCTTGTGACGCGGCTTGAAGGCTATCCGAGGAGAATCCTGGTCATAGACGGATTGTTGTTGGTGTTTCTGCTCGGCGGAACGCGACTTGCCGGTCGCATAGCATCCGAGAGGCTCAGAGGGGACAAACCTGATGGACGGCGATTACGGACGCTGATCGTAGGCGCGGGGGATGCTGGAGAAGCGGTCGTCCGCAATCTGAAATATGGGAATCACAGTTCCCTCGTCCCCGTCGGCTTCGTGGATGACGATCCGGCAAAGGCCGGGCTGATGATTCACGGGGTGCGAGTTCTGGGAAAGATTTCCAACCTCCCTTACCTCCTCAAGAGAAGGCGGATTGACGACCTAATTATCGCAATTCCATCCGCAACCCGCTCCCTGAAAAAGCAAATATACGCTGCTTGCGAGAACCTGCAGGTAAGAGTGAAAACGGTGCCGAACCTGCATGATATGATCTTAGGCAGGCGGCGCATTGACGAGCTGAGTGATTTGAACATTCAGGATTTGATTGGAAGGGAGACGATCAGCACGGATGTGGAGAAAGCGAGCAACTATTTACGGGGAAAAAGGATTCTCGTAACCGGCGCCGGCGGTTCCATCGGAGGAGAAATCTGCAAACAGGTCCTCGACTGCACCCCGGAGTCCCTGATTCTCTTAGGCAAAGGCGAGAACAGTCTTCACGACTTACGCTTGCAGCTCGCTTCGATGGGCTCCGTAGCCAAGGTATATTGCGTACTGGGTTCCGTCACCAACAAGCCGAAGATGGAAGCGGTCTTTGCTCAATTTCAGCCAAGCGTGGTCTTCCACGCGGCGGCTCACAAGCACGTAGATCTTACCGAGCTGAATTGCGACGAGGCGGTCCTGAACAACGTAATGGGCACGAAGAATGTTCTGGAGGTCTCGGAAGACCACGGCGCCGAAAGGATCGTCGTCATTTCCACCGACAAGGCAGCCGATCCAACAAGTGTCATGGGATGCACCAAGCGTATCGTTGAAATGATGGTCAGCTCCCGGAAGAAGTCCAAAACGGTTGTCGTGGCGGTTCGCTTCTGCAATGTCCTTGACAGCCGTGGCAGTGTCATCCCAACCTTCAGGCGGCAGATAGAGCTTGGTGGACCAGTAACCATTACAGACAAGAGAATGAAGCGGTATTTCATGACGATTCCTGAGGCGGTGGAACTTGTGATCCAAGCAGGAGCGATCGGCCGGCACGGTGAGGTGCTCATGCTGGATATGGGCGAACCAGTCAGGATCGTTGACCTGGCAAGGCACATGATAAGGCTTGCTGGTTACGTGGAAGGGAGGGACATCCGTATCGAGTATACGGGGATTCGTCCGGGCGAGAAGTTGGAAGAACAGCTCGTCGGTCATAATGAAACCCAACAGGACACAGAGCATCCGAGGATCAAACGGATCACCTTCCGGCACGACGGATCGGATCATGCTGCCCTCGAAAGAGACATCAACTGCCTGATTGAAAAGTCCATAGCAATGGAGATGGATGAAGTCCGTCGCAAGCTGATGGAGATGGTCCCGGAATACAATCCGAACCTCAGTCAGGAAATCCTGAGCTGGTTGCCGTGGAAGCCCGCCAGATTGGACTTGCAGCCTCACGAGATTCAGCCGGCGCGGACATAGAAAGAGGCGTGTGTTCATCCGCGTGAAGGAGACAAGAGCCTCAACCGCGGATTCAACTCTAAGAGGAGCGACCCAATGGCAAGAAGGAATGGTCCGGAGGCCAACCACAAGCATGGGCCACAGGCGGAAGCAGTGGTTGAACCCGTTATCTATGAGAAACGGCTGACCATAAAGGACCTCTTCCATATCCTGCTCAAGAGGAAATGGATCCCGATAGCCTGCCTCGTCAGCTTTGTCGCGATCACGGCAGTCGCATCTTTCAGGGCAACGCGGATGTACCGGGCGACCGCGCAGGTCGAGATCGAGAAGGAAAGCATCAAACTCCTCTCGTTTCAGGAAGTCGTGGATGTGGATACGACTGACGTTGACTATTACAACACGCAATACAAGATTCTGAGAAGCCGCTCGCTCGCGGAAACGGTGGCTGCCAAACTAAGGGCAGCGGGAAATCCTCAGGATGGACGCCTGACGAGAAATACCATTCTTGAAATGACGAAGGTCGAACCTGTTCGGAACAGTCGCCTGGTGGACGTGATTGCGGAATCGGCCATCCCTCAACAAGCGGCTCGAGTTGCGAATGTGCTCGCGGAAGTCTATATCGAGCAGGATCTCAACAAGAAAGTGGAATCCGTTCGGATGGCATCGGAGAAGCTCGCCGAGGAGCTCACCAAGGCAAAGACGAGGTTAGACGAGTCGGAGAGGAAATTCACCGAATATAAAGAGAGAAACAATATCGTTTCCCTTAACGAAAAGCAGAACCTTGTCCTTGAAGAGCTCTCGAGGCTGAACGAGGCTGCAGCCACTGCGAGAACAGAAAGGCTCAAAAAAGAGGCACGGTACAATCAACTCAAGTCGCTTCCCCTTGAGCAACTCGGACATGAAGAAGAGGTAATCAGCGATCCCTCAATTCAGAGCTTGAGACAGAGCGAGTTGGCGTCCCTCCAGACCGTTGAGATGCTCGCCAAGCGTTACGGGAATAAACACCCCAGTATGATCTCGGTGCGGGCGGAACTTGCGCGCCTCCGCGAGGCGATTGACCAGCAAATTCCGAAGATCGTCGAAGAAGCGAAGAACTTGTGGGAGAAAGCAAGGAGCCAGGAAGAGCAGTTAGTTCAAGCCGTCGAGAAAAAGAAGCAGGAAGTGATCGAGTTCACACGGAGGGTGAATCAATACGAAAGCCTCGCCCGGGAAGTCGACACGAACAAGAAGCTCTTCGACGAGATTCTGAATCGCACGCGAGAGACGGATATCTCCCAGAGGACCGAGAAGAGCAATATAAGGATCGTTGACAGGGCGGATGTTCCTAAGAGCCCGTTCAAACCTCGGACGAAACTCAATCTCATTCTTGCTCTCACGGCCGGTGTCATTGTAGGGACCGGCGCGGCGTTCTTCGTCGAGCATCTCAACGACACAGTCGAAGATCCTGCCGATATTGAAGGATTCCTGGCCAAACCTTTCTTGAGAGCTGTGCCCGTGATTTCTGGCGAATACAACGAACTTGAAGAAAAAGCCAAAGTCACGCATCTCTCACCTCAATCCACCACATCCGAAGCTTATAAGACCCTTCTGGCAAGCATTCACTACTCTCCGTCGGCAAATGGCATCAGGACAATCCTTGTGACGAGCTCTGGTCCTGCTGAGGGAAAAACGACTACTCTCACGAATTTGGGAATAGCAGCCGCCCTGAATGGCAAAAAGGTTCTCCTTGTTGATTCAGACCTGCGAAAGCCAACGCTTCACAAGATATTCGGACTGAGGAAGGATATAGGCTTCACAGACTATCTTGTCGGGGAGGCTGGCCTGGGCCATATAGTGCAGGAGACTGACATCCCGAACCTTTCCGTCATCGCCCGAGGGACCTCTTCTCCTAATCCGTCGGGCTTGATTTCGTCTGACCGTATGAAAGAGTTTCCAGCTCTCGTCAAAGACAATTTCGACTTGATACTTTTCGACTCGCCTCCATGTATGGTCGTTGCCGACTCGCTGATAATTGCGAACCTTGTGGATGCGGTGGTCAATGTGACCCAGAGCGGCAGATATTCCAGGAAACTGGTGGGCAGAGGTCTGGACCTTCTCGACGGCGTGAACGCTAATGTCCTCGGCGTCGTCCTCAACGAGGTCAAAGAGCGCGACCACCGCTACTATTACTATTATGGGTACGGCTATTATTACAGCTACAGCGAGGAGGGGCGGAGAAACAGGAGAGAGCGGAAGACCGGTCGGAAGCAGCTGAGACCAGGTAGGTGAGGCCTCGCTCTTTCTATCGGAACGGTCCTTTCGGGTATAATGTCAGCGGGATAGCGACTACGAATATGTCCTCCTTTCCGCATCGTCTCGGGGTTGCTCCGCGCATCGAAGAGCGATCAGGCCTGTTCTCTTGAGCATACAAAGTCTCCTTTCTTGCCTCTATTGAGGTGACGAATTTCGTTGCCGGCGCCGGGTTTGTGGCCGGCTATCGTAGTGGGAATCTGTGATGAGATGGCCGGCGGTTTCCTCCCGTTGCGACGGACACTCTTCCCACCCCGCCTTCACTCCTTTTTCCATCCCGGCATACTTTTGACCTCGGCTTAATCATGACGGAATAGCAAAACGTCGAAAGCTCTTTCGGTTTCGTTTTCCGATAGAGAATCAGATCGGATCCGGGAGTTCGGGAAATGGTCAACTCGAGTGCTTTGGCGAGTTGTTCTCCGGTGAATTCCTCGCGCCGGCCCGTAGTCGTGAAGTGGACTTCGTAGGTCGTCGCAGGGTTTAGCCCCTTCAATTGCACGCGCAGCGTGTCCTCTCGGCATTCCTTGCGCCGGAAGGCCAGAACCATCCCTTCATCGAGGTCAACCCTGTGATATTGCGACGCGAGCCATTTGTCCTCGTCGCGGCTGTAGCCGGTCAGGCCATACCAGTCGCCATTGAGCAGATGGCGGACTTTCTTGTATGTATCGGTGATAGTTTTGGCCCTGGCCATGTCGAAGCCCTCCCCGTCAGCGATCCAGCCCACGATCAGCGAGGAGGCAAGGGTGGAGTGGAATGAATAATCGTCTAACCGATTGAGGGGAACTGACACCAACCCGTTGGGCAGATACTGGCTCATGCCGTAGATTGACGCCTGGTCAATGACGTTATCGAACCAGTAGTCGCTCTTCTGGTGGATGTGGAACCGCATGATTGTCTCAAGGTCTATTCGACGGCCCCCGCTGGCACACTCCTCCATCAGCGCGTTGGGGTGGCGCGCCTTGATGATGTCCCAGTAGGCATACAGGCCAGCGATGTAGTGCATCTCGGTGACGCCCTGGCGGTCGGGCGCATCATTCTCACGCCAGAAAGAGAGGGGATCAATATTGCAGTCTTGCCTGTACACCTCGAAGCCAGGGAGCTTCAGATATTGATCAACGATGCCGAAGAAGTACTTCTGGACCTCCGGCAGGCCGAAGTTGAGGAGACCGCCCCCGCCTCCGGACTTCCTGCGCAAGACCCAGTCGCCGCGGTCGCGGTCTATCTGAGTGCCCTCGACGACGCGCTCGGGTTCAAACCAGAGGCCATAGACCATTCCGAAGTCTTTGGCAGCCTTCGCCACCGGGGCCATTCCGCGGGGGTACTTTGTCTTGTCCACGTCCCAGTTGCCCGCGCCGTCAGGCCATCCTCCTCGAAACCACCCCGCGTCCGTGATGACCGCTTCCACGCCCAGCGGCTGAAGTGCCTTCATCAGCGAAATCTGGTTCTGCTCGTTGCACTCGTTGAGCCAGCCTCCGCCGCGGGTAAAGCATGTGTTGCAGAACAGGATTGGGTCCGGCTTTCTTCCCCGGTACGTCGCCGCGTAATGACGGTAGATGAGCTGGCGGAATTGCGAATTGCTTAAGGATGGTTCCCCCTCGTGGAACAGCACTAACATCCTCGACGTGCGGACTCTCTCGTTTGGCAGGAGCCGAAAATGTGTCTTTTCCAGCCCGGCTCGGATATGGAGCCTCGGGCCGGCGGGCCCCATTTCACAGCTTAAGGCCGCCTTCCATTGGCCTGACCAACCGACGGCGATGATGACCGCATGCTGGCCGCAGTCAACTCGGAAAAACGGGAAATCCGCGTTGCTCGACCGTCCGCCACCGCCCCCCATGGTCTGAACCTCACCCAGTTCCATGGCTGCCTTGCTGACTTCGTAGTCAGTGGGGTTCGAGGGGGCGCCGTTGGTCCTGTGGAGCACGAAAGGCCCCCTTTCTCCTTTCGGCCCTCCCAGAAACATGTCCATCGCCTGGACATCTTCAATGATGGGCGTCGCAACAGAGCCTCTATTCTCGAAGAACAACACCCATTCGGCAGCCGGGAAATCGTCGAACAGCTTCAAGTCATACGTGACACTGAGGCCGCACCTGGCATCGGTCCATTCTGTTGTGAGGAGCGTGCGGTTGCCGCCAACATCGCTCTCTCTCCGCACGCATTGCCAGGCGGGGAGCAAGTCTCTGGATAAAACCCCATCGTATTTGAAACTGAAAGGAATCGCATTCGACCGTATCCTATCCAGCCATATCTCATTGCCAGCCGTTGTTTCGTCGTCGGCAGCGATGCTAAGGGTTGTGGCGGACGCCGTGCAAAGGAGAATAGCAAGTGGAAGAGTGAGGACAATGAGGCTGCGATGTTGCAGACCTGCTATCGGTTTCATCATGTCCCTCCTTGCCGGATCGAATTGGAGGCAGACTGTCATGACTCCATTTCTCACTTCGAGAACTTTGCCGGGGTTTCAGAATACCGACATTACGGCACGCCAACTTTCGTGCGGCCGGGCGTCCCGTGCTCTCCGAACCAGTAATAGGTCCCATCCTCATAGAACATGCCCCCGCCATGTGCTTGAACTCGATTTCCCTCGGTGTCGCACCAGACCTCGCCCGGCCTGAATGAGCTGTATCTCCTCCGCTCCTGGTTAGCCCCCTCTGCGTACAAACGGCGGGAGACCAGGCACAGGACAACTGTTAGAGTGATTGATGCCTTTTTCATCACGCTCCTCCGGGTCTTTTCCCCAACGCATTCCGGACCGCTCACAGGGACCAACCGGTCCGATACTCCCGATGGAGGAGACGGTTGGATTCGGCGCAGTTGACTATTTTGCCGCTCAGCGGGTCGTACTCAATGGGGTGACCGACGAGAAGGGCAGCATTGCCCAGGAGAATAACCTCCGTCATAGGGCCGCCGATGTCAAAGCTGGAGAACGGCTTCGGCCCACCCTTGCAGGCGCGGACCCATTCAGTGTGGTGCCCCGGCGACCGTGGCAAAGACGGTGGTGGCCCTTGAAAGCCCTCAAACTGCTTTTGCGGCAGGAGAACAAACCGGGTGTTCCAGGGGCAATCCGAGAAAATGGCTCCTTTGTCCCCGACGAGCAGGCAGCCATTATCTGTCATCGGATGACCAAGAAGAAGGTCCTGCGGAGGTTTGGGACCACCGTCATACCAGGTCAACTTCACCGCGGGCAACGTGCCCCGTGCGGGGAACTCGTACCGAGCGATGACCCAGCGGGAATAAGTTTCGGGGTGGACTTCTGACGCTTCCGCTTCGACGCGTACGAAAGCCCGGGAAGGAGACTCACTGGGACTCTTAGGATTCCACAACAAGTCCAGCCGCAGTGCCCTGAACGCCAGGTTCATCGTGTGACATCCGAAGTCGCCCATGACCCCCGTCCCGAACGCACGCCAGTCGCGCCAGCTACCGGGCGCGTAGGCCGGGTGATACGGGCGATAAGGAGCCGGACCCAGCCACAAGTCCCAGTGAAGTCCCGGTGGGACCGGCGGTTCGTCTTTCGGCCGGTCCTGGGGGCTGTTCCCGCCGCCAAGCCAGACATGGGCTTCCCGCACTTCTCCCACAACACCCGCCCAGGCAAGTTCAACCGCCCTCCGCAACCCCTCGCTCGCCGAACCCTGATTTCCCATCTGCGTGACGATGTTGTTTTTAGCGGCTATCTCTCTCATCACCCGCGCCTCGTAGACTGTCCGCGTCAGCGGCTTTTCGCAAAAGGCGTGCTTGCCCAGTTTCATCCCTGCCACGGTGGCAACCGCATGGGTGTGGTCGGGTGTGCTTACAACGATGGCGTCAATTTGGTAGCGCATCTCCTCGAGCATCTTGCGAAAGTCGGCGTAGCGCTTCGCTTTTGGGAAACGCCGGGACGCTTCAGCAGCAACTCGCTTATCAACGTCGCACAATGCGACGATGTTCTCGCTTGCGACGGCCTCGGTGTTGCCCCCACCCTGTCCGCCCGCCCCGATAATGGCGATGTTGAGCTTCTCGTTGGGGGACTTGGCATCAGCCCGGAGGCTCCTCCGGGCCGCCCACAGACCAACGCCTGCCAGGGCGGTTTTTCGCAACATTTCACGACGAGTCAAGCGGTTCATCATCTCTCTATCCTCCTGCTTTGAGAGCTTGGCTTAAGCTCTTCCCTTCCAGGCGCCATCCTATCCAATCTACTCATGCGCCACAACCGGGAAATTCAGTCCAGGTATCGGGCGCAATCCGGCGGCTTGGTTTTCCTATCGGGCTATAGCTTGCTGTTTGCACCTCAAGATGGATAAGCGTTTTGTAGGTTCGCTTTTGCACTGAGGCGCCGGTCCGCTTCGGTCACGGTCTGCACTGAAAAGCTTGCCGTTAACGGGGTGTCCTATTAGAATGCTCACGATGCCATAGCTTATGGTTTAGTGACGGTGGAGGAGGGTCTGCAATGCGTTCTTTTCTGCGACAAGGGGTTCCAGTGGGTTTTCTTGCGAGCGTTGTCTTGACGATAGCCTGCGTAGCGCGGGCGACGGAAGCGGTTTCCGGTGAACCGACTCGCAGTCCGCTTGTGCAGGTCGTGGACCTTTGTGTAGGTGATTCACAGACGGTGGAGCTTTGTGATGGGACCAGAGCCGAGGTGAAGTTGCTCAGCTTGAAAGAAAAGAGCGACTCGGTCCGTGGGGCGATTCGGGAGGCAAAGGTACGGGTTGAAGTCAACGGTCAGCAGACCACACTGACTTCCGCCACGTATAACTTGCCGTTGACGATCGGTGGGGTTCAGATTGACTGCCCAATTACGAAGGGGTACCTCGCAAACAGCGATTCCGACGCCTGGGGGTTACTCAAGGATGCGCGGCTGCGGCTGTGGCCGGCCGGCTCGCCGCTGGTTGCCCCCGCCACGTTTGTTTACCCTCTAAAGCAGCGCTGGTTCGCCAGCGACACGCAAATGGCCAACGAGCCGACATTTGTTGACGGGGGCGAACGACCGTCCGAGCGGAAGATTTACTACCACTACGGTTTGGACTTTGGCGGAGCCGAAGGGATGGTGAACATCGTGTCGGCGACAGAAGGGCTCGTTGTCTCGGCAGGCACGGATATGCTGCCCGGGTACGAAGACAGCCCGGTGAAGGCTCGGTACGACGTGGTCTATATGCTGGACGACCAGGGCTGGTACTATCGCTACAGCCATCTCCAGACGATCGAGGCCGGCATTCGGCCCGGGGTGCAGGTCAAAGCGGGGCAGAAGGTCGGTGTGTTGGGGAAGGAAGGAGGAAGCGGGGGATGGTCGCACCTTCACTTTGACATCCAGAGCCGCCAACCCTCAGGCAAATGGGGCATCCAGGATGCCTACGCTTTTGCCTGGGAGGCATACCGTCGGGAATATAGCCCTAAGCTGGTTGCGGTCGCTCGGCCGCATTGTCTCGCTTGGGTTGGCGAGCCGATGGTTCTCGACGGTTCGCGCTCATGGAGCGAATTCGGGAAAATCGTTTCCTATGAGTGGACCTTCACGGATGGGAGCAAGGCCAGTGGTCCCCGAGTTAAACGAACGTACGGCCGCCCTGGGGCTTATAGCGAAATTCTCAAAGTCACCGATGAGCGAGGATCGGCCGCCTACGATTTCGCGGTGGTTCAAATCATCGCCAAATCGCAGCCCGACCGGCTCCCGCCGACGATCCACGCAGCCTATGCACCCACATTTAACATTAAGCCCGGAGACCCGGTCACCTTCAAGGTCCGGACCTTTCGGACTACAGCGGGCAAGGAAACGTGGGACTTCGGCGACGGCAGCCCAACGGTGACTGTTTTGTCCGACGGAAACGTCAACCCCCTCGCCAAGGATGGATATGCTGTGACTGTTCACCGTTTCAAGCGACCGGGGGACTATTTGGTGCGAGTCGAACGCGCCGACGAGCATGGACTCACAGCGGTTGGACATCTGCATGTTCAAGTTGGCGGCGAAGATTAGCCACAGAGGTCCGAGGATGAAGAACTTTGAGATGACACGACGGAACTTCCTGCGGGTCACGGCGGCAGGCGCAGCAGGCATTGCCACGGGAATTGTCAGGGGTTCGCACGCCAGCGCCTCGTCGGGCCTGGCGATTCAGGAACCATTTCACGGGGCAGTTCTCAACCGGAAACACGGAAAGGAAGTGAGCGGCGGCTTGAAGGTCCGTGTATCTGGCGAGGCGCCTCTGCGTGACCACGTGACAGTGAATGGTTCGCCCGCTGAGCGTGCAGGGACTCAGTTTGTTTCAGAAACTGTCCTCCGCGAGAAGAAGACAGAGATCGTCGCCGCGTCGAAAGGCAACTCTGGCCGCCACGAGCACCGGGTGCGTGTTCTCTGGGACAAGCATTCTTTTGCGAGGTATCGCTTTTCGATAGACGATAACAGCTTCTTTCTGAGGGACATCGCCCAGAAAAACTATCCCTCACTTTTTGACTGTTTCTACCTGAAGATGCTGCGTGAGCTGCATTCCAAATACGGGGCACGCTTCGTTCTCAACATCTACTACAAGACCGACGATGGATTTGAGCTGCCTCAGTTTCCCGGCCGTTACAAAGGCGAATGGCAAGACAACTCCGATTGGCTCAAGCTCGCCTTCCACGCATACTCGCACATGCCCGACCGCCCGTACCAGTACGCAGCGGCTGACCGGTTGATCGCTGATCTGGAGAAGGTCAAAGGGGAGATATGTCGCTTTGCGGGCGAACAGACCTACTCGCCGCCAACGGTCATCCACTGGGGAATGGTGCAGCCCACGGCTCTAAAGCTCCTTGCCGACCATGGCGTACGCGTGTTGAGCGGGTACTTCCGCCGCGTCAATGGAGTCTGGGACATCAACTACTTCCAGGACGATGACCGCTCCGAGTACCTATCTCGACACGATGCCCTTATGGATTTCGAGAGCGGAATCGTCTTTTCCAGGATTGACATTGTCTGCAACGAAACCGCTGTTCAAGATATCGTGCCCACATTAGACGCCCTCGCGAGAGACCCCAACCGCGCGGAGACCATGGACCTTTTTACTCACGAGCAGTATTTCTGGCCGTTCTACGCCAATTACATTCCCGACCATGCCCAGAGGGTCGAGGCAGCAATCCGCTGGGTCACCGAGCACGGGTACAAGCCGGTCTTTTTCCACGAGGGTCTTCTCGGAGGACCAGAGTAAGGTGGCACCTTGCATCCCTCCGACTTTCTCTGCGCGCTATCGTGACTCGCGCAGAAGGTTAGTTCCGCTGCCAAACCCCGGTGGGCCTCCCCGGTCTTTGACCAAATCCGCTTTGTCGCCGCAGGCGCCGGATAGCCGCGCTTTTGTGACTTCGCGCGCAGGGACCACGTCATTTCTGATACCGATCCTTCATGGGGTCTGCTCGTTGCACAGGCTCAGTAAGCTGCATGCCTCCAGTGTGTGCTTTCGAGTTCTGTCGTTGCGTGGAAATTGTGCGGGCAGCGCTATGATTTCCCTGCTCCGAGGTGCTGTTTTCGTCTGAGCAGCCTCCCTTTGCAGCGCATTTTTTCCCCAGTCATCGAGTTTTTGGCTCCGGCGACGCTGGACGGTTATCAGGAGTCACTTCGTGGTTGGGGCTATCTGTCCCTCCATGTCGCCTATGACAAACTGGATGCCAGCCAGAAGGTGCCGCAGAAACAGCGGGTTCCAGTATGTCGCCCCTTCGTGGCCCAGCGTCGTGTAGAAAACACGGCCTTTGTCACAGGCCCTGACCCATGAGACGGCGTAATCCTTATCGGGGCGCTTCCCGGGGTCCACCATCTGGCTCAAGTCAAGGCTGGCGATGACACGCAGGTTCTTCGGGGAGTAGGGCGCGCCGAAAATGTACACCTCGTCCATTATCTTGAAGGGCTTCCCTTTGAAACAAGCGTTGACAGGGTGTGCAGGATCATCGAGTTTAATGGTTACCTCCTGAAGAATATGCCCGCCATAATAACCGCCCATCAGCTCGCCGTACTCGGGCCAGTTCTGGAAGGCGGCCGTCGCGGCGTGGATGCCGACGAGTCCCTTGCCGCCACGGACATACTCGATGATACTCTCCTTGACGGCCTGATCGAACTTCCTCGCTGCAACCTGCCTCTCGGGGTCGAGCTTGTCGAAGTCCTCCGGAAGGAAGGGCTCAGGCTCGTGGATGTTGTTGAGCACGAGGGCGTCGAATTGCGGCAGGCGGTCTCCCAGCAAGAGGCGTGGGTCGTCGCTGACGACGGCCTGGAAAGCCCCGGTCTTCTTGCCGAGAATCTCTATGGCTTTCTCCGCAAACGGGTTCGGAGTGTGCGTCCAGGTGTGTCCCCAGACAAGCACGCGGCGAGGCTTGGGCGGCGTTGCCGGGGCCGTTTCCGGTGCTGCCCTCTCGATCCGTTCAATCTGCTCCTCGGTGGGTATGGTGACCTGGCGGGCCTCCATCCTGGCCTCGCGCACATCTGGCGGAGTCGGCCCAGGGCCACGATGGACCGGGAACGAGTCCCGCGGCGCCGTGTGCGCCTCCAGGTCTCCGACAGCGAACTGGATCGCATCGAGGTAGAACTGGAGTATTCCCGGATTCCACCAGATTTCCGTGCGATGTCCGAAGCCCGCGTAAAAGACGCGTCCTTTGCCAAAAGACTTCACCCAGGCCTGAGCAAAGTCATTATCTTCCCGCTGAATCCACTTGACGCCCATGTTGGTGCGCTCGGTATCAAGTGATAGCAGGACGCGGAGCTTCTTCCGGTCATACGGAGGGCCAAACTGATATATCTCATCGGCGACGCGGAAGTCCTTCCCGCCAAACACCGCCACGAGCGGATGATTCGGCTCCTCAACCAGCACGGCAACTTCTTCGTTCCAGGGGTGGCCCGTAAAAGTGGCTCCAAGAAGCTCACGGAATTCTGGCCAATGGGCGTTTGCGGCGATGGCGAAGTGATAGGCTACGATTCCTCCACCATTTGCCACGTAGTCGAGGAGGCTCTGGCGCAGGACTTTCTCCACGGCTTCCCTCGATTCACCGTACGCCTTCAGTGCCTCCATCGCGGCGTCACTTGGGGTGATCCAGGGACCGCAGCTGTTGTTCATCACAACGGCGTCGAATTGCCGGATGTTCTCGGGCAGGAACAAGGCGATGTCATCGCTCACAACCGGCTCGAAGGCGCGGGTCTTCTCGCCGAGGATGCGCATGGCACACAGACCATAGGGGACACAGTAACCCTTGTGAGGGTCCTTGTCCATGAGGTGGGAGGGCGTGCTCCAGATGAGAACCCGGCGTTTTCTCATGGGCACGACGCGAGGTTTCGCCGGCGCCGCCGCACGGATTTGGTCTTCTTGATGCCTGGGAATGCCTTCGGGCGACTTCGCAGGCTCACCGGCGAGAAGAGGCGCCGCAAAAACCGCCGCCATAAGGGCCTTCAGTGCAAAGAATTTCGATTTCATGACTATACCCTCCTCACAATGACCATCCTTCCCGGTAGTTGCAGCGCAGGAGCTTATCCGCCTCTGCATTGCCAACGATCTTGCACTCAACCGGGTCGAATTCAAGATCGCCCTCGACCTGAGCCGCCACGTTGCCGAGCATGAGGAACTCCGTCAAAGGAGCAGCATATTCAAACCTCGCCCAGGCGGGCTTGCCGCCCCGGCAGTCCTGGGCGTCGCTCCCTCACGGGAAACGCGCGGCGGGTCGAGAATGACGGCGTGTTTGGTGTTTCAGGAACTGTGCTTTCGATCGTCCGAGTTTCCTTTCTGCCCCCCCACAACTCCTGATTACACGGTCTTAATATGAAAGCCTTTGTCTGCCCCTTCTTGCATATAATACAGCCCAGCGGGTCCCTGTGCAAATTGGATTATCGCTTGGGCTGGATCGGAAGTCTGACTATTCTGCCCAGCAAACGCCCGCAGAAAGCCGGAGAAGAGGTGCAGGGATAGGCGCGGGGGTGCTCAACAGGTAAGATGGAAAACGGCGTTGCGGCCCTCCTGGTGTCTCTTGAAGTAAGCGACTGCGTCTCGCGTTGGCAGAATTACAAACTTTACGTTTCGCTTTAGCGCTTCCGCCTTAACCTCGTTCATCACCGGAAGGCTCGATTGAAATCCTATTCCCACGACCAGCTCCTCGCAATCCCAGGGGATTTCCTCGTCAACCGACAGCGGCGTGTGACCGAAACGAGCAGCATACTTTTTCGACGGTTTCTTATTCCTCTCCCGCACGGCATTCTTACTAATCACTACATCTTCCTCGAACGTCCTGCCATTGATAACGACCTTTCCCCATCTGCAATCTCCAATCTTCAACGGCTGGTCGAGCCTTCTCGGCATCTCACCTCTTCTCGCGGCGGTTTCTCCTTGGGCATCGGTGACGTCTCTGCATCCCACCGCAGCCAGCGCGACCGCTGACCACAAAAAGAAAATCAGAATTGATTTTTCCTTTCTATCTCCTGGGGCTGGCATCATTGCTGCCTTTCTTTTTCAAAGATACCCGCAGTTATGAGAGTATATGTGACAACAACGAATATTGAAATGTGCGTCGCTAATCCAGCGTCTTTGTAGAGCGATGGCGGCACAAACCCAAAGACGAATATCCAATGCCTATCAGCGAACTTTCAGGCCGCAGGCTTTCCGCACCCTCCAGGCTTCATAATATTTCCCAAGCATTGCATCACCAGCCTTGGGATCGGCGATTGCTCGATCCAGATGGAAATCCACAATAGCCTCAGGCTCAACCGGGCTTTCCGTCCAAAGGTTCGGACTTCCCGCGAGGTGTCGAAAGGCTAAACCCCAGGGCTTTGTCTTGCCCTGTTCGGTAACCAGTCCGGAGAACTTCGTGAGGTCCCGGGCAGAGGGTGTGTCAGCGTAAGCCCAATTGAGCCAGCCTGCGGCAATTCCCCGGCCCTGCATTACCGCAGACCGACACCAGCAGGATTGATCCTCAGGGGAGCGCCCTACAGGATACTCCTGGTTTTTGCCGTCATGCCAGCCGAACTCGCCCACGACGAGGGGCTTTCGCGATGCCCCAGCCTTCACGTAGCGGAGTGCCAGCTCAAGATAGGCGAGGTTCTTCTCAAAGTTCTCGTCGGAGACTGTGGGGTCGCCCCCATAGAACGGGTAAAAATGGATAGACAAAAAATCGAGCGCCGGGGCGATCCGCGAAGGCCGAAACGCTGCATAGCGAGACGGCTTCCCGTACAACACCGGTATCGTCCATTGAATCAGTCCAACCGTTACCAGATGGTTCGGCGCGACGGCTCGGATTGCTTCAGCCTGCATCCTCAGCCAACGCTCCGCCAGCGATTCACGGAAACGCTGATAATCCAGCAAGAGCCGCGACCCCGGTGCAGGTGTGTCCGCAGGAACTTCCATTTCTTCAAAAGATTCGATGCCCTGCGCCTCTTTTCCCCACGCCTTGCGGAGGGCTTCGAGAGTGCCGTACTGCTCGCGAAGCCATTTGGGCCACTGCGCCTTCATTGCGGGTGTGTTCCAACCGACATGCGGCTCGTTCAAAATATCGTACGCGAAAATAACTGGCTCATTGCAGTAGCGGGCGGCAAACGCTTTCCAGAAAGCGACCTGCACCTCGAGAGCTCTTGGGTCGGCTATGAAGTCGGTTCTCCGCCAGCCTGGATTGCCCTCCCAATGATCGGGGCCTGTCGGATGCAGGCGAATTCCATTTCGACGGGCGATGGACAGCATTTTTTCAAACTTCTCCAGCGCGGTGGGCTCCAGATTGGGTGGTTCCGGGAAGAAGCTCTGGGCTGTCAGGAACACACGCACCACGTTGACGCCGAGCTCTCGCATTACCCGAAAATGAGACTCCACCTTCTCGGGATCGAATCTCTGCCACAGTCTCGGCGGCCAACCCACATCGGGATCAAAGTAATTGCACCCGAACGGATACCACGGTCTCCCACCAACAGTGAAACCGCTCCCGTCCGGGCTGATACGGACAAATTCTCGTTCGTCGCCGGTGGCGGAAAGGACGCTTGCACCACAGAAGAAAACAAAGGCAGCGGTCAGTGCGGCCACGGTTTTTTTCATCGTCTCTGAAAACTCTTCGGGTTAGAGAACGCTCGCAGTTAGGCTAACTCACAGCCGCTCTTTTTCCAAGTGAATTGTCTCCCGCGTCTCACCTGCTGTGGCCGCACGATGTCCCACCTGGATGCCTTGTCGGGTTGGAACAGCCCGGCTTGATTCCCTGGTGGAACTCCCGCGACCAGACGGGTCTTGTCCTCACGCGCTGGCCACCTGGTATTCCCAACATCTCGGCCATGACGAGGTCTGCGCAGCCACCCAGCCACCAGGAAAAAGAGGTCCCCCCTGACTCGGTCCCTCCTTCTTACCGCGGAACCAGTTGCTTTATCGTAAGAACTGTCAAGAGCACTCCCGAAACGCAATTGTGCGTGCGTACGGGCAACGATCGAAAAGACAGTCAACCATACCCGACGAGGAGGGCGTTTTCACAACCGAGCGGTATTGCCCTCTTCCTGGTCGCGCGAGTAAGTACACGAATTCAGAAATACGACGACGTATCACACACTGGTCGGAAGGGGGGATACTTTCGACAGGATTTACAGGATGGCCGGGATTTGAAAGGGAGAGCACGAAGCTGTCGGCGGGAAATCCTGAAGGCCGCCGGTCAGAAGCCCAGGTCCTCGCCATCGTGAGTTGCCAGACCAATCTGCTCGACGCCGCCGCGGCGTCCGTTGTACCACAGCAGCCAGCGGTTGTCGTCCAGGATGGCAAAGGGCTTATAGACCGCGTCATGGTCCCACTGGTTGACGCCGGGGCGGATGATCGGGTTGTCAGGGTGACGCTGCCAGTTGGTTATGCCGTCGCGCGACCGAGCGAGCCCAATCTGTGCGTGATCAACGTCGCGGAACCCTATGTAGAACATGAGATACCAGCCGCCGTGACGGATCACCTGACACGCTGTCACCTTGTGTTTTTCCCATGGGCTGTCGGGATTGGAACGGAAGATCGGGTTCGCCTCAAACTTTCTCCAGTTGCAGCCGTCGGGGCTGGTCGCATAGCCGATGGCGTCAGGCTCATACTGCTCTCCGCCGGAGTACCACATGCGAAAAAGCTTGTCCTCCTCGTCCCAAATCGCATGTGGGCACATTACGGCGACCTTCTCCCAGTGCGCCTTGGGCGAAAGGACGGGCTTATCGCTCATCCGGGTCCAGGTTTTGCCGTCCGTACTCGTCGCATAGCCAATACAGGAATGGCCTTTTGCCTGGCCTGTAAACCACATGTGATAGACGTCTGGACGCTTCAGCACAACTGGCCGATTGATGTCATCTTCCCAACCCGTGGCCGGGTTTGGTCCGAGAACGATAACCGGGTCATTCCAGTGCACCCCGTCAATGCTCTCGACCAGCGCGATGCTTTTCTTCGGCCTCCAGGAGAACCACATCCGGAAAGTCTCGCCCTCCTTCAAAACCGAAACGTCGAAGCATGTGCCAAGCTTCCCGCCGAGGACCGGGTTGTCCTCGGACTTGACCCATCCTCCGCTTGTGTCGGCGCTTTTGGGTGCGCCCTCAAATGCCCTTTGTTCATCCTGACTTACCCCTGGCAGCGGGCCTTCGATCCCTGACTCGAGTTCAGCGACGATGCGCGGATTCAGTTTCTGGGAAGCCCCAATTTCTTTGCCGTCGGCAAATATGCGCAAACCAGTGCCCTTCTTGTAACGCTCGCCCGTTTTGTCATACAGGACGGTTATAACGTGGTTATGGTACAGCACGCCATCGAGGCAGAAATAGTCCCACGTCCCCTCCGGAACGAGCGGGCTAATTTCAATTTTATCGTCGGAACGGGGCCGCAAACCAACCAGTCCAGTGATGACGAGGTCGCAAAAGGCTGAATGGTTGTAATCCACGCTCCTGGGTTTATCCACAATCCACTTGCCAGTCACACCGTCGAGGTCTTCAGCGATCCACGGTTTGCCGTCCTTGTACTGCGATCTCGCGTAGTTCGTCAGGATGGTCAGGTAATCTTTCCTGCTGATGATGCTTTGGTCGTAGTTGTTGAGCACGTTCGCCATCGCAACGAGGGTCTGCGTTGTGGCGTAGGGCCATGATGGGCCGTTCCAGAGACAATCGTGCTCGTGCTTGAACATGAACCGCGGATGGCGCCGTTCCGCAGTTGTCGGGCCAAAAGGCGCGTAGAAGCCGGCGGGGTCCATGATTTGTTTCCAGGCAACCTCGTAGCTCCCGTCAGGGAGATTGAAGTACCATGGGACAAAACCGATTTCCTCCCGCACGTCAACAAGCTGGGCATTCTCGCCCCTCGGCAGAGTCTTGAAGAATTGCGCGCCCGTGTCCCACAGCTTGGCTTGGACGAGGTGCTTGATCTTTGCAGCTTTGTCGCGGTAGATGCGGGCAAGGTCCTTCCGGTTTGCGAGTTCGGCAATGTTGGCAATCGCCACTGCGTCACCGTACATGTAAGAGTTAATTGTCGGGCGGCAGCCGCTTCCGCCGATGGAAACCTCCATCCCGTCCCGGTCGTCAATCTGCCAGAACAAGCCATTTGGGTCGAGGCGCTCCTTCTCCCAGGCCTCATAGTTCCTGACTAAGTCTGGAAGGAGGTCCTCAGGCAGTTCCGGATTGTCATTGACCAGAAACCGCGCCCAGATGGCATCCCCGAGCCAGCAACTGTATCGGCGAGGTTCGCCTCCTTTCCGAAACCAGAAGACGCAATAGTCGTCAACATATCGCGGGTTGCGAATCCAGCGTCCTTCGTAGATGTGATGGCCCGCCGCGCAAGAAATCGAATTGTGTTTTCCCGACCAGCCGACCTTGGGAGTGAACTCGGTAACGATGAACCCGTCGGGCGTCTCTTCGATATGTTTTCTGAAAACGCCCCAGCGAAAGTAGTATATTTCCTGAATATGGCTGTCGGGGCACTCAAACAGCGGAACGTTCTGAGGAATCCAGTCCGAATTTTCGCCCATCTCCCGCTGGAACTCACCGGGGTTCAACAGCAAGAATTGTCGCTCTGCCGCCAGAATGGAGCAGGACAGCCCTGCCCAGGCGCACAGTGCCGACACGAAAAGCATCCTTTGAAGCAAAGACTTTCTCATGTTTGCCGAGCCTCGCTTTTCACGTATGCGACCCCTCACTTCAATGGTTCGATGCGTATTGTCTTGATCTGCCACGGCCGGAAATCCAGCGACGAGGAGACCTCTTGACGTTCTTGCTCTGCGAGGTCCGCCTCTGTCAGCCGCGCGCGCCCTAATAGATAGCTGAGCGAGACGCGGCCGCCGCGCCCCCGGTGTTCATACATCCGCGCGTAGATTCGTCCTCCGTGGCTGTAGAGTGCGGACAGAATCACATCCGGAGAAGCGATCTTCAGCGGACGCACCTCGTTGCCAAGCCGGCCATCGCCGGGAGCAGCGCACGCGACCACGCAGGGGAAATTGTATTCCAGCGCCCGCCGATGAAGCTCCGCTTCTCGCCAGTCTCCAGAAAAAGGGTAAAGCGCGAATTCGTATGTGAAGTCGCCGTTGAGCATTCTTGTGCCCCATACATAGTACATGGCGTAGGCCACAGGCACCGAGAAACCACCGTCCGTCTCGCGCACTGAGCCCATCGTTCCGCGATTAAAAACAGCCACACCACCGTTGCGGCCAGCCAGAGCTGTCCAGTAGTTGCCCTCGACATATCGCTCGGTAGTCTCGGCAACCGCGAACGGGACGTCGCGCACACCCACGGCGTCATCGCCAGGCGCGGGGAAAAGCTTGAAGCGCAGTTTTTCCTCGTGCAGAAAACCGGATTTGCTATCTCGCCTGTCCTCGCTGAGACGGCCGATCTTCTGACCTTTGAAGTGAAAGCTCGCCCTGCAATCGAGCCGCGGACTGTCCGGACGAATGGTCATTTCCAGCGTGTAAGGAATGTCCGCGACCGAGCCGCGCTCACGAGCCAATACCCAGGACTGTCCTTCGGAAGCCTGCTCGATAACCCAGCTACCTTTCGACTCGCAGTCCCGCCCGTCAATTTTGCCCGCAAAAAAGCAACTCCTCCTATCGGGTTTGAGAAGACTGCGGCCAGAGCGCCTGTCCACCAGGGACGATACTCCGCCTTCCGGGTTCAGGACAATCTCCACCTCCGCCGTCGTGACGCGCAGGCCCGCCACGTCGGTTTGGATGTCCGGCGTGAGTTTCACCGGCACCTCTTCTCCTCCGGACAACGAGTATGACGCAAACGCTAATCCCGGCACGTCAATCAGGACAGCAAGACGAGCGCCCTTAATGCTCCCGTCGGGGTGGCGGCTCGCCGCCAGCAATGTCGATGGAACGGGTTTGGCGCCGTGCCGTAGCATAACTGCTCTGGCTGCTCCTGGGTTGAGGGACACCGCGACCTCAGTCCACTCCTTCCGGGGCCACGAAACGGGATTGAAGACTGTCAATTGGGCTGTGTCCCCGCCTTCCATCCGAGAGGCTATGTAGCGCAGCGAAGCGTCCCTGACGCGACCGGATAGTCCCATGGATGCAGGAAGGAACCTGTTGGCTTCTTTCAGCAGCCCGCATATCTGAATATCATGGTGCTGCGCCACAAGAAGGTTCTTCCAGGCCTGTCTGAGCTCGTTCTGGTGATCCGCGCCTCCAAGGAGGAGCTCCATCGCCGCTAATCGTTCCGCGGTCAGAACCTGCACCTCGGCGGAACGGCTCGCGTTCCAAATCTCATTGCCGCAGTAGCCCCATGGCATGCGAACATGGAAATCGTTCGGGCCGGTCTTCAGTTCTTCCGTCGGAGCAGGGAAAGTGGGAAGTATTTCCTCGAGAAGGACCCAGCGATATTCGCGGTTGTCCTCGTACTTCTTGACCAGTTCCTCGCGCCGCAGCTTGGAGTCGTCCGCCCGCGAAGCGAGGAGCGGTCTGATATGAGCGAATTTCTTGCGGAACTCCTCTAACGGCGTACTGCACTCCGGACCGGGGTAACGGGTCAAAATCCAGTTATCCACCGTCGTTCGTCCGAACTCCGCGCCTTCGCCCTCATACGTCGGAACCGCCGGAATGCGCGAGCCGTCCAGTCCTACCCACCACCCTGTTGCCACATCGAACGTTGGGTTGTATCCGTACATCATGAAATGCGTTCGCATTATCGCCCCCGAAAATCCGAAGCCAACCAGAAGTTGCGGAATCTGGCTGTGCATCGCGTGCTCGCTCATCAGATAGACCGTCGGTGCATATCCCAGGTGGTCGCGGTTTGCCTCTATAGCATGGGCGATTTGCCGAACGTTGGATTCCTCGTTGATGAACTGCGACAGTGGTTGGCCGTAAGTGCAGGTCCCGATTCCGAAGCGTCCGCTATAGCGCTTCAGGTATCCGCGCAGTTCCTTTAACACCTCTGGATTGTGCTCTCCCAGGTAGTCGTAGGTATAGGCCTCGTTGTCCAGACCGATCTTGAAGCTTGGGTAACGGTCCAGCCACTCGACGGCATTGCGCAGGTGCTCTAAAAAGTGGTCAGGCCCCCAGAGCACTACTCCGCCGTGGTCGTATGTCAGCATGTAAAGCGGCTCTGGAAGCTCTTTGTTTGTCGCCGAAGGCCCAATGCCTTCACCCCTCTCGCTCGCCGGCTGAACGGATTCCCCGGAAGGGCAGACCCCGCCAGCAATTGAGGCCACTGCCAGGCCAAAACCGAAAATCACGAAGAAATGTCTTCGATCCATGTTCCAATCACCACTTGGTACACGTCAGATGGGTCGTTTTGCCTTCGCGGCTGACAGTCTGATTCATAACCAGCAAAACATCAATATCAAAACCGCCCCCCCTTTTTTGACACAGGGTGTTTCCTGTTCGCCGCTATCTCGAACGCGGACAATGACCCAATCGGCTCACCGGGTGCTGGGCTCCCGATTCTTCTTTCTGCGGCGATGCGAAAGAATTTGCGGTGAACTGTCGCATCCGCAATGGAATAGGCTGGGTATCCGCGACAGCGGTATCGTATTCCGTGCAAAACGACAAAAAAAGATGATAGTCTGTGTACCACACCTGAAGTGGCACAAACGCGACATGGCCTCAAGCCCCGGCTGTTGGTTTCAGTCACGCACCCATACGAAAATACGATACCCGCGCCGTGAACACGGTGGTATGCTCCTTAGTCAAACTTGAGGAGGAATACTGAATGATACAGTCACCATCAGTTTCAGGGGATTGAACATGGAACAAGTTCGGTCTCGATCAAACCACTGGCACAAAGATTGTGCACGGGTGTTAGCATTCATGTTGGCCGCGTTCGCTTATGCGGCAGACCAGCCTGCGGCAGAGGGCACTGAGAAGTCCGACCTGGACAAACTAGTGGGACAACCGGCCGACATTGCGCCGAGCGCGTACCAATATCAATCAGACCGGCCGGCCGAGCAGAACCCACCCGAAACCGAGTTTCTTTTCAGTGCGCTCAGACACAAGAAACCGGGGACGCTGTGCGGGCTGCTCTGGGAAGAGCCGCGGCCGGTAAGGCAGGTGGTGTTAGGGTGGCCGGCGGCCGCGAAATCGGTCCCCAAGCCGGATCAAATCGTCCTCCGCTGGTTCCCCGAAGGCGGCAGCGCGAGTTGGTGGTGCCGGGCGGGCGAGGGGACCAAGCTGCGCGAGGCGGATAAGCCGTCCGTCTCGGCCGACGGGCGAGTGTTCACCTACACCCTGGACGCGATGTCGAACGACGCGGCCCTGGACAACCTGATCGTTGCGGTGAAAGACGGGGTGAATCTCTCTGAGTTCCTGGCCGTCCCGACCGTCCAGGTGCTCGCGCCGCAAACCTGGAAGCGCCTAACCGTGGTCATCGAATGGGCTTTTCAGAAAGGCACAGAGGCGCGGGAGTTTGACGGCCGCATCGAGGTGTACAACGGCATCGTCGGCAAGGTAGCGCCCCTGGCAGACGACAAGGGCACCCGGATGACGGACGCTGGCGGCTGGGAGTCGCGTCCGGCGGGAACGTCACGGCGCGGGGTGACGGCCCAACTCCTCTACGTCGGCTACGAGGACACCCTGATCTGGCCAGGGCAGGCGAAGATCGAGGACGTCAACCGCACAATCATCACCGTGTGCACCATGTCCGGCAGCTTCTCGTTTATGCCGTCCGACCTGGAAAAGGGACCAATCCTGGCCCCCGAGCATGGCTTCTTCGTGGCCAAGGCATCCGACGCGATCACGGCTGCGGCGTTCTGCCAGGAACTGGAGGCCAACGGCCTCAAGACGCTGCGCCAACAAATCCGCGCTCGCGAGGAGCAGAGCTGGGATGGTGCGATGCGCACGGTCCATACGGAAGTCCAGGGGGACTTTCCTCCATATCCGCAGCCGAAGGTGCCGGCACCGATGGAGGTGGATGTGCCGGAGCCCTATCTGGCCGCCGCGTGGAAGATCGGGGCGACCAACATGCTCCGCGGGGCGAGCAAGGACCCGCGCGGCAAGTGGCGATTCCGTGACCCGCCATACGAGGCCCTGGCCCACGAGACGCACCTGTTCATGCGAGTGCTGGACCTGATGGGCCTTCACCAGGAGGCGCGCGACGGCTACGAGATGTGGCTGGAGCGGGTCGAGAAGCCTGTCCCCACGCCGGACGGGTTGTGGGTCGGCGGCCCGAGCACGTTCTTCTCCGGCATCGAGTGGGATAACGCACACGGCGGCGGGATCAGCCTCATCCACATGGGCATGCTGGAGCACTACGGCCTGACGCGGGACCGGGAGTGGCTGGCGAAGAACGCCGCCAAGCTCAACGCCAATGCCGACTGGATGATCCAACAACGAAAGAAATTCTGGGAGTCCATCGCCGGCCGCGAGAAGCTTTGGGCCAACGGTCTGCTGCCGCCACACAACATCTGGGATAGCCGGGTGTGGCGGTCGTGGTATGAGACGAACGCCTCGTTCTGTCATGCGATTACGCGGCACGCGGAGGTCATTGCGGAGGTTGACCCCGAGGCGGGGCGGCGATT
Source organism: uncultured Verrucomicrobiota bacterium (assembly GCA_964482435.1). GTDB lineage: Bacteria > Auribacterota > JABMQX01 > JABMQX01 > JABMQX01 > CAYZXL01. Next base: position 72,838 of record CAYZXL010000017.1, read on the forward strand.
CGCCGAGCAGGCCCAGGAGTTCCGCAAAGACCTGCTGGCCGCCGTGAACAAGTCATTGACGCTTTCGCCGGTCATTCGTGTGCGGGACGGGACATACCGCTCGTTCCTGCCGCCGGCGCCCTACATGCGGGGCCCGGCCAGCCGATTCATGCCCGCGAACTTTGGCGCGCAGGTCTTCGGCATGTCCATGCACACGCCGGGACTATATCCCGATGCCATCCGCGGCGGGCAGCACGTTGCGGAGTTTGGGTTGTTGCCCGCGAGCGATCCTCGGATGCAGGGCTACCTCGACGTCCTGGAAGACCGGCTGTTGTCGGAGAACTTCAAAATCGGCGTGCGATTCAAGGACTACGGCCCGCAGAAGGACTGGTTCAGCCTCTCCGGCTGGTACTACCAGTGCGGCCTGGAGCGCACGGCGAACATCCACCTGCGATGGGACGACCCGGCGTGCTTCCTTCGCACCTGGCTGAACCAGTACGCGGTGCTCATCAATCCCGGCCCGTGGACCTTCAGGGAGCACACCGCCGACCACAGTTGCATGGACAAGCCCTTCGAGGAGGCCGCATTCCTGGTGCGATTCCGTATGATGCTGGTCATGGAAGAAGGCGACTCGTTGTGGCTGGCGCGGGCGACGCCGCGAGCGTGGCTGGAGCAGGGGAAGAAGGTCTCCGTGAAAAACGCGCCCACGCACTTCGGCACGGTGGCGTATGAGATCGTATCTGACGTGGACAACGGCAAGATCACAGCCACCGTTGAGATGCCTTCCCGCAATCCGCCCAAAACCGTGTTGCTTCGGTTGCGCCATCCCAGGGCCGTGCCAATCCAGAACGTCACGGTCAATGGCAAACCGTGGAGTCAATTCAACATGGAGAAAGAGATCGTTCGGTTGGAGGGATTGACGGGCACACTCTCCGTCGGCGTCAATTATTAGATGAAATCCTCCACGGGAGAGTCGAGCCAATGAGGACTCAAACTCGCAATCTTATGACCAGCAATGTGCCGGTGGCCGTTCTTATCGCCGCTCTGCTTTGGTGTTGTCAAACGGCTGACGGAGCCGAGCCTGCCGGCTCGCTGCGCGCTTCCACGAAGAAGGACACCTTCTTCATCATTCCTCACACGCACTGGGAAGGAGCGGTCTTTTTTACCCGTGAGGAATACCTCGAGTCGGGACTGCCCCACATCCTTCAGGCGTTGAAGCTGCTCAAGGCCTACCCCGATTACCGCTTTGTCCTGGATCAGGCCTGTTACGTGGAGCCTTTCCTGGAGCGGTTCCCGGATGAGGACGCGGCGTTTCGCAAGTTCGTCAAGGAAGGCCGGCTGGCGATTGTCGGCGGTATGGATGTGATGCCCGACGTCAATATGCCATCCGGGGAATCGTTCGTGCGCCAGGTGCTTTACGGCAAGGGCTACTTTCGCCGGAAACTGGGCGTGGATGTGACGATCGCCTGGCAATTGGACACGTTCGGACACCATGCGCAGATGCCGCAATTGCTCAAGCTGGCGGGATACAGGTCGTTCTGGTTCTTTCGAGGTGTCCCGGACTGGAACACGCCTTCCGAGTTCCTCTGGGAAGGGCTCGACGGCTCTCGGATTCCCGCCTACTGGCTGCCGCACGGTTACAGCGTCACGTATGGGTCGCCCAGGTCGCTCCCTGAATTCACCGAATTCTTCAAGGAGCGGTTCGATTCTCTGGCGCCGTTTTCGAAAGGTCCCAACCGGGTTGGCCTGGCTGGAGCGGATGTCTCCGAACCCGAGGAAAATCTGCCCCACTTGGTCGAGGAGTTCAACCGCCAGGCGGATGCGCCGTTCCATCTTCGCCTCGCCGTGCCCGCCGATTTTGAGGCGGCGATGGCCGAACGCCCGGAGAGACCTGTGCTCAAGGGCGAGCTCAACCCGATCTTCCAGGGCACCTACAGCAGTCGGATCGAACTCAAGCAGCGGACGCGAGAACTGGAGCGGCTGCTGACAACCGCCGAGAAGTTGGGGGTGCTGCTCCGCTGGATTGGCGTGTCGGTTGACGATGAGATTCTCTGGCAAGCCTGGGAACCGATGCTTTTCAATCAGACCCATGACCTGATGTCCGGCGTGATGACCGATGTCGTTTACGAGGATACGGTCCGTGGCTACGAGTTCTCGAAACGGATTTCCGAGGAAGAACTCCAGGCGGGGCTGAAAAGTTTCGCCTCTAAGATTGACACCCGGGGCGAGGGCATCCCCCTGGTGGTGTGGAACATGTTGAGCTGGCCACGCACGGACATCGCTACGGCAAGCGTCGCTTTCCCCGCTGGCGATGCGCGGGACCTCGAGCTGCTCGGCCTTGATGGTCAGTCGGTTCCGGTCCAGGTCCTTGATAGCCAGCGGAATGCCGAAGGGTCTTTGCTCTGCGCGGACATCGCCTTCGTGGCTCGCGACATCCCCGCTCTGGGCTACTCGGTTTACCGCCTGATTCCGCTCAAGTCGCCGGGCGCCGCGCCGTCAACCGCGGAGGCGCCGCAGAAGGACGGTGGCATTGAGAACGAGCGCTACCGAATCGAGTTCGATCCGGCGAGCGGAGCGATCACCAGCCTCATCGTCAAGGGTGAAAACTGGAATGTTTTGGGCGGCCCCGGAAACGTTGTAGCCAGGGAGGAGGATCGGGGCGACTTGTGGGAACCCTACCGGACGCTGGACGGGGGAAGCCGCATCGCGATGAAGGACAGGCATCCCTCGCCCCGGCCGGGCAAGGCGGTCTTTAGCAATGAGCAGTCCGGCGCGCAAGGCGCTGTGCGCCGCGGCCCGGTCGTCTCAGAATTCAAGGTTTCGCACCCCTTCGGCGAAAAGGGCGAGTTCAGCACCTCTGTCCGGCTCTACGCGGGGTTGCGCCGGATTGATATTCGCACTAAGATTCTTAACCAGGATAAGTTCGTTCGATACCGGGTTCTGTTTCCCACGTCGTTCCCCAGGGGGCAAAACGTCCATGAGATTCCATTTGGGGCAATCCAGCGTCCTGACGGGATCGAGTTCCCAGCCCAGAACTGGATTGACTGCGGCGACGGCGAAAAGGGCCTGGCTCTGCTCAATCGCGGGCTTCCCGGCAACAACGTCGCCGACGGGACGATGATGCTTTCCCTGGTGCGCTGCACATACCTCTACGATTACAACGAGGGCAGGCCCTCCGATTCCGGCTTCGAGCTGGGAAAGGAGTTGAACTTCGAGTATGCGCTGGTTCCCCACGCCGGCGATTGGCGGCAGGCGGGCATCTATCGAGACGGTATGGAATTCAACAATCCGCTGATTGTCTGCACCGCTTCCTCGCACGGAGGCGTTCTGCCTGGTCGCTGGGGCTTCCTGGAAATCAGCCACCCCAACGTTGTGGTCTCAGCGCTGAAGGGCGGTCTAAACGGAACTGCCGTGCTTCGGGTGTATGAGGCGGCAGGACAGGCGACCAGGGAAGTGAGAATCAGGCTGTCAGGACACGTGATAACTGCCGAGGAAGTAAACCTCATGGAGGATCCCGGCCAGAAGCTCAACGTCGTCGCCGACGCTCTGCAATTTGACTTCAGGCCCTTCGAGATTAAGACAATCAAGTTGGAACTTCAACGCTCAGAGGCTCCGAGCAAATGAAGGAGACCCGGAGGCAGGACATGACGCCGTCTGCGCAAAATGGCTAATCCATGACCGACGGGAGGAAATGGGAACACTTGCACTGCGAAGTGGTGTCGGTCGCTTCGCCCGCTCGGCCAGGAGCGGCTGGCATGTAGTCACCATTACCGTGTTGGCGCATCGGGGAAGTCTCCAATGTCCTCCAACTTGGCGACTTCGTCGGCCCTCTGGAATGGAATGGCCCTGACGTGGGCGTCCCCGAAGAGCATGTTGGAGCAGGAGACATGCCTGTCAAAAGCAAGGCAATCCATACTGCTAACGGCGCCGGAGTTTTGATACCAGAAGACTC
>CAYZXL010000018.1:0-75797 GCA_964482435.1 uncultured Verrucomicrobiota bacterium
GCAGAGCAATGGCCTTTTAAGCCATGGGTCGAAGGTTCGAGTCCTTCCCGGCTCATTTTAATTGGTTGACATCGCACCGCCAGCGGCGAGCGCCGATGATTTCTCTTTTCGCTATCTTAGCGACCCCATCGTCTAGCTTGGTCAAGGACACCGGGTTTTCATCCCGGCAACACGGGTTCAAATCCCGTTGGGGTCGCTTGACTTTTTTCCCACCAGGTCAGGCTGCCATTTTCTTCCAGAACGACGCAATTCTTCGCCTCCTATGGGTTAACGACGATTTTCATGTAGCGGCCGGACTCGGCCATTCGGATTCCCTCGACGACTTGCTCCAGTGGAATTGTTTTAGAGATGAGGTCTTTGACGCGGACGATTCCGCGAGAGATGAGGTCGAGGGCGAGGCGATTGTCGTCGGGGGCGGAGCCGTGGGTCCCGGTGATGGAGAATTCGCGGTAATGGAGGAGGTTGCTGTCAATGGTTATTGTTGAGTTCCCTTTGGGCAAGCCGCCGAAGAAGTTGATGCTTCCGCGTTTGGCGACGAGGTCCAGGGCTTGTTCCTGTGCCTGGGGAGACGAGCAGGCGGTGATGACTATGTCGGCGCCGCGGCCATCGGTTTCGGCGAGGACGATTTTCTGGAGGTCGTGGTCGGCGGAGTTGAGGTAGAGGTCGGCGTCGGCTATCTGAGCCATGTCGAGGCGGTGCTGGGATATGTCGGCGAGGATGGTTTTGATTGCACCTTTTGCCTTTGCGAGGCGGACGTGGATGCAGCCAAGAGGCCCCGCGCCGATGACGAGGACGACGTTCCCCAGTCCGACGCGGGAGAGGTTCTGACCGTTTATGGCGCAGGCGAGAGGCTCAGCGATGGCTGCCTCGGCATAGGTGACGTTTTCGGGGAGGACGTTGACGCAGTTCGTGCGAACGGCGACGGGAGGGACGGCCATGTATTCGGCGAAGCCGCCGTCGTGGTGGTATCCGATGGGGGCGAGGCGCTCGCACATTCCGAAAATCGCCTTTTTGCAGTAGTAGCAACTGCCGCAGGGGAGAGCGGGGGCGACGGCGACTCTCTGGCCAACGGCGAATTCTTCGACGTTTTTGCCGACCTCGACGATTTCGCCGCTGAGCTCGTGGCCGGTGATTCGGGGAGGCCTGATGTGGGTGTGGCCGCTGTGGAAGATTTTGATGTCAGTGCCGCAAATCGCGCAGGCTTTCACTTTGATGAGAAGGCCGTCGTCGGGGCACTCCGGCGTCGGGACTTCCTTCAGGACCATTTTCTCGATGTCTTCAAAAACGACTGCTTTCATTTTTCGCCTCGATTTTCTGACAGGATGTAGAGGATGAACGGGATGATTTCCGGCAATGGGCGATGACGCAGGCGCCGCTGCCGGGTTTTTCGACGGGGAAGTATAGCACAGCCCCGGACGCGGGTGGATAAAGGAACCGCTGAGAACACAGGGAACGCAGAGGTGGGAAGGATTGGCGGATGCAGCCGATGGGAAGAGCGAAACCGCAGATGAACGCAGATGAACGCGGAAGGGGAAGGAAGAAGAAGGAACCACAGACAACACGGAGGGCACCGAGAGGGGACAAGGGGAGGAGATAATAGGGATTGGCTGAACGTAAAAAATACGGGAGCGGAAAAAGTGGGCCTTTCCGGGCCTTTTTGAGAGGTGGATTTTGGACATAATGGCTTGAGGGAGAAAGAGATGGGCGGAATTGGCTTGCTGTGAAAAAGGCCCAGGTGGGGGATTGGCGATTGCGGATTGCGGATGCGGAGAGAGAAACCGCAGATGAACGCGGATGGACGCAGATGGAGGAGGAACCGCAGAGAACACAGAGAACGCTGAGGGGAGAAGGAACGATTTGACGGGATGAACAGGATGGACAGGATCGGGAGGAGGAAAGACGGGAAAGGGAATGCGACGTCTGTGTGATGTCCGTGTCCTCTGTGGTTTTGTATTGGGCCCGGTGTGATGGGGCCGCCGGGCGAGGGGATGAAGGGCGTGCCTCCGCCAGGGTGTCGAGGGGGAAACGGATTGTCATTTGACGGGTTATCTCCCAACGTGCCCTTGCTTTTTTTGACATGATTATGGCATGAATCCTGCCATTTGTCAAGCGAGGCCCACGCGCCTTGGGGGGTATTGACAGGGAGGGGAGCTTTGAGTACAAAAGAAAGAAACGGGGCCTTCGGGCAGGTGAAGGGCGAAGGTGTGCGACTGAGCCACTGGCAAGACCCGGGGTCCTTTTGGGGGAGGAAGTGCCATGAAGATTGATGTCGTAGGTCGCGTGAAGAATAGCGCTCTCTCACTTTCGAAGCCTCTTCTCCCGTTGTTTGAGGCAATCCTAAATTCGATAGAGGCGGTCGAGGACGCGGGGACGTCGCCGGGGAAGATCGATGTTTATGTCTCGAGAGAGGAGAGCCTGCCGTCGGGCGATGAGCGTACGCCTGGTCTGATAAGCGGGTTCAGGATCGTTGATAACGGCATAGGCTTCGATGGGAGGAACTTCGACTCCTTTCAGACGTCCGACACGATGTACAAGGCCTCGAGAGGGGCGAAGGGCGTTGGGCGTTTTCATTGGCTGGCGGCGTTCGACAGGGTGAGGGTCGAGAGCGTTTTCGGGGAGAGCGGTAAGTTGTTCCAGCGGAGCTTCTTGTTCGTTCTTAGTCCCGACGGCATTCGTGACGATCAGTTGAGTCCGTCGGGGGCGACAGAGCGGCGGACGGAGGTGTCGCTGCTTGGGTACAAGGATCCCTATAGAAAGGAGTGCCCTCAGGACTTGGACGTCGTTGCCCGGCGCATCATCGAGCATTGCCTGACGTTCTTCATGGGCGATGCCTGCCCCGGGATTTGCCTGCACGACTCTGAACGCACGATAGACGTGAATGAGACTTTCAGGAAGACGGTCGCTGAGGCCGCGCAGGTCGATGAATTCACTGTAAAGGATAAGGGCTTCCGACTGAAGTACTATAAGCTCACCGACCCCGTCCACAGTGAACATAGGATCCACTACTGTGCGAATCAGCGTGAGGTCACGCAGGATGGCCTGCGTAAGTACATCCCTGATCTACCCGTGAGGTTGGGCGACAACGGCAGGGGGGAGAGGTTTGTGCTGTCGGCCTACGTCTCAGGAGACTACTTGGACAGCAGGGTGAGCGCGGACAGGAGCAGGTTTGATTTTGTTGACGACGCGGCCATGTTTCCTTCTGAGATCACGATGGACGAGTTGCGAAATGAAGTTGTGGCGAGGGTGAAGCGATACGTGCAGCCCTACGTCGCGCCTATGAGGGCAGCAAAGCTGGAGCGTATCAGAAGATACGTCCAACAGAAAAGGCCACGTTACAAGGCGACTGTCAAGTATGGGGGGGCGTTGCTTGATGAGATTCCGGCGGACGCTTCGGACGAGAAACTGGACTCGGGGCTGGCGAAGGTTGAGTTCGAACTCGCCCGGGGGCTACAGTCCCAGCGGGAGGCGATCCTGAAGGTCGGAGCCGGGGAGATCACCGATCTTCCATCGTACAGGGAAAAGCTGATGGAATTCGTCGAGAAGTATGACGACTTCGGGAAGTCGCAGCTGGCTGAGTATGTCGCCCACAGGAAGGCGATCCTCGAGGTGTTCCAACAAGCGCTGCCACAGAGGGAGCAGGGAAGGTACTCGCACGAGGATTTCATCCACGATCTCATCTGTCCGATGAGGGCGACGTCGGACGACGTCCCACCAGACAGGATGAACCTCTGGGTCATAGATGAGAGGCTCTCCTACCACAGCTACCTTGCATCTGACTTGCCGATGAGCAGGATGGCCCATGGCGAGCACCGGGGTGGTGAGAGGCCGGACGTCGCTATTTTTAACACCCCGATCGCATTCTCGGAGGAGGAATATCCCTACAGTTCGGTCGTGATAATCGAATTCAAGAGGCCGGGGCGCGACGACTATACGGGAGCCACTGATCCGATAGACCAAGTTTACCGTTACATCGAGAAATTTAGACAGGGCAAAGCGAAAGATCATAGGGGTCGCCCGATCCCTGAGGGCGCGAACAGGCGTTTCTTCTGCTACATCATGTGTGATCGCACGCCCAAGCTTGATGAGCACGCGAAGAGAGCCGACTTCAACCAGACGCCGGATGGCCTGGGCTTTTTCAAGTATCACGCGGCCTATTCCGCCTACATTGAGATAATCCCGTTCGACAAGTTGTTGCAGGATGCTCAGAAAAGGAACAGGATCCTGTTCGAAAAGCTGTGCCTGGAATGAGGTACCGCGCGGGCGCGAGGTTGGTCTTCTTTGGCATTTTGTCGCTGATGTACCAGAAGGGCCCGTTGACGCTTGCGCGCGACGTCCTAACACCTTCTGGTAGTCATCCGGGGATCTGACGCGCGCAGGAGGGCGCAAAATGTCTGCGGTGGTTTCCGGACGGGATGGCGAGTTGATACTTGTTGAAGATTAGGTTGCGGATGTGGCCGGCCACGTCCGAATTTTTGGCAACGTAACGCGATGAACGGGATCTCTCCGGGGTCAGAGGGCAACCTCGATTTGCTGGAGGCCGGCGAAGCGGGGGAGGGTCTCGATGTCACCCTGGAGGTCCTCGAGGCAAAGCTCCAGGACTTCTTTGAGGTTTCGCTGGAGCTCATCGAGGGTGGCAGCCTGGGTGTGGCCGCCGGGGATGCCGGGGACGATGCCGACATAGAGCTTTGTTTCGGGGTCCCATTCCACGTACGCGGTAAATGTTTTCATGTTTCACCTGGATTTTTTGTTTTCGAGAGTTCGGTCAACGCGCAGTGATTATACACAAGTTGGGGGCGGGGGGGAAGACGGCGCCGGGGGCAGGATGCTGTCTCCCGCCGTGAAAATAAGCGCCACGCGGTGACCATCTGGAAGGGAACTGTTTCTCGCAAAGGCGCGAAGGCCGCAAAGAAACACGCGTTGCGAATCGTTCGGGTCTTTGCGTCTTGGCGAGAGACAACGGAATCCGGGTTCTGGCCTCAAAGTGACGGCTGCGCACACTGGATTTTCATGGTCTCGGGGTGAGCGAGGCTCATGAGGCACTGCCCTGAAGATAAGCGATACGCGGTGACCATCTGGAAGGGAACTGTTTCTCGCAAAGGCGCGAAGGCCGCAAAGAAACACGCGTTGCGAATCGTTCGGGTCTTTGGGTCTTGGCGTGAAGAAACGGGCCAGATAGAGCCATTTTCATGGTCTCCGGGTCAACGAAGTTCTTGAAGGACTGCCCTGAAGAGGATCATGGGCAAGATGCCCATGCCACCTCAAAACTCGTGGCCCTGTCCCCTGCCGACGACACTCGGGCCTCTGCCCGAGACTGAGGAGTTACCGGTCGTTCTGCTTTCCTGTTGCGTGTAGAGGAGCGTTAGTGCACTATGGAGTAGAAAACAGTGAACCGTTGAACCCTCATGGGAGGTGGTTATGAGAAACTGGCTGATGGCAATTTGTTGCGTCCTGGTGTTAGTTCTGGCTCATGGCGGTTTGTGTCAGACAAATGCCCGAACTGAGATCAAAATTCCGGACATTCCGGGGTATGTTACGCTGGCGTGCGATTTTCACATGCATACCGTTTTTTCGGATGGGAGGGTCTGGCCGACGGTTCGCCCAGAGGAAGCATGGATGGAAGGTCTCGACGCCTTTGCAATAACGGACCACGTTGACTACCGGCCTCATAAGGACGACATGAAAACGGAGGACTGCAACCGGTCATTTGAGTTGGCCCGGGAGAGCGCTGCCGAGCACCGGATTCTGCTTATTCGAGGTGGTGAGCTTGCTCGAGACATGCCGCCGGGTCATTTCAATGCCATTTTTCTACAGGACGCAAATGCATTGAATAAGAAGGACTACAAGGAAGCTATCAAGGCGGCAGTGGATCAGGGAGCATTCGTTTTCTGGAATCATCCCGGATGGCAGCAGCCGGACATTATACCGACGTGGCATCCCGAGCACACGGAACTGCTGAACAACGGCTGGATGCACGGGATGGAGATTGTGAACGATCAGGATTATTATCCGAAAGCATTTCAATGGTGTCTGGAGAAGAATATCACAATGCTTGGCAATTCGGACGTTCACAGCCCCATTCAAATGGCGTTCGACTTTCAGAGCGGCGAGCACAGGCCAATGACGCTTGTATTCGCAACGGAAAAATCGGAGAAGGCGATAAAGGAAGCTTTGTTCGCGCGGCGCACGGCAGTTTATAACGGGAAATACCTGCTGGGGCGGGAGGAATATCTCAAGCCAATCTTTGAGGCATCGGTTCGAATCAGGAGTTACTACGTCAAGAAGGGTCAGATAGGTCTGGAAATCCAAAACGGTTCTTGTGTTACGTTCGAGCTGCGCTCAGCCGGTAAGGTCGAGAACGTTACTTTTCCTGGGCAGTTGACCTTGCACGCCGAGAAGACGGTCCTCTCAGGAGTAAAAATCGGAGAGAAACACCCAGCGGCGGAGGAGGTTGTCCTGCCGTACGTTGTGAAAAATCTCCTGATCGGGCCGGACACAGGGCTTCCGGTCCAGTTGAAAGTGGCCGTGCCTTCTGAGAAGTGAACCCCAGGATGCGTGTCCGACTGACGCCTACGATAGGTCGTACGACAAGGGACAGATTCGTTGCTGCACAAGAAGAGCCGCGTCCCGATTGACGACAAGGCCCCCTCCGGGCCACGCAGCTCGCCTTGCATCGGATGGTGTCATGCCACAAAATATGGGTGTCCGTGCGGGCAGAAGTCCGCAGGAACAACGTCGCCACCCACAGGTCGCGGGGAAGTAACGGAGCTATTGAGATTCAGAAACAGCTCCGGCATGTCAGAGGCAGTTGGTTATTGCCCTTCGGCCTTGACCCTGTAAAAGCGCATTGTTTGCGACTCGGGGGCTCCAGTGTCAGTCCACTCTGTGTCAGTCTTTGGCCACGTTCCAGGAAGGGAAGACCAGTTTCCCTCGGTCAAGGACTCGCAGAACTCCAGCGTATAAACAAAATTGGCTCCCACGGCACTCCATCTCACGGTGACGGAGCCGTCGGGATTCTTTTGTATCCCAAGTACGCTGGGGCGCTCCGCGACAAAGACCGTTCTCGTTTTCTCCTCTGCTGGAATCCCCTCGGCGTCGGTAACGTTGTAGTGGAGGGTGTATTCACCAGGGACATTGTGGTCCACTGAGCCCGTAAATACGACGGCGCCTGTGAGGTCTCCTTGACACAGGTCCGCAGCGCTGTACCCGGGCTCCACATACGGAGTCCCGACTTCCAGGGTCAATGGATTGTTCCCTGTCAGCGTAATCACCGGCGTGGTGGTGTCCGCCTTCCCGAAGATGAAATAGGTCGGCTGCCCATAGAACTGCGTTCCGTATCTGAGGGCATGGACCGCCACCACGTGTGCGCCGTCATCGCAATGGTCAATGGTGACGTTTTTTGTGGTGCCCGTGACCGAGCCGCCGAACGCCCCACCGTCCATGCTGTGTTCGTAGCTCGGCAATTTCTGTGGTTCATATTCTCCCAGAGCGTAATCCCTCGGTTGACCCCAGTTGAGGACAAGAGTTGTTACGTCAGGAGATTGCGACGGTTGGAGAGGAAAGCGGTCGAACTCGTTGAGCTTCACACCCAAGTTCCGGACCTCGATGTTCAGTGGCGAGGCGGGCCCAAAACGTCCTATGTCGCTCCCGTCGGTGCCGCCTTCCCCGATGCACGGAGAAGTCGAAACCAACTCGAACTCGGTATCCGGGAAATCTCCCCCTCCTGCACTTCTTTCCGGAGCCAGACCGCCGACGAAACCTGGGTCGAGAGTGTTGAGGGAGTTGGGACCCCGTGTAAGGGGAGACCAGTATTCCGGCCCAAAGAAGCCAAAAACGTCTTCGTAGTCGTTCTTGATGGCGTTCGTCGGCTCCGCTCGAATGCCCCAGCGCCCTCCCACCGCGAAGATGTTGCTGTAGAACTCGATGACTCCGGCTTGACTGCCGGTGCACGTCAACCCTGACCCGGCGCAATCCCAGACAGTATTGTGAAGGATGCGAACAAGCTTAGTTCCTGCATTCACTGTCATGGCGTTTGAAAGGAGCTCGTTCGCAAAGCCGTATCCCGACTCAACGATGAGGTTGTTTTCGAGGTCCGCCTCGGTGCTTTCCACCTTAATTGGCGAGTAGCATCTGTCCAGATAGCACCATCGAATGAAGCATTTGTTACCGGAGCTCAGAAGGGAAACGCCCTCGTTGAGCTTGACGAATTCGCAGCCCTCGACGGTGGCCTTTCCCAGGACTTCTATTCCCTTCCCGGCATAGGCTTCCTGAAACCGGCAGTCGAAAACCTCGATCTCTGCGCTCGCCTCCACCTTCACTATCGGGTTCGCGGCGTTGGCCGGCTCGAGTATCAGGTTTCTGAGAATCAGCCTTGTCTTTCCGCCGACGGTTATGTTCGTCTTGAGGACGTAGGGCCTTGAGCGCTCCTGAGCCAACGTCAAGGTGGTCGCGTCTTGGCCGCTACAGCTCAACGTAATGGCTCCGGCGTTGTTATCAGCAGGGGTTGTCAGTTTCAAACGGATGAAATCGCCGTTGATGCAGTCGTCGAGCATAGCCCCAACCTGGCTGGCGGTTGTGGCTTCCCGGAAGGCTTGCTGGGCCATGGCCGGCTTCAGGGCAAAAGACAAGCAAGCAGTTAACGCTAAAATCAAGACGAGCTCGCGCCTTTCCCGAAGGAATTCCCGGATATGACTTGCTGTGTCCATTTTCTCCTTCCTTTCTGCGCTTTGAGGCTTATCGCTTCAACTCAACACCCGACGATCCGAGATACCGGCACCCCTTCATTGTCCTTTTATAGCCGCGGGGCGCCTTCAGCGATGACTCCCTCAGAACGAATATTCTGCGCCAAAGATGCCGACATAATCCGGTCTGAGACCGTCGTCGTTGACTGGGAACAGCACTGAAGCGCCTAAGGCCAATGGTCTGGCTCGCAGCGGCGCAAATTTCACGGCAACTCCGGCGTCGTAGATATTGAAGTCGTCGTAGATGAACCCTATGAACTCACCGCCGATCGTCAAACGGCCTGGTATCGGGGTGAAGTCGAGAGCCGCTTTCAGTTCCCACCTGCTCCAATTGCTGTTTTCGGTGTCATAAAGGTACCCCACGTTGAGGTACGGAGCGAATCTGCCGAGCTCCTTGCTCATCATCAAAAGCGGATTAACCCCTACGCTGCCGGTGCCGAGGAACTCGTCTTCGTCCCCCGTAGGCAGACGCAGGCAAAGCGCCGCGGCGCAGTCAACGGCTGCGCCTTCTCGTGTCAATCGGGCTTTGGACCTGAGGGTTATGTCTCCGACGCCCGTCGCTGAATCACCGAAGTGAGCTTGGGAGCTTTCTCGCAGCACGCCGTCAACGTAGTATTCCCTGAACACATCTGACTCCCAGTCAATTGAGTGGACAGGAACCAACGCTGTCAGGTCGAGCCACTTGTTGGCGACGAAGTTTGCCAGAGCTGTCACCGTGTGCGTTTTGATCTGGAATGTGGCTCTGGCGACCTGCTTGAGATGCTCGTGCGTCTCTTCAAATTTCAGCGTGTCTATACCGCGCCCAATCCATTTGACTTCCACAAGTTCTCGGTTTTTGCCCTGAAACACCCGGATACCGGCTGTGCGTCCCAGCTCCATTGCGTCATCATAGGGGGGACTCTTGAGGGCGTTCTGGAAGTCCATCACCCATTGGGGGTCATTCTCGAGTTTCTCCAAGAATTTCGGGTCGCGCTCGACATCTTGCCCGTAGCCGGCGACGGACACGGTTTTCACGTCGCTCACTACTGGCCCCTTAAAAAGGGTGCTTATGTCCTTGCCGTCGAACTGAGTGAAGTCTGCGTAGGAGTAATACAGGCCAAGCGAGAATCTTCTCGGCCGCAGCTCCTTAATCTGCGGCGGCGTCAGGGAGGTCGTCCGCCCGCGCTCCGTCACGATAGGACCAAGGCTTGTCAGCTGCGTCCAGGCGCCGTCCACGAGTGTGACGACGAAGGATCCGGGTGCTGAAGCCGCTGCGAGGTATCCTCTTGCCTGAGTGGTAATCTGACCGGCGGCAGTTTGCATCAGCGCCGCCTCAACGGACTCAATTGCAATAAACTCGGGGTTGAGAATATATTCCTTGAACCTCTCAAACTCCGTCTGCTGAGTTGAAGCGATGGCTTCGCCCAGGACACCGGTGATGAGGAAAACGACCAAGACCGCAAACCCTCTCCGTGTCGTTCGACTCATGATTCACCTCCCATGTTTTCAGTTGGGTCTCACAATTGCTGCGCACTACGCCATACTAAAACATATCCCCCCCGGAAGGCAATTTTCATCGCCCGGGGCATGCACCTGCACAATCCCTGCTTCAGCGCCAGACGCCGCCGCTTTTTGGGTTTCTGTCCGCGCATGTGGCATGCGCATCCTGCCCATGATCTTCCACGGGCGAGACGCCCGTGCCACGATCCTAAGGCAGGTTTTTCGACTCGCGCACTTCGGTTATTATCCCTGTCCGGCCCCGCTTCTCAACGATCCACAGGTCTTCGTATTGCAGGGTAACCGGCTTTCCGGCACCTACAAAAAGCACTTCGAAGCTGACTTTCAGTGACGCCCTGTACCTCCCCGTCTGCCGGTCCGCCTCCAGCTTACCAAGCTGCTCGAGGCTCTTGAAGTGTGGATCATACCGCTTGTAACGATGAATCCAGTAATCTTTATATGCCGCCTCGGAGAAACATGTGTTGAAGTCGCTCTTGCCGAATTTTTCCATGTAGTCCTTTTTCAGGCCCTCGAACCAACTGTCCATAATTATTTTGGTGGTATTGGGGTCTATCTGCCATTCCTGCGAGATCGTATCCGAATAGGTGCGCCCGCGGAGGAAACCGTCAGTAACTTCAAAATGGGCTTTGAAAACTACTTTGAAAACGAGCGCCCCGCCCGGCGGGGCTGGCTGTTGAACCCCCGACACCAGCTCCAATCTCTGCGGCCTGGAGCCCCTCAAGCTTCCTTCGCGCAGCCTTTTCGCATCGTCAGGATCGGCGAAATACTCCTTGAACCTGGCCTCGTCGGCAAAGTCTGCTGCACACTTATTGAAGAACGCCGCGAAGTCGAATTCCGAAGGCGGCGGTGGCTTCTTGCCGGTCGTGAAACTGTACGATTTCCGTTCCATCCGGTTTCCTTTGACGTCGTCGGCATCAATAGCCACAGTCACCTTCTCCCCTTCCCCAAAAGGAGCAGGTGGCTTGTAGCTGAGGGTGTAGTCCGCGGCACTTCCCGTGACGTTCGGCTCCACAGGCCGTCCGTTCACCATCATCTTGATGGTTTCCCTGTTCACTCCAACGCCGGCGTCTCTGATGTGAAGAGTTATGTTTGTGGCGACAGGTACATCCTGGCTTCTTGCCGGCGAAAAGTCGGTCGCGTCGGGAGGCTTGCGGTCCACCACCTTCACAGTCCTTGTCAGTTCAGTCCTGTTGCCGCTTGAATCTCTGACGGCATAAGTCAGTTTGTATTCGGCAAGCTTGGCGACATCCACAACACCGGTCGCCTTCACTTCTTTAGTGAGGTCTCCGTCTTGACTGTCCGTAGCTTTCCACCCCGGGTCCTTAAAAGGAGTCCCCGCCTCCACTGTCAGGTCTTCGCCGCCTACCAGGGCTATGACAGGAGCAGTAACGTCCACCACCCTGACGGTTCTTGTCTTCGCCTGGGCGGCATTTCCGCTGGAATCGCTGACGTTGTAGGTGAGAACGCACTCGCCCGGTTTCGTAGTGTCCACAGAACCCTGGACTGAAATTTTGCTTGTGATGTCCCCTTGGTAGCTGTCTTGTGCAGCGTATCCAGGCTCCTGATACTTCTCCCCGACGCCAAGCCTGACCACCGAGTCCCCCTTCAGCGTTATCACCGGACGGGTGGTGTCCGCCACCTTCACAGTCCTGGTCGCCTTTGCCTCGTTCCCGCTGGAGTCGGTAACGGTGTAAATCAGTTTGTATTCGCCCAGCTTGGCGACATCCACAACACCAGCAACCTTGACCTTTCCCGTGAGGTCTCCGTCTTCCTTGTCCGTGGCTTTCCACCCCGGGTCCTTAAAAGGAGTCCCCACCTCCAGAGTCATCGGGTCGGCTCCTGACAGCGCTATCACAGGAGCAGTAATGTCAACGACTCTTACAGTCCTCTTTTTCTCCTCAGCGGGATTGCCGCTGGAATCAGCGACCCGGTAAATCAAGAAGTATTCACCTATTTTCGCGCTATCCACAGAACCCTCAACTGCCACCTTGCTTGTGATGTCCCCATCGTAGTTGTCTCTCGCGGCACACCCTGGCTCCCGATACTTTGTCCCTACCCCAAGAGTCATCAAATCCTGTCCTTTCAGCGTTATCACCGGAGGTTTGGTGTCCACGACGTTCACAGTCCTGGTCGCTTTCGCCTCGTTCCCGCTGGTGTCGGTAACGGTGTAGGTCAGCTTGTATTCGCCAAGTTTGGCGACATCCACCGCACCAGCGACCTTCACCTTTCCCGTGAGGTCTCCGTCTTCCTTGTCCGCAGCCGAGCAACCAGGGTCCTCAAAGGCACTCCCCACGTCCAGCGTCATCGGATCGGCACCCGACAGGGCTATCACAGGAGCAGTAATGTCCACCACCCTGACAGTTCTCTTTTTCTCCTCAGCACGATTCCCGCTGGAATCACTGACCCGGTAAATCAAGGAGTATTGCCCTATTTTGGCGCTGTCCACAGAACCCTCGACTGCCACCTTGCTCGTGATGTCCCCATCATAGCTGTCTGTCGCGGTGAACCCGGGCTCCTCGTACTTCGTCCCCATACCAACCCCCACCACATCGCTGCCCTTCAACGTTATCACCGGAGGTTTGGTGTCCGCTACGTTCACGGTCCTGGTCGCTTCCGCCTCGTTCGCGCTGGAGTCCGCAACGGTGTAAGTCAGCGTGTACTCGCCCAACTTGGTGGCATCTACCGAGCCAGCAACCTTCACCTTTCCTGTGAGGTCTCCCTCTTCCTTGTCGGAAGCTTTCCAACCGGGGTCCTTGAAGGCGCTCCCCGCCTCCACCGTCATCACTTCGCCCCCTGACAAGACGATGACAGGGGCAGTTATGTCAACAACCCTGACAGTTCTTCTCTTCTCCTCAGCGGGATTGCCGCTGGAATCGGCGACCCGGTAAATCAACACACATTCGCCCGGTTTCATAGTGTCCACAGACCCCTCGACCATCACTCTGCCTGTGATGTCCCCATCGTAGTTGTCCTGGGCACCGTACCCTGGCTCCTGGTATTTTTCCCCTACCCCAAGCCTGACCACCGACTCCCCCTTCAGCGTTATCGCCGGACGCGCGGTGTCCACGACCTTCACAGTCCTGGTGGCTTTCGCCTCGTTCCCGCTGGAGTCCGTAACCGTGTATGTCAGTTTGTGCTCGCCCAACTTGGCGACATCCACCGCGCCCGCAACCTTCACCTTTCCCGTAAGGTCTCCGTCTTCCTTGTCCGCAGCCGTGCACCCGGGGTCCTTAAAAGCACTTCCCGCCTCGTGGGTTATAACCTCGCTGCCTGAGAGCGCTATCACAGGGGCAGTGATGTCAACAACCCTCACGGTTCTCCTTTTCTCCTCGGCACGATTGCCGCTGGAATCAGTGACCCGATAGACCAGGGTGTATTCGCCTATCTTGGCGCTGTCCACAGAACCTTCAACTGCAACCTTGCTCGAGATGTCACCCTCGTGGCTGTCTCTCGCGGTGTACCCTGGCTCCTGATACTTTACCCCTACCCCGAGGCTCACCACGGAGTCTCCCTTCAGCGTTATCATCGGACGCGTGGCGTCCACGACCTTCACAGTCCTGGTCACTTCGGCCTTGTTGCTGCTGGAATCACTGACCGTGTAAGTCAGCGTGTATTCGCCAAGTTTGGTGACATCCACCCGGCCAGTGACCTCCACTTTTCCCGTGAGGTCTCCGTCCTGGCCGTCCGTAGCCTTCCAGCCCGGGTCCTTAAAAGGAGTGTCCACCTCCACCGTTATCGCGTTCGTGCCTGACAGGGCTATCACAGGGGCAGTTACGTCAACCACCTTGACAGTTCTCTTCTTCTCCTCAGCACGATTGCCACTGGAGTCGGCGGCCTTGTAAGTCAATTCGTATTCGCCTACCTTCGTGTGGTCCACAGAACCTTGCACTGAAACCTTGTTGGTGACATCCCCATCGTAGCTGTCTTGTGCAGTGTACCCAGGCTCCTCGTACTTCAGCCCTACTCCGAGCCTCACTACCGACTCCCCCTTCAGGGTTATCGCCGGAGGCTTGGTGTCCACCACTTTCACAATCCTGGTCGCCTTTGCCTCGTTCCCGCTGGAGTCCGTAACCGTATAAGTCAGCATGTATTCCCCGAGCCTGGCGGCATCCACAACACCAGCAACCTTCACCTTTCTTGTGAGGTCTCCGTCTTCCTTGTCCTTAGCCGAGCAACCAGGGTCCTTGAAGGCACTCCCCACCTCCAGTGTCATCGGATCGGCTCCTGACAGGGCTATCACAGGAGCAGTTACGTCAACGACCCTGACGGTTCTCTTTTTCTCCTCAGCACGATTCCCACTGGAATCATTGACCCTGTAGGTCAATGCGTATTGGGCCACCTTCGTGTGATCCACAGAACCTTGCACGGAAACCTTGCCCGTGATGTCCCCATCGTAGCTGTCTTGTGCAGTGTACCCGGGCTCCTCGTACTTCGTCCCTGCCTCAAGCCTCACCACGGAGTCCCCCTTCAGCGTTATCGCCGGAGGCTTCGTGTCAACTACCTTGACCCTTCTGGTCGCTTCGGTCTTGTTGCCGCTGGAATCCTTGACTGTGTAATTCAGTACGTGTTCCACAAGCTTCGTGACATCTACGCGGCCAGTCACCTGCACTTTTCCGGTGAGGTCTCCGTCTTGCCTGTCTGTGGCTTTCCAGCCTGGGTCCTCGAAAGCGCTGCCCGCCTCCACCGTCATTGCATCCTCGCCCACAAGGCGGATTCTCGGGAGCTGAAGGCTTTTCACCCAGAACAGGACTGGCACGGCGACAACAACAGCCGCTGAGGCGGCAACCGCGGCATATCTGCGGACCTTTCGCGGCCTGTCGAGGATTCTCAGGACCTCACCAACGAGCTCGAGAGAGACTTTTGATCGGACGGGGTCCGGGTCGAGCAATCGGTCGCACAATTTCCGCCAGGTTTCTGCACTCTTGCCGAGGCGCGACCATGCTTCGGACCGAGGCACCGGCCAGCCACCCATGAGCCGGAACGGCCGGCGGAGGGCGAGCTCGTAGATCAATTTTCCTATAGCCTGGAGGTCTGAGGTTTCACTCGCCTCAGGACCGAGGCGGCTGGTGGGCGACGGGTCGGTCAGGGCAACTTTGTTCCGTGTTATCCGACCCTCTCCTTCGATGAGAATGTTGGAGGGCTTGAGGTTACCGTGCGGCCGGCGGCAGGCTTGCCTCAACTCCACCAAGCCCTGGACAACGGCCGACACAATAGCATGAAGGGTCCGGCTGCTCATCGAGAACGGACGGTCCAGTAACCACTGAACGGACCGGCGATAGTAGTAGGTCACGAAGAAGGGTTTTTGCCCCTCGGTTTCGGACTCAAGGATGGGGACCCACCGCCGCCCGTCTCCCGCGGAGACCGTCTGCTGAGTGCGAATGCTGTCGGCGAACGAATTGCGTTCAGCGGCAACCCGTTGCTCGTCCCAGCCTGAGCCCGACGGGTCGAAGGCTTTTATGGCGAATGCCGGGGCTGAACTGCTCCCAAGCGGCCGTGCGGTCCAGACCGTCGCGCCGGGGGTCTGAGAATGTTTCGCAACTGCCTCGTAGTTGCCAAAGAGGGCAATCGGTTTCGCGGCACTCTGGAGTTTTACCGCGTGGGCTTTTATCTCGGCGGCCTCCCTGTTACTCGGCTGCTCGCGCAAGACCCAGTTGGAATGGTCAAGGGCAACTGAGAATCGCTTCTCCTGAAGAGCCTTCCGCGCCTCGGTCAAAGCCCGTTGAATTTCGCGTTGACGGATTTTGGCGGGGAGGCCTTTGCGGAGGTCTTCCAGGTCTCTTTGAGTTGGGTCGAGCTTCAGAGCGCCGCTAAGGGGGTCTTCGGCCTCCTCGTAAAGACCCTTCTGGATGAGTTGCCCCGCCTCGGCGCGAAGGTCCGCGACGATTGTTTCTCTGCGGGTTGTGGCTTCCCTGTGAAGCTTCCTGGCGTCCTGGTCCCAGGGATAATCCTTCTCGATGTCGCTCAGTTCCGCTATGGCCTTGTTGAGTTGTGAGGCCTCCAAACCATCCAGGGACTTCCTGGCTCGTTCGAGCCGCGACTCGTGGTCCTGGCGAAGCTTCTCTGCCCGGGCCTTGAGAGCAGCGGCCTCCTTGTTAGCAGGCTCCTGCTCCAGTACCCAGTCGCAGCCATCGAGGGTGTCCTGGAAGCGCTTCTCCTGAAGGGCCTGGCGCGCCTTTGCCAAAGCTCGCCGGATTTCGCGTCCCCGGATTCTGGCAGGTAGGTTATCAAGGAGCGCTTTAAGGTCCTTCTGCGACCGGTCAAGTTCCAGCGCGCTGCGGAGCGGCCCCTCAGCATCCTCGTAGCGCTCCTTGCTGACAAGTTCGATTGCCTGGGCGCGAAGCTGGTCGAACGTTTTCTTTTTCCCGGTTGCGGTCGCGTGAAGTTTCTTGATTTCAGTGTCCCAGGGATAGTCGGTCTCGAGGTCGGCGAGATGGTCAAGAGCGTCTGCGAGTTGAGGGGCTTCCAGAAGCTCCGTTGCTCGGGCCAGTCGCAGGTCATGGTCCTTGCGAAGCCTCTCGGCGTGGACCTTCAAGACCGCCGCCTCCCTGTTTTCGGGCTGCTCCTGGAGCACACGGTCACAGAGCTGAATTGCCACCGGGAATTGTTTCTCCTCCAGGGCCTTGCTCGCTTCCGCCAAGGCCCGGCGTAACTCCCGTCCCCGGATTCTGGCAGGCAATTCGTCGAGGAGGGCCTGAAGGTCCTCCTGCGAAGGGTCGAGTTGAATCGCGCTGCGCAGTGGAGTTTGGGCGTCCTCGTACCGTTCGCTGTCAATCAGCTCCATCGCCTGAGCGCGAAGCTCATCGAGTTTTTTCTTCTTGCGCCTCCCAGCGTCCTCCAGCAACTTCTTTATCTCACCGTCCCATGGATACTCGCTCTCGAGACTCCTCAATTGTTCCAGCGCTTCGTTGAACCGGGAAGCGTCCAACGACTTTCTCGCTTCAGCCAGCCGCGTGCGGTGGTCTTCTCGTAGTCTCTCCGCGCGGGACTTCAACTCGGAGGCTTCTTCATTGTCAGGTTGGTCCTTCAGTACCGCTAAGCAGCGCTCAAGGGCGACCGGAAATTTTTTGTCGTCAAGGGCCTTCCGCGCTTGGGCCAAAAGGCGGCGAAACTCCCTTCCGCGGATTCTGGCAGGCAATTCGTCGAGGAGGGCCTGAAGGTCTTCGTGGGAAGGGTCGAGTTGAACCGCGTTGCGCAACGGACTCTCCGCGTCCTCGTATCGTTCGCTATCTATCAGCTCCATCGCCTGGGTGCGGAGCTCATCGAGCTTTTTGTTCTTCCGGCTGCCCGCGTCCTCCAGCAGCTCCATTATCTCATCGTCCCAGGGATAGTCCTTTTGGAGACTACTCAGTTGCTCCATCGCTTCCTTGAACCGGGAAGCATCCACGGACTTTCTCGCCAGTGACGCCCTGGCGTCATGGTCTTCCCGGAGTCTTTCCGCCTGGGACTTTACACTCGATGCCTCTTCATTGTCGGGCTGCTGGTTCAATACCCACTCGCAGCGCTCAAGGGCGACCGGGAATCGCTTTTCCTCTGGCGCCAAGGCGCCACTGGCGTCGGCCAAAGCCCGGCGGATGTTGCGGTCCTTGATTTTGGCGGAGAGCTGGCTCAGGAGCTTGAGCGAGTAGGTGTCCGAAGGGTTCAGTTCGAGAGCACCCCGAAGCGGTTCTTCGGCATCCTCATATCGCCCTTGCTCCACGAGGTCCCTTGCCCGGGTACGAAGCTCAACGAGCTTCTTTTTCGCCGTGGCCGCCTGTTCGAGGACTTCCTTCAATTCATCCGTCAGGTAGCCCAAGCGGAGGCCCTGGCTGGCCTCTCTTTCCGCGTCGTCGTACCGGAACCCCTTCAGGTGGTTTTGGGCGCCGGCTACGGCATTCTTGGCCGCCTTATAGGCGGGGATGTTTGCACCGCAGGAGCCGCAGAACCTGACTCCCATAGAGCTTTCCACGCCGCACCGCGGGCACTTCTCAAAAAGCCCCGCGCCGCACGACTCGCAGAACTTGACCCCCTGGGGGTTGGGGGCGCCGCACTGGAGACAGGTGCCAGGCAGGACAGTGCCGGGGGCCAGTGGAATGTCAACCACGCCGGTTAGCTGGCCGAGGTCAGCGAGGAACTCCCTGACGGAGGATGGCCTCCGTTCGCGCGCGGGGTCCAAAGCTTTCTCGAGAGCCCCGCGAGTCTCGCGGGGCACAAGGTCCAAATCAATTACGTCGGGGACGTTGCCCGTAAGCATGTGGTAAAGCGTCTTAGCCAGCGAATAGATGTCGGCGCGCCTGCCAATGCGCTCGGGGTCACTGACCTGCTCAGGCGACACGTAAGTCCCGCCCGAAGGCGGGACTCCCTGGCTGTCGGCAGGTCCGGGCGGCCCGGGCTTAAAGTAAGCAGGGGCAAGCCCGAAATCCACGAGCTTCGGCGTCCCGTCCTCAGTAAGGAAGATGTTCGATGGCTTCAGGTTTCTGTGAAGGATGCCCTTGCTGTGAGCATAAGCCAACCCCTGCCCGACGCTCTTCATGATCGAAAGGGCTTCCCCGAGCCCCATGTTGCCCGCCCTCTCAATCCTGCGGCGCAGGTCTTCACCCCGCAGATAGTCCATGACGACAAAGGGGCCTTTGTCGTCCTGGCCGACGTCGTGGATCGCCACTACGTTGCGATGATTAAGCCCAGCAATCGCCGCGGCTTCCTGAGCGAATCTCGCAATCCCCTTCCTTGCTGACTCCTCCGTAGCGCGCAGCCTCTTGAGGGCAACCTCCCGGCGAAGTCTGCGGTCGGTCGCCCGGTACAGGACACCCATGCGCCCCTGGCCGATGCGCTCAAGAATTTCGTAACGGCCTCCGATGACAGCTCCCGGAGCATCTTCGGAGGGAGCTGGCGAGGTCGGTTCAGGACCCCGGGTGCCTCGTGGCTCTTTGTCGCTTCTGGCATCCGGGGACTGGGGCCGTTGTCCCTTTGGAGCATCCTTCCGCGGAGGCTCATCCGAAGGGAGAGCATTGAGTTCGTCAATCCCGTCAGTGGGATTCATGCTGAAGTCCTGTTATGAGGATCGTTGCGCTCAAGTCGCTAAGGACATCGAAAGCCAAGCCTTCGGTTGGACAACCGGCGCCCTTAGAGACGAGAATGCTCAGAAGTGCGCACGGCCCGTGCAAATCGTGCGGAGCGGCGAGGATGTCCGAGAGGGGTTTCTGCCGCCTTCGCCTCCTCCGCGGTCCGGTCACACAACCGAAAAAGCTCACTTCACCTGCTCCAGCCCCTTGCGCGACACGAGGATCAGGATTTCCTTTCCACGGACCTTTTCCAGGTCGAAGTCGAGCTTCCTGGCGCCGCGTACGCCCGGTATATCCGCTATCACAAACAGGTATCTGGCCTCGATTTCGCTCCATTTCTTCCAGATTGGGTCATCCGGCATAAGCGTCTGTTTCACGGGATGGCCCGGTCCAAATTTCATCTCCTGCACTGCGCCGCGCTCCATCGCTGCTACACGCAATCGGTCATCCGGTCTCCAGTACTCGTCCACCGACTTTGAAGACCACACGTGGTGGTCAACCCATTGCACGCCGACCAGGTGAACCGTCACCGAGGCGGTTGCAGCGAGTTCCTCTTCGATGGATACGTGAACGGGCGGGGCGCCCTTACACCCGACTGCGGCCAGGACAAGCACCAAAACCCCAAAAAGATGCGCCTTGCGGAACGTCGTTTTCATGGCAGCCTCCTTCCTCCGAGCTGTGGAGTTCCCTAAGGGTTAACCTGCCCTTGTCTTTCTCACAACGGGTCCCCGCTTGATTTTCCGGCGGTCGCTTCCTTTTCCTCAATTCAACGCCGTACGCTCTAACATCACATACAACCTTAAAGCTCATTCCGAGACAATTTTTTGCCGTCCTTGGTCTATCGCCGAGGGTCGGGATGGGCGGCAAAAATTTCCTTGGCCTCGCTGCGGGAAGCGCTGATCCGCCGTTTCGCGCGGTCTATGAAGTCGGAATCCAGTGTATAGGGAATATCGGTAGTCGGCGGGATAGCCTCGAGAGAAGCCCGAATGCAGTGCAAGCGTTCCCTGGTGGGGGCGCCGAGAATAATGTCCAGCCAGGGCTCGCCCCGCGGCAGGAGAAGGAGAACGGAATTGGAGGTGTCAATCTCTCCAAACAAAAAGCTGGACCACAGCAGGATAGAATCGGACGGGGAATCTGTACACGCGGGAACCCGGATGTGAAGACTGCCCGGCAGAACTCGGCTGGTTTTATCGTTACCCCTGGCGTTGCTCACGGGCATTCCTTGCTCGATCATGTAAAGAATCCGAAGCAAACCGATGTGGTCTTTTCCCATTTCGGAATGATTGGCAAGGACGGAGAGCGTCCCCCGGACTGTCTCGGGGTCCTGGGGTGAGGTTCCCAACTCTCTGGCAAGCTCACGGAGCTCACGCCGGGCTTTGTCAAGGATGGACTTGACGGCGGACGCTGAAGTCGTCTTGACACACTGAGTCCTGACCTCTTCGAGGCGAGGGAGAACCCGCTTTAGAATCCACGTCAGAGGCAGGTCGGAACACTGTGCACACACAACCATCGGATAGCGAGTTCGGCCCTTGCCATCGGAAGATGACCACATTTGCCCGGCGACGACGTCGCTCGCCGTCCACCAGAGAAACAAGTGGTCGAACCCGCTGAGTCGCTGCGTGTCTGAGAGCCTGTCCCAGGCGCCTGAATCAACGTTGCCGCTGATGCCTTCCACGTAAAGCATGCGCTTTACGCGCACGAGTTGCTCGGTCTCGAGCCCGAGGTCTTCAATATGGTCATCCCAGCCGGGGTGCTTACCGAAGGCAGCAAAGAACATTCGCTTAGCTGTCTCGCCGTTTTTTTTTCGAGCAAAGAACTTCAGCACTCGTTTCCCATCCTTACAACATATCTGCCTGTGCTACGGCAGACAGGTTACCCGCCTGCACCTTTTGGACGCCCACGAGGCCAGTCCCTGATCGCAGGGAATCCCCTGGGGAAGCTTAGCTCGATGGCGACCGGCACGGTCCAGTCCAGCGGCGACGCGCCGCCCCGTGCCCCTGACGGGACCGGCAAAAAGCCCTCGAAGGCAAAACCCTTCGCCCCGGCCAAAAGGGCAGGTTCGGACGCCCTGGGAGGGCGTTCCAGCCGCTCCTCCGCAACGCTGACGGTGCTGAAGGGTGCGCGCAGTATCTCGAGGGCGGCCCAGGTTCCGTTGACTGTCCACGTGAGGTACGGAGTCTCAGGCGTCCATGCGTAGAAGTAGAAGACCGCATCACCGTCGGGATAGGCGACCTGGAACTGTGCCCCCGCGCCCCTTGGCCCTCTGGAGAGTTCTTTTCCGGCGCCTTGCTTAAACCCAATGCCATTGGGATAGTGACTGAGGAACCTGCTTGTGCCCGGTGTAGCCGCCCCTTCTGCTAACTTCACCGTGCACTTCCAGGACTGGCCAGCCGGGGGAAGAGCGTCCACAACGCGCTTGAGCTTCAGAACCCAGTCCCAATCTTCCTGCGTGATTCGTCCCGGAGGCTTCAGGAGGCCGTCGAGGAGGTCGTCCACCCTCTTAGACCCAATCTCAGGAGCCTCCCCAAGAATAGGTGCAAGCTGGTTGACGAGTTTGCGCGCCGCGTCAACCTCACCACTTGTCGCGTGAGTATCCGCACCCCAATCGAGGGGGAATTTTTGCCACTCCTGGCCCCCAAGGGTGTTGAGCGTGGCTTCCGCATCCCAGCGTTTGAAATCGGAGACGATCAAACCCAAGGCCGCATACGGCAGGTCAGCCCAGTACTCCGTCTCAAGCCCTCGCTCCTGCTCGGCCTGCCCGGGCTCAAAGGGAAAGTAGTCGTTCTCGAGCACAGTTGCCGGGTTTGTCAGGAGCTCTCCTCGCGCAAGAATAGCGTCCTCGGGCAACTTCGACCAGTTCGACCTGAGGTTCTCATGGGGTGAGTCGGCGGTTCGCCTCTTGATGTTCCTCCCGATGGCTTCAAGAGCTTTCCTGGCTGGTTCTGCAACATCCGAGAGCTGAGCGACTGGAGGAGTGCTGGGGAATGCTAAGACATATTTCTTGATTGCGTCGAGGGCGCCGTTGATTGCGGAGAAGAGCTTTTCCTGCTCTTCGAGAACCTTCCTTGCGCTGGTGTTGGCCATCTCTGAGCGGAAACTTTTCCAGGAAGTTCCCTCCTCGACGCGAACCAGAAGGTCATCTCTCCATTGTGCCTTCTTGGTTGTCTCTGAGCCGGGAATCGGGCGCCAGTAGTCAACGTATTCTCTTAGGTAGCTGACAAGGGCTGCTCTGAAAACATAGTATTGGGCCGAGAGCTTCGCCGGGAACTTGCCTTTATGCTCCTGGTCAATCTTCTTCCAATTTTCGTCAAAACTCACCCAGGGCGAAAGGAAGGCGTCTGCGGCTTTGGGGTGGTACGCGTAGTCGAATGTCTTGTTAGCGCGCATGTTCGTCAATGGGATTACAGGGTAGTCAAGCCGGGAGAAGCCCCCGCCCCGGTCAATGTTCTTCTGAGCAACGTTTTTTACTTCCTTGGCGATCTGCTCGGCTGAGTTGAGCACGGCAATGTCGTAGCGATACAGGTACAGGCGGCGTCCGCCAACTTTCGCCAACAGGTCGGCATAATCGCCTGCTCCCTCAATGATTTTGGATGCCTGATCCAACTGGGCCGTCAGATTGTCTTTTGCTTTCTTCAGGTCCTTCTGAACGCTCGCGACGACCCCGGTCTCATCCTGAGGCTCTTGAGTTTCGGTCTCGCGCAGAAGCGTTTGAAAGGCATTCTCGGCATCCTGTTTCGCTCGCTCGATTTCGCTCTTCATTGTGGTCTCATCGGCAGCGGCGAGCGCAGCGACAGCGCCGTCGAGGCGGTCCTTCGCGTCTGTGAGAGCCTTATCGTCCCCCTTGCCATCGAGAAAGTCTTTCTCGGCGGTCCTGTATGTCTTAGCCTCTGAGAAGAGGAGGCTGAAAGACTTGAGACCCTCGTACCTTGAGGCGGTCTTTTCGAAGGACCAGAAGTCGGCAAATCCTCTCACGCCCTGATAGAGCGGCTTGCCTTCGGTGTACGCGCCGTCCGGCGGTATGCCTTCCGGCTGCCACCCGCCTTCGCGAAGAGGCGCGTAAACCTGAGTCAGGCACTCCTTGAGGTCTTTGCTGCTTTTCTCGTAGTTGCGCCTGCCCTGGTCGTCGAGGATATAGTTGAAGAGGTCATCGAGCTTGAAGAACTCCTTTTGCTTGTCTTCTACGATGGCTGTGGTCGGAAGCTTTTCCTCGTATGCTTCCAGACGGATCAATTGTGCGAGGGCTTTGGTGGCATAGTCAGCTTTTTGCCTGGCATCTGTCTCCGGCAATTTCCACTGGGCGTCTTTTGCGGTTTTGAGCATTTTTTCTCTGCTGGCGACGACAAGGGGCTTGAGAACGCTGAGGCGGAAAAGCTTCTCCTGCGCGTTCCGGCGTTCGTCTTTCAAGATGTCCGTCCCGCGCACCCACGAACGGAATGCCACGGGAGCGCTGATCTTCTTCTTAGAGAGGCTGAGGCTTCTCGTGTGGTTCTTGACGGGGTCCGCGTTGTACGAATAGTCAACGCTATCACGCTTTGGCTGAACGACCGGGCGCAAAAAGCCATTGGCGTCCTGCTCTATCTTAGCGGCAGCTACATAGTGGTCGCGGTGTTGACCGACTCTTCCCTTGAATGTCAAGAAGCCGACCAATGTCAGGAGAGCGAAGAGCACGACGCTGCCAGAGCCAGCGCTCAGCACTGCCACTTTACGGCGGTAGTGCTGACGGTTGGCGTGGGTGGCTCGCGTGACAAGACCCCTCTCGCGGAAAATCTTGTTCATGAACACATCGCGCAGGAAATAGGACCTCTCTCGCTCCCAAACTCGCCCTTCTGGCAGGGACGCTGCCGGAACACCGAGGACTTCAGCAAGCTCCTCGTCCAGTGCCGCTCCCTCTCGCATGGAAGAAGTGAAATAAATCCCGCGGAGGAAAAGGGGTTTGGGGGACCATTCCCCCGTCACGAAGACCATTTCCAGGTAACGCCGGAGGCGAGGAATAATCCTTGCAAGGCTTCTCGGAAAGGCATAAAGGGCATCCACTTCATCGGTTCGGCGGGCGGACGATTCCTCAGCGGGGACGGGGTCAACCAACAGCCCGAGCCTGCGGCGCTCAAGCCTCTCCATGACGGATCGCAGGTACTGGTCAACCAGCTCCGGTTTGAATTGCTCGTCCAGTGGGTCGGGGTTCGACCACCCCAGCATCTGATGCTGAAGCTCCGGGTCGTCAATGTGCTCGAAGAACTCGCGGAAGCCATTAATCAGGTCGCATTTGGTGACCACAACGTAAACGGGGAAGCGGACTCCTAACGTGCGCTGGATATGGTCGAGTTGCTGAGCAATTTTCTGGCCTTTCCGCTGGATATCATCGGCGGTGTCCATGATGAGGCTATCGGCGGGAATGACCAGAAGCATTCCATTTATCGGGCAGTTTCGCCGATGGCCGCTGAGCAGCCGGAGGAACTCGCTCCACTCGCTGGGGGCGCCATACTGCACTTCCTCAAACATCAGCCTGCCGGCGGTATCGAGGACGACGCCGTGGTTGGTGAACCACCAGTTCATGTTGATGGTGCCGCCTGCCCCTTGAAGAGGGTCGTGCAATCCGGGGGGAAAACCGATGCTTGAATGACGGATGGCTTCCGTTTTGCCGGAGCCTGGTTCGCCGACAATCACGTACCAGGGAAGGCCATAGAGGTTCTTCCCTGCGGCTCGGAATGTCTCAATACCTTTTTGAAAACTCTTTCGAAGGTCTTCCAGGGCTGCTCGCCGGGCGGCTTCGGTTACACCCTGGGGCGTGGCTGCGGCGTTCTCTGCGATGCCGCGTTCGAATGGAGTCGCCTTCCGTTTTTGCAGCTTCTTGAGCAAGCGATGATATGCCAGGAGAATTAGCCCGACGCAGGCCAACCCAATCAGTACGGGCACGCGAATTTCCTTAGGAAGTAACGTGATTAACCCGGCCAGGCTGCTCGCGCCGAGTGCGACGAAGGCAATCTTAAAAGGAGGCGGCAAATCCGTGAATGCCGAGAATGACGATTTCATGCCCTACAGTTCCTTCCAGAGCTATTTTGACGTGCCGGTGCTGGCGCCGGTCGGCGGCTCCTTGTGCTCGTTGATCTTGTTGAGCGCATTTTTCAAGTTCTTGATGGATGACTCAAACAGGAGCAAATTCGCCACGAACAGGACAATTATCGAGCCAATTAAAGCGATAGCGATTCCTAAGAGCCTCTTGCCGGGAGGCTCGGCGAAGTCTCTTGTGTCAACATGTTCGTAGGCCTGAGGGCAGATGCGCGATAATTCGTCCGCGTCCATCATATCCCGGATGCGGGCCTTGCAGTCGAGCATCTTCCGGCGGAGATGTTCCGGCTGGCCGGCGTAGAACCCTGCGAACCCCAGGCCCATGCACGTGTAGAAGACGGCGAGCCGCTCGGTTGAGGCCTTGCTGGAATCGGTGAGCGTCTCCTCCAAAAGGTCAAAGAATTTCTCGTCTCCCGCCAGCTCTTTTCTTTCGTAGGCCAACCTGTTTTGATGCCACTGGTGAGCAAAAGGAAGCTTGCTTTCCGCAATCATGGAATCCACGAAGAAAACAAGGACTTCTTCAATCTTTTCGTATTGCGAGACGAGGTTGGCATCCGAAGCGGCTTTGGACTTCGCGTCTTCTAAAAGTGCTTTAATCTCAGCGCGGATGTGACCGTATTCATGCGCGCCCCCTTTTCTCGCCGACCGGTTCAAGCGGCAGATGTACAGAAACAGCGGCTCGCAGAGCTCAAGAAGTGTCACGGCTGTTTCACCTCCTCCGGGACGGTCATGTAAAGGGTGATTTTGAAGTCCGACGATTCCATTCCCGGCCAGCGGATTGCCATCGCCTTTTCGTCCCTCACTCGTTCCCACATGCGGGCGCTTTCTGCGCGAAGCAGCCGGAAGTAGTGCAGCCCCACCTCCGAGGGGAGAGTCAGTGGGGGATGACGCTCCTCTTCCAGCCGCACGCCCCATATCGCGCGGGTCACCAGGCTCCTTGCCATGAGCTTAAACTTGTCGGCGTCCTCAGCCAACCTTGCCACGGTCGCGGGGTCCTCCTTGGTCTTGATGCCAAGAAAGTACTCGTTGGGACGAGTGAAGTGTTCCTCATCAAGGGTTGCCAACAGGATGCTCTCCACCGGAACGAATTCCACGCGGAGGAAAGAAGGAGCCACAGCGCCTCGCAGCAGCGAACGAATCTTGACCGACAGCTCGTTGAATGCGATGGCAGGGTTGTCGTGGTCGTACTTCGCAGCCTCGAACTGGTCGCGGTCGGGGAAGAGCGCCGCAAGCTCGCCTAAAAGCTCTCTCAGCTCCAGGTACATCTCAAAGGGCGTCACCCCTGGGGCCTGAACGAGGTGGGGAAGACGACCGCTGAAACGATTGAGCGTCCTGAGGCGCAGCAATTGCTCAAACTGGATGCCTCTCATTTTGTCAATGCTGAATCCCCCACGCGTGAGCTGGACGACCAGCTCCTGGCGAGTCGCCTCGACCTGCTGCGATAGGTCTCTCACGAGGTCGCGCAGAACGGTTGAACCTCTGAGCACGAGGCAAGCGGGAATGAAGTTGGGGTCCTGTCTTGGCAAATCTGACTCCTCACCCGTTCCGCGGCCAATTCTCAGCACTGGAAGGACTTCCACGTCGGAATGGTCGTCGCTGTCCAGAAGGAGTCTCGCGTTGATGCGTCGAACGCGCACGGGCTGAGGGTTTTCACCCGTGTTCTCATCGCGCTTTTCGAGTTCGGCAACCCGGTATATCCGCTTGACGCGCGAATCGTCGCCGGTGCCCTGGTCAACCGTGTTTCCACGACTCGCCTGCCAGAGCGGCACTCCGACATAGACGAAAAAGAATCCGCTGCTCGTTTCAAAGGCTTCCTTGATGTTCAACGCCGGAAGGTCCGCGTCGTCGGGAACGCTGACGTCCAGGCCGCTTGGCATAACGACCCGGAGTTTGTCGAACTGGATTAACATGTTTTCCAGTGCGTCTCTCGACAGCTTCGCCTCGACGAGGCCGTATGGATATGAGCATTGCAGGCGGCGCTCGGCAGCCGAAGCGTCAAGGACGTTCCGCTGCATCAACTGAAGATGATGGGGTTGAAGGAAAAGACCCTCTTCCCAGTGGACTTGTCCGCTCGTTGACATGAAGTAGCCTCCAGGGTTTCTCAAGCACCCGTCGTTTTCATGAGTTGCTCGGCGCTTGCAGCAATGGCCTCGACGATCTCCCTCTCCATGGAGTCTTCCGTTATCTGGCCGGCAAGCTCAACGTACTTCTCCCAGCATTTTGCATCGGGGCTTTTCTGAATCAGGCTTTTCCACAATCCGCCGGATTCGGTCTTGACAAGCAGCGCGATCTCCGAAGGGGACAATCTCTTGATGCAGTTAGCCGCAACCCGACGCCCCGCTTGCCCGACCGCCGAGATGAGGGATGCGACCAGTCGCCGCAGACTCTCCAGGCTCTGGTTGACCTGGTCGTACGTTACTTCACGGTCGCCGGCGACGAATTGCCGCATGGTGGTCCGCAGACGAGCAGGGCGCCCGATGGCTGAGCGCGGCGCCATCCTCTTCCAGGTTTCCCAGGCAAGCTGGTCGAGGCTCTGTGCAAAGCGCACGAGCTGTCCGACAAGGTTCAACAGACGCGTCGTGTCAATTGGTTGGTTCTCGGGCAACTGTAACTCCGACGTCAGGGCCTTCATTGCCTGCTCGGGCATATCGGGCTGTGCTTCCGGCTCCACCAGACCTGCCTCCCGAAGCCGCTCGATCAATGCCTGCTTGTCCTCTTCGGAAAGGAGCGGGACAAGGTCTGTCAGGCGAGTGACCAGGAAGCTCGGGTCCTGCAACTCCTGCTGGTCGGTTGGCGAGTAAACCGCCGTCTGCTCCTCCGGCGGCGCTAATTCGACGTTCGGGTCCCACGTCGGAAACCTCGACATCAGTTCGTCGAGAAACGCCTTTCGTTCGCCGGGGACAATCGCCGACAAAGCTCGCTCAATTTCCTCCGAGAGGAATTTCCTTCTCACGGCGGCGTTTTCGTCCGCGAAATCAATTTGGAGAAGCCGAAGGCGGTTGGCGGTGGCCGTAACCCGCCTGAGCTTATCATCTGTCGTTTCTGGCATAGAAATGCCCCTTCTGAGCAACTGTCAGGCACCTACGCGAATTAAATTGGTTCTATTATACGGCGTGGCGATGCCGATGGCAAGAACAAGAATTGTGCCGGGATGCCTGCATGGTTGTGGCACGGGCGTCCCGCCCGTGGAAGATCATGGGCAGGATGCCCATGCCACTGCAGAACTCGACTCACCGCAGAGCACGCAGAGGCCGCACAGACCGCAGTCTTTCATGAGGTTCGCTCACCCGGAGACCATGAAAATGCCCCTATGGGGCCCGTTTTTTCTCGCCAAGGCGCTAAGACGCCAGGAATTCACGGGGCCTGCTCCTTTGGGTCCTTCGCGGCTTTGCGAGAGGTCCTGTACGTCCCGCTCCTGGCCGCCCGGGGCTGATTTTCAGGGCGGGGCGCGCGCAGCGCGCGGAGGAAAGTGGGACAGGACTGACGGGATTTTGAGGATTATCCGATCCATCGCGTTACCCTGTCGAAATCCCGGCTTGTTCTCTCCGACCTCTGTCGCCCATAAGTGAGGCGCCACTGAGGCTGGCAGATCGCGCTTGACACCGCCCCAGAGTTTGATATATTGACATCGTTCGCTTCGCCCATCATAACTGCGCTTAGTGGAGGCTTGGAATGAGTATTTCCGGGGTTGAAATTGCGCTCCCAAAAGCTGAAGACCTCACAGTAACGAAGGACACGTTGAGTGTCAACTTGAGCGATGGCCGGACTATCTCGGTTCCTCTCGCCTGGTTTCCCCGGCTGTTACATGGAACGCAACGGGAGCGAGACAATTGGCGGTTGATCGGCAAGGGGCACGGGATCCATTGGGAGGACCTTGATGAGGATGTCAGCGTAGAGGGTTTATTGGCGGGCAGGTCGTCCGGGGAGAGTCAAGCATCCTTCAAAAAGTGGCTGGACGGGAGAGCAGCTCGCCCGAGCAGGCGCTCCAGCGGACGCGCGCTGCGTGGGGGCCGTTGAGCTTCATGCGTTCGGGCATGTAGGTGCCGCATTAGGGAGGTTCCTGGCGATGATTAAGTCCAGGCCGAAAGCGTTCGATTGCGTCCAGACCATGCGTCAAGCCCGGGACAGGCTCAACACGGAGATGGGGGAGAAGAGCTACGAGGACATAGTCTGCTGGCTCCGCTCGCACCGCTACTCGGACCCTTTTCTTCGCCGGCTGGCCGAGAGAGTAGCTCAGGTCACAAGGCGCTCCGGCGGGCGCGCGCTACGTGGGCGCCGCTGAGCTTGATGGGTTGGGGCATGGAGATGTGGCAATAGCGATGATTTACACCCATGGGCTGCGCCCGCCTGCGGGGGGGCGGCGTTATGACCGGCCGTGCGAATTCGAAGGGCGAAAGCGGCGAACTGACAGGATTGCACGACAAACAGGATGGTCCTCATAATCCCGCCCGGCTCGCAGATCGCGCTTGACACCGCCCCACAGTTTGATATATTGACACCGTTCGCTTCGCGCGCGATAACTTCGCGTAGAAACCCCGCCGAAAGCAGGACTGGGCGAGCCGTTGCGAAGGCGGAGATTGAAGGCGAATAACCGGGGCGCGTCAGGCTGACACCCGCGCGCGGCCTAAGGGTCTCGTGAAGAAACGACGTATGCCGTAGTCAGGCGCAACTGGCGCCTTCCATGGGGCGCAGTTGGGGAGGAAAAAATGGCCAAGCAGCAGAGTGGTACCTCGAAAGCTAAGACTCAAGCAGCGGCCCAAGTCAAGAGGACGTACATCAGTCAATCTGAAATTCCTCGGCTAACCCTGTCTGAAGCCATTCGGCTCGCGCGGGGTCTATACGACGACTTTGCGGGGAAGCCGGTCGCCCCGCACCAACTGGCCATGGCGGTGGACATCTCACCAACAAGTTCTGCATGGCAGGAGCTGTGCGGGGCTTCAATGGCCTACGGTCTGACCTCGGGGGGCAGGAACGCCCCGAGCATTTCGCTGACGGACGTGGCTCGCCGAGTGGTGGCTCCGACGGTAGAGGGGGACGACTTGAAGGCGAAGGTCGAATGCGGTTTGCGCCCCGAAATCGCCAGGCGGTTCTACCAGCGTTACGATCGAGCGAAGTTCCCACAAGACAAGATCGCCCGCAATATTCTTGCTGAGATGGGTGTTCCACCGGACAGGCTTGACAAGGTGTTGGAGATTGTCAAGCGCAATGGAGAGTTCATCGGAATAATCCATCAGACCAAAACCGGGCCATTTGTCGCGATGGATACTTCACAAGCAGAGTTGGAGCGGGGAAGAGCCCTCGTCACAGTGGAGGAACAGGTCAAGGTGCCTGCCGAATTGCCGTCCGGTACTGGGGCTCTCGAGCATCGGGTGCCAGCCCTTGCTTCAAGCCAACGAGTTTTCATCACTCACGGCAAGAACAGGGAAGTCGTCTCCCAACTTAAAGACCTCCTGTCCTTCGGCAAGTTCGTTCCGGTTGTTGCCGAAGAACACGAGACCACTTCAAAGCCAGTCCCTGACAAGGTTCTCGAAGACATGCGGTCGTGTTTTGCGGGTCTCATTCACGTAGCGAGCGAAGAGGAGTTGTTGGACAAGGAAGGAACGGTTCACCACAGGATCAACGAGAACGTGTTGATCGAAATTGGGGCGGCGATGGCGCTCTACAGGCGCAATTTCATCCTCCTTGTTCACAAAGGGATTCATTTGCCCTCTAACCTTCAGGGTCTTTACGTCTGCTACTACGAGGGGGAGAAACTCGATTACGAGGCCACGATGAAGCTGCTCAAAGCATTCAGCGAGTTCAGGTAGTCACCCGTCGTGCTGGGCCTCGCCCCGACTGGAGCGACCACCGAGGCGCGGCTCGCGGGCCCCCCGGTGTACTGCTTCCGGCCTTGCGGCCGGCTACGACGCTTTCGGGAGGAGGAGGAAGGATGGACGGAACCAGACCGACGTCAAAAACGCAAGGCGACCTGATCATGGTTCTCCTCATGCTCCTGCTGGCTGTGTCCGCATATAGCGCCTTCGGACCCGTTCGCACCAAGGCCGCGATCCCGTGGGAGTATCGGATCGAGGCTGTCCCCGACGAGAGCTTTGCCGAACGCACGAGCAGCCTCGGGGCGCAGGGTTGGGAGTTAGTCTTCGCGCGCCGTGCCACAACCAGTTCCGTCGCCAGTGTGAGCAGGGAGGAGGAGCCGGTCTTCGCCTACGAGATGATTTTTAAGAGACCTCGGCGGCCCGGCTCGCCGCCCTGACCTGCGCACCGCAACGTCAGGCGGCACGGTAGGACGCAACGGGTGGCGCCGCGGGGGGAACCCGCGTCCTTCACAGTCTTGTGCTCGGGCGCAGATGGCGCTGGCGGGCCCCTGGGGCCCCCCTAAGCCATACATAGGCCGACGCATTGCCAGGAGGAATGGCGGAATCCTGCGGTGAGAACAAGCATTCCGCAAATGGATGCTTGGGCATCAGTGCAGAAATGTCGGTTCTATACCCGAAGCGTGCGGCAGTGTCGGAGGTAGGGAAGTGTGAAGGTGGTGTGGATTTGTGTGGGACGGTTGGTGGTGGCGGTCGCGGTGGCAGTGGCGGCGGCGAAGGGAGAGAAACGAGCTGTGGAGTACAGGTACAATAAGCTTACGCCGGAGGAGGAGCTAATCATTGTCGAGAAGGGGACGGAGAAGGCCTTCACTGGGAAGTACGACAATCACTTTGAGAAGGGGCTTTATATATGCCGCAGGTGCAATGCGGCGCTCTACGAGTCGGATAGCAAGTTCAAGTCCGAGTGCGGCTGGCCGAGCTTTGATGACGAAATCCCGGGCGCTGTGAAGCGGCAGCGAGACGCGGACGGCAAACGCACGGAAATCCTCTGCGCCCGATGTGGAGCACATTTAGGGCACGTTTTCGAGGGCGAAAATCTCACGCCAAAGGACACGCGGCACTGCGTGAATTCGGTCTCGTTAGACTTCGTTCCTGCGGAGAATCTCGGCCGGGCAGTCTTTGCTGCGGGGTGTTTCTGGGGCGTCGAGTACCATTTTCAGCGAGAGCCGGGGGTCATCCAGACAACTGTAGGCTACACGGGCGGTCGGACGGAGAAGCCCACTTACGAGGCTGTTTGCGCGAAGACGACGGGACATGCCGAAGCCGTCGAGGTTGTCTTTGACAGCCGAAAGACCAGCTACGAGAGACTGGCCCGGCTCTTCTTCGAAATCCACGATCCGACGCAGGTTGACCGGCAGGGTCCTGACGTGGGGGACCAGTACCGCTCGGCGATTTTCTACGTCAACGATGAAGAGAAGAAGGTCGCAGAGGAGTTGATTGCGGCTCTCAAGAAGAAGGGACTGAAGGTTGCCACGCAGGTTGTGAAGTTCGAGAAGTTCTGGCCGGCGGAAGAATATCACCAGGGCTATTACGACAAGACGGGGAAGCTGCCGTACTGTCATATCAGGGTGAAGCGGTTCAAATGACCCTTGTTCAGACGAAGAGACGCAGCCGGAGTTAGAGGAAGGTGGTCGGGACGCGACGCACTCGGTTTTCGTGGAACCTTTCCCGGGGCAACGGTCAATGACTCCGCGCAGGGGATGAAAGAGACTTGCCACGGGTGGTGGAGAAACACGGAATCGAATTCGAGGGGGCGCGATACCTCCATTGAATGTGCCGCCTCCTGCGGAGGCTCGGGGTTGGTTTGTCTCCTCGGTCCACGGGCTTACGCCCGAGGCAAGGGGAGTGTCGCCCCCTGCGGGGGCTGAGGAAAAGAAGGCCGAGGTCATGCGCCTCGCGAAGAGGGGGACCCCCGGCGTATGCGGGCGGACACCAACGACAAGCTGTGCGGTCACCATTTGGACGCGAACTCTCTCTCGCAAAGCCGCAAAGGACGCAGAGGAGCAGGCCCCGTGAGTTCCTGGCGTGTTTGCGTCTTGGCGGGAGAAAGCAGGCTCGATAGAAGGATTTTCATGTCTCCGGGTGTGCGCGGCTCATAAGGCAATGCCCTGAAAATGACCGGTACGCGGCACGATTCAAACGCGAACCCTTTCTCGCAAAGCCGCGAAGGACGCAGAGGAGCAAGCCCCATGAATTGCTGGCGTCTTAGCGTCTTGGCGAGAGAAAGCAAGGTTGATAGCAGGATTTTCATGGTCTCCGGGTGAACGAAGTTCATGAGAGACTGCGGTTCAATATTCCGGCTGTGCAGCCGCGGGCGATGGTTCAGTCGAGAATGTCTTTGAGAAGCTCTTCGACCTCTTCGCGCTTGGTCGCTCGAGGAGTCTGGGCGACGCTGCTCCTTCCTATGGCGAAGTCCCGGAAGGAAATCAGGTCTTCTTCTTTGACGCCGTATGACTGCAACGTCGTCGGAACCCCCAGCGACTCCGCAAAGTCCAGAAAAGCCTTGTGCCCTTCGCCACCGAAGACCGAATAAATCTTGCGGGCCTTTTCCGGGCACGCTCCCTCGACGAATTTCAGGTAGTGCCCGATGAGGGCGCCATTGGCCCTGCCGTGAGGAACGCCGTATCTCAGCGTCAGATAATAGCCGAGGGCGTGAAGGAGCGTCGTTCCCGTCTGCGCGATTACCATACCGCCGAGAGCCGCCGCACAGAGCATTGCTTCTCGCGCATCGAGATTCTCTCCGTCGCGAACCGCTGCCTCGAGGTTCTCCTTCACCGTCCTGATGCTTTCGATAGCAAGGCAATCGGAGATGGGCTGTGAGCGACGAGACACGTACCCCTCTATGGCGTGAGAGAGCGCGTCGAGGCCCGTATCCGCGGTTATGTCTCTGGGCATTGTGACGGTGAGCTCCGGGTCAAGGAGAGCAAGAATCGGAAACATCTGCGGGCCACTGAAATTGAGCTTGTCGGTTCCCTCGTTGTTGTTGATAATCGCGTACTGCGTGGTTTCGCTGCCGGTTCCCGCCGTCGTGGGAATGCAGACGAGGGGCAATGGGGCGTTCTGGAAGTTGTGTATTGGGAGAAGCTCCATGAAACGCTTCGGGTTCGTCGCAAGAACTGCGGCGGCTTTTGCGGCGTCCATCGCGCTCCCTCCGCCAAGTCCGATGATGAGCTCTGCTCTCGCCTCCCTGGCGACTCGGGCAACAGCTTCCACGTTCGAAGCCGATGGGTTGGACGGAGCGCTCGCAAAGCTGACTTCCTCGACTCCGCTCTTCCGGAGGATTCCCTCGATCCGGTCGCAAAGCCCCGTCCTACCAGCGAACGAAAGACCCGTGACGACGGTTAGTCGCCGCACCTTTGGAGTGAGTTCTCCGAGCTTCTCAATCCCGCCGCGCTCAAGAACAACGCCCGTCGGCATGTGATAAGAGAATGCTTTCATGTCACATCCCTTCGATCAAACCAAACCGTTTTGGCCGGGCGGGGAATTCAGCGGGCTTTATCTGTGACCCACAAGATTCTTCGCCTGACTTCAAGGGAACAACCCTCTTGCCCCCGCCCCGGCCGGCGAGCCGAACACATCGTCGCGTCGCCGTCATCCGCCCTCGCTCCGGGCACTTAGACAATCGGGCTATCCCCTCGACAAGCTCACGGCGTGAGGCGGCCCATGAGGCGCGGGAAGGGAATGGTCTCGCGGACGTGGTGGACGCCGCAAATCCAGCCAACTGTCCGCTCGATTCCAAGACCAAAACCTGCATGGGGAACCGAGCCGTATTTTCGCAAGTCGAGATACCAGCTAAATGCTTCTCTCGGCAGATTGTGCTCGCGTATCCTTTCCTCGAGAACATCGAGGCTGTCCTCCCTTTGCCCGCCGCCGATGATTTCGCCGTGCCCTTCCGGGGCAATCATGTCAACGCACAGCGCGAGCTTGGGATTTTCCGGGTCCGCTTTCATGTAGAAAGCTTTGCACTCTCTCGGATAGCGGTGAATCATCACCGGGCGGTCGAACTGCTCCGAGAGGACAGTCTCCTCGTCGCCGCCGAGGTCGTCTCCCCACCTGACGGTCATCCCCTTCTGACGAAGAATCTCGATAGCCTCGTCGTAGCTGATTCGCGGAAACGGCTTTTTGACCTGCTCGAGTTTTGAAACGTCGCGCTCTAAGACATCGAGTTCCGTTTTCCTTCGCTCGGCAACTCGCGCTACAATGCTCGCCACGAAATCCTCCGCCAAGTCCATGTCGTCGTCGAGATTGAAATACGCCACCTCCGGCTCGACCATCCAGAATTCGGTGAGGTGCCGCCGGGTCTTCGACTTCTCTGCGCGGAAGGTCGGGCCAAAGCAATAGACCTTGCCGAACGCCATCGCCCCGGCTTCCATGTACAACTGCCCGCTCTGCGTCAGGTAAGCCTTCTCCCCGAAATAATCGGTCTCGAAAAGATTCGTCGTCCCTTCGCAGGCGGCTGGTGTGAAAATCGGCGCGTCAAGGAGAAGAAAGCCGTGCGAGTCGAAGTATTCCCGGATTGCCCGGATGAGCTCCGCCCGTACCCGCAGGATCGCATGCTGCTTCGACGACCTGAGCCAGAGATGGCGATGGTTCATCAGGAAGTCAACTCCGTGCTCCTTTGGACTGATTGGGTAATCAATCGCCGAATGGACGAGCTGAACGTCTTTTGCACTGATCTCGTATCCTATCGGCGACCTTGGGTCCTGCCTGACAGTCCCGGTGACGACGACCGCTGACTCCTGTGTCAACTTCGCGCACAGCTCAAAGGTTTCGTCGGAGGCCTCAGCTTTGGATACAACGCACGGCACCGTGCCCGTGCCATCCCTCACGAGGAGAAAATGGAGCTTCCCGCTGGACCGCATGCTATACAGCCATCCGTTTATCGTAACCTCCTTGCCAACGCAATTCCCTATGTCCTCGACATATATTCTGCTCATGGCGAATTCACCTCAGTCCGAGTAGAGATAGAGCGCCTCTTTTCGCTTTGTCATCGGGTCTCGGCTCGACGAGAACCTCGAGTTCCACTGCGTCATCGGGCTTCCACCGTCGTCAGGGCTTCCAGTCTTTTCGGATGCTATCGCGGATTTCGCGGTATGCCTTCCCTTTCCGGCGAGCCTCTTGAACGGCGGGGGAGAAAACGTTGTCGTAGAAGCCTCTCCCCATTCGCTCGACAATCTCGTGGTCGAAAAGCTCGTCGGTCTGCTCTACGCCGTCGAGGGCGTGCCACTTCCTGAGAAGTCTTTCGCGTCGCTCTCGTTCCGTGACGGGCTTTGGTTCTCGCGGGAGTTTCCCGAACTTTTTTGCGGCGACGACTTTCGCGACCCAGATGGCATAGCCGCTGGCCTCGTCCGCCGGTATTCCCTCCTCCAGCTTCTCCAGGCGGTTGAACTCGGCGAACACGTCAAATCGTCGAATGGGTTTCAGCGGTTTCATGGGATTTCACTTCAGCAAGAATCTGGGTTTTTCCGCGCGCCTCGGGGCTCTTTGCCCATCTTCTCTTTTACGGCCTCGACGAGGGCCCGGGCAATATTCTCTTTTCCTGTGAAAGGACCGTGGAACATGCCTTCAGCGTCCAGCAAATACCCGACGTGCCGCGCTTTCTCGATGGTTCGCAAATCGTTCGCAAGAACAAAGTCCGCCCTCGAGGACTTCATCATGCGCCGTGCCCGTTCCGCAAGCTGAGCCTTCGTCGTGCCAACCTCCAGCTTAAACCCG
Source organism: uncultured Verrucomicrobiota bacterium (assembly GCA_964482435.1). Lineage (GTDB taxonomy): Bacteria > Auribacterota > JABMQX01 > JABMQX01 > JABMQX01 > CAYZXL01. Next base: position 36,925 of record CAYZXL010000018.1, read on the forward strand.
ACGAGAATGGTTTTCGGCGAAAGCTCCTTGACGAGGTTGATGACTTTTGGCGTCCTGACAAGGCGAAGGGTCAGAGCCTTTTTTCCTGACGAGATTTTGCCTTTTCGCTCCCTCTCTGGAACATAGTCGAGGACTGCCATCGCGTGGAAGAGAACGTCGTATCCGTCCTTCGGCAGCCTCTTCCGAAATGCGCTTAGCAAATCATCCACGGTCTCGATTTCGACGATTTTCAGACGAGGATGCGGTCGGGGAGGGACGCTTCCGACACCGTGAAAGAAGGTTACCGCCGCCCCTTCACGGAGACACTTTTGTGCGATGGCGGCGGCGAGGGCCCCCGTCGAGCGGTTGGAAACGAACCTCACCGCATCAATCCAGGCCCGGGTCGGCCCGGAGGTTATTGCGACCCTTTTGCCTTTGAGAGAGGCTGCCATTATTGGGTTTTCTCCATTGCCAGAACGCCTCAGGATGATTCACCGACGAGACGACACGGTTTGCCGAGCTGACTTGGGTCTGCGTCCTCCAGGTTTTCGGCGGTTGTCTCCCGAACGCTGCGTCCAGGCATCCGAGAGTTCTGTCTTTGGACTCACTCTGGCCCGACCCGGCAGTAACGGCGGGGCAGCCCGGTGATGTCCCCGGTCCAGGTCGGCTCGCCAACAGGGCTGCCGTCATTATACCACCGCCCGCGTGGGTAGCCAGACCAGATGCGGCGTCACCCGGTGGTGCGTCCGGAAAGCCAACGGAGAGGGGGTGAAAAGGGTTACTCCTGCGAGGAGCGCCAGGTCGGCTCTGCGGACTCGTCGAGCGTCGTGCGCAGGATCACCCGCCTGTGCTCTTCCTCGAACACCGGATACGCCGCCACCTCGCACGACGGGAAATGCCGCTTCAGCGGCTTTCGGGTTCGGAGGATTTCCTCAACGACCTGCGTTTCCTCGTCGGAGAGTTTCTTCGGCATGTAAAAAGGACAACTTGATTTTCTTCGTGTGACCTTCGCCGTTAACGACCCCCCAAGGATGCGCGAGGAAAGACTCCCTCCCGCGGCCCTATCCGACGATGTTTTGCCGGTGGGTTTGCGACCGGGCACCGGCAAGCTCGGCACCGGCGTGGCGTCCACAACGCTGATGATGGATTCAGAGAAGTTCAGCGTTCTCAGCGCCACCGCCTCCCAGGACGCCGTCGAGAATGCTTTCTTGAGAAGCGCGATATCGAACCCGCCTTGAAAGCACTGTTCCCGGAACCACGGCGTCGGCATCAGAAGAAACGACGCGCCGAGGTTCGCCCAGCGATGGGCTTCTTTCGGGTCGTCGAGGGCCTTCTTCAACTCCAGCTCCATGATCTCGTGAGCCAGGGCGAAGTTCTTTCTCTCCGGTCTGTCCTCGTGGTGGATTTCGACGTGCTGACGGCCCCGGCGGCGAAAGCTCTGTCCGCGCCTCCCGTCGAGATCAGTCTCGTTATAGAGGATTCCGAGCCGGTCGGCTATCTTCTTCGGCTCGATCGGGGGCTGGTCTATTCGGCACTTTTTGAGCAAATTCTCGACGATTCTATCGAGGAGCTCAGCAGCTTCTTCAAAGTCGGTCGTCATAGGCGGCAACTCCGAGTTGAGACTGGCGGGGACGCCGGGCCGATGGCTCGATGGCTCTTTCGACTTGCCGCTCGGCTCCCCGGGGGAACATCATCGCTTTTTGAGCTGGTCCAGGGCAACAGCGACTATGATTACCATGCCGACCGCGACTAACTCCCACTCTGGGGGGAACCCAAACAAAATCAGCCCGCACGGGATGATGCCAAGGATGGCTGCTCCGATGACCGTTCCGAGGACGCTTCCCTCACCGCCCATGAGACTCGTCCCGCCGACGATGACGGCGGCGATGACGCTCAGTTCCGAACCCACGCCGGCGGAAGGCTGGGCCGATCCGGAGCGAGCGGCAACGATCATTCCGGCAAGGGCCGCCAAGAATCCAGTAAGGGCATAGACGACAAGCTTGACTCGATTAACCTTGATTCCAGAGAGCCTGGCAGCCTCCTCGTTCCCGCCGATGGCATAGATGTACCGGCCAATGGTTGTATGGCGCACGAGGAGGGAACCTGCGATTGCGACGGCGCCCATGATCCAGACCGGAACGGGGATCTGGAGCGCCTCGCCCTCTCCGAGGAATTTGACCAGGCTGCGGGGGAGATTGCGGTACCAGCCCTTTGTGATAACGTAGGTCATTCCCCTGGCCATTCCCATCATGCCGAGGGTGGCGATGAAGGGGGGGATTCGCAGCCTGGTTATGGCGAGGCCGTTCAGGAGGCCGCAGGCTGCGCCGACGAGGAGCCCGGCTGCTACGGCGAGCCAGACGTTGACCTCAAACTCCACGAGCTTCCCCATGCAGCAGGCTGCGAGGGCAAGGACGGACCCGACGGAAAGGTCAATCCCTGCGGTGATAATGACCATAGTCATGCCGACGGCTATGATGGCAATCCAGGAGAACTGGCAGGCAACCCTCAACTGCTCCTCCGGGTCTCTGAACCGGGGCTTGAGGACGAAGAGGAGAAGGTAAACCGCCAGGAGGAAGAGGAAAATGCCGAACTCTCTGGCTCGGGTGAGGCGGCGTATGGCTCGTGCAGACTTTGCGTGGGATTGTTCGGACATGATCAGCTTGTTTCTGTCGGTCGGCTACCCCCCGGTAGCAGCCATCATGATTGTGTTCTGTGTGGCTTGTTCTCTGGTTAGCCTTGCGGTGATGGTTCCTTCGTGAAGGACTATGATTCTGTCGCTCATTGCCATGATCTCGGGAAGCTCGGAGGAGATCATGACGATTCCCACGCCGCTCGCCGCGAGCTTGCACATCAGGGAGTGAATGGCGGCTTTTGCGCCGACGTCAATTCCGCGGGTCGGCTCATCGAGAACGAGGACTTTTGGCCTGACTCCGAGCCACTTCGCGATGACAACCTTCTGCTGATTGCCGCCGCTGAGGTTGGCGACTTTCTGCTCGACGGAGGGTGTCCGGATATCAAGTTCCTGGACGCGGCGGACGGCGTCCTTTCTCTCTCTGGCTTTGCTGACAATGCCAGCTCTCGCGAAGTCTCTGAGATGAGCGAGGGTGATGTTTTCCCTGACGGCCATGGAAAGAATGAGGGCCTGCAGTTTTCTGTCCTCGGGGACGAGTCCGAGTCCGCTGCGAATGGCGTCAATGGGCGAGTTGATAGAGACTTTATGCCCCTCTACATAGACCTCGCCGGAATCCCTGGGGTCTACGCCGAAGATAGCGCGTGAGATCTCGGTTCGTCCTGCGCCCATGAGTCCGGCCATTCCAAGAATTTCCCCCTTTCTGACTGAGAAGGAGATGTCGGAGAAAGCTCCGTGCCGTGAAAAGCCCTCAACTCGGATTACCTCTTCGCCGACGGGGACAGGCTCTTTCGGGAAGAGGTTGAGCGACCGCCCGACCATCATCTGCACGACCTTCTCTTTGTCCGCCTCGCTGATCGGCAAATCCCCCACGTGCTTGCCGTCTCGCAAAACCGTTATGCGGTCGGCGACCTGAAAGACCTCCTCAAGCCTGTGCGTGATGTAGATGATGCCCACGCCTCTCTGCTTCAGCGCCGCAATGACCTGAAAGAGCGTGTTGACCTCGTGTTCGGAAAGCGCCGATGTCGGCTCATCCATGATGATGACTCGCGCGTCCGAGGAGACCGCTCTTGCTATCTCGATCATCTGCTGCCCGGCTACGCTGAGGTCTCCGACGCGAGCCGACGGGTCGAAGCGTGCGCCAATTGTTCCCAGAGCGTGTCTCGCCTCCTCCCGCAGGCGCGGCCAGTTTACCATCGGAAGACCCTGGCGCTTGGGCAGGCGGCTGATGAATATGTTTTCGGCGACGCTCATGTTCGGGAAAAGGCTCAGTTCCTGATAGATGGCGGCGATGCCGAGGGCGCGAGCGTCCAGGGGGGAGCGGATGTGGACCCTCCGCCCACGAATGAATATCTCCCCCGCATCCGCATGATGTGCGCCGCACAGAATCTTGATAAGGGTGGACTTTCCCGCACCGTTTTCGCCGACGAGGGCAAGGACCTCTCCGGGGCAAATTCTCAGGCTGACAGCGTCGAGTGCCTGGACGCCGGGAAAGGCTTTGCTTATATTTCTCATCTCCGCGGCGGGAGGGGCTGGTTCCCGCCGGTGGTCGGAGGAGGTGTTTTGGGGGTCTGACGTGTCGAGCATGCGGTGTTACGGATTGTTCTCAGTTTTTGCGTGACACTGCGTCGCCTTTCCTGAGGCGCGAAAGGTCCGCGCCGGAAAAGCCAAACCGGCATCCGTCCTTCTTGCAAGACTCATTCGTATTTCTGTTCGGTCGCCTTGAGGTTGTCCCTGGTGATTACCAGGACGCCGGTATCTATGATCTTGTTTTCGGGCTTTTTCCCCTTATGGGCATTAAACAGGACTTTGATTGCCTGGTACCCCATGTCGAAGGGACGCTGGGCAACCGTCGCCTGAACGACTCCTTCCTGGATGAGTTGTCTGCATTCGGGGGTATCGTCAAAGCCGACGATTTTGACTTTTCCGACCTTATTGGCGGCTTTGACGGCGCGAGCGGCGCCCGGAGCTCCCGGCGCGGATACTCCGAAGAAGCCTCCCAGGTCGGGATGAGCCAGAAGCAGGTTTTCGGCGATAGCTCTGGCTTTCTCGGAATCATCGTCGTCGGGCTCAGGGGGGAGGGCCTGCATGTCGGGGTAATTCTTCAATGCATCCCTGAACCCCTTGATCCTCTGATTGAGATTCAATGCACCGAGGCCGCCCGTGAGGATAGCGACCTTCCCTTTTCCTTCCATCAACTTTGCGAGGGTCTCGCCGGCGGTCCTGCCGGCTGCCTCATTATCGGTGCCAATGTAAGCGAGACGTTTGCTTTCGGGCGAATCGGAATCGAATGTGACGACAGGGACGCCCCGGTCAATGGCGCGGTTGATGACCCGGATGACGGCTGTGGGGTCGTTCGGGGAGATCGCTATGCCGGCGACGCCTTTGAGAAGGAGATTTTCGATGATGTCAATCTGCTTGACGATGTCAGTGCTTGAGGGGCCCGTGAAAAGGTGCCCGACGTTTTCCTCTTTAGCAGCCTTTTCCATGCCGCGTCGGCAGGCTGTCCAGTAAATCTGACCTATGGACTTTGGCACGAGAGCGAAAACCGGCTTCTCTTCTTCCTTTGCTTTCTTTCGACATGCGCCAACAAAGGCTGTCAGAAAAATCAAGATGATGCAAAGGAACCAGAAGCGACCCTTGAACACCCGGCAAGCACCTGCGTCACTCATGAGATGTACCTCCTGCGTTGAATTGTTGCCTACGGACAAAGAAAACAGATACTCCTCTGGACCGCGTCGCCGAGGATTTTATTCCGGCCAAAAGCGACTCACGATAACGGATCGGCGAATGCGACCGGGACGGATGCTACCAAAAACGCGTGCTCAATAGAAGGAATTTCCGAGTGTGTGCGACTGGCAGCGCAGTCGGCTTCGGAAACAAGGCACGGGCGCCAGCGGCACGGTGCAGATGCGTTATATGGCGAGTTATCGAGCGGAACCAGCTACAGGGCGGCTGGTCGCGCAAGGGTCACTGTTCCTCGGTGTCGCCGAGCAAAATCCGCCGCAGAGAGAAAATCTCCGGGTCTATCGGCACATTCTGGAGCCAGCCGCAGGTCAATCCTAAATCGCCCATAATTTTTCTGGCGCGGGCATACTCCGCTCGGGTTATTCTGCGGTTCAGTTCGGGAAACTCATCCGCCCTGTACTGCGGAAAGTACTGGCTCATGAGGCTGGTATAGGTATTCACGGATACCTTCTCCGCGAGGAATCTCAGGACACCTTCGCTCCCCGCAATGTCGTTTGGCAGAATAAGGTGGCGGACAAGCAGCCCGCGCGTGGCAACCCCCTGAGAATCCATCTGGAGGTCTCCAACCTGGCGATGCATCTCGAGAATGGATTCCCGGTTGATCCGCGGGTAGTCCGGGGCGGACGAGTATTTTCTTGCGTTCTCCTCGTTTCCGTATTTCATGTCGGGCATGTAGATGTCAATGATGCCGTCCCACAACTTCAGCATCTCAAGCGATTCGTATCCACCATCGTTATAGACGATGGGAATGTTCAAGCCGCCCTCGTAAGCTCTCAGAAGGGCAGCCATAATCTGCGGGCACAGATGCGTCGGCGTCACCAGATTGATGTTATGAGCGCCCCTCTTCTGCAAGCCAAGCATCTGTTGGGCCAGCTCTTCCTCCGAGACGACGTACCCATTCTTCTCCTGGCTTATGCTGTAATTCTGGCAGAAGACACATTTCAGATTGCACGATGAAAAGAATATCGTCCCCGACCCGCGATAGCCCGAGATCGGCGGCTCCTCGCCGAAGTGCAGCGACGCAGTCGAGACCATAATCTCTTTCCCAAGCCGACAGACTCCCTTCTCGCCTTTCAGGCGGTTCACGCCGCAATTGCGCGGACAGATCGAGCACTTCTCGAGAAGAGAGCGGGCTTCTTTCACCCGCTCGCTGAGAAGCTTGATTTTGTTTTTGACGTCATTCATGAAGTCTTTTTTCATTGCTCGCTGCCGGCAAAAACGTAGCCCGGGCCGCGGTCTCTATCGCTCACCGTCGCTCGTTTTGCCGACCGCCGCCTCACGCAGGCTGGCACGATAGGTCGTGCGAGGCCCTCGATCATCAGTCTCGCCCGCCAGTGTCAATACTCTGACCTCCGGCGGACAGAGGAATCGTAACGGAAACGCACAGGTCCCGATTCCACTGTGGATGCAAAGCACCGAACTTCCCTCCTTCATAATCCCCCGGCAGTAGCGGCGCGAAACCTCCGATTTCACATATAGCGCCCCAATCAGCGGCAGCCTGACCTGGCCGCCGTGCGTATCGCCGCAGAGCATCAACGAGTATCCCAGCGCCCTCGCCAGCCGCGCCACATCCGGCCCGTGCGACAATAGAATCTTGAAGTTTCCGTCGGGTATCTGGGACGTAACCGAGATCAAAGCTCGCGTCGCTCGTCTCAAATTCAAGCCGTCAATTCCCGCGAACCAGAGAGAATCGCCTCCGACGACGAGGCGTTTCGTCCTTCCGGACAGAACTTCGATTCCCGCCCTCTGAATCCCTCTGATCGTTTCGCGACTATCTTTGTTCCCAAGGACGCCGAGCATTCCGAACCGCGACTTGATGCATCGCGCGATTTCCTCAAGAGCCTTTTCGACCTTATGCTCTCTCGTCGTCTTTCGCCGCTTGTAGTCGCCCGTGAACAGAAAAAGGTCTGCGTTGATCGCGCGAAGCAACCGGCAAAGCCGCTTCTCCTGGCGCCCAAAACCGGAGGAATGCAGGTCCGAAATATGGACGATTTTGAATCCGTCGAAAGCCGCAGGCAAACCCGGTAAGGGAATTCGGTCTCGACGAAGCTGTATCCGTTGAGCCTCTACGTAGGCGTACAGCACTATCAGCAAAGCAGCCCACAACATGGCTTCATCCCGACTTTCGACTTCTGCTCAGCGAGGCCGCCAGCGACCATCAGTGCGTCCAACCCTGGCATCCTCGACATAACCTCCACGGCCATGACGGAGACATCCTCACGACATCCTGAGAACCTCGACCGGTTCCAGTGACGCCGCTCTTTTCGCTGGCAGGATGCTCGATGCAATTCCCACCGCAATCGAGACCGCCGCTGCAATGAGAATGGAGGAAGCGGAAAAGATGACATGCCAGCGTATGATGCTCGCCTCCACTAACTTCGCCAGCCCGATCCCCAGCCCAATTCCAATCAAGCCTCCTGTTGCGCAAAGAAGAACGCCTTCCAGTCCGAATTGCAGGCCGACGGCTGTTTTGGTTGCGCCTTCCGTTCTTCGTATTGCTATCTCCCTGTACCTCTCCCTTACCGAAAGAAGCCTGATCGTCGTAATCATGACCGCCGCCACGACGATAATCACTATCCAGATAACGTTACTGTATCCTGTGAAGTCGTGGAGGGACCTGAGCGTCTCCAGAATCCATTCCTTTTGCGACACAACTACTACATATCCCTCCTTGGGGTCAAAAATGTTGTCGAGCTTTTGCATCGCCCGCTCGACGAGGTCGGCATCTTTGACCCTGATCAGGACGGTGTCAATGGTATCGCCTTGCTGCCATATCAGGCCGAGCGGAACGTAGATGTTTTTGAACTCAAGCCGACTGGGAAAGACGGCGCGCGACATCGCAACTGTGTCAATCGGCCCGCTAGCCTTTCTGATCGTGAAGGGGTCCTCGACGACGCCGATGACTTTCAGCCGCCACCTGGACTTTCCGCGAACAATCTCCAGTTCCTTTCCGGTGGCGCGCCCCTTCCCCAAAAGGTCATTCGCCATTGCTGAATCCATCACGCACACCGGCACCTTCTGAGAAACCTCCTCGTCCCGGAAGAATCGTCCCTCTTTCATCCCGAGATGGAGCGTTCTGGCGAACTCCGCCGTCGTGCCGATGACGGTGGCGGTTCTGGAAGCTGCACCTGGCGGAAAAGACGCGGAGTGCCGCTTGTGAACCGCAGGAGCTACTGCTCTCACGTCGGCGCGCAGTTCGTTCCTGATTTGCTCGAGGTGAGACATGCTGAGAGACTTCGACTTGAACACCGGGCCGAGGTCCGGCATCAGGTTATGCACCACGACGACGTCGAGCCCGAGCTTTGATAGGTCCTGTTGTATCCGCTCCCTTCCGCCTTTCAGAATCGCCATGGAAGCGACGACGCAGGCGATTCCGATGGAAGCCGTCAGAACCGTCAAGGCCGACCTCAGCGGACGCTGAAGCACGCCTGACATGGCAATGCTCGTGCTCGATCGTATTGCTCGGATTAGACACCTCACGAACACTCCTCGCCTCCTTTCGTCGCCCGCCATTGTCGCAGGACGCGGGCAGGGCACCTCAAAGCATAGCCGACTCTTCTCTGCCGTTCAAGCCACGACAAGTTTTGGGTGTGGCTGTATTCTGGTGGTGTGATCTTGCTGAAGAGGCGCCGCGGGCGCCACGAGAAGCCCCGCTAAAGCGGGCTGGGGTCTGGGAAAAAGGTGGTCTCTGCGACCCCCGGCTGAAGCAGGGGGCTAAGGACGGTGCCGGCTAAAGGCCGGCAGAGGGGCTATCGGAGGGTGCTTCTGGTCACCACTTCGCTCATCGTCCGCGACCGTTGACCCGCGCCAGAAGTACCACTGAAATGCAGCCACACCCACAGCCTTTCTTCACCTCGACGAGCAAAATATCTCTTGATGGTGATTCGAGCGCGTGTAGTATATTAGCTGCGAGGTTCACCCACGCCCGAGAAGGCGACGCGCGCAGGTTTGGTTCAATGCGGGGCGGGCCTCTTTTGAGCTATGGCAAAAACGCTTCTCCGGAACATCGCCATGTTTGCCATTATTTCCGCTTTTTCCCCGACGGGTTGCGCGGGAAAAAGCCCGCAGCCCGGCCATTTCGTCCTTCAGCCGCTCGGGAACGTTGATGACAAGCTGCTTGCTCTCATGGGCCGCTTCGCGGAAATAGCGTATGGCCGCTCCTGCAAAGTGGCGAAGCCGCGGGAGCTTCCCCCCTCCGCATACGACGCCAGAAGAAACCAGTATCGAGCTGGTGAGCTTCTTTCGCTCCTCAAGGAGCTTTCCCCGACGGGAGCAGCGAAGATTGTCGGCGTCACCGACAAGGACATTTTCACCCGGGAAATGAATTTCATCTTTGGTCTCGCCGACGTTCGGGGGAAAGCCTGCATCGTCTCGACCTGCCGCCTCCACGAGTCCTTTTGGCGACACCCCGAAAACGATGTCCTTTTTCGCCGAAGGGCCCTGAAGATTGTGTATCATGAGCTGGGGCACACCTTCGGCATGGACCACTGTGATAAGATTGAGTGCGCCATGTGCTATCATAACAGTCTGCCGGAGCTTGACGCCTCATACGTATGGTTCTGTCCGTCGTGCACCCGAAAACTTGAAAAGCTCGTCGGGGACTTTCCCGATGATAGGAACGTAAAGCTTGCCGAGCTCTTGATCGAAATCGGTCTTCCCGGCGATGCGAAACTCTACCGGCCAGGTGAGGGCGTGAGACGGTAATGCTTATCCACGAATATCAGGCAAAAGAAATTCTCAGAAAGTACGGCGTCCCGGCTTCGCCGGGCAAGCCGGCCTTCTCGGTAACTGAGGCGGTGGAAGCCGCTAAAGAAATCGGTGGCGAGGCATGGGCGGTCAAAGCTCAAGTCCATGCGGGGGGAAGAGGAAAAGGCGGGGGCATCAAGCTCGCTGGAAGTATTGACCAGGTCCAAGAGTATGCCTCCCGGATGCTTGGTATGAAACTCGTCACTCACCAAACCGGCCCCGAAGGAAAGATTGTCCGGCGATTGCTCGTTGAGAAGGCCGCTAACTACAGCAAGGAGTTTTACGTCGGGATGGTCGTGGATAGGAAGCTCGCGCGCCCCGTCGTCATGGCGAGCGCGGAAGGAGGCATTGACATCGAGGAGGTTGCCGCCAGAAGCCCTGAGAAGATTCTCAAGGAGGCGGTTGACCCCGCAATCGGGCTTCAGCCGTACCAGACCAGAAAGCTCGCGTTCGCCCTCAGTCTCGACAAAGAATTGGTGAGAAGCTTCTGCGCGATTCTGTGTTCGCTGTACCAGATTTTCGTCGAGAAGGACTGTTCGCTCGTCGAGATTAACCCGCTTGTTCTCACCGATGGCGGGCAGTTGCAGCCTCTCGACGCCAAGATTTCTTTCGACGACAACGCTCTCTATCGCCATCCCGACATTCTCGCCCTCCGTGACATCGAGGAGGAAGACCCCATTGAAGCGAGGGCTAAAGAGAGCGGATTGAGCTACGTCCGCCTCGACGGGAACATCGGCTGCATGGTGAACGGCGCTGGGCTTGCCATGTCCACCCTCGACATCATCAAGCATTTTGGCGCCATGCCCGCGAACTTCCTTGACGTCGGAGGCGGAGCGTCAACCGAAGCGGTTACCGAAGCTTTCAAGCTCATCCTCGCCGACGAGAGGGTCAAGGCTGTCCTCGTCAACATTTTCGGCGGGATAATGAAATGCGACGTGATCGCCAACGGCATCATCGCCGCTGTCAAGCAAGTCGGGATAGATGTTCCCCTTGTGGTTCGCCTCGAGGGGACAAACGTCGAGCTTGGCAAAAAGATTCTGGAAGATTCCGGGCTTCCTCTCGTAACCGCAACCGGAATGACCGACGCCGCCCAGAAGGTCGTGGAGGCTTCCCGGCGCTGACCGGCGTCGGACCACATTCTGGCGTTACCACGCCCGATGCGCAGAAGGGCACTTGAAGGAACAACGTGAGCATTCTGATTGACAAGAGCACACGAGTTATTTGCCAGGGAATAACCGGCAGCGCGGGGGCGTTTCACACGCGCCAGATGGTCGAGTACGGGACGAAAATGGTCGCTGGCGTTACACCGGGCAAGGGCGGCCAGAAATTCGACAGCATCCCCATCTTCGACACCGTCGAGCAAGCGATCAGGGAAACCGGCGCGAATGCGTCGGTCATCTACGTCCCCGCTCCCTTCGCCGCTGACGCAATCATCGAAGGCGTTGATGGAGGGCTTCAGCTCATCGTCTGCATAACGGAAGGCATCCCGACGCTTGACATGGTGAAAGTCAAGCGATACATGGAGGGAAAGCCGAGCCGCGTCATCGGCCCGAACTGTCCCGGAGTCATCACCCCCGGCCAATCCAAAATCGGGATCATGCCGGGGTACATTCATAAGCCGGGACCTGTCGGCGTCATCTCCCGCAGCGGGACTTTGACATACGAAGCAGTCTGGCAGTGCACGACGCTCGACCTCGGCCAGTCAACGTGCATTGGAATCGGAGGCGACCCCGTTCTCGGCACGGGCTTCGTCGAGCTTCTCGGCCTTTTTGAGAAGGACCCACAGACCGAAGCCATCGTCATCATCGGCGAGATTGGCGGCACTGCCGAGGAGGAAGCTGCCGAATTCGTCAAGAGCAACGTGTCCAAGCCGGTTGTTGGCTTCATCTGCGGAAAGACTGCGCCGAAGGGAAAGCGAATGGGGCACGCCGGGGCAATCATCTCCGGAGGAAAGGGAACCGCGCAGGAGAAGATTGAGTCGTTCCTCGCCGCCGGAATCACCGTCGCCGAAACCCCGGCCCTGATTGGCAAGACGGTAGCAAAAGTCTTGGGCGAGTGAAAGCGGCAGTGCGCTCCGCTGTTACGGTGTGGGGCTGGCGCGGCGGCCCGAGCGCCGTCAAGCCGGGTAAGCAGCGAGGTGGCACGGGCGTCTCACCCGTGAATGCCATCGGCAAGATGCCCATGCTACCGGGGCAGCGAGCCTATGTCCTTCGATGTGTGCGGAGCAGTGACTCTTACCGGCGCTTGTCGGAAGGCAGTATGGAGACCAACCCGCAAATTCTGAGGGGGAATTGGAAGGCGGGCTGGGCTCTCGACCTGCACACTGTCTCGAGCAAGGCTCGTGCCGAAGGTGAGTTTGAGACGCAACGCACGGAGATAGGGGAGGCGCTGTATCAGCTAAAATATCGTGGAGACAGGGGCAAAATCGAGCCGATTGCTCAGGCCGCCGTGGATTTCCTTGAGGCGAAGACGGAGCTGCGGGACATAGAGGCGATTTTGCCTGTGCCGCCGTCGGATGAGGATCGCCCGTTTCAGCCCGTTTACGAGCTCGCCCGTGCGATTGCGAGAAGACTGGACTTGCTTCTTGCGCCAGGCTACTTGATAAAAATCAGGCGGACGAAACCGCTCAAGGAGCTGGACGACCGAGGCAGTCGCAAGCAGGAGCTTGAGGGCGCCTTCAGGGTGAAGGATGCCCGGCTTGCCGGGAAGCCGGTCTTGCTCTTCGACGACCTTTACCGCTCCGGAGAGACCTTGAAGGAGATCACCCACGTTCTGTCATCTCAGGGCAAAGTTTCGGACGTTTTCGTCCTGACCATAACAAAGACCAGAACGAAGAAATGACCAAAAAAACCGCTTTTGCATGGTATAGGCTCTTTCAGGCGGAGGGATTCGGGCCCAAAGCAATGTACACAATCTGGAAGACCTTGCAGGAATCGGGTCTTCCCCTCGAAAAACTTTTCGAGATGGAAAGGCCCGACTTCGAGAGCAAGTTTCCGAGCCTCGGAAAGGGCAGACTCAAAAGGGCTGATTTCGGCACACTCCAGGCACAGGACGAGGACAAGCTTTACGAGGAATATCAGAACCTGCGAGACGACGGCGTCGAGATTGTCCATCCCGGTCACCCTTTGTGTGGCGAAAACCTCCTGGGTCTCGTAGAATATGGCGCGTTCCCGATTTTGTTTTGTAAGGGGCGGATTTCCCTGCTGAAGTCTCAAGGGGTCGCCATCGTTGGGTCGAGAAATGCCTCCGAAGAAGGAATGAGCATAGCGAGGCAGTTCGCGGCTGATTTGGCGCTCGCCGGTGAGAACGTCGTCTCGGGTTACGCAAAAGGAATTGACACCGCCGCCCACGAGGGCGCCCTTGAGAAAGACGGAACCACAACCATCGTCTTGAGCCACGGAATTCTCCAGTTCTCAAAAAAGAAAGTTTTGGATAAAGTGGCGTTGGAGGGAAATACATTGGTCGTCTCCCAGTTTCATCCGGGCGAGGGATGGAGCGCCGGAAACGCAATGGTCAGAAACAAGCTGGTGTGCGCTTTATCGAAGGCTGTCATCGTCGTCGAGTGCGGAGCTGAAACGGGCGAGGATGGAAACCTGAGCGGAACGTTCGATGCGGGCAAAACCGCCCTGCAAATGAAAATCCCCCTCTTCGTCCTCAGCCCGGATTCATTCAAAAACCCGCCCGCGGGGAACAAGGCGCTCCTCGACATGGGCGGAGTCGAAATCCATCCGATAGACGGGGCTCAGGCAGTCTTGGAGGGTACGAGAGAGGCCGACAGAGGTCGGGGAGGCGCGGCGGCCGGCAACCAACTGATGCTCCTGTAAGGGAGTGGCGATGGAGGATAGCGAGCTGATCCATTACATTTTAGAGGGAAGGGAGGGCGGGAGGCCGCTTTTCCCGGAATCTTGGTTCAGAAAATCCCCGGGATTCAGGGACTTCGTCTGCCGGTATCGGGATAAAATTCGAGGCAAATTTCGAGCCGCCGAGACTAAGGCCCAGGTGTTGGATATCAGGGCGGAACTCGAGTTCGCGTACCTGGTGTTGCTGGACGATCGTTTCGACGTGGAGTACGAAAAGTACGGCGCGGGCAAGGTGCGAAGCCCCGATTTCGCTGTCGTCTTTGAGGGCGCGATCGCGTTTAACGCAGAAGTCAAGCACATCCGCGAATCCGGACTCAGCACTCGGTTCGAAAAGCTCGTGGCAGATGTCGGGGCCGGGGTCCAAAAGGTGAAGTCGGGACTGGACTTCGGAATTGAGCCGGGGGTGGCGGGCGTTACCCGCGATCTCCTGGACCGTGCCGAGCAGTCGAAGGCCGGCGTGATAGATTTCATTATCGCTACGGTCCAACGGGAAGAGAGTAAACTCGTTCCCGACAAGCAGTATGAGTACGCCATTCCAGGCTTCGACCGTGACCTTATCTTGTTTCTGGTCAAGCACTCGTGGAAGGACGCCCCTGGCCCAACATCGCATGACGGCATAATGCCGATCCCGTACAGCCACAAGGAATATCGCAAATTAGGCGATGCCATATTTGAAAAGCTCGGGCAGCTGGTGCCGGGCATGATAAACGTCTTGGTCATCTTTTGCAGCAGCTTCACGCACGAGGAAGTGGATCTTTTGAAGGCGGTGGATCGGATCAACGAGCGATTGGCCCGAGGCGATGACGCCTTTTTTGTTCGCAAGGGATTGGCCCACAGGCACGACTTTCTGGATCACGTGAGAAGGCTCAGCGGGATTCTCTTCAGGGACTCCTACGTGCCGGTTTGGCCTCCGCCGCAGGAGCGCAATTTCCTGTGGCAGAATAGTCAGGCTGAATGCGAGGTTCCTGAGCCCATATCGCAATACCTAAGAGTAATGGACGACCGCTAACGGGCACCCGCGCCGGCGCCGTCGCAGCGTCCCGCCGCGATAGGCACGCCGCACGTGGAACTAAGGGGCCGTCTCAACTTGGGACATCTGGAGCGGAGGAAGGAGATGGGTTGTTACGTAGGAAGTGACATTGGGACGACGGGAACGAAGACGGTTGTGATTGATGAGAAAGGGAAATTGCTCGGGAAGAGCACGGTGGAGCATCCGCTCTCGACGCGGAAGCCCCGCCGGGCGGATTGAGCAGGCCCCACTGCTGCGTGATGCATTCGGCAGCGAGGCAGTCAACGCCAGGGGCGGTGCCAGAGGACGCAGGAGGACGTATGGCAGGAGTTAGAACAAAAGAGAGTCCGTTCACGCCTGGGAAGCCAGTTCCGGTTGAGTATTTCGTTGCTCGCCGCAGGGAGATCGAAAGACTCGAGAGGGCGATACGACAGACGGCTTCGGGACGCAACGAGAACCTCTTCATCACGGGAGAGCGGGGTATCGGCAAGAGCTCGCTGGCTGCATTTGTGCGCCACCTGGCGGAGAAGCAGGACTTCCTCGGAGTCCACTGCTTCCTGGGCGGAGTGACAGACCTCGAAGGAGTGGTGCGACTCGTTTTTGAGAGGCTTCTTCAAGAAGTCTCGGACGTATCGCTTTTCGAGAAACTGCGGGGTATTTTCGACAAGTACATAAAAGAGGTCTCACTGTTCGGACTGCGGATAGAGTTCACAAAAGATCGTTCGCAACTTCGGACGCTTGTGGAAAATTTCCTTCCTGCTTTAAGAAAAGTCAACGAGACGATTCAAGGCAAGCGCCGCGGTCTTCTCCTCATCCTGGACGATTTGAACGGTGTGACAATTATCCCGGAGTTTGCGCATTTCCTGAAGAGCTTCGTTGACGAATTGGCCACATCCGGTCAACCGTTGCCGCTCATGCTCCTTCTGGTGGGAATTCAAGAGCGCAGAGAGGACTTGGCGAAGCACCAGCCATCCGCTTCGAGGATCTTCGATGTCATTGATTTGCCGCCAATGACCCAAAGCGAGTCCGAGGAATTCTTTGCCGCTGTGTTCGGGAGGTTGAACATCCCGGTCGCGACAGATGCTCTATCGTTGATGATTCGGCTTTCGGGTGGTCTGCCCATGCTCATGCATGAGGTCGGAGATGCGATTTTCTGGGGGGACACCGACGGCTACATTGATGAGAAAGACGCTATGGATGGAATCATTGATGCCGCGGAAACGGTTGGGAAAAAGTACCTGGACCCCCAGGTATACTACGCACTCCGCAGCGCCACGTATCGCTCGATCCTGAGACGCATCGGGAAGCTGCCCCTGGGAACAAGCTTCCGGCGCCAGGAGGTTCTGGAGAGGCTTCCGGACAGAGAGGGGAACACTTTTGACAATTTCCTGCATAGAATAAGGCGAATAGGAATTATCGGCCCCACAGAAGCCAGAGGCGAATACAAGTTTGCTAACCAGCTTTATCATCTGTATGTGCAACTGGAGGCTTATCGCGCGGAAAAGGAAAAGAGGCCCCCGAATAAGGCGTGAATTCCACGGATTCGAAGTGGTTGCTCTCAGCTAATGACGGTTCAGGGGCGTGGAGGAAGGATATGGGTTGTTACGTAGGAAGTGATATTGGGACGACGGGAACGAAGACGGTCGTGATTGATGAGAGGGGAAAGCTGTTAGGAAAGAGCACCGTAGAGCATCCGCTCTCGACGCCAAAGCCCGGCTGGGCAGAGCAAAATCCGGCGGACTGGTGGAAATCGGCGGTGGAGTCCATCAGGAACGCGGTGAAGCAAGCTGGCGCGAAAAAGGACGACGTGAAGGGGATTGGTCTTTCGGGGCAGATGCACGGGACGGTCTTTCTCGACAAGTCGAACAAGGTCATTCGCCCGGCAATCCTCTGGTGCGACCAGCGAACCGCGGCGGAATGCGACTGGATTACCCGGAAAATTGGAAAAGAGAGGGTCATTCACCTGACGTGCAATCCGGTCCTGACGGGTTTCAGCGCGGGGAAGATAATCTGGTTGAGGAATCACGAGCCGGAGATCTACGCGAAGGTCAAAAAAGTTCTTCTCCCGAAAGACTACATCCGATTTCTCCTCAGCGGCGACTTTGCGGGGGAAGTCTCGGACGCGTCCGGAACCTCGCTCTTCGACGTCACGAATCGCAAATGGTCGGACGAAGTTCTCGGCGAGCTTGAGATACCGATAGAGTGGCTGCCAAAAATCTACGAATCGCCGGTTCCCTCGACGAGATTGAGCAAAGCCGCAGCCGAGGAACTCGGCCTCAACCCCGGAACACCGATTGTGGGCGGGGGCGGAGACCAGGCAGCGGGCGGCATCGGAAACGGAATCGTCCGCGAGGGTCTTATCTCAAGCACGATTGGCACCTCCGGCGTGGTCTTTGCCTCGACGGATACGCCGAAACTCGACGAATCCGCCCGCGTCCACACGTTCTGTCACGCCGCCCCGAACACATGGCACATCATGGGCGTGATGCTTTCTGCGGGTGGCTCATACCAGTGGTTCAGGAACGTCTTGGGCATGGAAGAAATCGCCGAGGCAAAGACGAAGGGCATTGACCCTTACGTGATTCTCGACGCGAAAGCTGAGAAAGCGCCCGTCGGCTGCGAGGGTCTGATTTTCCTCCCCTACCTCACCGGCGAGCGAACGCCCTATCCCGACCCGTACGCGAAAGCCGTATTCTTCGGGTTGACACCGAGGCACAAGAAAGAGCATCTTATTCGCGCTGTCATGGAAGGAGTTACTTACGGCTTGCGAGATTCGCTTGAGATAATTCGCGGCATGGGCGTCCAGGCGAAGGAAATCCGCGCCTCTGGCGGAGGCGGCAGGAGCAAGCTCTGGCGGCAGATGCAGGCGGACATGTTCAATTCGCCAGTCGTCACCATAGACAAGGACGAAGGGCCTGCGTTTGGCGTTGCCCTTCTGGCGGCGGTGGGCACCGGAGCTTATTCCTCGCCGGCGGAAGCGTGTGAGGCGACGATTTCGATTTCGTCGCGTCTCGAGCCGATAGCGAAAAACGTCGCAATATACGAATCATTTTATCCGATCTACCGGAGGCTTTACTCAAACCTCAAAGACACATTTGCGAAAACTTCGGAGGTTGTTGGCAGAATCACAGGATGAACACGTAGAGGCGCGTCGGGCGGGAACAGCGCGATTTTGCGACGGCGAACCGCTCCAAAGCAAATCACCGGCGTGTCAAAATCTGATTTCTCAAGGGGACAAGCATGGACCAGGAAACAAAAAGGATCTCCGTAGATAAAAAAGGCGATTACACCATCATCAGGTTTCGGGACACCGATATCCTCGACCAGATTAACATCCACGAGATGGGAAAAGAGATGTACGCCCTCGTTGAGAGAAACCCCGGGATAAAGCTTATCGTGGATTTCGACGCTGTTCAGTATCTTTCGAGCAGCGCGCTCGGAAAGCTCATCACCCTCAAGAGAAAGGTCGAGGAAGGCGCCGGAACGCTCAAGATGTGCCGCATCAAGCCGGAAATCATGGAAGTCTTCAGGATCACCAAGCTCGACACGATTTTTGACATTTATCCGAACCTCTGTGCGGCGATGGAGTAGCCTCGTGTCAAACGGACCGGCCGGGAGCGTTTTGCTCCGGTCTGGATGCACAGCGGGACCCAGCGTCGTCATCGCGGTGAGTTGAGCAGGTTTGTTGAACGCCCCGACGTGGGTGTCAGTCACCAAGCAGATTTCCCGTGGCGGAAGAAAATCTCAATAGAAAGCAGCGGCGCCTCTTCATCACCGAGAAACGGGAAGTCCCCGCGGTCAGGGAGGAGATTGTCGGCTGTCTGGTGAGCCTGGGTTACTCCCAGCGAGACGTCTTCGCGGTGCGCCTGGCGGTGGAGGAAGTCCTTCTCAATGCCATCGAGCACGGAAACAAGTCCGACAAGTCGAAGAAGGTTGCAGTCGCCTACGCTATTGATGGCGAGAAGGCGGAAATAACCGTTGCCGACGAGGGTCCCGGTTTTGACCCGAGCTCTGTCGCCGACTGCACTTCTCCCGACAATCTCTGCAAGACCACGGGGAGGGGAATCGCCCTCATGCGAGGTTTCATGGACGTCGTCGAGTTCGCCGGCAAAGGAAACACCGTCCACCTCGTCAAGTTCAAGACCGCCCCGGACACCGTCCCCACCTGCCCGGAACAGTCAAGGTAAGTCCTCCAATTCATAAATCCTGTAACGTATTATCGAGGTACGTCTTCATTTTTTTCTCGCCAGGACGCAAAGACGCCAAGCATCTTGCCTGGATGAGTCTGACGAATCCTTTGCGACTTCGCGGCTTTGGGAGAGACCTCCTCTGGAAGGGGGCGCGGGTTAGTCCGGTCGCGCGGTTGGGGAAGAGGACGCGAGCTTTCCTTTCGCGCGAGCCCGCAGGACGAGAAAGATGAGGAGCGAGGTTGGAAAGAGGAGAAGGCTGATACCCTGCGCTGAGGTGAAAACCCCCAGAACCGACCGGGGAACGTCTCCTCTCAGAAACTCAATCAGGAACCTCGTCACGGCGTAAAGCCCGACGAAGAGCCAGAAGACTTCCCCGTCGAACTTCTTCCGGCGATAGACAAACGAGAGCACAAAGAAAAGAATCAGCGCATTGATGGACGAAATGAATTGCGTCGGGTAGAGGGGGATGTTCCCTTCGCCGTAATAATCGGCGGAGAGGCTTCCTTCCGGAAAAGAGACGCGGAAAGGGAACCCGGCAGGACAGGGTTTTCCCCAGCAGCATCCGTTCAGATAGCACCCGATCCTGGCAAAGGCGTATCCGATGGCGATTGACGGGGCGGCAATGTCGGCGAATTTCCAGAGGTTCAGTTTTCTCACTCTCAAAAAGATAATGCCCACCGGAATAGCCAGCAAAAGCCCGCCGTAGAAAACCAGTCCCCCCTGCCGAAACATGAAGAAGACCTTGATGACGTTCCAGAGCGATTTGCTCTCGCCGGTCCAGTCCATACCGGAGATAAGGTAGGCAATCCTCGCCCCGACGAGTCCAGCTATCAGCACCCACAGCGCGAGGTCGAGAACGTCCGTCGTCTTCTCTCCGGAGCGCTTTGCGCGTGCAACCCCTATTAGCACGCCGAACATAGAACCAATCGCCACCATTACGCCGTAGGAGGCTATCTCGAGGGGCTTGAGACCGAAAGGAAGAGGGATGCGGAAAAGTATGCGATGCATAAGGTGAGCCTTCTCTTTTCTCGTGCGGGTTCGTTGCGGGCGAGACGCTTTCCCCGGGAAAGGAGCGTCCTCAACTCCCTCCTTCCCGAGGGGCATCCTTCGGAGCGGCAGCGGCCAATGAAGCCTTTTTTACCTTTTCCTCCTTGAACATTCCTGCTACGAGGATCGCAACCCCCGCGCAAATCGCCACGTCCGCCGGGTTGAACGCCGGCCAGAAACTGAAATCAATGAAATCGCGAACGTGGCCTAATATCAGTCTGTCAAGGAGATTGCTGACGGCTCCCCCGACGATGAAGCCCAGCGAAATCCTCGCCCAGGGCCGCCTCCTGCAATATCGCCCGAACAGCGTTAAAAGCGCCGCCACCACCGCCGCTGAAAGAAAAACAAAAAAGCACTTCCCCAACGTTCCCGAGTCGACATCCTTTCCGATGCCGAAGGCCACTCCCCGGTTCGTAACGTGACTCAACCTCAGAAAGCTCGACACGACCGTCGGGTTTTCCATGAACTTGAACACTGCGTATTTGAGGGTCTGATCCGCCAGGATGACCAAAAACGCAAAGATGAAAAGCGCCATCTACGGGTTCCTCAAACGTTCTTCTTTCTCCTGGCAACCGATACACAGCTTGGCAAATGGGACGGCTTTTAGCCGCGACTCCGAAATCGGCTGGCGGCAGCTCTGGCATGTTCCATACGTGCCGTCCTCAATCATCTGGAGCGCCTCGTCAATCTTGTACAGGATTTCCTGCTCTCTGGTCACAAGCCCCAGTTCGAAGTCCCGCTGAAACGTGTCCGTGCCGACATCGGCGATGTGCATCGAATAGCCCGAAAGGTCTCCCGATGAATCCCGCTGGGAGCTGCTCAAGGTATCCTCTGAGAGACGCATAATCTCCTCGGTTATCTTTTCTCTCTCCCGAAGCAGCATTTTTTTGAACTTTTCCCGTCTTCTTTTGTCCATGAACTTCTGCCTCCTGAAGGTTTATCCCCTTTCGGATTTGAGAACGCCAGGCCTCAGACTTCCCGTTTGAAATAGGTGGCCAGTACCCCAGCACACTCTTCGCAAACATCCGGGTAACTCTGCGATTGCCCGACCGTCGAGCTGTATTTCCAGCACCGTTTGCACTTCTCACCCGGCGCCGGGCTTATCCCGATGTACAAACCGTCAATCTCTGACTCAGTTGCCCCTTCGGGGATTCTGTCATTTTCCAGTTCAATCACTTCCACTGAGGAAACAATGAAGACAGTCTTCAGGTTCCCGCCGAAGCCCCTCAAGAAGTCCAGCATCTCCCTGTCCCCGGTGAACAGAGAAATCTTCGCCTCGAGGGAGTTGCCGATTTCCCGTCGCTCTCGTTTTCTTTCGATGACTTTCGCCAGTTCCGAGCGGACTTCCTGGAGCCTCTTCCACCTTTCTTCGAGCTTTGCATCGCGCACGGCCTCATCCCCTTCCGGCCAGGGAGCGAGATGCACGCTCGGTGGGTCGTCTTCCTTCCCGATTTCTTGCCAGACCTCCTCCGCCGTGAAAGCCAGAATCGGCGCCAACACCATGTCCAGCAGCCGGAGAATCTTCGCGAAGGCCGTCTGGCTTGACCTTCTTTCCGGCGAAGAAGGGCCGTACGTATAAAGCCTATCCTTCAGAATGTCAAGATAGAAAGCGCTCAAGTCAACCGTGCAGAAGTTGTATATCCGGCGGTATGCCCTGTAGAACTCGAAGTTCTCAAAAGACTCCGTTACGTCCTCCAGGAGCCCCTGCGCCCGCGAAAGCACCCAGCGGTCAATCTCAGACATCTGCTCTAACGCAACGCTGTGCGACTCTTCGTCAAAGTCGTAAAGGTTCCCCAGAAGAAACCTGAGTGTGTTGCGGATTTTCCGATACGCATCCGCCGTCTGCTCGAAGACGGACTCGCTCACTACCATGTCCGAAGAATAGTCCACCGAAGAAACCCATAGCCGCAACACGTCCGCCCCGTATTTTCCCATGATGTCGAGGGGATTGGTGATGTTCCCCTTCGATTTTGACTCCTTCTCCCTCTGCTCGTCGAGCGTCCAGCCGGTAGTCACAACCGCATGGAAAGGAGGAGAGCCCGTCAGCGCCACCGCCGTCAGCATGGACGACTGAAACCACCCCCTGTGCTGGTCGCTCCCCTCGAGGTAAAGCTCAGCCGGATACTTCTGGTCGTCCCTCTGCGTCAGGACCCCCTGATGGCTCGTCCCGGAATCGAACCACACGTCAAGAATATCCGTCTCCTTTTTGAATTCGCCTCTGCCGCACGCCGGGCACCTTGACTCCTGCGGCAAAAGCTCCTTCGCGTCCTTCTCAAACCAGATGTCACTACCGTGTTCACGGACCAGACCCGCAAGCTTCTTGGCGGCTTCCGGCGTCAGAAATGGTTCACCACATGCCAAGCAATAAAAGACCGGGATGGGCACGCCCCACAGCCTCTGCCGCGAAAGACACCAATCCGGTCTCCCTGCGACCGTCGCTAAGAACCTTTTCTCAGTGAAAGAGGGAATCCACCGGACATTCTTCGCCAGCTCCAGCGTCCTTTCCCTCAAGCGGCTATGATGGACATCAATGAACCATTGCCTCGTCGCCCTGAATATGACCGGATTCTTGCACCGCCAGCAAAACGGATAGGAGTGGGTCACTTCCGTCGCCTCGACAAGCAGCCCCTTCTCCCGAAGGTAAGCCACAATTGCGTCATTGGCCTCGAAAACCTGCTTCCCCGCAAAGTGCTCGACATCCTCCGTGAATCGCCCAGTCTCGTCCACGGGCGAATAGATTTCCAGACCGTACTTCCCTGCAATTTCGTAATCCTCCTGCCCGTGTCCGGGAGCCGTGTGAACGCAGCCGGTCCCCTGGTCAAGAGTCACGAAATCGGCGAGAATCAGTTTGGACTGCCGGTCGGCCACCGGATGTTGGCACGTCGAGCCCTCTAATCGCTTTCCGTTCGCCGTCGCAACAATTTCGCAATCGGCCCAGTTCAACTCGTTTTTGACCCGCTCCACTGTCTCCTTTGCGAGAACGAAAACCTCGCCCGCGACCCGAACGGCCGCGTATTCTAAATCCGGGTGGACCGCAATCGCCAGGTTTGCCGGAAGCGTCCAGGGCGTCGTCGTCCAGATAACCACGTAAGCGTCCTTCAGCCCGAAAATCCCGCTGAGCGCATCATCAGCCTTGAATTTGACGTAGATGGAGGGCGATGTCTTGTCGTGGTACTCCAGTTCCGCCTCCGCCAGGGCCGTCTCACACTCAATGCACCAGTGCACCGGCTTCAAACCGCGGTAAACGTATCCATCCGCGTAAAGACGGGCGAAGCTCTCCACCTCCTTCGCGACGTATTTCGGGTCCATTGTCAGATACGGGTTCTCCCACTCCCCCAGCACGCCGAGCCGTTTGAATTCCTCCCTCTGAACGTCAAGCCACTTCAGGGCAAATTCCTTCGCCTTCTTCCGGAACTCAACAACTTCCACCTCATGCTTCGTTTTATGCAATTCCTTGAGAAGCCGGTGCTCAATCGGGAGTCCGTGACAGTCCCAACCCGGCACAAACGGACACCTGAATCCTCTCATGGACTTGTATTTCACAACGAAATCCTTCAGGGTCTTGTTCAACGCAGTGCCCATGTGGATGTCGCCGTTGGCGTAAGGCGGCCCGTCGTGCAGAAGATACCATTCTCCAGCAGCGTTCCTCTTCTGAATCCTCCCATAAAGGCCGAGTTCGTCCCAGAACTTCAGTATCTCCTTCTCTTTTACAGGAAGATTCGCCTTCATGGCGAAATCTGTCTTTGGAAGGTTAATTGTGTCCCTGTAGTTCACGGCACGTATTATCCTGTGCAAGAAAGAGTTGCGCCGACAAGCAGTTTTCCACCCAAGCGCCGCCCACCCCTTGGTGCGTCGCGTGGGTGCAAACAGATACCATACCAACCGCACCGTGTCAAGAACAAAGAGACCAGGAGTTTCCCCAGAATTTGCCTATATCGGGAGCATGATTTGGGGATCGGCCCGGGATTGCTGCGGATGCGACCAGAAAGGGGTCTGGCAGCCTTCAAAGGCCCATTTGATGCCATCCGCGAGAGGGCGTAATATCGGAAGTCGGGGACGGAAAACAGACGCTTGCTGGCGGCCAGAGCATGGTGAGTCAGAATGGGAAGTCTCAGCCCCTCTCCGAGCCACATCGTCACGAAGTAAGCCACAGCCAAAGTCAAAGCGATCATGTTCTGTCCCGCCGAGGCGGGACTCAGCCGAATGTCCTCTATTCCGTAGGTCTGCTTTTCAAATCGAATCGTCTCCTCAATCTGCCAGCGGCGAATGTAGGCCTCCACGACGAAAAACAGCGACTTGCGGGTGGGTTTGACCTCGAGATTGGTCAAGAGCATCAACGGTTGTGCCCCGAAGCCCCTGACGACCACCAGCGATAGTTGCTCCTTCCTGCCGGGGAATCTGACTCTCCGAAACCCGAATTGGATAGTCTGAGGCTTTTCTCCCCCGCTTTCCTCTCTGACAATCCTCTCGGCGTAAAGCATCTTGGTGGAACAGGAAAGCTCCGAGGCGATGACCGGGTGACCCTGATATATAACGCTCCGGTCTCCCTTGAGCCGGATGATGAAACGCATCTGCCGGTCAAGGAGGGGAATCATCAGCTCTCCTCGGTCGCCCCCTCGGTCCATCATCCAGATGCCCCGATCGTCCGTCCTTTTCCGGAGACACTCCACTCCCTTGAGGATCTCCTCGTTCTCGCTGATGAAGCCCGGGGCATTCTGGGAATATGGCGCCTTGGCGCCACTCATACAAGGGAACGATCTTCCCCTTCTCCGCCTCCGCCCCTATGACCTTCGTCGTCCAGTACCCTTTGGTGATTTTGTTCTCGCTGCCGTCCCGTATATCCGCTAAGTGCTCCATCTTCTTCGCGTACTTCTTGGTTACATCCGAGATGTCGGCGATCAAAAGGGTGTCCCTCTTCACGTGACGGGAACCATCCTCGATCAAGTTCTCCGCCAACTTCTCCTCCAGACCCGTCCTTCCCAACTGGCGACAGAGTCGGTTCAGCGTCTTGATCAACCTGATGCGCTCGTTCAACGACCTGGCTATCT
The DNA here is from genome assembly GCA_964482435.1 of uncultured Verrucomicrobiota bacterium. Taxonomy (GTDB): domain Bacteria; phylum Auribacterota; class JABMQX01; order JABMQX01; family JABMQX01; genus CAYZXL01. Next base: position 62,181 of record CAYZXL010000018.1, read on the forward strand.
GCGCCACGTGCACCGAGTGCTGAGACACAATCCCGTACACCATCTCCGCCAAAAACCTCCTCCCGCCAGAAGGCGGGGCAACCCCTTTGAAAGTATCCCCGAAAATCCCTTCACTTGTCCTTTCATTTTATTGGCAATTTGTGTACGATTCATACAAGACCTCCAGGTAGTTGTGACTCAGTTCTCACCTAAGTCTTCTACCTCAGGAGGTCTCATTTTTCACCAAAAAGTATCCCCATTTTTTTCGCCAAAAAGCGGCCCTCACACTTCCCAATTTCCATCTCTCCCACGCTACCAACGACTTACATCACCACCTCGGCAGATTTTGGGGAAACTCCTGCCGGGAAAGCGGCCGCTGCCGCCCACTTTTTACCGCTTGCCTTGGAGACTGAGATGCTCTTATCATGATGTCGCAGACGGTTTCAGGCCTCGTGAGAGGTAACTCAACGTTGAAAACAAGCGAAGTACCCTGACCGAAACGGACAGGGCTCCGTGCCTTGGTGCCACGGCTTGAGTGCACCGATGTCGCTGTCGGCCACTCTGCAATTCCTGGCGGCTCGGGCGCGGGCAGAAAGGGGGCGAGAAGCATGAGGAGATCTATTGTTCGAATCGGTCGCCAGGTCTTGGCCTGTCGCATGACCATTTTTTCTGCATTGTCCTTCGTCGGGCTCGCAAGCCCCGTCGGACCACTGGTAGCGAATCAGGTGTGGGCTGGGGAGGCGCCGTGGACACCGGCGGCAGGAGACCACCTGACCATAAACGATTTCTCACAATGGGATGCGGGTCTGGTCTGGGCCTCTGTCTCGGTAAAGGATTCAAGCGGAAATTGGGTGACGGGCCTAACTCTTGATGATTTCCAGCTTACGGAAGCTATGGTCTCGCCATCCCAGGAGGTGATTGAAGAGCGGACCGTCACATTCGATGAGCCAGATTACCAGTTCCACGGACCTGGCTTCTGGGAAAGGTCGGTAACGGCGGAGAAGCTTGACATTGTTTTCGTAGTAGATAGAGGCATGTCTCTGGCAGACGAGATGCCCATACGTTGGGAACTTCACGAATTTCTGAATCGGCTTCAGTCGAGCCACGTGGATTTCCGTTTCGGAGCGATTACCTACGCCTCCGATACCGGATTTTGGGAAGGGCTTTACCTTTTACCCTTTCACGGAATCATGGAGGCCGAGGAAATTGGCCCGTGGATTGACGACGGTATCGGAAGGTCGGGGGGAGCCTCCTGGTCGCCGACCGTGACATACGATGCCCTGATGTTTGCGACCGACGCCACCGAATTTGACTTCCGGCAGGACGCTCGAAAGGTAATCGTGGTCATCAGCGACGGCCTTCCACAGACCATCTACGGAAGTTGGTGGCATCCCCAGCTCTGGACGGCCGCTTCGCTGTCGGCTGTCGAGGTGCTCTTCAAGGAATCGTACCCGGACATTGAGATTCTCTACTGCCAGCCGCCAGAGCTCAGAGAGCTGCAAGACTATGCCGAAGAGGACAAGAACCCTCGGGCCCTGCGCAGCGGATTCGACAAGTTGAAGGAGCTTGGGGTGGCAAAGGACATCCCCTGGCCGTTTCAGCAGGAAAACGTTTCACTGACCGGGGGGGATATAGCTGACTCCCGGTATTACTTCGCCTGGCGGAGCAAGCTCGAGTTACCCTACGACCCTGAGACCCACAGCGTCAGGGTCACGGTCAAGGTCGCTGACCCGGAGCGTCCCGGGGAATTCCTCGAGGGGGTTTTCTCCTACGTCCCATGCGACTATCTGGAGGACGCCCAGGTGGTCATTTCAGTTACCGATGAGGTGGGCAATCCCGCGGACGATGTCTGGGTCTATCTCTATGCGGAGATGGGCGACCGAAAGGAGACGCGCTACTGGCAGATGCGGCCGACGGGGGGACAGATTGTTCACGACATTCACGTGGGGAAGTACTACCTGGTTGCCAGGGACGGCGGTTGGCACGACTATGACTACGGGGAGTTACGCTGTATAAAGAGGGAGCGCATCGAAGTCAAAAGCGGGGGCACTTCGTTCTCGTTGCAGCTGCAAACTGCCGATAAGGAAATTGAGTTCGCGAAGGCGAGGGGCCTCCTTAATGACCTGAGGAAGTGGGGATATACGGAGAAGCCTTTCGTCGGCTTCGCAGATGAAGCGCTGGCGTGGCTCGATCAGGTCGAAGAAGGAGGCGTGGACTGGAGGGAGCTGGAGGCGGTCAAGCGCTTCTACGTCGCGCTTTCGGGTTACGTCAACAGCACAGGTTACGCCGAGGTGGAGGTCGAGCGTGCCGTTGAGGATTTCATCGAGGGCTCGAAGGAACTTCGGGACCTGCTCGAAAGGCTGACCAACACAGGCGATGACCTCCACTCCTGGTATAAGCTTGCCGTCAATATAGCGTTACTCCTCAAGTATTCGCTGCCGCTGCCAATCCCAAACGAGGAAGCAATAGGTGCGTATGCGAGTGTCGAGACGCTTGCGAATGCACTGATTGACTATGTAAGGGGGCCGTTTGTCAAAGAGGTTCTCCCCAAGCTTATTGACCTGCTTCCGGTGCGGTCCGATCTGAGAGACCTCCTCAAGACTCTCGTTGACACCATAATCCTCGGGAAATGGGACGATATGCAGGGAATCTTGAAATCCTTCATAGACCTCGCGCTCGATGTCGCCATGGATGAGGTCAAGAAGGAAATCGTAGACGTAGTCAAACAGAAGCTCCTCGATGCCCTGGCTTCCTATATTGACATCCCCGAGCAGGCCAGGGAAATCTTTCGGAAAGCAATGATGGCCTTCTTCGACCTCGGCTTTGGCGGGTGGGACAGTGAAGATTTCCAGGACGACATCAAAGCCCTGGTCAACGACGCCATAGCGCAGCTCGGTGGAAAGGAGAAACTCCTCGAAGAACTCGACAAAGTTTTCTTGAGATTACAGGCGGATGAATCGGTCGGCCCGGGTCCGTTGCGGGACTTCATCCTCCCTGTGACTCACCTGGTTATCAAGGTGTGCGTCGAGAACTACGAGGGGGGGAAGATCAATGACGACTTCGCCATCGAGATCTTGGCCCGGATGTTCTGCAATTGGCTGCTGCTGAGGCCGTTGTACAGCGGACCGCTGCTGGACCAGATGGAGGACGCGCTCGACAGGGCGCAACACTTCTACGGGGCTGGCGACCGCGGTACGCGCGAGAGCAGCATGGCACACGACTTCTATTATCATTTCTGCCTCGATGTCATGATGCCGCTCAATGAGGACGCCTGGGATGCCCTGGAGCTCCAGGATTCAATTGACGACTGGGAATCTCTACTAAGCACCATTACGACGGCGATGCGTGGTGTCGAAGTCGTGACCGCCATCGCTTGTCTCTGGTATCCCACATTCTGCGACATGATTGATGATATTGATGATTTGATCGCGTTCCTCGATGCGCTCCAGGTCATGACTAATGTGTTTGAGTTCGGCTTGAAGTTAGAAAATATGGCCAGCCTCAGAGAGACGACTGAGGGCATTAACCCTCAAGTCCTTCGGAAGTATCTGCAGGTTACGACCCTATTCCCGTCGGGTGGCGCCGGTCTGGATATTGCCTGGAGGGCGCAGGATGGTGTGAAGTATCGCGTGCAATGGAAGGACGACACCGGCGATCCGGAGTGGAAGGACCTGAGCGGGGAAATCATCGCCGCCGGCACAACAGCCGCATGGACGGATAGTGGGGCCCTTGGGGTGAGGCGAAGGTTCTATCGGGTGATCCAGGTCGAATAAATGGACCTTGCCGGATGCCTTCAGAGGGGTCGGTTGAGAGCTTCTACACACTGGAGGATACGAGAGGAGTTTGCAGTCGGCGTCCGGAAATCGGCATGAAGGACCATGCATCTCCGCCCGTGAGCGTTCTTCGATTTTCTTCGTTTCCGGTCGCAGGAAGAAAAAGCAACTCGAGCGAAAGCCAGACGGGCACCACAAAGGGCCTCAGAATAGCACATCGCATTCAGTAGCTCACCTTGGGGGGGGCTTAGCTGCGTGGTCACTTTCTCCGGAACCGAGTCCCAGGACTGCGTGATTTCTGGCTTCACGATTCGGAACGGCAAGGGCTGGTATGGTGGCGGAATCTGTGGTGGGACAAACGATGCCGAAACTCATGCAACAATCAGGGATAACGTAATCACCGGCAACTCAGCCTCCGAATATGGCGGAGGGCTCGCCTACTGCAATGGCTCTGTCGAGAGGAACATCATCTCTGACAACTCAGCCCCCGGAGCCGGCGGACTGTCGCATTGCGGCGGCACGATCCAAAAGAACACGATCTCTCGGAATCTGGCGACGGCGTCCTACACTTCCGGCGGAGGCCTGTCAGGTTGCAACGGAACGGTCCAGGGCAACATCATCTCCGGCAACTCGGCGGCATGGGGAGGCGGACTGGCTGACTGCGACGCAACCATCCAGAACAACGCCATTGTGAATAACTCGGCGACTCTCGAGGGTGGCGGGCTTTATTTCTGCGAGGGTTCTGTGGTGAACAACACGTTCTTCGGGAACTCCGTTCCCCAGGGCAGCGCCATCGGCTATTCGGGATACCACTATCCGAGAAGCTGCATTTTCTAGGAGAACGGGCTCGGGAATCCGTTCTACTCCTGCCCGGCGCCCGTTTACTCTTGCATCGAAGGCTGGACGGGCTCGGGGACCGGGAATATCAGCCTCTACCCGCATTTCGTTGACCCTGAAAATGGAGATTTCCATCTCTGCTCTTGGTCGCCGTGTATAGACGCTGGTGACCCAGGCGCCCCCTGTTCTCAGGAGCCTCAGCCCAACGGTGGGCGGGTGGACATGGGAGCCTATGGCAACGCGCCCGAGGCCACCTCCAAATCCCGCGACACGGATGCCGACGGCCTCCCGGATGACTGGGAGAGGCGCTGGTTCGGCGACCTCAGCGAGGGGGCACTCCAGGGTAACATAATCGCCGGCAACTGGGCCAACTATGACGGTGGCGGGCTTTGTGAATGTGACGGCACCGTTCTGGACAACGTCATCGTCGGCAACCGGGCGGCTCCCGGCCTGGGCTGGGGTGGAGGCGGCCTGTTGGGGTGCAGTGGCACCATCGAAGGTAACAAGATTCTGAACAACTATGCTGGGTCGGGTGGGGGCGCCGCGAACCTCAGAGGGACCGTCGTCCGCAACATCATCGCCGGAAATCTGGCAGAGTCGGAGCCAGGCTGGGGCTACGGTGGCGGGCTTGTGGATTGCGAAGCGGCGGTTCAGAACAACCTCATCGTCGCGAACAGGGCGGCTAACTCCGGTGGGGGGATGGACGGCGGGACAGGTTCCGTTTTCAACAATACAGTCGCGCGGAACAGCGCGGGCACGCGAGGTGGGGGCATCAGCGGTTTCCAGGGAGTTGTGACCAACTGCATTATCTGGGGCAACACCGCCCCGGATGGGCCACAGGTGTACCGGTCCACCACACCCAGCTTTTCCTGTATCCAGAACTGGGGCGCTGGTGGCGAGGGAAACATAGCCGAGAATCCTTTATTCGTCGGCGTGCCCCGTACTGCCGGACAGTGGACCGAAAATGCCACATTTGACGATGAGACCTGGCAGACGACCCTGGTGGACGCCGGTGCTTCTTGGGAAACGGGTGCTCTGACCGGACTACTGATCGATCCCGACACGGGACAGTCCCTTCAATTCCTCATCGCTTCCAACACTGAAGCGACGATCACGGTATGGGGAGACGCTTCGCAATTGGCTTTGGCGGGCAAGTCTTATGAGATGTACGATTACCACCTTGACGTTGCATCCCCTTGCGTTGACTCGGGCGACAACACGGTTGCCATTGGGCGTCTCGACCTCGGCGGGAACTTCCGGTATGTTGACACAAAAGGCAAATCCGGCTGGACTGGGGGATTAAACTACATTGTCAAGGAAGAAGGCGGAGCCATTAGCCTTATGTGGAAAGGGGTCCTTGACATCGGGCCCTACGAATGCCAGGTCTTCGGCAGCGCAGCCGAGACCTTCATCGTCCAGACGAGAGATAGCATGGACTCAGGCGAATGGGTGGACGCGTTCACCGGCAAAGTTCCGATGTGGACGGACGAGCAAGCAGCCGGAAAGCAAAAGTTCTATCGGGTCGGAATGGAATGGCCGGCTCTAACAGAGGGGAGGTGACAGCCATGCGACCAAGAATCTGGCTCATGGGCATCCTAATCGGCGTATTTGGTTCCTCGACTGTTGCAGACAGTGCGGTCTGGTACGTGAGCGCGTCTGTCGCTTCTTCGGGGGACGGTTCAACCTGGGAGACGGCGTTCAAGACCATTCAGGAAGGAATTGAATCCTCGTCCGACGGCGACACAGTCACCGTCGCCGAGGAAACCTATACCGAGAACGTCCACTTCCGCGGCAAGAACATCACGCTTCGGAGCACCGACCCGCTCTCTCCCACGGTTGTCGCAAGGACAATCCTTGACGGCGGCAAAAATGGCCCCGTTGTGACATTCTCCGGAACGGAGAACGAAACCTGCGTCCTGTCAGGATTCAGTATTCAAGACGGCAGTGCTGTTTGCGGCGGTGGAATCTGCGGGGGAACGCAAGAGGTGCACAGCCACGCGACAATCCGAAACAGCGTAATTGCCAGGAACGAAGTGGCGGGGTATTGGCCGGACGGCTGCGGCGGTGGCGTCGCCTTCTGCGACGGGACCGTGGAGGACAACACAATCTCCGACAATTCGGCGGGGGGGTACGGCGGCGGCCTCTATGAATGCCAGGGGATGATCAGCCATAACCTGATTAGCGGAAATGTCGCCGAGCAAGGAGGCGGAGGGCTTTCGAACTGCAATGGCGCCATTGAGGGCAATGCGATCCGGGGAAACACGGCTGCGGGGTATTCTGGCTCGGGTGGAGGACTGGCCCTTTGCGACGGCATCATTCAGAACAACACGATCAGCGGAAATGCGGCCGCGGGGACGAAAGGCTCCGGCGGTGGCGCCTCCGAGTGCGACGGCATCCTCCAAAACAATCTCATCATCGGCAACGCAGCCAACGCCGATGGCGGGGGTATCTTCGTTTGCCGCGGGACAGTCCAGAGCAATACGATTTATGGCAACTGGGCAGCAAAAAACGGCGGCGGGGTCTCTCTCTGTAAGAAGTTTATCCGCAACTGTATCATCTGGGCGAACACGGCCGGGGGCGCCGGAGCCCAGACGTACGAGTCAAACACCCCCTCCTCCTGCTGCATCCAGAATTGGACTGAAACCGGCCGGGGAAACATCGCTTCTGGCCCGCGATTCGTTAACGAGGCAAACGCAAATCTCCGCTTGCGCTCGGATTCGCCGTGTAGAGACGCAGGCGCCAACTTCTATTGGCTTGCCTGGCCTCAGCGAGACCTTGACGGCAACTGCCGTCTCGCGGGCCAGCGGCAGGATATTGGGTGTTACGAGTACGGCTCCTCTCTCGATTCCGACGGCGACCTTCTATCCGACGCGGACGAGATGGCCAGGGCGTCCGAACCTACCGTCGAAGACACGGATGGCGATAGTCTTCGAGATGGTCTGGAGGTCCTCCGGGGAACGAATCCGATCGAGTCCACGCCTCCCGGGATAATCTACGTTCCTCGTGACATCCCGACGATTCAGGCCTCCCTGTCCCTGGCAAGAAATGGCGATGAGGTCCGAGTGGGTCCGGGCACCTACAACGTCAGCATCCAGTTCTGCGGCGCAGACGTCGTCCTTCGCGGTTTCGGGTCCGCTTCGACCATCCTCGCAGGCGATTTCGGACCCGTCGTTTCCTTCCTGGGCAGCGAGACCGAAGCCTGCGTCCTGTCCGACTTCGCCATCCAGAATGGCCGTGCAGAACTCGGGGCTGGAATCTGTGGCGGAACATGGGACAAGCACACTCGCGCCACAATCCGCAACAACGTCATCGCCGACAACACAGCGGACAGCGGAGGCGGCGGGATAGCACATTGCGACGGCGTTATCGAGAACAACAGGATTGCGAGGAACTCGGGGGGATACTTCGCTGGCGGAATGACGGACTGCAATGGCCTCATCCGGAACAACAAAATCTATGGAAATACGTCAGAGCATTGGGGAGGCGGGGTTGACTCCTGCAATGGCACGATCCAAAACAACGAGGTTTACGGAAACTCCGCAACGACCTCCGGCGCGGGTCTATACGGCTGTAACGGTTTCATTGTGAACAACAGAATCTACGGGAACTCGGCTGCCACAGTGGGCGGCGGACTATCCGCGTGCAGCGGCATCATTATGAACAACGAAATCAGCGGGAACTCCGCCGGCGACGGCGGCGGACTATCCGGTTGCAACGGTGCCATCCTCAACAACACCATCTGCAATAATACGGGTGGCTATGGCGCTGGGCTTTACAACTGCTCGGGCACAGTTCGTAACTGCATCCTCTGGGGGAACAGAGGTTGGTCGTCGGTGAGTCAAATATCCGGCGGCGCTAATGTTTCGTACAGTTGCATTCACAATTGGACCGGAGGCGGACCCGGAAACATCGCTGCTGACCCTCTTTTCGTTGACCCAACGGCCGGAAACTCCCGTCTTCAGGCGGCCTCCCCGTGCATAGACACGGGCATCAACCATTTCTGGCCGGTCTGGCCGCAGCGCGACCTCGATGGAAATTGCCGCCTCGTCGGGCAGCGAGTGGATATGGGGTGCTATGAATTCGACGCATCTCCCGACTCGGACGGCGACCTCCTCTCGGACGACGCCGAGGCGGCAGCCAACACCGATCCCAACGTGGAGGATAGCGACGGCGACGGTCTTCGGGACGGGTTGGAAGTTCTTCGGGGGAGCGACCCAACTGCGGTGACGCCCCCGCGTGTCATTCACATCCCTTCAGGGGTGCCAACAATCCAGGAAGCCCTGAGCCTTGCAATCAAGGGCGATGAAATAATTGTGTCTCCCAGAGTCTACCACGGGAATGTCTGCTTCGCCGGTGTTGACGTCGTCCTGAGAAGCTCAACTCCCCTCGGCCCCAGTATAGTAACCTCGACAATACTCGACGGCGGCGAGTTAGGGTCCGTCGTGTCCTTCCAGGGGGATGAGACCGAAGCGTGCGTTCTCTCCGGGTTCACTATCAAGAATGGCGAAGCCAACAGCGGCGGCGGAATATGCGGGGGAACGGAGCAAAAAGCCACTCATGCCACTATCGAAAACAACGTTATCGCGGACAACTCTGCCTGGAGTGGTGGCGGCGTCTCATATTGTAATGGGGTCCTGCGAAGCAACAAAATAACCGGGAACTCGGCGCAGGCCGACGGGGGGGGAGTGGCCAACTGCGCAGGCATAATTGAGGGCAACACTGTCTCCGGGAATTCCGCAGGGTGGGGCGGCGGGGGCTTTTATAAATGCGATGGGATTATCCGAGGAAACACGATTCATGCGAATTCGTGCCCAAGCGGGGATGGCGGAGGCGGAGGGCTATGGTCTTGCCAGGCCGTTATCGAGAACAACCGAATCACCGACAACTGGGCTGAGTTTGGCGGCGGCGGGCTTTCGAGCTGCAGTGGCGCCATTCGAAGCAACCTGATTGCCGGAAATAGCTGCGGCTCCTCATACTGCGACGGCCACGGCGGCGGATTGTACAACTGCAACGGAGCAATCCTCAATAATACCATTGTGGTAAATAGCGCACTCGGGCGGCGAGGGGAACATATCCAGCGATCCCGCCTTCGTTGACGCGGACGGTCCGGACGACTCCCCCGATACCTACGACGACAACAACTATCGCCTCTCGATGGGGTCTCCGTGCATTGACACGGGGAAAAATGCCGATTGGATGGGGGCTGCGGTTGACCTCGACGGCAATGACCGAATCATTGACGGGGACGAGGATGGGTCGTATCTCGTTGACATCGGGGCGTATGAGCATCGGTTCGTGATGAGAATCGTGGAGGTTGCAGTGACCGCTGGCGGCGGGATTCAGCTCAACTGGAGCAGCCGCCCGGGAGAAAGCTACGTCGTCAGCGTTTGTTCCGACCTTGCGACCTGGCAATGGATTACCGTCGCAACGGTTCCGTCGCAAGGATTCACAACGTCCTGGGCCGACTCCGCCTTGCCAGCCAACCGCAGGATGTTTTACAGAATAGACCTCGAGTGATTGTTGACTGGTCATATCCGTACTCGAAACCTGCAACTGAAACGACGACGCGCAAGAAGGAGTGTGGCGTTGCGGACGTTGGGGAGCAAAGACTGCTGCGACGTCAACAGGTCGTCTCTTCCCTCTCTCACCTCAAAAGAATGCGAGCCAGCGCGAGAGGTGTGCTTTAACAGAGAAAGTCGCTTCAGGCGATTTGTCACACATCCCCCACTCATAACCGCCGCTCAAAACGTCAGATGCGAAGATCGCTTACCCGGAAACGACATGTATCTCCATCCACCTCGCGTTTTCGGTTGAGGGCGCCACAGTTCAAGCATGTCGGGGGGACAGGTCATTCAGACAGCGGATGACACGCGAAGCAGCGTTCCGAAACAGTGGTCGAGTATAGTCTACTATCTGCTGCATCGTTCAGGGTACAGACGCACAAAGGAAAAAGATGGAATTCGTCACTGTGCATGTGGTCGGTCGAGAGGATGGGCCCAGGCAAGTACGCCACTTCCTGAGGTATTGCGAGTTACGTCAAACTGCAAGAGGCTCAACAGGCAAGCTGCTGTCGTGTGGTGCGCCCAGCACTGAGCAGGCAACTCCGCTGCAAGCCAGGGAGACTCACGAGACGCGCCTCGAAGGTATGACCTTGCCGCCAACGAGATCGCCCTTTTGTGAGCCCTTCATGGTCGCGCCCTGAGGCGGCAGAAGCGTTTCGGGAAGCCGGGCCTCGGTTCGGCGCCATGCAGCGTACCGGCCTCGGCAAGCAAGAGAGTCGGGAAATCATCCCAGCTCCTCATCGGTCTCTCACCTTTCCTCAAAGAACTCTACTCAGTGCGCCATGAACATCAGGGGAATCGGCAGTGTGGTGCCCGTTTCCGTGGCTCAATCGTAATCCCTGTCCGACAGCCCGCAAATTGGTCAAAGTGCGCAGTGCAAGATCAACGGATATGACCCACTTACGCCACACGAGCTTTACTTTGCCGACGTCTTAGGCCATTAGCGTCCTCTATTCCCGTAACTCCATTTCCGCCGTCGAGGTGGGGCCGTTAATCCCGAACTGGTTGACCGTCCTCACCTCGAGTCGGTTCGGCCCCGGATGGACGCTCCAAAGGAAATTGTCTGCAGATGGTCTCCACACGCCGCCATCAGTCTGGATTTCGTACTGCTTGAAGTTCGGGGTTAGCGTCTGGAGTGAGACGTTGATCTTCTCCCGTTCCGCGCGAAGGCTGAGCGATGCCTGACCGACCGCGAAGTAAGGGTACACGGCTGGATCAGAAGGCACAGTCCGCTCATGCCAGCGCGTCCCTTCGCACAACTTGTCTTTCACGATGAACATGTTGGCATAATCCTCCCCGGCATCCATGAGCTTGGTGTTAGGGATGTAGCCGATGAATCCGTATTTGTCGAGTTCGTCAGGGCTGACCTTCAGGTCGCCGAACCCAGGGAGGCGCGCCAGAACGACCGGCAGATCAGCTTTCCTGTACTTCTTACGTTCCTTCCCGATCACGAAAACGAGGTCCTTGCCTTCGTGGTAGAACCATTCCTGTCGGATCTCAAAAGCGTTTAGAGGCACGCCCTCCTTCTCCAGGTACATGTCGCTCGTAGGGTCGAGCATGATCCACTTGCGGTATTGGTTTGACCAGATTTCTGTCGAGCTGTGCTCCGTCGAGCCCCCTTCGGCGACCCCTTGGTGCCGCCGAAGGGCGAGAGCACGGTCCACCCATCCCAGACTGGCGGCGGCGGACACGAAGACCTCGGCGTAGTGCGTGCAAAAAAAGGCATGTCCCTGCTCTATGTCCCCCAGGATTTCCAGAGCTCCCCTGGGATTCGTGGAGGGGCGGCCGAACTTCTTGAACTGGCGGTGTGTCCAATCCATCAGGAGGACCTGCTGGTCGAACTCGTCTCTGCCAGGAGCGATGACCTCGTCAAGCTTGTAACGCTGTCGCAGCTCTTTGAGTTTGGGATTGTCATACGCATCGAACTTGAAACGCTTCGTGTACTCGCTCTCCACATAGGGTAGCGTGTCCAGCTTCTTAAGCGTCGCCTGCCGGCCGCCAAGACTGAACACATCGCCTTCCTTGAGAGACTCGTGGTCAGTCCGTGCACGGCCACTCACATACTCAAATGCCCCAGAATCCCAGGCAGCGCCTTGGGGTCGGCGCTCGCCGTTTACGAAGAGCTGTGTGAAGCGCCACGTGCCGTCCTTCGCTTCCGGAATATCTACCATCCAAGCCTCGTGGCCATCTACGTCGCCCCAGTGCCCTCCCAGGGGGGAAACGAAGAAATGTACCGTCTTCGGTTCCGTCTGAGAAGCCGCTTCACACGCGACAGGCTTTCCCGCCATAAACACCCAGGCCGTGATAAGCAGAGAGAGCAGACTCACGTGCAAGACTCTGAAACTCATAGCAGACCCTTTCCAAAAAGGCTTACTGGTAATCAGTCCTCCCTGCACGCCCGGCGGAGGCCGACCGCCGAGAAGTCCTACGGCTCAGAACCTATCTGCACCGCCGGCGACCCTGAGCCCAGCCTGAAATCGCCCTTGTCCCGATCCACAAACAAGGGGTCTGCGATGAGACTGCATTTATCCTGGCGGGCCGCCTGGACGTTACCGCTTCCGGCGTCGGCTTTGACAAGGAACTGGACGCGGCCGCTTGAACCGCAGTCAGCGGCACCCGGTCTTGGGAATCGGGGCGGGCGAACGTCGCGTGCAACGTGACGTCTCTGAACGGATTGGCGTGCCCGCCGGCGTTTGTGACTGGTGTCTCGAAACGCCCCCAGAGCGGTACGTTCCCAGAATTATCCGCTTTGAGCGCGTGCAATTCGAAGGCAAACAGCCGGGCATTCTTCAGAAAGAACTCTAACCGCACGGGCCTCCCTGCCAGAGCAGATAGCGGGCGAAGCCAGCGCACGGGCGCGGCCAGAACATCGCCCTGGATCGCTTCACAATCGGTTCTGGCGAAACCGGGAATCGGCACGCCGTCCGATGCTAACACTTGCACTCTCACTTCTCCGGCCTGGGCATCGGCATTCAGTGTCATCGCCTCAGCGCTCGGAATCACCAGCGGCGTTGTGAAGCTGCCGCCGGACGAACCGGCTTCCCGCGCGACATACCGGTCCCGTTTCATTCTTACCAGCCCGATCTGCCGCTCCTCAAATCGGTTCACCTTGTGCCCGCTTTGATAGCCGCCGTAATAAAGATAGACCTCGTCCCCGACCGGCACTTGTTCATCAATCCAGGCGTGGGCATGGTCCCATGCGCCTTGTTGCGGGGATCGGTCAAAAAATCTCTCGCGGTCGCGCACCCAATGCTCGCCGTCGTGGCTCCACGCCAGCGTGGTGTAACCAATTCCGTAGGCGTCGGGCGGGTCGGGTGGCGAATCGGCTTTCAGATCGTCGCGCAGGACCTTCACCATGCCGATGAGCAGGTCGCCGCGCCTGAGGTAACCGTCCATGGCATAGAACTGCGTTTCGCCTTCGTCGAATCGGTCATCCGGCGTCAACACGAACCACGGTTCGCGCCAGT